>NZ_JBIWCZ010000002.1:0-467744 GCF_044761765.1 Peribacillus sp. NPDC097284
AATTTATCTGGTGGAAAAGGTTTCTTTCCATGATCTTCACGATCCTGATTTATTTCTTCTTGAAGGCGTTCTTGATATGCTCGTGTTTCCTTGCGGACGACTTTCTTTGCAAATTTTCGTTTATTTGCACTAGCTTTTACATGAGTGGAATCAACGAATACATGCTCTGCACTTATTAACTTTCTTTGGGCAGCTGTGATTAAAATGCGATAGAAAATCTGTTCAAAGAGGTCACTATCTTTAAAGCGTCGCTCATAATTTTTTCCGAAGGTTGAGAAATGAGGTACTTTATCGTGGAAACCGTAACCTAAGAACCAACGGTAAGCCATATTTGTTTCAACTTCTTCAATTGTTTTACGCATGGAACGAATACCGAAGGTATATTGAATGAATGCAAGTTTAACCAAAATAACTGGATCGATACTTGGGCGACCTACCTCAGAATACATATCTTTCACTAAATCATAAATGAAAGAGAAATCAATGGCCGCCTCAATTTTACGAACCAAATGGTTCGCTGGCACCAATTGATCCAAAGTAATCATTTCAAGTTGATCTCGCTGAATAGAATCATGTTTCGAAAGCATCTTTATCACCTCAAGTTTTAATACTTTTATTTTAAAATAAAAAAGACTGTAGGCAAAGTCGATTTTCATCGAGTTTGTCTACAGTCTGAGACGATCCGTTGCGGATCGTCTTTTTCCATTATCTTTTTCTTCCAAGTCCCATGCCGTTGTACATTTTTCTAATCATCTTATTGGCTTCGATATTTGCCTTCTCTGCCCCACGATCTAAAATTTCATCAAGTTCAGGGGAATCGATCAAGCTATAGTAACGCTCTTGAATGGGTAGAATCTCTCCTAGTACCACTTGAGCTAAATCACCTTTAAAGTCGCCATATCCTTTTCCGGCATACATCTCTTCAATTTCAGCGTATGTTTTTCCACTGAAGATGGAGTAGATGGACATTAAGTTCGATACGCCCGCTTTATTTTCTTTATCATAACGAACGATGCCTTCAGAATCAGTTACTGCACTCTTAATGTTTTTCTCGATTTGTTTAGGATCGTCAAGTAGAGCAATCGTAGCTTTTTTATTAGGGTCGGATTTACTCATTTTCTTAGTCGGTTCTTGAAGCGACATTATTCGCGCTCCTGCCTTTGGAAGGCTGATTTCTGGTATTTTAAAGATATCGTTGTACCTATTATTGAATCGCTCAGCTAAATCTCGCGTTAATTCCAAGTGTTGTCTTTGATCTTCCCCAACAGGAACAACATCTGTATTGTACAGGAGAATATCTGCAGCCATCAGTGGCGGGTAGGTAAGAAGTGCAGAAGAAACGCCTTCCTTGCCGGCTGATTTATCTTTAAATTGGGTCATTCTCTCAAGTTCGCCAATATAAGCGATGCTTTGCAAAATCCAGCCTGCCTGGGCATGCGCGGGAACCTCTGATTGAATGAAGATCGTATTCTTTTCAGGGTCAATGCCGATTGCCAAATATAAGGCAGCGAGTGTTTTAATGTTTTTTCTTAATTTAAGTCGATCCTGCGGAACTGTAATTGCATGTTGGTCAACGATACAAAAGAAACAGTCATATTCATCCTGTAAGTTAACAAATTGCTTCATTGCTCCGATATAATTTCCTAATGTAACAGAACCAGATGGCTGAATGCCAGAGAAAATCCTTTTCAACTGCTAGTCACTCCTCTAAATACGTTTAATTAACTAATTGGATATTCGCTCTTCATTATTGTAAGGATAAATAGGGAAGTAATCCACTTCCTGTACAGCAAGTGTAAGAGAGCTCATTTATGTCTTGCAAGGCAGTACTCGCCAGGGAATGTCTACCTAGAGATACGAATTTTCCACTATACCTGTATTTTAGCATTTATTCTTAAGAAATGTAATCCAAACAGCATGCCCTTATTACAACTAATATATACGATGGGGTAAAAAAAGAAGGATTCGTAACTTATTGATTTTTAACCATCAATGGGGAATCGATTTTAGGGTAGGATAATGATATAGGAGATTGTTACACACCATTTTTTTAAAAAAAGTTTATTTTATAGGAATAAAGTTTTGCTGTTGTGGTATTAAACAAAAGAGTCTGTTGTAGATTTGAAGGGCGAATGAGGTGAAGATGTGAAATCGTTAAGTAAATGTATAGTGGCAGGAATGTGTTTGTTTTTGGTTCAGCAACCGGTCCATGCTGAGGATTTGGAACAAGCAAGAACTGTGGCGCTTGAGCAGAAAGAACTACCAAAGTTGGCCCCTAGATTCGTATATGATTCTGGATTGAAGTTTGATTATCCTGATGCAGTACGAGGGCTTTATGTTACAGGACATGTAGCTGGTGGAAACAAGTTAAATGAACTCATACAATATGTGGACGAAACCGATTTGAATGCAATGGTCATCGATATTAAGGATGACAGGGGGAATGTTACCTATAAACCGGAAGACAAGGATTCCCCTTATTCGAATATTGGAAAGGATTACATAAGGAAACCGGTGGACATGTTAAAAAAGCTTGAGGATAAGAAGATTTATCCGATTGCCCGTGTCGTCGTTTTCAAGGATACCCTTCTTGCAAAGGAAAAACCACAATGGTCGTTTAAAGATGGCGATAAGGTCTGGAAGAATGGACGTGGTGAATCTTTCGTGAATCCATTCCTGAAAGAGGTATGGGATTATAACGTGGGGATTGCCATAGAAGCTGCGAAGATGGGATTCAAAGAAATTCAATTCGACTATGTCCGTTTTCCTGAAGGGTTCGAGAATAAAGAGGATGACCTAAAATATGATATGGGAGAGTATGAAAAAGGCAATAAGACCCATACTGAAAAACGGGTACAGGCCGTAACCGACTTTGTGGCCTACGCAAAAAAACAATTAGAGCCATATGGTGTGGAAGTATCAGTCGATATTTTCGGCTATGCCGCTACATTACCTGAAGCTCCTGGTATTGGGCAAAATTTCTCCAAGATTTCTGAAAATGTAGATGTCATCTCTTCGATGATTTATCCAAGTCACTGGACATCCTATTTCGGAATCGAAAAGCCGGATTTAAAACCGTATGAACTTGTTCGGGAATATGCAAAATTGGAGAACAAGAAATTGAAGGAACTAGAAACGCCGCCTACCTCTAGACCCTGGATTCAGGACTTCACTGCTTCATACTTGGGTGAGGGGAATTATCAAAAGTATGGTAAGGAACAAGTGGAAGCCCAAATTAAAGCGTTAAATGATAATGGAATTGATGAATATCTATTATGGAATGCTGCAAACCGCTATACAAAAGGGGTAGACTACACCCCATAAACCATCAGATGACCGATATGTACACAAGCGGTCATCTGGACTCCCGAAGAATCATCGCTTATGTTTCTTCCCGCCGACTTGATTCCATCCCGACTGAATTCGTTTCGATTGATTGAAAATGTGGGAATGAGTTTTACCACCAAACCACTTTTCCCCAATGGCATTCGTCAGGACACCATTTATGGCTGTGATCCCAATTACGCAGACAGCAACTAAAATTAAGTCAACAAGGTAAGTAAGCATGGATACCCCCTCAATAATTTCAATTTATTTACAGTCTATTGTAAACGATAAGCAAAAGCGTGGAAAGATAAAATTTGAAGAGGAGATGAAATCGTGAATTGGTATGATAAACTAAATCAATATTTTCCAATTGAAGAAATGAAGTCAAAAGAACATATAGAAATTTTATTGAAGGATAAACAAGACATCTATAAAAAGGATGAAGGGCCTGACCATGTTCTACTATATGTGGAAGGTAAGGAATTTATTTTCGTCGATTATTTATTCGTCGGCAAAAATGCCCGGGGTCAAGGCCTTGGAAAGAAATTGATTCATCAATTGCAAGAAAAACAAAAGACCATTTTCCTTGAAGTCGAGCCAGTGCAGGAAAATGACGTGGACACGTCAAAACGATTAAGATTTTATCAAAGAGAAGGCTTTTTACATGCTTCTTCTATCGCCTATAATAGAAAATCGTTGGCTACTGAAGAAGATACGCCGATGGAAATCCTTTATTGGCCGGCACATGATGCTGTTAAAGAAGAAGATGTATTCAATTATATGAAAAAGATTTACTCTGAAATTCATACGCATAAAGATAAGCATCTATATGGAAAATCGTATCAATCAGTAGACGAAGTATTGAATATAGAAACAGAAGTGGAAAGTGATAGGGTTTAAAAAGATATGAAATGACACAGGAGCCGACTAAATTCGTCGGCTCTTTTATATCGTGGTGCGGAATGCATATTTATTTTCCGTCCCTGTAAATGGTGATTTGTATGGAGCATGCATTTAATTTAATTGATTTAAGCAGTCAAAAGGAGGGTTTTTAAGAAGGAAGAAGGAATTAAAGGATACTTAAAGAAATTATAAATGATAATCACTAGTTTATAGCTAAAAAAAGGGGGTAAATAAAAAGTAATGAGCAAATGAAAAAAATAAAGGGAAAATGAGGGGCAATTTGCAACTTAAATGAGAATAATAGGTGCATATTTTCAATTAGAAAATAGCGTTGTAATGTATTACATAAAAAAACGAAGTGCCTATAGTACAGATGAAATAGGAAGTTATAAAGGATAGTTTCAATTTTGAAAAAGGGTATTCATTTTAAATGAATTAGTGTATAATTAATTAAAAGAAATGCTTATTTAAAATTATTTCAAATTAGAATCGTAGTTGTGAATGATAATAGATTTCTCCTCATAGATCACCGATTCTATATTTAGGGAGTGTGGGTAAACATGGTAACATTATATACATCCCCAAGTTGTACGTCATGCAGAAAAGCAAAAGCATGGTTAGAGGAACATGAGATTGGTTATACAGAAAGAAATATTTTCTCGGAACCTCTTTCAATAGAGGAAATCAAAGAAATTCTACGTATGACGGAAGATGGTACGGATGAAATCATCTCAACCAGATCAAAAACGTTTCAAAAGTTAAATGTTAACTTAGAGAGCTTGCCTCTACAAGAGTTATATAAATTGATTAAAGAAAACCCTGGTTTGCTAAGACGCCCGATTATCCTTGATGAGAAGCGTCTTCAAGTTGGGTATAACGAAGATGAGATTCGTCGTTTCTTACCACGGAAAGTACGTACGTTCCAATTGCTAGAAGCACAACGTATGGTAAATTAATGAATAAGTGTTTTCCAAGCTCTGCTGAGAATAGTGCAGAGCTTTTTGTTTATACATATATCTTTTTCTTGGGGCGACAAGGCTCTTGTGACAATGGTCAGGGCGGGATTGGATAAATAAAGCATGTAAATAACCATTAACTGTATACAATATAGAATATGAATGAAATACGGCACCGTCTTCGTGAAAGTTGCATATGAACGATTTTTTTTATAAAATGAATGGAATATTAGGCAAACAATTGTTTTTATGATATTGATGTTTTTTATTTCCCTTCTTCAAGGTTTTGTCATAAAATGAGGTAAAATAGTCTGTTTTAATGTAGCATGATTTACAGTATGAACTTTTGGGTAAAGAGCTTTTAAGAGCAATTTTCGCTTGGGGGTTATTATCCCTTCAAAATGAGAAAGGAAGGGAGAGGGGAATCATGGAAATCGAACGTATTAATGATGATACAGTAAAATTTTATATATCCTATATAGATATCGAGGAAAGAGGCTTCGACCGGGAAGAAATTTGGTATAGCCGTGAGAGAAGTGAAGAACTTTTTTGGGAAATGATGGATGAAGTGCATCAGGAAGAGGAATTCATGATTGAAGGTCCGTTATGGATTCAAGTTCAAGCATTGGAAAAAGGCTTGGAAGTCTTGGTCACAAAAGCCCAACTTGCCAAAGATGGTCAGAAACTTGAGTTGCCTCTATCGGATGATAAGTTAAAAGAGTTAAGTGTAACAGACAAAGTAGATACGCTTCTTGATCAACACTTTGAAGGTAAAGATGAAGAGAGCACCATGACATTTGAAGATGGGATGATTGAATTCATCACAATATTCGAGGATTTTGAAGATGTCATTTCTTTAAGCAAGCGTTCTGGTTTGGATACCTGGACAACGAAGCTTTATGCTTATCAAAATAAATATTATCTATATATTGAATTTTCCGAAGCTGAAATTGACGAGGAAGAAATTGATAATGTCTTAAGTCTATTGTTGGAATACAGCGAGGAATCCCCAATAACGGTACACATGCTTGAAGAATACGGAAAAGTAGTCATAGAAAATGATGTACTCTCCACAGTAGATAAATATTTCGCATAATATTTTTTAGGCCGATTTCTTAGAAATCGGTTTTTTTTACCCTTGATAAGTCATGCACCTCAACAGAAGCTTTTACGTGCACCTGCGTTTTGTAATTGGAGGTAGTCATAAATGAACGGGAAGGTTGGTTTAAGTTTTCTAGTACTTGTACTCATGTTAGGTAGCCCATGGTATCTCCTACTGGAAGAAGTGGGGGTTAGGGGGTATCTAAGTCTGTTGTTGGCCCTTTCGTTGGTGATCATTGGATTTAATATTTTCATCGAAAATCGTCATCCCATTCAAACGATCACATGGATCATTGCATTTGGGGCTTTTCCTGTTATCGGGTTCATCTTTTATTTGTTGTTTGGCGGGAATTTTCGAAAAGAGAGAAAGTTTCGTAGGAAGTATTTTTTGGATAAGCATGAGTTCCTTAAACGCGGCACGGAAGTAGATACCTGGGAAAAACGGGGAGTGAAGTTGCGTCATCGAAGGTTATTTTCCCTCGCTGAAAAGCTTGGAAACAGTTCCATTTCGTTTGCATCGAAAACCCGAATACTAACAAATGGAAAAGAGACGTATGCTAGTATCCTGAAGCAACTGAGGAAAGCTAAACACCATATTCATTTGGAATATTATATTGTACGGGATGATGACAGTGGTTGCACTTTGAAGGATATCTTGATCCAAAAGGCAAAAGAAGGGGTGCGGGTACGCTTTTTATATGATGCGGTGGGATGTTGGTCCCTGGCCCGCCCTTATATTGATGAAATGAGGGATTCAGGCGTAGAGATTGTTCCCTTTGGACCCATCCATCTTCCTTTCATAAATAGTACGTTCAATTTTCGGAATCATCGAAAAATTATTATTGTCGATGGGACCATTGGTTTTATCGGTGGCCTTAATATTGGCGATGAATATTTGGGGCTTAATGCGAATTACGGGTCTTGGCGTGATACTCACCTTTTGGTAGAAGGTGAAGCGGTCCGAACGCTACAGCTCATTTTTTCACAGGATTGGTACTATAGTACAAACCAAAGCTATTTGTCGGATGCCTATATTGGTACAAGTCAGCCAGTTTTGCAGGACCTTGGTGGCGTACAAATGATAGCCGGTGGTCCTGATTGTGAATGGACGGTTATTAAGAACCTTTTTTTCAGCATGATAAATTCGGCGGAAAAGTCCATCTGGATTGCATCTCCCTATTTCGTCCCTGATGAGGATATTTTTCAGGCATTGAAGGTGGCGGGCCTGAGTGGATTGGATGTGCGAATACTGGTCCCGAGGAACCCAGATAAGTGGATTGTATTCCATGCTTCAAGAACGTACTTTTCTGAGCTCTTGGAAGCAGGGGTCAGGATATTTCAATATAATGAGGGCTTCATGCATAGCAAGATTGTCATAGTGGATAACGAATTGGCTTCAATTGGCAGCGCTAATATCGATATGAGGAGCTTTCATTTGAATTTCGAAGTCAATGCCTTCCTTTACCGTACAGAGAGTACACAGACGCTAGTAGATGATTATTTGAAGGATCTAAAGGTATCACAGGAAATACAGTTGAAAGTATTTTCCAATCGCAACTTTGGTCTGAAAGTTTTGGAATCCACTTGCAGACTATTGTCACCGCTCCTATGATGATCCATTTATGCCATCACGGCATTTTTTTTATTTTAAAGGAATTTTCCAGGCCAAGGGAGAATGGATATAGTAGGAGGGGAGGAGAAATATGCTTAGTGCAATGAAAGAGGATGGGACATGGATCACCCTTCCTGAAAAACTGACGGGAAACCAGCTCCTGGCAATGAAGGCATCAACAGGATATTTCTGTCCCTGCTGTAAAACAGAAGTGATGATCAAAGCCGGAATGATAAAAATCCCTCATTTTGCCCACAAGAATAATACTTCGTGTCATGCTTCATCGGAACCTGAATCCACTTATCATTTAATGGGAAAAAGAAACCTGTATCAATGGTTGGTATCACATAAGTTTCATGCGAAGTTAGAAGCCTATATTCCCGCAATCAAGAGAAGGACGGATATATTGCTGACAATCGATGATCAGCGCTACGCGATAGAATTCCAGTGCTCCATCATTTCCGAGGCTGACTTCCATGAACGGACAAGAGCCTATCAAAGTGTGAAAATCATACCCATTTGGATCATGGGCGCCAAGCAATTGAAACGAAAGAGTAAATATGAATTCAGCCTATCTGCCTTTCAGTGGCTATTTGTCAGTGGTACCTATCAGCATCCATTTCTGTGGATGTATTGTCCTGAATCTCATCAACTATCCGCATTGAAAAACATGACCCCTTTCTCAAAAAGAAGCGTTTTGGCAGAACTGACCACAGCCCCTTTAAATCTTCTATCCCCCAATCAAATGACACCTCGATATTGTGATGCCTTTCCTTTTTTGATGGCTTGGAGAAAGAAACGGAAAAGCTGGTGCCTCCACCGGGTAAGAACAGCAAAAAGGAGTGATCCTATCTTTTATGGCCTCTATACCCATCACCTTTCTCCTGCAACGATTCCCATAGAAATCGGTGTTCCAATTCAAGGCATGCACCTAATCGAGACACCGGCAATCGAATGGCAAGCTTGGCTATACATGGATGTGTTTCAAAAGAAAAAAATCGGGGAAAAAATTGAAATGAATGAAGTGCTCGGTCATTTCAATAGACGAATCAAGCTGGGGAATATCAGGCAGCGCCCTTTACCACTTATCAAGGAGAAAGATGTGGGAAACCCTGTAAGAAAGTATATTCAGTTATTAGAAAAGCTGGGATATTTAAAAGAGTGGAAAGAAGGAATCTTTACGGTTACCACTCCGTTTACTGTGCCGATTACAAGTGATCAAAGTGAGGCTTTAGAAAGAATTTTCTATCAACAGAGCAAGATTATGATAGAAAAGGCATATATCCATTATAATGAGTTATAACCACTCTATTCCTTTTGACTGGGTTGTAGCAGGATTATGATGGTGAACGCAGAATAGTATGGAGTAAGAGAAGTATCGTTTTGCATGGGAAATGCAAATGGCTCAGGAAGTAAATAAGTCGTACATGCCCTGGTAAAGATAAGGGTAATAAGGGTAAGTTTTATTAGAATGGAGAGGAATTTATTATGACACAGGAAACTAAAGTGAACACATTACCTTCAAGAAGTGAGATTCCGGCTGAAGATACATGGAGACTTGAGGATATATATGCGACGGAGGAAGATTGGGAAGCAGCCTTCAAAGATGTAAAAGAACAGCTGTTGAAAGCGGAAGCATATAAAGGAACATTGGGTGAAAGCGCTGAAAAGCTATTTGCGGCACTTCAATTCCAAGATGAAGTATTTGAAAAGATGGGTAAAGTGTATGCGTATTCACATATGCGTAACGACCAGGATACAACGAATCCCTTTTATCAAGGAATGGAAGACAGGGCGAAGGCACTGTATGCTCAGGCTGCCGCAGCCTTCTCATATATCGTTCCAGAACTGTTAAGCATTGATGAAAACAAAGTCCAGGAATTTTTGGAGGAAAAAGAAGAACTAAAGTTATATAAACATTCTTTGGAGGAAATCAACCTACAGAGACCGCATATTTTAAATGCAGAACAGGAGTCATTACTGGCTCAGGCCTCCGAAGTACTCGATAATTCCGGCAATATCTTCAGCATGTTGAATAATGCGGATTTGAAGTTCCCCGTTATTAAAGATGAAGAGGGCAATGAAGTGGAAATCACTCATGGAAGGTATATTCGTTTCCTTGAGAGCGAAGACCGCCGTGTCCGTCAAGACGCATTTAAAGGCATATACAGCAAGTATGGAGAGTTCCGTAATACATTTGCTTCTACCTTATCAGGTGAAGTGAAGAATCATAACTTCAACGCAACAGTACGTAAATATGAATCCGCGCGCCAGGCGGCATTAAGTAATAATAATATTCCAGAAAGTGTATACGATAACCTCGTTCAAACGGTCAATGACAATTTGCCATTGTTACATCGTTATCTCGACTTACGCAAAAAGGTTCTCGAGTTAGACGAGCTTCATATGTATGATTTATTCGCTCCGCTCGTAAAAGAAGTGAAGATGGAAGTGACGTATGATGAGGCGAAGGAATATGTACTTAAAGGACTTGCCCCACTTGGAGAAGACTATATAAATGTCTTAAAGGAAGGGTTTGAGAATCGCTGGGTGGATGTACAAGAGAATGTAGGGAAAAGAAGCGGGGCCTATTCCTCTGGAACATATGGAACCAATCCGTATATTTTAATGAATTGGCAGAATAACGTGAATAACCTATTCACCCTTGTTCATGAATTTGGTCATTCGGTCCATAGCTACTATACCCGTAAACACCAACCGTATCCTTATGGGAATTATTCGATTTTTGTAGCGGAGGTTGCTTCTACTTGTAACGAAAACCTGTTGAACGATTACTTGCTGAATACGATAGATGATGAAAAGAAACGTATCTATTTATTAAATCATTACTTAGAAGGCTTCCGTGGTACACTGTTCCGTCAAACGATGTTTGCCGAGTTCGAACATACCATCCATAAAAAGGCACAGAATGGGGAAGCGTTAACCGCTGATATGTTGACGAAGGAATATTATGAACTTAACAAGAAATATTTTGGAGAGAATGTAGTGATTGATGAGGAAATCGGTCTTGAATGGGCACGTATTCCACACTTCTACTATAATTACTATGTTTATCAATATGCGACAGGAATTAGTGCAGCTACTGCTCTAAGTAAACAGATTCTCACAGAAGGAGAACCAGCTGTCAAACGATATTTGGAATTCTTGAAATCAGGAAGTTCAGATTATCCGATTGAGGTATTAAAAAAGGCGGGCGTCGACATGACGAAGGCTGAACCTGTACAAGAAGCGTTGAACGTATTCGAAGAAAAGTTAAATGAATTGGAACAGCTTTTAACAAAATAAATGGCAAAAGAGCCAACCGCCTAAAGAAAAGTCGGTTGGCTCTTTTATGTATGTTGCTATAGACCTTTAAATCGATTTCTCTGATTGAAGCTATGAAGAATAATGAAAAAAACAAAAAACAAGATGGGGGAAGTGACATACAAAGGAATGAGCTGCATGATTCCAAGTAGTTGGATGAATAAGGAGCTGATCAGGAGGATAAGTAAAATCGTACTTCTCAAAACTAGCACCTCCGCTAAATGGAATGGAAAGATGTCGGTACACTTTCTTTAAATAATATGTTTTGAAGAAAGAGGTTATTCGGAGAATATGACAATAATGTGAAATGAAGCACAATCTACTTGCACTGTTTAGATGAAATCTGATATAGTACAGATATAGAAGTTATCACATCCAACTTATACCCCTTTGTTGATTCGTGAAATTTCTCCCATCCCCTTATTCGTATAAATAGATAAAAGCCCGGCAAATTTCGCGATTTGCCGGGCTTTTATCTATTTATCAAACTCTAGAAAAGTGAGTAAGGAAAAATAAAAGAAAATTAACTTGGCTATAGAATGAAACGAGATTCATTCTCGAAAAATTTGAATTATTCACTTGTGAACAATTTGTGAAATAAGACACAAAGTAGTTGAAAGTGGGTCGCTCACCTGGTATATTACTGACATGAAGTAATTCACATCTAAACTTATACCCCTTTGTTTGATCGTGAAGATTTCTCCCATCCCCTATTGTTCGTATTAATAGATAAGAAAACCCGGTAAATTCCCCAATTTACCGGGTTTTCTTGTTGTTGAATGATTTCATTCGTGATTTGCGAAAATGATGGATGAAAGACCAACGAAAAAAAGTGAACAAAATGTGAATTTGTGCACAATGTGATTGAAATATGTTCTAGCTATCTGTTATATTACTAACATGAAGTAATCACACCAAACTTATACCCCTTTGTTTGATCGTGAAATTTCTCCATCCCCTTTGTTCGTATAAATATACAGAAAACCGGTGAATTCCCCAATTCACCGGTTTTCTTGTATTTAAATGGAGGAAGAAGCTATTATTTCCGAATTCATAAAAGAAAAAGTGAACATATTGTGAACTTATGCACAAATCAGTTGATGAAATGATGGAAAATCTGTTATAGTACTAAATGAAGTGAATCACATCTAAACTTATACCCCTTTGTTTGATCGTGTAAATTTCCCATCCCCTTTTGTTCAAATATATGAATAAAAAGACAAAGCCCGGCAAATTCCCCAATTTGCCGGGCTTTTTGTGTAGATGAGAGGGGGCGTTCGATAAGACCGTCATTTCGTCGGCTTTTCGGTGTACCTCCAAAATGTTCCGTACTTAGCAGGTATTTTTTCTGCCACTTGTTTTAAAACGAGCTTTTTCATTTCCAGCTCCACGGTACTTTTACTCATATTATAGACCGTTTCAATTTCTTTGGTGGCCACTAGTTTAAAACAACGTATAAACTCCTCAAGAGAAGGTGGCTCAGCTGGGTCTGGGAGGCCATTTAAGATGTCCCTCAATATCTGAACGTATACCTCATAGGAATATACCCCAGAAACCTTAATTCCTTCTTCCTCAATATTTTGATTGAAGAATACGAGTGAAGGAATTTCAGTGACCTCCATTTCACTTGTGATTTTCAAGTCACATTGAAAGCCTTTGGAGGCACTGGAGGAGTTTATGTCATGAAGAAATTCTTCTACATCCAACCCTACGCTTTGAGCACATTCGGTCAGTACCTTGATATTGGAAATATCCTTTTTTCCAATGAATACGTATTCTTGAAGCTGCCTTAAGAAACGAATGGCTAGTTTTCTACCCTGTAATTCGGCCGCTTTAATGGCTATGGATGCAGCGTAGGGAGAGGAAATGGGATTTTCGGTCCATAAGCTTCCATCACAAGACATTCCAGAACGGCTGGCTGTCTTTTCCCAAACTTGGGCGATGTTTTCGAAGTTTTTATGATTGCCGATATTTAGTGAATTAATCTTTCCGCTTAAAACATGACGTAGGCTGAATAACTGGCCATATTCCACCTGCAATTTTCTTATAATCGGTTCAAGGCCCCAGCATTCAGGGCAAAGTGGATCAACAAAAACATAGATTTCTAATGGTTTCTTTCCTACATCATAACAATGTTGTGTTTTTATCCAATCGGAAATATTGAAAACTGGTTTTTGTGTGCTCAACTGTCTTCTCCTTTCCCGTCTATACCGGATGTATTGATCATATGCTGTGCTGTCAAATAGAGGCGATGGTAGAAAAATTCGCGAATTTCACCTTCAAGACCAATTTCGTCCATAGCGTGATACATGCAGGAAAGCCATGCTTTTGCACGATCTGGTGTAATTTCAAAAGGTATATGTCGAGCCCGCAACATAGGGTGACCGTGTTCCGAGGTGTATAAGGAAGGCCCCCCTAAATATTGCGTCATGAATTGTTTTTGTTTACGGACTGTCTCTGATAAATCGTCAGGAAAAATCGGTTTCAGTTCCGGATGTTGACTAACGTTGGAGTAAAATGCATCAATTAACTTGTGTAATTGTCCCTCTCCAATTAATTCATATGGTGTAGGGTTCTCTTTCGTCATGTTGATTACTCCTTTAAAAGAAAGATGTTTGATATTTAATCATATTTTAACAATCGCTTACTCATATAACAAATATCTAGCTTCAATAATACTTCCCCATAATGTTTTTTCACAAATGGAGGAGGGGAATTTTGCAGTTGTTCAAGCTGTTTTCGAAAAAATATCAACGATAAAAATAGCCGACCCAGAAGAAGGGTCGGCTAATGATTTCAGCTCATAAAGTTATTGAACACTTTCTGAACATAATTTTGCGTTTCGGAAAAAGGCGGTATGCCGTTGTATTTATCGACGTTACCCGGTCCGGCATTATAGGCTGCAAGGGCCATTTGGACATCCCCGTTATAACGGGAGAGCATCTGGCTTAAGTATTTACTCCCACCCATGATATTTTGCTTGGGATCGGTTATGTCTTCTACTCCCAGACTTCTTGCGGTCGCAGGCATCAACTGCATGAGCCCTGCTGCCCCAGCGTAGCTTGTCGCTGATGGGTTAAAATTGGATTCCTGTTTAATCACTGACTTAATCAATTTTTCCGGAAGGTTATATAGAGTCGCGGCCTCGCTGATCATATCATCAAAGTTCGTGACCGTCTCGCTTGTCTTTTTTTCTGGGAGAGCGGTTGTCAACGGGTTGTTGAGTGAATGTATCGTGTTGGATTGAAGGATGGACTTTGCCTCAGTTTCTACGTTAGACAGAAGGGACCCCAATGATTGCGATGTGTTTTCCAAAGTATCGCTTGACATGAGTCCCGTCAGCATTTCCTGAAACATTGATCGCGACGAGGATGTATTCGTGATAGTGCCTGTCGAGAATTGTTGTATGGCTTGTAAATCCATCAATGTCCTAAAGTCCTGAACTTTCAAATGTACCACCTCCATATCTATTTTTGGTCGGATTTAATCACTGAATTTCGCCCGATAGAATCTCTTTACTTTATTTTCGGTTTTCCGTACCGGAATTTGAAGTGATTCTAGAAGTTTAAAAAACTTTTTTTGCCCATCGGCCCGATCCGTCACTTCATATTCGAGCTCGTAATCCTCATGTCCCAAATATGAGCTATGATCTAAAACAAGCAAACCTCCCTGGAATGGGAATTCTGAACGGTCCGTTTGTAAAGTGCCAAAACATGTGAAATCCTCTGGAATTAGATTATTTTCTATAATCAGGTCATGAACAGGGCCTTCAGGGAAAATTCCTTCTTTTAAGAAGGAATTTGCGATATCCTTCGTGATCGCTTGATTGGTTTCCAATAGACCCTCGCTTGCGGGTTGCTTCAAGGTTAACTCGTACTGGCCATTTTTCTCCCGTATACGGAGGGCTGAGTTCTGACCTTTCAACTGAAATTTTGCTGTATCAAAATAGTGATTTTGCTGAGTTTTGAAGGTTGATGAATGTACTTGAAAGTGGTCCAAAAGCTGTTTGAATTCTTTTTCATTCAAAAGGTTCTTAAATTCAATTTCGATATGTTGATCCATGATTTATCCCTCTCCAAGCTGTTATTTTAGTTTAATCATATAAGAACCATTCGAGCTGTCAAATCGAATGAATATTTTTTCATTATCATACTTGAATATTTAGGAATCAATTGCCGAATATGATAAAATATAAACATTGAGCATATAAATTAGTTCAGTATACAGCAACATCAAAATTATACATATTTTTCACTATACATATCCTTGGGGAGAAGCAGTGGTAAGAACTGCTGGAGGAACTCATACAGATGATTCGAATCGTTCTGCCCATACCAGATTTGAACAGGCGTTTCGAAAGAAGTGGGTGGTGTGGCAATGGAAAGTTGGGATGATTTCTTAGCGCCTTATATACAGGCCGTTGAGGAATTAAAAGTTAAATTAAAAGGCTTAAGAAAACAATTTGAGAGAGAGAATATTCATTCTCCCATAGAGTTCGTAACGGGTAGGGTGAAGCCGATTGACAGCATCTTGAACAAGGCTAGTCAGAAGGGTATTCCCATCGATAAGTTTGGGGCTGAGATACAAGATATCGCCGGACTTCGGATGATGTGTCAGTTCGTCGATGATATTGAACAGGTCGTAGGACTCCTGAGGAGCCGGAATGATTTTGAGATTGTAGAGGAAAGAAATTATATTTCCCATAAAAAAGCAAGTGGCTACCGTTCCTATCATGTTGTCATTCGCTATCCTGTCCAGACCATTCATGGTGAGAAAAACATATTGGCCGAGATTCAAATCAGAACCTTGGCTATGAACTTTTGGGCAACCATTGAACACTCTTTAAATTATAAATATCAAGGGGCTTTCCCCGAAGATATCCAATTACGATTGAAACGTGCTGCAGAGGCTGCGTTCCTGCTTGATGCGGAAATGTCACAAATCCGTACTGAAATACAGGAGGCACAGCGTCTTTTTTCAAGGAAAAAGGATTCCTGAAAGTGGTAAAGATAAAGACGGAAGAATTCAAACAGAGTTAGGTGGTATTGTATGAAATTTGCGATTACTTCAAAGGGAGATGCAAAATCTAATACGTTAATGCAAAGGATGAGGACGTATCTCCAAGACTTTCAATTGGAATATGATGAAGATCAGCCGGATATCGTCATTTCGGTCGGCGGTGACGGTACGCTGTTATATGCTTTTCATCGATATAAGAATCGGCTCGATAAGACGGCCTTTGTCGGTGTGCATACGGGGCACCTCGGATTTTATGCGGATTGGACTCCCGATGAAATAGAGAAACTAGTGATTGCTTTAGCAAAGACTCCTTTTCAAGTCGTCGAATATCCTCTGTTGGAAACGATTGTGCGCTATCAGCATGGTGGACGGGAAGCAAGATTCTTATCATTAAATGAATCAACGGTCAAAAGCGTCGAAGGGACATTGGTCATGGATGTAGAGATACGTGGTCAGCACTTCGAAACATTCCGTGGGGATGGACTATGCATTGCCACTCCTTCTGGAAGCACCGCTTATAATAAAGCGCTGGGAGGGGCCATCGTCCACCCTTCGATAGATGCAATTCAAATAACGGAATTGGCGTCGATTAATAACCGGGTGTTCAGGACGGTTGGATCTCCACTTTTACTGCCTGCGCATCATACGTGCATGTTCAGGCCAGTCAATGCTGTCAATTTTCAAATCACGATCGATCATCTGACTCTACTACAAGAAGATGTGAAATCCATTCAATGTCGGGTGGCGGATGAAAAGATCCGTTTTGCAAGATTCCGGCCGTTTCCTTTCTGGAAAAGGGTCCATGATTCATTCATTGCCAATTAAGGAGATTATATTACCTCATGTCAAATCAAAAATTTTCTTTAAGTTGGGCGGTTTCTGAAGAGGATTCTGGCTCTTTATTGAGAGATTTTCTCGGCAAATGCGATATCTCAAAACGGGCGTTAACGGATATTAAATTTAAAGGCGGTTCCATCATGGTCAATGGTCTTGAGGTGACAGTGAGGGAGCGCATAAAAACTGGTGATGGCATCACCGTCATTTTTCCACCGGAAGAGGGAAGCGAGGGGCTATTACCTGAAGATATTCCCCTTCAAATCCGTTATGAAGACGATTATGTATTAGTCGTAGTCAAGCCTCAATCCATGAACACCATCCCTTCCCGTGAACATCCGAATGGGAGCCTTGCAAATGGATTAGCTGGTTACTATAAAAAGAGGGATATACAGGCAACGATCCATATCGTTACTAGACTTGACCGCGATACCTCGGGATTGGTCTTGATTGCGAAGCATAGGCATATCCACCATCTTTTAAGTGAACAGCAAAAGTTGGGGCAAGTTAAACGGCGCTATCAAGCGGTAGCTGAGGGTCAAATCGAGGGCCCCGTTGGAAAAGTAGAGGTACCCATCGGTCGGAAATCGACAAGTATTATTGAACGTGAAGTACGGGAAGACGGCCGTTATGCTTGTACACTCTTTGAAGTACAAGCCCACACAGAAGATCATACGTTCCTTAAGCTGGAACTTCTGACAGGCAGGACACATCAAATAAGGGTGCACATGGCCCATATTGGACACCCGCTTGCAGGCGATGATCTGTATGGCGGCCACAGGGATAGGATTGACCGTCAGGCTCTTCATTGCTATGAATTGAAGTTCCTGCATCCCTTTACAAAAAAGGTGTTGAAGTTCCAGGAAAACCCACCCCTGGATATGTTGGTTCTTCTAGAAAAGAATTAGTATGAAAAAACTCAAACCCAAAAAAACTCACCAAAACCGGCGAGTTTTTTTGGTTATTTAGAAGAGGACCTGAATTTATCTGCTACATAGGGTAAAGAAGAGGGAACGCTCTGCAATTCCATTTCCGGGTAGCGAAGGGCAGTGAGCTTCCCACCGAAAACGCACCCGGTATCAATGTTGTAGGTGCGATTGACACAGATGGCTTCAGGAACGGGAGTATGGCCATACACAATCCACGCTTTCCCTTTATAGGATTGGGCCCAGTCCCTTCTGACAGGGGAACCGTCAGGATGCTTGGCCCCATTGATATCGCCATAAAGGACAAAGGTTTTTACCTTGCTGCCAGATTGACCGATTAAATCGTGACGGATGCCTGCATGAGCTATAATTAAACGGCCTTCATCGATTAATTGATATAGGGGAGATTGTTCATATAAATCCATGAACTGTTTACGGATTTTCTTCTGTTCACGGTTATTCAACGCCTGGTACTCCGCTACAGTTGTCTCCAGTCCGTGAGATACCTGTACCTTATTTCCTGAAAAATACCGATACAGTTTATTACAGTGATTTCCTGGTGCATAAAGCGCAATTTTTTTATTGATGACCAATTCGTAAACGACTTCAATAACACGGAGTGATTCAGGACCACGGTCAGTCAAATCACCCACAAATCCTAATATTCTCCCGTGGGGATGGACTGGAATTCCGCTTTCCCAGCCATAGCCCATATTCAACGTCAATTCCTTAAATTCAGTGAAGCAACCGTGTATGTCTCCGATGATATCAATCTTCATACTACACGTCCTTTGTTTGTTTTATTTATATTTATGGTATTAGTATAGTATTATTTCAAAAAATAATATATTAAGTACAAAATAAAAAAATGTTTGGGAGGTGTAACCTTGGAAGAGAAGATGGAAAGAGAAATTAATAAACAGAATAGAGACCTTTTGGTTAACGCACTTAAACATGAAAATTTGGATCAGTTCCGTATAGAGTTCCTTGATATGCATCCTTATGATCAGGCCCAATTTTATACGAGTTTAAAGGAAGAGTACCGGCCAGTATTGTATCGCTACTTATCACCGGAAGAAATGGCGGACCTTTTTGAAAATATAGAAATAGATGAAGAAGAATACGAAAACCTTCTAGCTGAAATGGATCCTTCCTATGCAGCCGATATGCTTTCCCATATGTACGCAGATGATGCGGCCGATGTCCTGAACGAAATCAACGATGAGCAAGCCGTTAGCTATTTGACGATCATGGATGATGAAGCGGCTAGTGAGATTCAAGAACTGCTGCATTATGAAGAGTCGACTGCCGGAAGTATAATGACCACCGAGTTCATTGCAATTGAAGCAAACGAAACGGCGCGTTCGGCCATGCAGATTTTAAAACGGGAAGCCCCGCAAGCAGAGACGATTTATTATGTGTTTGTTACGGACCAAGATAAAAAGTTACTTGGCGTGTTATCACTGCGGACATTAATCATTGCGGATGAAGATGCTTTGATTGGTGATTTGATGGATGAACGGGTCGTTTCCGTCCCTGTCTCAGAGGACCAGGAAGAAGTGGCGCGTAAAATTAGGGATTATAATTTTCTAGCCGTGCCGGTTGTGGATTTTCAGAACCATCTATTAGGAATTATAACCGTCGATGATATCATTGATGTCATGGACGAAGAAGCATCGGATGATTACTCCAAATTAGCAGGTGTATCCGACCTTGACCATGTAGATAAAAGTGCTTTTTCAGCTGCGAAAAAGCGATTGCCGTGGTTGGTCATCCTTTTATTTCTAGGTTTATTGACTGCGAGTCTGATCGGGAGGTTTGAAGAGACGCTTAGCCAAAAAGCCATCCTTGCCGTTTTCATCCCCTTGATTGGCGGGATGGCCGGAAATACGGGGACACAGGCTCTTGCTGTCGCGATTCGAGGAATTGCGACAGGTGATTTGGAAGAGGAAAGTAAATGGAAACTGATCATCCGAGAGGCTGGGACGGGGTTTATTACCGGTTTGACTTGTGGAATCGTTATAACGGGTATTGTCTACTTTTGGAAACACGATTTCATGTTAGGGTTATTGGTCGGCATTTCGATCTTCATTACCTTGATTGTGGCGACGCTAGCCGGATCGTTGGTCCCGTTGCTCATGCATAAAATGAAAATTGACCCTGCCGTTGCATCTGGTCCTTTCATTACAACCATTAATGATATCATCAGTATTCTCATCTATTTCGGATTGGCCACTTTATTGATGGGGTATTTATTGTAAGCGAAGGATTCGACTTTCGCTTACATTTTCAGTAGGTTAGAAAACGGTATTTTTCTTTCTTATTATTTGTTATAATGGAAATTAGTATCAGGTACTAATAACTTGTATTAATTTTAGGAGGATCATATACACATGACTTTTTCATTAGAAGGAAAAACGTTCGTCATCATGGGTGTCGCCAACAAAAGAAGCATCGCTTGGGGAGTGGCCCGTTCCTTACATAAAGCGGGTGCCAAGCTGATTTTTACATATGGGAAAGAACGTACAGAAAAAAGTGTCAAGGAGTTGTCTTCCACTTTGGAGGGCGAACCTTCAATCATCCTGCAATGCGATGTAACAAAGGATGAAGATATCGAGAAGTGCTTTGCTTCCATTAAGGAGAAGGTGGGAGTCATTCATGGTGTCGCTCATTGTGTGGCATTTGCTAATAAAGAAGAGCTAGATGGTGATTTTGTCAATACTAGCCGTGAAGGATTCTTGCTTGCACACAATATTAGTTCCTTCTCGTTAACGGCTGTGGCTAAGGCGGCGAAAGAAATCATGCCAGAAGGTGGAAGCATTGTCACCATGACCTATCTTGGTGGCGAAAGAGTCATGCCGAATTATAATGTGATGGGTGTGGCTAAGGCGTCACTTGAAGCCAACGTACGGTATTTATCAAGTGATCTTGGTAAGGATAATATTCGTGTCAATGCCATATCTGCAGGGCCAATTCGCACCCTTTCCGCCAAAGGCGTTCGTGACTTCAACACCATCTTGAAGAAAATCGAAGAAGAAGCACCGCTCCGTCGTACAACTACTCCGGAGGAAGTCGGGGACACTGCCGTTTTCCTATTCAGTGACATGTCACGCGGAATCACAGGGGAAAATATCCATGTGGATTCAGGTTACCATATTATTGGATGAGGAATAGGGGGCCTCAATAGACAATCTCGTCATTGATGCCCCCATATTGCCAGGATGCTTTCATGTATAAGCATTCTGGCTTTTTATTTTCTTATGTTTTCGACAACGATAACCTTTTATCGGTCCATATGCCCCTTATCCTTTTGGTCTTCAAAAATTGGAGTCAATTTATCCTTCCCGGTATTTTGTAGGTTCACTTCGATCTTTATCGATTTAATCGTGTCATCTTCTAATGGAATTTCTCCGTCTTTTTGAATTTCCTTCCACTTTTTAATGTCTTTTCGATAAAGGGTTTCAGAAAGTCTGAATAGATCGACTTTCTTTTCTTTTGCATATTTATAGGTGTATTTGATTTCCTTTTTGAGAATACGCTTTAATTCTCTTTCATATTCCTTAGGTGATGAATCCACCTTCATCGTCTCGATGCTCGATTTAAGTTTCATCTTGATGTGAAACCGTACCTTTCCATCCTTCTCTATAACCGGTTTCATTTTAACCTTTTTTTCGTAAACAATGACAGAAGTGTCCTGCCTGGTCCCCGGGAAAAGTGTAACACTATCGCGAACAAAGTTCTTATTTACCAGTCTTGCCCCTTTCATTGCACGAGTAGGAAAAATGGTTTTAATCTTATTTTCTGAAATGACTGCAATGCTATCCAACAGCAAGTCTTTCTTTTTTTCTTTCTGGCCGCTCCATTGTTTTGTCACTTTCATTCGGGGAATGGAAACAAAATAAGCTGGTTCGTCCATTTCAATGATAAGTTCCCTCAAGTTTATGGGTGGTATAAATGAGCTTTGCTTATAGTTCCCCTCGGGATCGCTTAATTTAGAAAAAGCCAGGGAAATATTTTCGATAGGAGCAACCAGCATTGCTTCTTTAACTGATTCCTTGGTCATATAAAAGAAAATGCGGTAACGCGTTTCACGATAGCGGTCCAGAAAATCCACTGTCTTTTTGAATCCCCCTGCATTAAGGGCTTCATCAGAAAAAATGACAAACGAAAGATGACCCCAATAAATGCGACGATCTGACGTATGATATAAATCGAAAATGGCTTCTTCCAGTGTATCCCCGGTTCCAGTTCCAACATCACTCGCATTTTGTGAACTTGGATCGCCACCCGCTTCGGTTTTAGCCAATCCCTGTAAGTTGATGATTTGAAGGTAAACGACGACCTTGCCGTCCTTATAATCGACTCCAACCCCATGGGCATATACAAGCCGTTCCGGTTCATTCGAATCCCAACACCCAGAAAGAATGAGGACAAGCACCAGTAATGGGATGAACTTGTACTTCATTTTTTTTCATCATCCCCTTTCCTCGTGGAGTCTTTTGGCGCAATGACGGTAGGCCTTCTTTTATCGAAAGTGGGGGGAACTCTAAAAAGGGTTTTAAATATATTGGTTGGGCTTAAGTTAGCGGTCACTTCCAAGTAAGGGACCCCTAATATTCGTATATTACTCACGTATGCACATAAAAATAGAGCAAGAAGGAAAAAAGCGAACAGACCTAAAAAGGACGCAGAAGCAATCGAGAGAAGCCGGACCAAACTGATGACCCCTATGATGGATTGGTTAACGAGCGTGAAGGTGGCTACCGCTGAGCCTGCAATCACGACCAGCATGGCGGGGCTTGTCAATCCAGATCGGATTGCAGCATCTCCGATAATTAAGGCGCCGAGGACACTTAATGTTGGACCAATCGAACTTGGAAGGCGCATGCCGGCTTCCTTGAAGATTTCAAATACGATGACCATGGTTATGGCTTCGAGTGCAGTGGGAAGCGGTAATCCCCGCCTCGATTCAACGACAGTGGCAAGAAGGATCAAAGGAAGCTGATCTTGATGAAACGTAGTTAAGGCAACCCAAAAACCCGGTAAAAGCGCAGCAACAAAGATTCCGAAGATACGAAGTCCTCTTTCAAAGGTGGCGTAGGTTGATGTATATTCATTATCTTCTGAGGTCTTTAAGATAATAAAAAGGTTGATAGGAGTGATCATGGTATAAGCAATCCCATCGATGAGCAACAATATCCTCCCTTTTAATAGGCACTGTACCGCAAAATCAGGCTTTCCTGAGTAGTGATGCCTCGGAAAAAGGATAGCAGGTTTTTCCTCGATTAATTCCATGAATTGATTCCCACTATAAATTCCGTCGACATCAAGTGATTCGATTTTCTTGGAAAGTTGATCCACCATCTCGGGATTAGAAATATCATCCATATATAAAAGAGCTACTTTGGTCAAGGTACGTCTGCCTACTTCAAAATGCTTCACACTTAAGGAATTGGTGCGCATCCGCTTCCTGATCAAAGCGACATTGACTGATAAATCCTCTATGAAATTATCCCGAGGTCCTTTAATGGTAACTTCAGCTGATGTCTCCTCGGGACTACGTTGTGGACGGTTCGCTATATTGGAAGATAATAATCGATTCGTACCTAATACATGGATGATCAATTTTCCCGAGTATATCTCGGCAAATAGTTGTTCCGTTGTCGTCAATTCTGTTAACTGTGGGAGGTGAAGGGAGGATTTTAAGTCCTCGACCGTAATCTTTCCTTTTTTATATTTCTGGAAAAAAAGAGTCAACCTCTCGAACACAAGATTATTCAATAATTCATTGTCGATTAACCCTTCACAGCCAATTAATGTGACTTTAACAGGGGCATCATCACGATAGAAAGCGTTTTGAAAAAAAACATCCTCAGAATTTCGGAAAACCTCTTTCAAATATTCTTCATCTGTACGAAGAGGCTCTTTGGTAACCGAGTCTTGCTTAATCGGTTTGGATGCTTGCTTTTCCTTTTTGTTGAACATCGGATTTGGTCCTCCTTTTTCGGCGATTTTTGAAAAAAACGAAAAGGCTCAATAGAATGGACACCGCTAAAAAGTAATAGAAAGTTCCAGGCATGATAAATGTTTTAATGATGAAATATAACTCGATATCACTGATTCTATATAAATTAGAAATGATCAAGACCAGGGAAAAAATGATGAGTAGAATCGTTTTATTCCGCTTCTTTTTAATGGAAAGGACTTCAATGGATAGAAATAGTAAAAAGGAGACCCTTATAAAAGCACCGGTTAACCATTGATAAATCGACAGAAAGTCAAGGTGCTCGATGAAGCGGCCCAATGTGACCAAACCCCATTGCTCAAATGCAGGATATTTTTGTCTGGCAGCTTCCTTCGGTCCAAACTCGGTAATCGATCCGATAAGCGGTCCCAGTATGAGTAAAGTAAGGATTAAGGCATTGAAGAAAAACACCTTATATTTTAACGGTCCATGAACCTTTTGCTGCATGAACAGAAGTGCCATCAATTCTATTAATCCGGATAAAGGGTAGATGATACCGGAAAAAACGGGTTTCCACCCATGTTCCAGCACCGGTCTCAAAAGTGCATAGTCCTTGAATTGAATATTGGTGAAGGCGACAAACAATCCGAATGCAATGACTGCAGTCAATACGAAGGTATTCACGATGGCGATCGTTTGTATGTTTGTATTTGCGAGAAAAAAACATAATCCCGTGAAAAGGATGATTTCAATAAAGGGAGGGGTAACCGGTAAGTAGGATACCTTGGTCCATACCACCATCTCTTTCAATGAGACTGCCGCTAATATGACGAAGAGCATGCTTAGGGAAATCGCTAGTACCTTCCCAGGCAGCTTGCCAATGTTCATTTCGACCCATTTGAAAACATTTTCATGTGCCGTGGCTTTGTGAATAAAGTACAAAAGCACACACCAACCCACAATGAGAAAAAAGGAAATAAGGACAGTAATCCACCCATCCCGTTTTGCTGCCGGTAATAAATGAGGGAGGATTGTCACATGATTCTTTAAACCGACAGCAGTCATTATGATCAAAGATAGTTGTACAGTTGAAATTTTCCCGTTTTTTCTCATCTTTGTTTACTCCTTTACTATCATTCTTCGTTTAGTTATCTCCATTTCATTCCGGAATATCCAATAGAGGACGATTCTCCTTTTTTGGAAGAAGGTTACTTACCGAGCATAAAAAACGGAGTGCTTCATATAGATGATACATAGAGCAGATAAAAGCCTGTAGTGTGAAAAATCGGTGGGAACCCCTTTGAAATCCATTGTTGAATGAGTGAAGGAGGGAAAGTTATGGACGTGAAAAAGCGTCTGTCTTTTACCAATGGGGTGCAAACAGTATGTGAGCATCCGGTCAAACAGATAAACCCTACCAGTAAGAGACTAGATGGTTCCTATAATACGGAGGAATTGCTGGAATTATTGGGGAGACTGCCTGCTTTTGCACCTAAACCTGTTTGTAAGTTCACCATTAATGGCCGCACTCTATTCGGAAAGTTGGAACAAAAACAGGAATCCAGTCTTTTTATCAGGCATCATTTTGGTAAAAAGGTCGTCAAATACCATATAGAGCAGCTTCAATCCGTGGTTATCTTGAAATATTAGGAGGATTTGCATGTCAGAAAATAAAAATGATAAAAAATCAAAACCTTTACTATATGTCGATCAAGTAGAAGTGAAGGCCCAAAGAGGGAACATGCAAAGTGATTACCGGACAAAAAGAAAAAAGAAAGAAGTGTCAGCAGAGCCTGAAGTAGTCGAAGATGACCGAAAGACTCAAAAAATAGAAAAGATAAAACAGGAGTTCGGTGTGTACGAGGCAATGAAGGAAATTGAATCGGAACTGAGTGAAATAAAAAAAATAACGGACCAATACGTACCTGAACCAGAACAAGAACATGCGCCCGTAGAAACTAATGAGGAAATTCCTATAGATCTTGAACCAGAAAAGAAAAAAACCAAAAGGAAGAAAAGGGTGGAGAAGGTTTCGACAACTGACCTCATAACACGCCTTTCCCAACATAAAGGATACCCAAAACCAGTTTGTGAAGCAGTTATCCATGGTGAAACGGTTAGGTTTCAAGTCATGGGGATGAGGGGGGAGTCGGTAAAGATCAAAAGGGGGAACCATATCCGGTTCGTCAGATTGCCGGATATAATGAATGCTACTATTATCGAAGAGTCCAATTAGTGAAGGAGCAAAATATACATGTTTCTCTCGCAGTCTGATTTGACAATCGTGCTTCTATTAGGTCTGGCTTCATTTAGGCTTACTCGATTAATCGTTTTTGATAAAATAACCGAACCTTTGCGTCGTCCATTCTTTAAAGAAATTGAAGAAAAAGGTGAAGATGGGACGGCTGAAGTTTACCTAGTTCCAAAAGAAAAGGGATTGAGAGGTTGGATTGGCCAATTGCTTAGTTGTTTTTGGTGTGTAGGTGTGTGGTCCAGCCTCTTTCTGGTCATCCTTTATCTTGAGCATGTGTTCATGGGGCAAGTATTGATCTTGGTCCTTGCCGTTGCTGCAGTCGGTTCCATAATTGAAGTGATTATCAGTAAAATTATGGATATTTGACGGAGTACAACTTGTCTTTTTTATCATATAGTATGGTATAGATGATAAAGGAGGGTCACAAATGAATTATAAACAGAATCCTTGGCAGTATGCTGCGAAACCAATCAAAAAAGATCAGCCTGTCAAAATTAAAAAAGATTGTGGCTGTAATAAAAGCAAAAAAAACAAAGCCTATTAAATAAACGGAACCCTTCCTCTTTGGAAGGGTTTCTTTTATTTCCTAATCCTACCATTCATAAAAAATGGGATAAACAAGAAGATAATAATAGAACGTTAAATTAGGATGTGATTCTATGTTCAGAAAACGGAGAATTTTATATGTTAGCTGGATGTCTCTAGCAGTCATTATGCTCCTATTAACTGGCTGCAGCAGTAAAGATGATGGGAAAACAGAAGGATTGGCTTTAATCAAGCGAACGAATCCGGAACCGATGGATATCATTCACGGAGAAGATGAAGAAGATGAAAAAGGACTCATTACGAAAGTTAAGGAGATGGTAAGTGATGAAGACGAAATTTATGATGTGATCGTTGTGAAAAATGGTAAGAAAATCCTCGTGGCCTATAAAGTAAAGCATCTACAGCGTTTTCATATGAAAAAAATCGATAAAAACGTGACAAAAAAATTGGAAGACAAGTATCCAAAGTATAAATTTATCATTTCCAGCGATTATAAAATCTTTTTGGAGTCAGTAAGGTTGGATGAATTGCTTAAGGAAAAAGATGTACCAGAAAAGAAAGCGAAAAAGAAATTCAAAGAAATAGTTGAGCTTCATAAGGAATTAATATAAGAAGGCGAGGTTTCAAAGTATGAGCGGAAAGGAAAAGACGACCCCACAGCAAGATGAATATAAACAGCTTCAAGGCAAGCACGAGATTAAAAGGCCTGTCTTGACCAATTGTCTAAAGGCTTTTTTGGTAGGCGGTATTTTCTGCATAGTGGGACAAGCCATTTCTTATTTCTATATTTACTTCTTTAATTTCACGGAGCAGACGGCCGGGAGCCCAACCACTGCAACCATGGTATTTCTTGCTCTTTTAATGACGGGCTTCGGATTTTATGACCGGATTGGGCAATTTGCTGGAGCTGGTAGTGCCGTACCTGTTACTGGCTTCGGTAACGCGGTCATCTCAGCGGCCATCGAGCATCGTACGGAAGGATTCGTCCTTGGTGTGGGTTCCAATATGTTTAAATTGGCGGGATCGGTCATTCTATTTGGTGTATTTTCCGCTTTCGTCGTGGCTTTAATCAAAACGATTATTCAGATGATAGGGGGTTAATCGATGCTAAAGGGGAGACAAACTTGGACGTTCGCTAATAAACCAATCATTTTAAGTACGGGTGTAACGGGCGGACCTTTTGAAGCAAATGGTGAAATTCCGGGTGACTTTGACATTCTGTACAGCGACCTGTGGATGGAGCAGGATTCGTATGAAA
This sequence comes from Peribacillus sp. NPDC097284, assembly GCF_044761765.1. Taxonomy (NCBI): domain Bacteria; kingdom Bacillati; phylum Bacillota; class Bacilli; order Caryophanales; family Bacillaceae; genus Peribacillus; species Peribacillus sp. NPDC097284. Next base: position 28,026 of record NZ_JBIWCZ010000002.1, read on the forward strand.
AGGCCCATCGTCATTTGATGGAAAAATCAGTGGAGATTGCCCTGCAAAAAGGGGGAATTGAAAAGGAACAAGTGCAATTTTTTCTGGCAGGGGATTTAATCAACCAGATTACACCCACCAGTCTGGCAGCTAGAACCAATGGGATTCCGTACTTCGGTTTGTTCGGTGCTTGTTCTACATCGATGGAAGGTCTTGCCCTGGCAGCCTTCATCACCAATTACGGTGGGGCTAACTATGTGCTGACAGGGGCGTCCAGTCATAATGCAGCCGTCGAAAAACAATTCCGTTATCCAACAGAGTATGGGGGACAGAAACCACCTACTGCTCAGTGGACGATAACCGGTGCGGGGGTAGCTTTGGTGACTCCAAATGGTACGAGGCAGGAGGCATACCCTCATGTTGTTTCCGCTACCATTGGAAGAGTCATTGACATGGGGTTGAAGGATCCTTTCAATATGGGGGGGGCAATGGCACCCGCTGCCGTAGATACGATTATCGCTCATTTCAGAGACACGGGTCTTACCCCTGACCATTATGACTTGATTGTCACTGGTGATTTAGGGCAGATAGGAAGGTCCACGGCGTTGGATCTTTTGAAGGAAAAAGGATGTAGGATCAACCAGGAAAAATTCAAAGACTGTGGATTGATCATTTATAAAAAGGATCAGCCTGTTTTAGCTGGTGGAAGTGGTGCCGGTTGTTCCGCAGCCGTGTTATACGGTCATTTATTAAATGAAATGAGTCAGGGGAAATATAAACGGATATTATTGATTGCAACAGGGGCATTATTGTCACCGTTAACGTATCAGCAAAAAGAATCGATTCCGTGTATTGCCCATGCGGTGGCCATTGAGTATGGGACAAATACATGAAAAAGGAGAGATCAGGATGTTAGCAATGTTTTTTTGGGCCTTTGTCATCGGAGGCTTGATTTGTGTAATCGGCCAGCTTTTATTCGACTTGGCTAAGCTAACCCCAGCACATACACTAAGCTTATTCGTTGTAATAGGAGCCATACTGGGAGGCTTCGAATTATATGAACCGCTTATAGACTTTGCAGGAGCAGGAGCAACCATTCCCATTGTTTCCTTTGGGAATTCCTTGGTGAACGGAGCCATGTTAGAAGCAGAAAAGCATGGGATTGTCGGCGTCCTTACCGGCATGTTTGAAATCACGAGTTCAGGAATCTCTGCAGCTATCATCTTTGGATTTATCGGAGCTTTGGTCTTCAGACCGAAAGGATGATCCATACATAGCGGAAATGGGCATGATGTTTAGGGCATGGCCTATACATATTGTCCCACCCTACATATATTATCAGTGAGCTCAATTTGAGAGCGAGGTGATTGTAATATGTTTGGTTATGGTGGCTACGGATGTGGCGGTTGCAATGAAGGCTATGGCTATGGATATGGAGGCGAAGCATACAGTGGTGGTGGCTTTGGTGCTGGATCCACGTTCGTCTTGATCGTTGTATTGTTTATCCTATTAGTTATTGTCGGGGCTTCTTTCTGTTAGTGTAATTGGAATAGGCTGTATTAGCCTATTCCTTTTTTTATTGATTTTTATGGACCTTGCACATATCCCTCATCCTTCCATAAGATAGATACAGAAAAGGAGGGGCTTAGGCATGGATAATAATTTGTTTAAAAACATAGAAGGAAAAACGGGTGTAAACATGAAGGATGTTATGGAATTGGCAAACTCACTACAGGGTGCCAATTTTAAAGATGAAACGACTGTCAGGAATGTAATTAAAAGGGTATCTCAAATAGCCAATAAACCAGTCAACAAGGAAATGGAAGACAAAATCGTACATTCTATCGTTGCTGAGGGAAATAAACTGGATTTCGGGACAATTTCCAATATGATGAATAAAAAATAGTAAGCGAAACAGGAGCCTGCAGTATTGCAGGCTCCTGTCTGTTTCCCTGGATATCTTTAAAGATTCAAGAACCTGGATGGGTGGGCCGTCCTTCCACGTCTCGTTTGCGGGACAGAGATATAAAGATTCTTTTTGGCCCGGGTCGCCGCCACATAAAGCAATCTCCTTTCCTCTTCAAGAGGACCAAGTTCACCCTTACGATACGAATCCAATGCAAAGTCATGGGGAAGGCTGCCATCAACCGCAGCCAGAATATAAACAGATTGATATTCAAGGCCTTTAGAGCGGTGAATCGTCGTGAGCTGAATGGCATCTTTAAAGTGCTTGGATAGCTGTTTCACTTCCTGAACCATGGCAGTCATATGATCGACATGGTCGAGGAAGGAAGCGACTGTGGGAAACCGATTAGCAGCCACTTTCAAATCACGAATATCATCCGAACCTTTTTCCAAGTGGGCTTCATTTCCCCTTTTCTTTACATACTCCTGATAGCCCAAATCCTTCTCGATGACTTCTAAAGCCACGAGCGGGGACATGGTCTTTATAGAACGGATTTGTGCCGGTATTGCTTTTAACTTACGTTCTTGAAAGGCATGTCCCGTTTTTACAAAAGCAAAAGCATCGATAAAGTCACAATCTTGCAAGATCGTCTGGGCTTTTAGCTCCTGTAGGACACTCTGCTTTAAAAACAAGGAAGAAAGGACGTCAGAAGCGGCCTTGCTATCCTGAGGGTGCAGGCTTAAGCGCATGAATGCAAGCATGCCATGGATGACCCGCCGTTGATAAAAAGAATCCGCATCCTTTTCGATCACGAAGGGAAGGTTGGAAGATGCCAGTCTTTCAAAAATGGCACGCGACATCGTATGGGTCCTGTAAAGGATGGCGAAGTCACCAGGATTGGCACCTTTGGATATCTTTTCTTGTATGTCGGTCACGATCATCGTCGCTTCGAGCTCTTCATCATGCGGATAGAATAACACAGCTGGATTCCCTTGATTATGTTGTGCCCGCATCGTTTTATCCATCCGATGCTGATTTCGTTTTATCATTCTATTTGCCGTAGCAACAATCTCATGGGAAGAACGGTAATTTTCGGTCAACTTCACGACTTGGGAACCAGGGAAATCATGGTTGAAATTCAGGATATATTTTGGATCACTCCCACGGAATGAATAGATGGCTTGATCGTCATCACCAACTGCACAAACATTTTTTGTTTCCGCTGAAAGGAGTTTTATCAACTCATATTGAACTTTATTAATATCCTGAAACTCGTCCACTAAAAAATAGCGGAACCGTTGTTGATATTTCAATAACAATTCAGGATGGCTTTTCAAAAATACGTAGCAACCTACCAGCATATCATCGAAATCATATTTACTTGTTTGTTCTTTATACGCTTCATACTTTTTATATAGGAATAGACAGGATTTCTCCCAATCATCATTCGGTTTGACATCGTCAGGAAAAATCAACGAGTTTTTCCAGAGGCCGATTTGCTGAAGTGCCTGATCATAGGCAAATTCCTTTTCATCAAGCTCCAACTCCCGACCGGCCTGCTTCAATATTTTTTCTTTTTCCCAATTCCACTTCAACAGGAAGTCCCGTTGCCATTTTGCAGGCTCATGAAAGATCAAGATTTTATAAAAGATGCTGTGGAAGGTGCCACTAACAATTTGAGAGACGAGGGAAGGGGACATATAAGGGTAGCTGATTAGCCGCTGCTGCATCTCCTTTGCAGATTTCGCTGTAAAGGTTACAAGCATAATGCTTTTAGGATTTATTTTTTCTACAGTTAGCATATAGGCAGTCCTTACCGTCAATACTCTGGTTTTACCGCTTCCAGCCCCGGATAAAACAAGGACGGGACCTTCTATCGTTTTTACTGCTTTTAACTGTTCGGCATCAAGCATGATCCCTTTTTCAGATAGTTCCTGAAAGTAAGGATCCAAAAGTTCAGTGCGGACGGATGGTTTATCCAAATAGGGAGGATTGCCTGTAATGGTCCGACTTTTCAAAAACGGTTCGATAACAGTCTTCGTTTCAGTAATGGTGCGTGATTTAGGAATTCTGAATCCGTTTTGTTCCATGTATTCTAAAGGTTTAGTTTCAGGTTTTGATATAGGATTTGGCATTTCACAAGCAGGTCGTGAAGGGTCACTGTGATAAAAATAAGGTGTTTCATGAATGCCAATGAATAATTTCACTGGCTTATCACATATGACACAAGAGAGCTGATCACGTTTTCCTTTTTCAAAGAGTGTCTGCAGCTCACTAGCCGAAACAGTAAGTAGATGTATGATTTCATTTCCCGATTTTGCTTGATTCATATAAATGGATACCTCAAATCTATTAAAAATATCGGCAATCTCCATTTTACCAGAGAAATAGAAAAAAAGAATCCGGAAAAGATGTTTCGTTTCATTCTGGAGTGGGTATGTAAATGACAAGAGAACCTATATAGTGAGGAGGGTTAATGATGGGATACATAGCGCCAGTAACGCAATTCGAATACATTCAATACGCAAACCGGACAGTAGAAGCGGAGAGAAAGCCAAGAATCGTTGATGGAACGACACCCATTCAGCCAATTCGTTTTGACCAAGTGTTGGAAGACGAAACGAAGCGGTCGGAAAAATTTGACCATGTCACGAATATGAATCAGGACAGATCACCTGGAGCAGGTGCGTATAAGAACCATTTACTAATGAGGGCTCAAGAGGAAATCACGGCTGAAATGACAGGAAAAGGAGGATATGTAAACGAAATGGTTTGAAACTTCGATAGAAATACAAAAGGACACATTTATGTGTCCTTTTTGTGTTCACTCTTAAAGAACGTCTAATTCTACAATTAGAGCTAACAATAATTGTAGTAACAATTGAATGTTAACGGCGATTTGAGCATCGGTTGTAGTGATTTCGATATCACGGCTGTTTTCAACAATTGTTTTTTGACGTGTAATTTGTTTAACATTAGAAGATTGAATCAATTCTTGAGTAATGCGGTCCGCTTGGTCAGTGTCTGCAATGGAAATGCTGACGATGACAGCGATGGCTGCTTGGATTGCCGTCTGTAAAGAAAGGGCCGCTTTAACATCTGTAGAGATTACTCTTACATTACAAGAATCTTTAATGTAAACAAGCTCTTCAGATAGTTGGAGTTGCGAATTATCCTGTTTAGCTTCTTGTTCAATTTCGTTTGCGGATTCTTCACAGAATGATGTTAGGGGATGGTTGGTGTTATTGTCTAGAGCCGACCATGATCTTTCAGAATGTTTTGTTGTATTGCAATTGTTGCTATGATATACATTTTGGTTCATGTCGTTTTTTCCTCCTTAGGGTTTAATTCCCTATTAAAATATGCTATGCATGTAAATTTGGTTGGACGAATAAATCAATTCATTCGTTTATTTTCAAATATTTTTTTGAAGAGTTTGTGCGAACGGATGAAGCATCATGGAATGAAGTGTTCAGAATGAATGGTAAAGAAGCAAGGTCCAGTCTGCGCTTCATACCGAAAAGAGCGTAATTGAATAGGAGGAATGTTAGTTATTTGTCTTTGGTATCGGAATAACTAGTGTGGTGAGAATTTGTGACGGGATTCACATCATTTTCTGTAATGCTTTTCTCTTGATTGATAAGCATTTCAGATTGTTTCTGTAAAAACTGTATGGTCTCTTTTAAGTGACTTCTTTCTTTATCACTCAAATCAACTTTATCCTTTTTGACACCATGCTTTCTCAAAGTCCTTGAAACGAGTAGTTCCATTAACCTTTTTTGAGATTCATCCATGTTGAATCCATTGTTACTCATAAAATTTCCCTCCTTCTTGCTTTCTATATATAGACTATGTTTATTTGTGAATATTGACATAGAATGGGAAGGGATTTTTACGAGAATGGTATATATAAAAAAACGCTGTCCCCTGTGGAAATTCCAAGGGAACAGCGTTTTTATTAGGAAATCTTTTTTTTCATCGTTTTATGGGGAATCCCTGCATCCATAAATTCCTCGGAAATGATTTCATACCCTAATTTCGAGTAAAAGGGGATGGCATGTAATTGAGCATCGAGCTTCAATTGAGAGATGTCATGAGAAATCGCAAATTCTTCAATGGCATTCATGATCAGGGCACCAGCCCCAGTTTTACGGGAGTTAGAGAGTACACAGATGCGCTGGACCTTACCAATCCCGTCAATGATTCGAAATCTCCCCGCACCAATAGGCTGCTCTTCCTCGTTATATAAAACGAAGTGGGTGGAGTCTTCTTCATATTGGTCAATCTCTTCTTCAAGTGGGACATGTTGTTCCTCTACAAACACTCTTTTTCTTATGGTGTAAGCATATCCACGTTCTTGCTCGTTTTCAACAATTTTTACAAACACGAAATTATTCAGCTCCTAAACGAAATGTTTCATATACAGTCCATGTTCCATCTTCCAATTGATACAATAAATGAATTCTTTTGACATCTTCTTCATGGCTTACATCAAGCATGCTTAATTGACCTAAAACATCCGAATGTTCGTTATCAGATAGATCTTGTGCAATCGTTATATGTGGAACGAAAGCATGTTCTGTTTCATTTTTGAAGAAATTCTCATCATGAAGCATTTCGTGTAAGTCTTCAAGTTCCTTTGACAGCTCCACTTTAAAATAAATGGTGTTGCTGACGGGTTGGAAGGATTTCGCTTTCGTCACATTTAAGGAGAAAGGCTGGAACTTCCGTGCAATGTCTTTCAAGCGTTCTGCGATTGCTGAAATTTCCGTTTCAGTCGCTTCAAACGGTTGTTTAAGTGTGAGATGTGGTGGAATGAATGCGTACTTTGTGTCATACCGTTTCCGGTAGGAGTTTGCTAAATCTTGAAGTTTTTTTGAAGGGAAAATTGCAACACCATATTTCATATTGTTACCTCCTAAGATTATAATTTAATTTTTCGAAAACTCTAGTCCAAATGCATTTTTTTACCATTCTAACCGAGGTTAAAACATTTCTAGAAGGGCCCTTTTTAAATCTGCCTGCCAAAACTTCCACGTATGATTCCCTTCAAATTCTTCATAGAAGCAAGGGAATCCTTTTTGTTTTAACAATTTATGCAGTTCCCGGTTGGGTTCTATGAAATTTGCCCGGTTCCCATCTGTAGTGGGAACGTCAGTCTCTTCGGTTCCAATCACATGATACAGTTCGAGGAGATGAGGATTCTCAAAACTACGGACAGCATTCATCACTTCTTCATTGGCAAGCGGAGACTGCATGATGCATTTACCGAATGTATGTGGATATTTAAGTGCAGCGAGCAGGGAAACCGTGCCACCAAGAGAATCCCCCATTAATGCCCGGCCATGTCCCATTTGATAGGTTGGGAATTCCTCATCTAAAAATGGAACAAGTTCATGGGCCAGAAATCGTATGTAGGCTTCGTGCTGTTCACCATCAGGATGATATTTCCGTCTACGGTCAAACCGATCTTTATAGGGAATGCCGACGATTATAATATTCTCAATCTCGCCATTTCCTAAAAGTTCATCAGTCACACGACCTATTCGACCCATTTGAAAATAATCTCGACCATCTTGAGCTATGACAAGCGTATATTTATAAAGTGGTGAAAAATTAGCCGGTAAATATACAAGTAGCTCTAATTCCTCAGATAACGCCTCACTTCTAAACATATATTCTTTTATCGTGCCTTTGCGTAAACTCATTTACCGCACCTCTATGAATTTATAATGAAAATAATGTTCTTAGTTATTTTAGCATAGCCATCCTTCTTTTTCCTGTCTGAAGGATATAGAAAAGTGATTTTTCTTTTATTTTCCAAATATTTAGAATATTTAATGGTATAATGGAAAGATATCAAAAAAAGGGGAGGCAGATAAAATGGCAGATGTACGCGTCCATAGCAGGGAAGTTACAAGAGCGGCTAAACAAACATTACTAGATCGTGGTGTAAGTGTGGAGGCTATTGCAGAGATTGTCTTTGAACTACAATTCCCTTATAAAGCTGATTTGAAATTAGAGGAATGTATTAGAAGTGTTGAAAGGGTGCTTTTAAAGAGAGAAATTCAACATGCCATTTTAGTTGGTGTTGAACTTGATCGACTGGCAGAACAAAAGAAGCTATCGGAACCGCTTCAATCCATTGTCGAATCGGATGAAGGTCTGTTTGGAGTGGATGAAACGATTGCCTTTGGTGCCGTACTTGGTTATGGAAGCATTGCCGTGACAACCTTTGGACATTTGGATAAGAATAAAATAGGCGTCATTCACGAATTGGATAAGAAGCAAGAGGGAGTCGTGCATACCTTCCTCGATGATATTGTTGCAAGCATTGCAGCAAGCGCTGCCTCAAGATTGGCACACCGTCTAAGAGATGATGAAGAATCTTTAACTGAACAAGAAAAGGATATACAGGAAGAAGAGGAATTAATCGGATAAGTTTGGAACAATCAATGATGCGTTAGGTAGTAATCGGGATTATCCTGACCTATCATACCTGGACTTAATAAGGCGGGCAGAGAGGATGTTTTCTATTTTAAACGTTCGTTTTGTCCGCCGAAGAAAGCAAAAGGCACGGATATAACCTGAATATACTTCAAGAACTTCAATTCTGCGCTGTGTAATCTTTCCATTTTCAGATAGGTAAATGATTTCTAAAGGAACCTTTTCATCCATATGTTTCCGAATGATATATTTCATTCCGCTGGCCTCCGTTTCTATCTTTCTTGTTTATATTATATGCGAACGTACGTTTGTTATGCAAGGAAATAAAGAACATTTGTTCTTGTCTTGTTCCATATCTTTTATTTAAAGGCAAACGCTAAACTTTTTTTAAATAATTCGTTGACTTTTGTCGAAAAGAACTTATAATAAATTATGTACTTAAGTAACAGAGCAAGCCAACTATTACATACGACTTGTTAGCTCAGTGGGAGAGCACTTCCTTGACAGGGAAGGGGTCGTGGGTTCGAATCCCTCACAGGTCATCCAACGGCGTAAGCATTGTACAATCAATGTTTTCGCCGTTTTTTATTATGGTTTTACTGGATGATACTGAGAAACATATAGGATTCTTTTTAGAGTTCTACTGGTGGGGATGAGCTCCTCTTTCCTTCATTAATGGTGAACCGGGGAATGTAGCCATAACTAAATATTGAAAAGTGTGGTTATTGGAATAAATGGCAGGTTATAAATAAGTGTAAATCGTTGTTTTTCGCTTATATGAAGCATAGAATGAAATATCTAACGATTAATGTGTACAAAAAGAAATGAAATGTTTGTTCTTTTTTCTAAAATTTTTAATGGGAGTTTGTATAAATGAGTAAACAAATTTTTTTAGATCTTCAGGGAATTGTACATCCAAGTAATGTGAGAATGAATGAACCGCTACATCAATATACGTTTACAAAAACAGGTGGCAAGGCAGATTTCTTCGTAATGCCTACAAACTATCAAGAAGTCCAAGCGATATATGTTTATGCGCTTAACAACCATTTACCCTTAACCATCGTGGGGAATGGTTCTAATATGATTATTAAAGATGGGGGCATACGAGGTATCGTCATGACCCTTATTGATATAGCAAGCATGGAATTGGAGGGTAATAAGCTCACCGTTCAAAGTGGTGCTGCTATCATTCAAGCCTCTCGATACGCGTTACAAAATAGTCTAACTGGTTTAGAGTTTGCTTGCGGGATCCCCGGTTCTGTTGGAGGGGCTTTATATATGAATGCAGGGGCATATGGTGGAGAAGTTTCAGATGTACTACAGGAAGCCCTGGTCATCACCCGTTCTGGAGATTTGCAGACTTTGAAAAAGGATGAATTAGAACTGGGCTATCGTTCTAGCCGCTTTTCAAAAGAAAAACTACTGGTATTAGAAGCTACCTTCTTATTAAGAAAGGGAGAATACGAAGACATTAAAAGTAAAATGGATGATTTTACTTTCCAGAGGGAATCTAAACAACCGCTTGAATTTCCGTCTTGTGGAAGTGTCTTCAAACGTCCGCCTGGACACTTTGCAGGTAAATTAATCCAGGATAGCGGTTTGCAAGGAAAGCAAATCGGTGGAGCTCAAGTTTCCACTAAACATGCTGGATTTATCGTAAATGTTGGTTCCGCAACAGCCACCGATTATTTGGAACTCATTCAATATGTTCAAGACACCGTTAAAAGGAAATTCGACGTGGAGCTTGAAACCGAAGTGAAAATAATTGGAGAAGACTAATATCCTAAAAAAGACTTTCGTTCATTAGAAAGTCTTTTTTTCTTTTTATCAGATCCCAGGATGAAATTTAAAAAGGCACTTAAAGATAAAAGTGTACGAGTTACCAAAAGGGGGAAGTATACCTTTAAGTTAAGGGGAACAAGTTATAGAAGGAGAGGGATATATGCGCTTAGAAGGAAAGAAAGTAATCAGTCTTGTGCATCATGATTTCGAGGATTTGGAGCTTTGGTATCCGATTTTAAGATTGAGGGAAGAAGGGGCCATCGTCCATCTTGCCGGAGAAAAGGCAAATGAGACGTATATTGGTAAATATGGTGTGCCAGCCGATTCAGATTTTGATTATGGCAGCATCAAAGCGGAAGACTATGATGCGATTCTTGTTCCAGGAGGCTGGGCACCTGATAAGATTCGTCGGTTTCCTGAAGTAATTTCTCTGATTCAGAGTATGGAAGAAAGCAAGAAGCCGATTGGCCAAATATGCCATGCGGGTTGGGTCTTGGTTTCGGCAGGAATTTTGCAAGGGAAGAAGGTGACAAGTACGCCCGGAATCAAAGATGATATGGAGAATGCCGGGGCACATTGGATGGACGAACCTGTTGTGGTGGACGGAAACCTGGTATCGAGCAGACGTCCACCGGATCTTCCCGATTATTTACGGGAATTGATTCGGGTAATTGAAGAGAAATGAAACAAAAAAGTGGTTTTTCCTGAGGGAGAAATCACTTTTTGTTTCATATAAACTTATTAATTTATGTGATTCAAATTTGTTTTCAAGAAATTTTCGATTACATGGGCCGATACCCCTAATGAAGGGGAATAGGAAGATAAATCAGAAAAGCTGATATGCAATTTTTCTTGATTGAACTGGAGGGCATGGCTTTCAACTACCTTCACTATGGAATCCCTTAACCAGTCCTTGGCCATAGCTAGGCGGTTTCCGATAATAATCTGCTGAGGGTTGAAGGTATTGGAAATATTGCTAATGCCAATCCCAAGATATTGTCCAATTTCTTTGAAAAGGTCACGGATTCCTTCATTATGGCTTGCCTGATCAACCAATGATTCAAGCGTGGTTTCTTCCAACTGGAAAAGTGATGATGCCCGTTCAATCAATGCTTTTTCGGATGCGTATAATTCCCAGCAACCCTTGCTTCCACATTTGCAGGGCTTTCCATGAACGTCAATGATCATGTGGCCCATTTCTCCGGAAAATCCATTCGCTCCGCGGTACAGTTCATTTTGGAGGATAATGCCGACCCCAATGCCCATACCCGCGCTTACGTAAACAAGATGTTCATGGCCTTTGCCGGCGCCAAATTTCTTTTCTCCATAGGCCCCGGCATTTGCTTCGTTTTCTATGATGACAGGGAGACCAAACTCTTCTTCCATGTCTTTTTTTAGGTCAACATTCTTCCAACCTAAGTTCGGAGCAAGCAAAATTTCCCCTTTGTTATTAACGATTCCAGGAATACCAATTCCGATTCCTACCACTCCGTAATAGCTTTCGGGGGCAGTTTTTATTAAAGATTGAATCATTTCTTTCATACGATCAAAAGTTTCTTGGTAGTTTGCATTATTCGTATTCCTACTAATTTCCCCTATAATGTCACCATTGAGATCAGTAAGTATACCTAACATATAATTTACTCCAAGATCTATTCCAATCGAGTAGCCGGCCTTTTCTTGAAACAACAACAGGACTGGACGTCTTCCACCGCTAGACTCTCCTGGCCCTGATTCAATGCAAAGATTAGCTTCCAATAATTCATTGACGAGAGAAGAAACAGTCCCCTTAGTGAGTCCGAGATGCTGAGAGATATCTGCCCGAGATATCGGTGCACATTCCAGGATGGTTTCTAAAATGGCCTGCTTGTTATTCACTTTCATTAGTTGCTGGCTCCAGGTCATCTTTCTACCTCCTTTTAATAATAATGGATTTTAGGTAAGTTTTATTATAACAAAAAAATTCAAAAAAACTTAGTATATTCATTAGACAAACTAAGTTTTTGCTGGTATTATTATTTTTATAAATTATGAAAGCGATTCCAATTTAATTTTATCTGAGGAGGAAATATAACTATGAGTTATTTTGAAACAATCAATCAAGTAAAATATGAAGGTTCAGAATCTTCGAATCCATTCGCCTTTAAATATTACAACCCGAAAGAAATGATTAACGGAAAGACGATGGAAGAGTTTTTGCGCTTTGCCGTCTCTTACTGGCATACATTCACTGCAGATGGTACAGATCCATTTGGACAACCAACAATGCTCCGTCCATATAATAAATTTACGGGAATGGACCTAGCAAAGGCACGTGTGGAAGCTTCCTTTGAATTTTTTGAAAAAATGGACGTTCCATTCTTCTGTTTCCATGATGTCGACGTCGCTCCTGAAGGAGACACATTGAGGGAGACAAATAAGAACATGGATGAAATTGTGGCCATGATCAAGGAATACTTGAAGACTAGCAAGACGAAATTACTTTGGAATACGGCGAATATGTTCTCTAATCCTCGCTGGGTTCACGGTGCAGCAACTTCACCGAATGCGGATGTATTTGCCTATGCGGCTGCGAAAGTGAAGAAAGGATTGGAAGTAGGGAAGGAGTTAGGTTCAGAAAATTATGTATTCTGGGGCGGACGTGAAGGCTACGATACGCTTCTTAATACGAATATGAAGTTAGAACTGGATAACTTGGCCCGCTTCTTCCATATGGCCCTGGATTACTCCAAAGAGATTGGTTTCGATGCCCAGTTCTTGATTGAACCAAAACCAAAGGAACCGACGAAGCACCAATATGACTTCGATGTCGCAACGGGTCTTTCTTTTCTACAGACGTATGGCTTGAAGGATCATTTCAAATTCAATATCGAGGCAAACCATGCAATATTGGCAGGCCATACATTCGAACATGAATTGCATGTTGCCCGTACTCACGGGATGCTTGGTTCCGTCGATGCAAACCAAGGTGATACGTTGCTTGGATGGGATACGGATGAATTCCCGACTGACTTGTATTCAACGACGTTGGCGATGTACGAAATCCTTAAAAATGAGGGTCTTGGAACAGGCGGTCTGAATTTTGATGCGAAAGTAAGACGGGGATCTTTCGATTACGAAGATTTATTCCATGCGCATATTGCTGGAATGGATAGCTTTGCGATTGGTACTAAGGTTGCGAAAAAGTTACTTGAAGACAAAGTATTGGAAGATTTCATTGCGGATCGTTACAGCAGTTACACCGCCGGAATCGGCTTGGAAATTGTTGAAGGGAAAACAGATTTTCGTAAGTTGGAAGACTATGCACTGGGTCTTGATGAAATCCAAAATAAATCGGGCAGACAAGAATACTTAAAAGGCATATTGAACAAATACATTCTTAAAGCAATTGCAGAATAAAAGGTGAATGGAGGGAGGAACTAGCATACGATTTATGATTGGATTCATGTATAGTCATATCTTCTAATTCAAGTAGAGGGGGTTATGGAGAAGGAGTTTAATTGGTGAAAGAAAAGAAACTGCTGGAATTACCTTGGCTTTTTTCTTTTACGGGTTTATTCTAACTCTATGAAACTATGAAAAAAAATCGTAACTCACTTTATATTTTTTCACTTACACTAGTAGCGGCACTTGGTGGATTGCTATTTGGATATGATACGGCTGTAATATCCGGGGCGGAAAAATCCCTAGAAGCCTACTTCATTACGAGTTTAGGTCTCGGGTCTTTAGCCCACGGGGCAACGACCTCAAGTGCATTGATTGGGTGTATCATCGGAGGTTTGCTGTCCGGGATGATCTCAAGTAGACTCGGGCGTAAGAATTCATTAATCCTAGCTTCTCTGTTATTCTTTTTTTCTGCTTTAGGGTCCGCTTATCCGGAGTTTTTATTTTTCACAAAAGGCGAACCGACGCTAGCGTTATTGCTCACGTTTAACGTATATCGGATTATAGGCGGCATTGGAGTGGGTTTGGCTTCAGCAATCGTCCCTATGTATATAGGGGAGATTGCTCCTGCTGATATCCGAGGTAAATTGGTATCCTTTAATCAATTTGCCATCATTCTTGGGATGTTAGTCGTGTACTTCGTTAACTGGGCCATCGCTAATGGGCAATCAGTAGAATGGATCAATGACATCGGTTGGAGATACATGTTCGCTTCGGAAGCAATTCCGGCTCTATTGTTTGGTCTACTCCTGATATTTGTTCCAGAAACACCACGATATCTAGCGTTGAAACATCAAAATGATAAAGCACTGGCAATATTAACAAAGATTAATGGAGCTGTTGAGGCAAAGTCCATTTTTAATGATATTAAACAAACGGTGAATGTATCCAGTGGGAAATTATTATCTTACGGTAAACTAGTAATCGTCATAGGCATTCTCCTATCTGTTTTCCAACAATTTGTCGGCATTAATGTTGCTTTGTATTATGCTCCGCGCATTTTTGAAAGCATGGGAGCAGGAAAAGATGCTTCGATGATGCAAACCATCATTATGGGAATTGTAAACGTTATCTTTACTGTTATTGCCATCATGAACGTGGATAAATGGGGACGAAAACCATTACTCGTAGTCGGTTCCATAGGAATGGCCATAGGAATGTTTGGAGTAGCAGGAATAGCGTACGCCAATGTGATTGGGATTAGCACGTTAGTATTCATTATTGTATATACGGCTTCATTCATGATGTCGTGGGGACCTATTTGCTGGGTATTGATTTCAGAAATATTCCCGAACAAAATTCGAGGCCAGGCCGTTGCCATCGCTGTTGCAGCCCAATGGATCGCCAATTACTTAATATCTGCCACATATCCTATGATGATGGAGTACAGTGGTGCTTTAACATATGGGTTCTATGGTTTAATGAGTGTTCTTTCGGCCATTTTCGTATGGAAGTTCATACCGGAAACGAAAGGAAAGACGTTGGAGGATATGGAAAATATCTGGACGAAATCGGCTTGACAATAAAGAATACGTTTCATTATGATGTGCTGGGTCCCAAAAGGATTTCCAGCACATTTTTCTAAATTGAGTAGAGGATGGTGGAACATGAAATATGTCATCGGCGTGGATTTAGGGACGAGTGCGGTAAAGGTTTTATTGATGAATCAACAAGGAAAGGTGTGCGACGAGATTTCAAAGTCATACCCCCTCATACAGGTACAACCAGGGTTCAATGAACAAGATCCCAAGGGATGGGTTGATAAGACGACAGAAGCGCTCAGTGAGTTAGTCAGGAAATTCGATGGGGACACAAATGACATTGAAGGAATTAGTTTTTCCGGGCAAATGCACGGTCTTGTTTTATTGGACCAAGAGGGGAATGTCCTTCGAAATGCGATTCTATGGAATGATACAAGAACAACGGAACAATGCCGTCAAATTTATGAATGTATTGGCGAGAAAAGGCTATTGGAAATCACAAAAAATCAGGCGCTTGAAGGATTTACCCTACCGAAATTGCTTTGGGTCAAGCAATATGAACCGGAAATCTATCATCAAGCAGATGTCTTCCTGCTACCAAAAGACTATGTTCGTTATGCGATGACAGGAAAAATACATAGTGAATATTCCGATGCTGCCGGAACTCTTCTAATGGATGTGGCAAAAAAACAATGGAGCGGTGAAATCTGTGAACTTGTCGGTGTCGACGTAACACTATGTCCGCCTTTGGTAGAATCGAGTGAGTGTGTCGGAGAAATCACAGCAGACTTTTCAGTCCAAACGGGTTTGGCGAAAAAAACAAAAGTGTTTGCCGGAGGGGCCGACAATGCATGTGGTGCAATCGGGTCGGGCATCCTTTCCGAGGGGAAAACGCTTTGCAGTATCGGTACTTCTGGTGTGGTTCTCTCCTATGAAGAAAAGAATGACCGTGATTTTGGAGGAAAAGTTCATTATTTTAATCATGGTGAAGAAAATACTTTTTACACAATGGGTGTGACCTTATCTGCAGGGCATAGCTTAAGCTGGTTTAAGGATACTTTTGCAAGTGGGGAAGAATTCGATACGGTTCTGGAGGGTGTTGCTAACGTTCCAATAGGGGCAAATGGTCTATTATTTACCCCATATATATCGGGCGAGAGGACACCATATCCCGATGCGACCATTCGTGGAAGCTTTATTGGCATGGATTCTTCTCATAAGCGAATTGATTTTGCTAGGGCTGTCCTTGAAGGCATTACTTTCTCTTTGAATGAATCCATCGACATATTCAGAAAAAACGGGAAGTTGATCGATACGGTCATATCCATTGGTGGAGGAGCAAAAAATGAAACGTGGCTACAAATGCAGGCTGATGTTTTCAATGCGACTATCGTTAAATTATCAAGTGAACAGGGCCCGGCAGTTGGTGCTGCAATGCTTGCTGCATATGGTAGCGGCTGGTATGATTCGTTGCAAGCATGTGCAGAGGTATTCATTTCAGAAGAAAAGTCCTATAAGCCGATAACGGCTAATGTCGAAAAGTATGCCTTGCTATTTGATGTGTACAAAAAGGTATATAATCAGACAAAGGAACTGAATGAAGAGCTGAAGATTTTCCGCAATCATTAGTCCAGAATGAGCGAACGAGGTCAATTCTTCCAGGAAGAGGTATTCTTTCGCTTTATATAGAAGAAAAAATGAATAATCCTGAAAGAAGTAGCTGTCATTTGATAGCTACTTCTTTTTATGTGAAAGGATGGATATGTTTACATGGTATTGAAGCATCTTCCTACCCCCATACTACTATGGAAAATGAATACCGGAGGTCTGTCTTGAGAAAGATTTGGGGAATTTTCATAGATGATATAAAAAGTATTTATAAAAATTTATTTGTGTGTATCGTTATCATTTTTCTTATGTTGATTCCTTCCATTTACGCTTGGTTTAATATTGTTGCTTCTTGGGACCCATACGCAAATACGGGAGGAATCCTCGTAGGGGTTGCCAATAACGATAGGGGAGCGGAGTTGAATGGTGAATCGATAAATATAGGAGAAGAAGTGGTGCAAGGGTTAAAGGGAAATTCAGACCTTGGCTGGAGATTCACGACGGAGGAGGAAGCAATTTCAAAAGTGAAGAATGGGGATTACTACGCATCTATCATCATTCCAGAAAACTTCTCTGAGCATATAGCGACCATCATGACGGAGGATCCCATCAAGGCCGAAATCGATTATTACGTAAACGAAAAAATCAATAGCATCGCACCGAAAATGACGGCGGCAGGAGCCAATAGCATTGTGGACAATGTCAGCAAAAGCTTCGTTAAGACGGCCAGTGGAAGTATACTCTCCATTTTTAATGAACTGGGAATCACGTTGCAAAACGAGCTTCCGACGATCCAAAAAATGAAGAATATGGTGTACGTTTTAGAAGGGGAGTTGCCCGAGCTTGAACAAAGTATTAACACAGTCCATAAGCATGTGACTAAAGCTGAGGACATAATTGTAAAGGTCAACGATAGTCTGAAAGCGGTAGAAAATATTACATCACAAAAAGAACAAATGGTATCCAATGTTTCCGTTTATGTTGATTCAGCCCAAGCGGCTTTTCATGCCATTAATCCACTCCTAGAAGATGACCTTGCAATAGTAAGGAGTGATAATGAATCGGTTATAGGAATAGCCGACCGATTGAAGGAGCAAGGTTTAACCGACGATGAAGTATATGAACTGACAGAAGAAGGAAGAAGTAGACTGAAAAAGGATAGGTACTTATTAGAAAGTATCTATAATCTATTGGTGAGGGTCAATCAGTTCAATGGGAAAAACGTGTTACAACCAGAGATATATTCCGTAAATGAGTTGCGCGAAAATACGTCAAACCAACTGCAGGCATTGAATGAACAAGCCTTTGATTCACTTACTGGTCATGGGGAAAGCAACCTTAGTGTATTGAACGAACTGCAAACCGATTATCAAGACGATACAGGGGTGAAATTTGAAAAGCTAGGGAATGAAGCACATGCACTTTTAGAAAAAGTGGAAATGACACTGGAGGAAGGGGGACAAGCCCTTCCTGAGGTTAAAGCACTATTGGGAGAGAGCAATCAAACCTTATTATCACGGACAGAGGAAATCGATAGGTTACAGAATAACTTTCCAGAGGTTGAGAACAAAATCCGAGGGCTTGCTAATAAAATGAGAGAGATAGACAAGAGTTATAATATCGAGGAGGTCATTCGCTTTTTGCGAAATGATATTGAGAAAGAAAGTGACTTTTTTTCAGAACCCGTCCTTCTTAATCAACATAGTCTTTTCCCAATTCCTAACTACGGTTCGGCGATGTCGCCATTCTTCACAGCTCTTTCGCTTTGGGTAGGGGGGACAGTATTAATCTCGATACTGAGCGTGGATATTTCTCAACAAGTGTATAGTCCATATCAGATATATATAGGAAGGTACCTAATTTTCTTAATTATTGGATGCATGCAGGCATTAATCGTATCCATAGGGAATCTTCTTCTTCTCGAAGTATATGTTTCGGATAAATGGGAGTATGTCTTGTTTTCTGTATTGATTAGTGCAGTATTTACACTACTTGTATACACATTTGTATCCGTTCTTGGAAATGTAGGCAAAGGGATCAGCGTGATTTTGATGGTCCTTCAAATTTCAAGTTCCGGTGGGACCTTCCCCATTCAAGTGACACCGCCTTTTTTTCAACATATCAATCCTTTCTTGCCATTTACCTATGCCGTTAGCTTACTTCGTGAAGCTGTCGGTGGAATCACTTGGACTACTGCTACAAAAGATATTCTGGTGTTGTTACTCTTTATCTTGGTCACCCTTTTATTGGGTGTGATCCTGAAGAAGCCTTTTCACCGTCGAACACAAAAAATGAAAGATAAATTATATCGAAGCAGACTTTTTTAAATCATCCTTTGCATATGAAATAAAGAAAAGGTTTCTGGACGCAGGAACCTTTTTTTGTATACATAGGCAGTGGATTATTATTTTAAAATAGTCGATTTACCTATAGGGGAAGTTGTTTTTCCTTGCTCATCATATTAAAAAATAGATTTTACTAAAATATGTAGTATTGTAGTATATCTCCATTATTTGGCGGGCGAGAACAAAATACAAAAAAGTTAGAATTCTTGCATTTTTATAGTTGACAAAAACGATTGGATTAATCATTATTAAGGAATAATGTCTAGTCAATTAGTGTGATTTAAAAGTGGGGTGTCTCAGTGTATTTAACAGTAGACGGAATTGAAAAAAGCTTTATGAATGAAAAGAAAGAAAGTATAAAGGTACTCGATGATATCAATATAGAGGTTGAAAAGGGAAGCTTTGTTTCAATCGTTGGGCCGTCAGGTTGTGGCAAATCGACCCTTCTTTATTTAATAGCCGGTCTCGATAAAGCAGATTCAGGCGACATCCGGGTGGCTGGAAAAAAGGTTTCGAAGCCGGGACCCGAACGAGTGGTTGTATTTCAAGAAGCAGGGTTATTTCCCTGGTTGACGGTGCTTGAAAATGTCACGTACGGGTTGAAGTTGAAGAAAATGCCTAAAGAAAAAGCGAAAGAAAAGGCGTTGGATATTTTAAAAATGGTTCATCTTAGTCGCTATGTAGACTCCTATCCACATCAGCTTTCAGGTGGAATGAAGCAGAGAGTCGCCATCGCCAGAGCACTTGTGATGGAACCGGATATTCTATTGATGGATGAGCCATTTTCTGCACTTGATGAGCAGACGAGAATGGTATTGCATAAAGAGTTACTTGAAATCTGGAGAAAAACAAAAGTGACGATCTTTTTTGTCACGCATAATATTCGTGAAGCAGTTCAGCTTTCGGAGAAAATCGTAGTTTTTGCAACCCGCCCGGGAAAAATCAAAGAGACGATTTCCGTTCCTTCCATGAAAGATGGGGTCATGCCGGATAGTGTGACGTTGAACACCGAACAAAGGGTATTATCGATTTTACAGGAGGAAATTGAAAAAGTGCTGAAGGAGGAAATGGGGAATGATTACAGCTTTAAGACGAATCATATTCATCGCGATGATAGCGGGGATATGGGAAGTCACATCTAGATTATCAAGCCTTCCGGATTTCATGTTTCCTAGCCTGACTCAGGTCCTTGAAACCCTGTTTAATGGAATAGTGAGTGGACAAATCACCGAAGCTGTCGGAAAGAGCATGGGACGCATCTTGATTGGGTTCACCATCGCCATCATTATCGGTCTTATTTTAGGATACTTCATTTGGCGTTATAAGCTTGTAGAAGATACGCTTGGTTTTGTTGTAACAGCCTTACAATCGATACCAAGTATCGTATGGTTCCCGTTAGCGATCATCTGGTTTGGCTTGAATGATTTTTCCATCCTGTTTATCGTTACCATCGGCGCGACCTGGACGATGACAGTCAATGCAACAAGCGGGTTCAAAAATGTGCCCCAGCTATATCAAAGAGTGGCTAAAACTTATGGTTCAAGCGGATTTCATTTCTTGAGAACCGTGATTCTGCCCGCATCTGTCCCACAAATCATTTCTGGTCTTCGAATCGCTTGGGCATTCTCTTGGCGTGCATTAATGGCAGGTGAGTTACTCGGAGGAGGCGGAGGTCTCGGGCAGCTTCTGGAAATGGGAAGATCGCTCGGTCAAATGGACCTGGTTATTTCCGTCATGATCATCATTGCGATTATTGGAACCATTGTAGATAACGTTGTTTTCTCCCGCTTGGAACGTAATGTTCAAGTTAAATGGGGAGTTAATCAAAGGTAGGTTAATAAAATAATAGGTTAAGAGGAGAGAGACAGATGCTGAAAAAATCATTATTTACTCTTATTATGTCCGTATTGTTAATTGGGATAGTAAGTGGTTGCACAGAATCTTCGAATAACGAAGAAGGAAAAGATTCAGAAAAACAAACCGTGAATATCGGGTATTTCCCTAACTTGACTCATAGTGCAACAATCATTGCGCTTGAAAAGGGCTACTTTAAAGAAGAATTCGGTGAAGATGTAACCATTAAAACGAAAACAGTGGCCAACGGTGGGCTATTTATGGAAGCGATGGCTACGAAAGCTATCGATGTCGGAACAACCGGTCCTGGTCCGTTACTTAACTTTTACGTGAAAAATCCGGAATACCACTTAATTTCCGGGGCTGTAAACGGTGGAGCAGTTCTTGTGTCAGGTGAAAGCAGTAAAATTTCGGATTTAAAAGATCTGGACGGTAAAAAAGTTGCGATTCCTGTCATCGGAAGCACACAGGATGTCATGCTTAGAAAGGCCCTTAAAGATGTTGGCCTTAAACCGACTACAAATGGTGGTACAGTGGAGTTATTTGCATCAGCACCTGCTGACACAGCAGCACTTTTTGTCCAAAAAACAGTGGATGCAGCTGCTACTCAGGAACCTTGGGGATACGTTTTGGAAAATCAAGCAAACGGGAAGCTATTGCTTAACTGGGATGAATTTGCTTGGGGCAAAGATTCACCAAACACAGTGGTGGCTGCAAGCCAGAAGTTCTTAGATAAAAAAGGTCTTTCCACTGCCTATTTGAAAGCCCACAAAAAAGCGGTTGATTTCATCCAAAACAATCCGGAAGAAAGCCAAGATCTAGTCATTAAGCATCTTAAGGACTTGACTGGAAAAGAATTAAGCAAGGAAGAGGTGGCCGCTGCCTTTTCACGCTTGGAAGTGACAACGAATGTTAATGAGGACGTCATTCAGGAAATGGCTGATATTAGTAAAGAGGCTGGATACATTCCTAGCGCCGATATTAAAGGGATGATCGATTTATCGACTCTTGAAGAAGTATCGAAATAAAAACATAACGCCCGGGCCATATGGCTCGGGCGTTTCTCTTACGCTTCTTTCACCAACCAACTCAGGGACAAACTTGGTTCAAAGCGTGTATGACCTGATCAACTGCCTCCCAAGTAGGGATGTTCGCTCCGGACGCAAAGGGATGCCCTCCCCCATTAAACATGCGTGCAACTGAATCAATCGGGGTGTTTCGTGAACGGATCCTGACCCGGATTTCTTCGGGATATTCTATGAAGAACACCCAAATCCTCACTCCTTTTAACCCGGAAAGAGTATTAATTAAATTCGAGGCTTCGGTCCGGTCTATATCATACTTGCTTAACATCTCCTCAGTCATGACGAAGTAGGCTACCCCTTTATCGGTCCTCTTATAGCTCATCATAATATCCCTTTGAAGATGGGAAGAATGCTTGGTTTTTATATTCAAGAAGTTGTGGATTCTTTCTGGCTGAAAATTATACGACCGTAATATCGATGCGATTTCTAAAGTCCCGGGAGATATTTTGCCTTTTTGAAAATTACCGGTATCACCAATGATGCCGGTATAAAAGGCACGGGCAGCTTCTTTGTTTAATTTAAGGTCATCAGGGAAACCCAAACATAGGTCAACAAGCATCTCACTTGCTGAGCTGAAAGAAGGATCCACCCACGAAGGATCGCCGAAGGACTCTTGATCGGGATGATGATCGATCTTAATCAACCTTTTCCCCATTTTGTATCGTGAATCACTAATGCGTGAAAGATTAGCGGTATCGCACACAACCACTAATGCATCTCTATAAACATCATCGGGGATAACATCCATCCTTCCAATGAATTGGAGCCGACCTACTTCTTCTCCCACTGCATGAACAACCTTGGATGGATATGAGTGCTTTATCACGTGTAGAAGTCCGATTTGAGACCCCAGTGCATCCGGGTCTGGATTAAGATGGCGGTGAATGATAATCGTTGAATATTGCTTGATGGCTTCAACGATTTCTTTCTTTATATCGTCCACTGTTAAATCCCCCTTACCATTAATGGACTTGTCGAACTAAGCGTTTATATCTTTAAATTTTATAGACAGAAGGGGAAAGAAGCAAGGCCAGAGCTTCATTCTCCATACCTTTAGTGTAAAGGGGGAGGAGAACAACAATCATGATAAATTTGCGAACGATCAATATCCATAATCTGAATATAATCATTGCAAAATTCAAATAACTATCTTATACTTAATTTACCAAACCGATGACAGTGACTTACCTTGCTGCATGGCCGGCTTGTTTTAAAAGAGTATTTATAAAATTGACTTTGTTCACTTGATCTTCCTTTGTCGGAAGACAAGCCATGGATAAGAGTCAGTGAAACGTACAATGTAATCACATTGTTTGTTTTACTGGCTCTTTTTGTATATTTCAACAATCGGAAAGGGGTGAGGTGATGAAAGGGGCCTTGGAAGGAATAAGGATCATTGACGTCTCTCGTGTATTGGCGGGACCGTTCTGCTCGATGATTCTTGGTGATTTGGGAGCGGAAGTTATCAAAGTGGAACATCATGAATCAGGAGATGAAACGAGAGGATGGGGTCCACCTTTCGCCGGGGGAGAAAGCGCTTACTATTTATGTGCCAATCGCAACAAAGAAAGTATGACATTGAATTTAAAGTCTGAACAGGGGAAAGAAATATTTCGTAAGCTAGTATCGACAGGGGATATTGTCGTTCAAAACTTCAAGGCAGGCACACTGGAAAAAATGGGTGTGGGATATGAACAATTAAAAGAAGTGAATCCTCATTTGATTATGGCGTCAATCACAGGATTCGGATTAACCGGTCCTTATAAAGATTTACCAGGCTATGATTATATCATTCAAGCGATGAGCGGCCTGATGAGCATCACGGGCGAGAGTGATGGAAGCCCCATGAAAGTGGGGGTGGCGATAGCCGATGTATTGACCGGATTATATACTTGCATTGGAATTTTATCAGCCTTGCATCATCGGAACAATACGGGGGAAGGTCAGGAGATCGACATTGCATTGATGGATTGTCAAGTAGCTTCCTTAGTGAATGTCGCCAGCAATTATTTGTTCAATGATATATCTCCTAAGCGAATGGGAAATCAACATCCCAATATCGTCCCTTATCAAGTTTTCCACGCAAGTGATGGGGAACTAGTCGTCGCTGTTGGGAATGATGAGCAATTTAAGAGATTCACGACGGTTTTAGGAAGGCCGGAATTGGCGGATCATGAGCCTTTTATGCACAATAAAGATCGTTTGCAGAATAAAGAGGAATTAATACCGATTATAGAAGCTTTATTAAAAAGCAAGACGAAGAATGAGTGGAAAACGCAATTGGATATAGCCGGGATCCCTAATGGCCCTATTCAAACCATTGCCGAAATGTTCGAGGATCCTCAAATACAGGCAAGGGAAATGTTAGTGGAGATGGAACACCCAAAAGTTGACAACCTTAGAATGACTGGGTCGCCTTTAAAACTTTCAAAAACACCGGTCACGATGAGAAAGCATCCACCGCTGTATGGGGAGCATACAGAATCCATTTTAGCCGAATTGGGGTATAACCCGGAAGACATAACCAAATTCAAACAAAATAAAATTATTTAGGAGGAATTTAGATGATGCATTTCGAATTAACAGAAGAACAGAAAAGTGTAAAAAAAGTGGTAAGGAAATTTGTTGATAAGGAAATCATTCCATATATTCAAGAATGGGACCGACAAGGAGAGTTTCAACCACATATTTTAAAGAGATTGGCTGAATTGCAATTGATGGGTGTGTGCATTCCTGAAGAATATGGCGGAGTCGGCATGGATTATAATACACTCGCCATCGTGTGTGAGGAATTGGAGCGTGGCGACACGGCTTACCGGACTGCGGTGTCCGTACATACCGGGTTAAATAGCATGACACTGTTGCAGTGGGGAACCGAAGAACAAAAACAGAAGTATTTAGTGCCACAAGCAAAAGGCACGAAGATTGGTGCTTTCGGCCTCACTGAGCCTAATGCTGGGTCAGACGTTGCAGCCATGAAATCAACGGCTAAACGAGATGGTGATTATTACATTTTAAATGGATCAAAAACATGGATTTCTCTTTGCGATTATGCGGACCATTTCCTCATTTTTGCGAAAACGGATCATGACCTAGGCTCCAAAGGAATTACGGCATTTATCGTTGAGCGTACGTTTGATGGCGTTGAATCGAAAGCAATCAAAGGAAAGCTAGGGATTCGTGCCGGTAATACAGGTGAAGTCTTTTTAACGGATGTTAAAGTTCCGGTTGCCAATAGATTGGGCGAAGAAGGGGAAGGGTTTAAAATTTCCATGTCTGCCTTGGACAATGGACGGTTTACGGTAGCTGCCGGCGCAGTAGGCCTGATTGGCGCAAGTCTGGAAGCGAGCTTAAAGTATTGCCATGAGCGCAGTACATTTGGTAAAGAGATCGGCAGGCATCAGCTTGTACAACAGATGATAGCCAAAATGTCAGCGAATTTAGAAATTGCTAGATTATTGGTCTTTAAAGCAGGGACTTTAAAAAATCAAGGAAAGCGAAATACACAAGAAACGTCACTTGCTAAATGGATTTCATGTGATGCAGCAAATGAAGCGGCGAATGATGCGGTGCAGATCCATGGAGCCTATGGTTATTCAGATGAATATCCAGTGGAACGGTTCCTAAGGAATTCAAAAGCTCCGGTCATTTATGAAGGAACACGAGAAATCCATACGGTCATGCAAGGAGAATATGCATTGGGATACAGACAGGATAAAGAACTTCGCAAGCAATTGCCTGCATGGCCATTTGAGCAGGTTTCTGTCCATTAATTACAAATAAGGAGATCAGATGATGAACACATATTTTATTGCAGGGCATGCTAAACTCCCACAAGGTATGGCGGCAAGAAATCTCTATGACTCCATCACGATTACGGTAGAACTGGACCTTAAATATGGCGTAATTGTCGATGCCTCCTGTACGCTTGCTACAGAACATGGCAGGGAATTCATCCGCCAGTTACTTCGTGGTTATTGTTTAAATGATGGAATTGATGAATTGATTGAACGCGTGCAATTGTATTATCGGGGGAAGGCAGGTCAAGCCATTCAAGCAGGTCTGAAAGATGTTTATGTTCAGTTCGAATTGATCTCCGTTAAATAAGGAATGAGATGGGTTTTCCAGGTTAGTAATCTGGTGAATCCATCTTTTTTTAATGTAAGGGTATGGCACATTCAATGTTTAGGTTCATGCTTTCACTCAGCTACATATAAAACATTCATGGAGCTGTATGACTATGTAAAAAGAGGTGATAAAAAATCTATCACCTTTCAAAAATGGGTCTCAATGATCTATATTACTTCTGATTAATTGCCTGTAATCAGAATTTCCATTTCCAGTTCTTGTGGAAATCGAAAGAACCTTTGCCATGGAATCTGCGGTTCCTAGTGGAACGACGATTTCTGCTAGAACGACGGTTAGAGCGGCAAGTAGAACGGTTCCGGCTAGAACGACGTGTAGAGCGGCAAGTAGAACGGTTCCGGCTAGAACGACGGTTAGAGCGGCAAGTAGAACGATTTCTGCTAGAACGACGTGTAGAGCGGCAAGTAGAACGATTCCGGCTAGTGCGACGTTGAGTGCTGCAAGTAGAGCGATTCCGGCTAGTGCGACGTTGAGTGCTGCAAGTAGAGCGATTCCGGCTAGTGCGACGTTGAGTGCTGCAAGTAGAGCGATTCCGGCTAGTACGACGACGAGTACCACAAGTAGAGCGGTTCCGGCTAGTGCGGCGTTGGGTACCACGTGTTGAACGTCTAGTACTACGCTTTTTATTATTTTTCTTGTTTTTCTTATTCTTCTTCCGTGATGACCGGTTTTTTGAACGTGGGTCTTGGAATAGGAATTCATCTAACCCAAACGAATTCACCATTTCCACCGCTTTTTGAATTTCTATAAATTTAGTTGACATACATTCATTCCCCCTTTTCACTAGCTAAAATATGCGGCTTGTACGAAAAGTGCTTATGGTAAACACACATATTTCCAAAATAAATTGATGGCTTTAGTGGCATCCTTCGTTTTTTTTCATAAAGTAAAATGAAAATGAAAGGGAAGGTTTTAATGAATACTGACAAGAATCTACCGGTTTACCATCTTTTTATTCCCCCTGTAAACTTAATCGAGCTTCGTAGGGATATTTGGAGTAATGACCCCGTCCCTGCAAAATTATCGATAGAAAAGAAAAAATTGGATGTCGATATCGTTTATCGTGGCTCCCACATCCGGGGTTTCCGGAAGAAGTCCTATCATGTGGCTTTTTATAAACCGAGTATGTACCGAAAGGCTAAAGAAGTTCATCTGAATGCTGAATATAAGGATAAATCTCTGCTGAGGAATAAACTATCTTTAGACTTTTTCGCAGATATCGGAACTTTATCACCGAGGTCCCAATTCGTTTTCCTTAATCTTAATGGAAAGGATGAAGGGATTTATTTAGAATTGGAATCTGTGGATGAACATTACTTGAGGAACAGCAATTTGCCTGAAGGATCCATTTTTTATGCAGTGGATGGCGATGCTAATTTTTCATTGATGAGTGATTTGGATAAGGAAGTTAAGAAATCCCTGGATATCGGGTATGAAAGAAAATGTGGGACAGCTCAGGATGATTTGTACTTACACGAGCTAATAATAAAAATCAATACGATACCAAGAGCGGATTTTGAGAAGGAAATTGGAAAGTACGTCAATGTGGAAAAGTATCTCCGCTGGTTGGCAGGTGTCGTATTTACACAGAACTACGATGGATTTGTCCATAATTATGCTTTATACCGGAATGGAGAAACCGGACTTTTCGAAATCATCCCTTGGGATTACGATGCGACATGGGGCAGGGATGTAAATGGTAAAGTGATGGAAGAAGATTATGTTGGAATTAGAGGCTTCAATACATTGACCGCAAGAATTCTTGATATAAATACATTCCGTAAACGTTACCAAAGCCTTTTAAAAGAGATCATGAACAACCAGTTCAATGTTGAATATATGGAACCCATCATTCAGGGAATGCATAGCCTGATCAAACCGTATGTTCCAAGAGATAGATATGTCAGGGACAATATCGAGGCATTTGAGAATGAACCTAATTTTATTTTAAAATATATAGAGGCTCGGGCAAAATATATTCGTAGTCAATTGCATAAGTTAGATTAAATGGATAGTGTAAATTTGTTGGGGTTAGGCAAGGTTATTTTCCACCTTCCATTCTTACAGCAAGTGGAATGGTAACGTATTTATTAAAATAGCAGGAACACTGAAAAATCAGTATTCCTGCTATTTTTTTCATTTGCATTTCTATCCACTTACGGCTATGTTTGATAGAAAGATATAATCTTAAGTGATGAAGGATGGGAATAGTTTGAACAATGAAAGCCGTATACCGGCGTATATATATACTTTTACGTGCACTCCAGACGAACGTTCATTATGTAATATGGAAACGCGTTCGCTCTTTGGTTGTAAGACCGAAGTCAATATTTTAAAAAGTGACATCAAAATTGATCCGAGCAGAAGCCCTTTTATCAAGGGACGCGTCGATATTATGTACGAAGGGGAAAGCATATCTGAAATCGTTGAACAGGTAAAGCAACTTCCGATTACCGATTCAACATTTAAAGTCCTATTCATTAAAATAAATGATTTAAATATAGAAGAAAAAATTGATTATGAGGGACAACGTGCCATTGAGAGGGAAATTGGCTGGCATATCCAGAGCAAGGCAGATGTGCGCAATCCGGATTTAACTTATGGCATTGTGCCATTCGAAGGACGTTGGTACTTTGGGGAATTCGTCAAACCCGAACCGGTTTGGTTACACCATTTGAAGAAACCCCGTGAGTATTCAACGGCACTTAGTACCCGGGTCGCAAGAGCGATTGCCAATATTGCGGTACCACATCCAGAGGGGGTAAAAGCCATTGATCCATGTTGCGGAATCGGGACGGTATTGGTGGAGGCATTATCCATGGGAATCAATATCGTTGGCCGTGACATCAACCCTCTAGTCACGGATGGTTCAAGGGAAAATATTGCTTTCTTCGGACTGGAAGGCGATGTTACAACAGGACCGATTTCAGAGGTTATGGAGCACTATGACGTGGCCATTATAGATATGCCGTATAATCTTTATACACATGCAACGCCGGAAGACCAACTTTCGATTCTAAAACATGCTCGTCGTTTTGCGGACAAGGTGGTTGTAGTAACCATCGATACGATGGATGATATGATTCATGAAGCGGGCTTTGAAATTGCTGATCGTTGTCTAGCGAAAAAAGGGGTATTTTCTAGGCAGATCGTTGTGTGCGTCTAAGAGCCTCGTTGGAGATGTAGAAGGATTCCTAATCAAGTTGTCTATAGAAGGTAATGAATAAGAAAAGGAAGAGTGGTGCATACTCTTCCTTTTTTATATGAATCGGTAGCCATCAATCGAAAACGGCCGAAAGCATCCTTGCATTCGGTGCTCTAGGTTGCCAAGACCGGATGACCAGGATATTACCCTTATCTAGCGGTATAGTGAATCACATTTCCACTAGAGTATTTGTCGATTTTTCCTTGGTACTCCAAGTAATCTAAATGTCCGA
Source organism: Peribacillus sp. NPDC097284 (assembly GCF_044761765.1). Lineage (NCBI taxonomy): Bacteria > Bacillati > Bacillota > Bacilli > Caryophanales > Bacillaceae > Peribacillus > Peribacillus sp. NPDC097284. The sequence continues at coordinate 57,543 of NZ_JBIWCZ010000002.1, forward strand.
TGATCTCCGACATGACAAGTGGGAACTCTTTTAAATATTTTTCTTTGTAATAGTTTTTTGCTAACTCATTCCCTGTTGTTATTCCAGCTTCAATTAAAGCGAGGATTTTCTTGGATTTTGTTTCAATGTTACGGAGCCTTTTTTCTATTAATGGACCTGCTTGATAGATGATGTTTCCGTGTCCAGGGTAAAGGATATCCACCCCTAATGCCAAACAGCGCTCCAACGATTCAATATGGTCTACTAGAGTCCGCATCCTTTGGCCGTTTTCATCGGGCTCCACCAATGCATTACTAGAGATATGTTCAATTAATAAGTCTCCAGCAAGAAGTCGGTTCTCGCTTTTATCAAGAAAGGCAATTTGGTCTGGTGCATGACCGGGAAAATGAATCACTTCAAAATTTAATAATTGGTTTTCCTTAATCTCGATGATTTCACTATTGATTTTTTGATCTTTGTTATTATTGACGGCATTGAATAAATAGGCCACTTGTTTATCTCCAAGTTCCCCACAGCCCATCTGAACGTAAAGTCGTTTATAGAACTCAATCCTCATGCTAAGAAAATCCGGATCTCGCTTTAACCTTGGTATGGATTTAGAGTGAGCATAAACAGGAATCGGGTGAGGCTCAGTGATACGGTTAACGAGTCCCACGTGATCCCCGTGATGATGGGTCAGGAGAATCTCTGTAATATCTTCAAGCTTTAGGCTATTTTCCTCTAATGTGTGTTGTAAAGCGTCCCAACAAACATCATCATTCATGCCAGCATCCACCAGCGTAAGGGACTCATTCTGTTCCACTAAATAAAAGTTTATACTTTTCAATGCGAGTGCACTTGGCGCTATAACTGGGTGAATCTTAAGTGTTGACCGGTTTTTCATGAGCATCCCTTGTTCCCCCTGAAATGAATGAACTTTTGGAAGGAAGGTTTATTCATTTATGCTGTATCAATGAATCACTCAAGCTTATAAATGAATGAACGATCCTTAAAGTTCAATTTATTAATAAACGATAGTTATACCTTTAGCTTACTATTTGTTTTATTTAAAGTAAATTCTGAAAAATGAAACATTTATATTATAATAGCAAGATAATTTTCCTGAATCGCTTATCGTACTGGTGGATTTTTTATATAACTAAATTTACCTTTTTTATATTTTTATGTAAATTAATCTTCTCGCCATGCAAGTTTTAGTATATGGTTAATTTAACAGATTGGATGGGCATTATTCCATGTAAACTAAAAGGTGATAATCGGAATGACAGAAGAAATGAGGGCATGTATGGATCAAGATAAACAAAGGCTCAGTATTGCGGCTGCAAGACTATACTATGAATCGGATTATAGTCAACAAGAGATTTGTGCACGCCTTGGCGTGTCGCGACCAACGGTTTCTAGGTTGTTGCAATATGCGAAGGAGCAGGGCTACGTAAGTATACACATTAAAGACCCGTTAGAAGATGTGGACGAACTCTCAAAACAGTTAAAGGAACGGTATGGATTGGATCATGTAAGCGTTTCATATTCCCCACTTAATGAGTATGAGGAGATAACTAAGCATATCGGGCGGACTGCCGCCGAATTTTTACACAAAATCGTAAAAGACGGAGATATCATCGGCATTACCTGGGGTACCACATTGTTTTCAGTGGCCTCACAACTTAAAAGCAAGCGAGTGAAAGGTGTAGAAGTAGTTCAGCTAAAAGGCGGTGTAAGCCATTCGTATAGCCTTACTTACGCGGCTGAAGTTGCCAATCTATTTGCCGAAGCTTATTATACGGTCACCCGCTATTTACCTTTACCTGTTATTTTCGATAAGCCAGAACTTAAGCAGATGGTTGAGGAAGATCGGCATATAGAACGGATCATCGAAATGGGTAGACAAGCGAATATTGCATTATTTACGGTCGGTACGGTCAGAGATGATGCTTTACTTTTTAAACTTGGTTATTTAAGTGAAGGGGAGAAAGCTGATATCCAACGTACGGCCGTAGGTGATATTTGCTCTCGTTTTTTTGATGAAGAGGGGAACATCTGTAATGAAGTTATTAATAGCCGCACGGTGGGCATTGATTTAGAAGAATTGCAAAAGAAAGAAAGAAGCATTTTAGTTGCTGGAGGCGAAGATAAGATCAAAGCCATCCAGGCAGCGTTAGTGGGAAAATATGCTAATACCCTCATTACAGATCAATTCACGGCTAAAGCTCTATTAGAGTGTTAAAAGAAAGAATATATGGTTGGCGCCTAAAAAGCGCTGACCTTATTTTTTTATGTCTATAAACATTTAGTTGAATAGGTTGTAAAAATATTTGAACAAAATTTCAAATTAAAATTTACATATGTTCCACACCGTGGTATTATTTGGTTGTGAAAGCGCTTTTCTTATTGAAAAATCAAAAAAGATAAAAAATTATAGTGAAAAATAATAGGATAAGGGGCCGTTAAAAATGAATAAGGCTAAATTAATTGACCATACACTACTGAAAGCTGACGCAACTGAAAAGGAGATTGTTAGATTAGCAGAAGAAGCCAAGGAATACGGTTTTGCTTCCGTTTGCGTGAATCCACAATGGGTGTCACTTGCAGCGAAAGAATTAAAGGGAAGTGACGTAAAAGTTTGTACAGTCATTGGATTTCCTTTAGGCGCGTCTACTACAGCAGTAAAAGTATTCGAAACGCAAGACGCTATTTCAAACGGCGCAGAAGAAGTAGATATGGTAATCAATATTGGCCTCTTGAAAGCTGGTAATGATGATGCAGTTGAAGCTGATATGAAAGCGGTTGCTAATGCTGCACATGGAAAAGCTCTTCTGAAAGTGATTATTGAAACATGCTTATTGACAGAAGAGGAAAAGGTCCGTGCATGTCAACTGGTCGTTAATGCTGGAGCTGATTATGTTAAAACATCCACCGGATTTTCTACGGGAGGTGCCACTGTGGAAGATGTAATGTTAATGAGAAAGGTCGTTGGACCGAATTTAGGTGTAAAGGCATCTGGAGGAATTCGGGATAAAAACGATTTAGAAAAGATGGCTAAGGCGGGAGCTACTCGTATTGGCGCGAGCACAGGTGTCAAAATCATGCAGGGGGAAGCCGTTAATGGAGGCTATTAATTTAGATAGCTAGTCCCTCGTTTGAAAACCGAATGCAATTGGACTCATTAGTGGGTAAATATCAGTAGGGGTTCTTACTTGAATAAGGAGATTACAAAAATGGCAAAGACAAAAATAATTCAACTGTCGGATGGATACCTTAATCGGACTCCTATTCTACAATTCATTCTCTTATCCACATTATTTTCCATGTGGGCAGTGGCAGCTAGTTTGAATGATATATTAATTACTCAGTTCAAAAGTGTGTTCGAATTAAGTGATTTCGCTAGTGCTTTAGTACAGAGTGCTTTTTATGGAGGCTATTTCTTGGTAGCCATTCCAGCTTCGATGGTTATTAAGAAGACGAACTATAAGTTTGCCATCATAACAGGATTATGCTTCTATATCATTGGATGTTCTTTATTCTTCCCAGCGTCACACTTGGCGACATATACTATGTTCTTGTTTGCACTTTTTGCTATTGCAATCGGTTTAGGTTTCCTTGAAACGGCAGCCAATACCTATAGTTCCATGATAGGTCCCAAGCAATATGCGACGCTCCGCCTGAATATTAGCCAAACGTTTTATCCCGTTGGATCTATTTTAGGGATTTTGCTAGGAAAATATCTAGTTTTCCAGGAAGGCGAAAGTCTTCATGTTCAAATGTCCAAAATGTCTCCTGCAGAAGCACAGGCTTTTGGAATCGAGATGTTACAGCATACACTAGAACCATATAAATATATGATTTTCATACTAATCGGAGTGCTGGTGATATTCCTCTTCACTAAATTTCCAACATGCAAACCGGAAAAAGTCGAACAAAATGGCACTAAACCGGCTCCAAATATCCTAAAAGCGTTGAAGCACCTGGCTGGAAATAAACGATTCCGAAATGGAATCATCGCAGAATTTTTATATGTGGGAATGCAAACCACGGTTTGGGCTTTCACGATCAGGTTAGCCTTACATCTAAATCCACATATCAATGAAAGAACTGCTTCAAACTTTATGATTTATAGTTTTATAGGATTTTTCATTGGGAAATTCATTGCAAACTTTTTGATTGCTAGATTTTCGTCTTCTAAAATCTTGGTCATTTATGCAGTTTTTGGATCAGCTTTATTGGCTTACGTGGCAGTCGTGCCGAATATGACTGCTGTATATGCGGCAATCGTTGTTAGTATGCTTTTTGGACCATGTTGGGCCACGATTTATGCAGAAACTCTAGCTGTAGTTGATAAGCAATATACTGAAGTGGCGGGTGCCATCTTAGTAATGTCCATTGTAGGGGGAGCCGTTATACCGGCTCTTCAAGGGTTAGTGTCAGACACTTTGGGATCAATGCAATATGCGTTTGTCGTATCCATGCTATGTTTTGTGTATATAGGCATTTACTTTTATCGAGAAATGAAAAGGTCTGCAAACATGAAAAAGGATGCAGAACAAACAAGCGAATTAATTTCTTGAAAATTAGGTTCGAGCTTTGCTTATGTCCTCAATTATATCGGCAATCATTTTTGACAAACTCAGTAAGCATAATAAGAAAAGAGGCAGGGGGCCCTGGAATGAACTCTGGATGTAACAGGGTTTCCTAAGGGGACCCTGTTAGCTGTTATTCGAAGGAAGGAAGGAAGGATAAGTATGGTAGGAACGATTGAACTACAAAGAGGATTCTTCAAAGAAAACCCTACAGTATTTTTTAGAAGTACCGAGTTTACTGTTACTTTATTTCGTTATCCATCTGGAGTTGAAGCGATAGAAGTGACAAATTCCCGTGGGAAAATGGTGGTTCTTCCTTATTTAGGTCAAATTGTTTGGGACTTAGTTTTTGATGGAATTGAACTGAAGATGAAAAATATGTTCACTCAACCGAAACAAGTAGATGAAATTGTCGATACATATGGATGTTTTGCTTTTCATTCCGGTTTGATTAGCAATGGCTGTCCAGGACCTGAGGATGATCATGTCTTACATGGTGAGATGGCCTGCGCGAATATGGACCATGCCTGGCTGGAGGTTACGGAAAATAGTGTGAAAATTGGTGGATCGACAGAATACATAAAAGGGTTTGGCCATCATTATATCGCTAAGCCAAGCGTCAAGATGATTGCTGGGGAAGCCAACATCGAAATGGGCATGTACGTGAAAAACTTATCTGGCACAGACATGCCTCTACAATACATGTGCCATACCAACTACGCCTACCTGGATCATGCAGTAATGAAGCAAAACATTCCTAATAGTGCGTTTGAGTTACGTGCCTCCATCCCTGACCATGTGAAACCTACTGAAAAGTGGTTGGACTTTAATAAAGAAATCCGTGTAGGCAAGGAACCTATATCGATTTTGGACCGTCCAGATATGTATGACCCGGAAATTGTTTTCTTTATGGATGGATTGAGTAAGCATCAGAAAGAAGCAAGTTTTGAAATGACTTCGCCGGAAGGAACTACTTTTTTCACCACGTTCTCTACGGATGAATTTAATTATGCGACAAGATGGTTACTGTTTAATGAGGACCAGCAGGTTGGAGCATTTGTATTGCCCGCTACATGCCGGCCTGAAGGGTTTTTGGCAGCCCAAGATTCAGGAAGCTTAATTAAGTTGGCCTCAGGTGAGGAAAGATCATTTACAATTGTAACTGGAAAGAAATAAGGAGGAAATAGAATATGGATATAGCAGTTATCGGATCCAATATGGTGGATTTAATTTCATACATTGACCAAATGCCAAAAGAAGGGGAAACCCTCGAGGCACCAAGTTTCGAAATTGGGTGTGGTGGAAAAGGAGCCAACCAGGCAGTGGCCGCAGCCAAAATGGGCTCTAAGGTCATGATGCTTACTAAAGTCGGAGATGATCTATTTGCAGATAATACGATTAGCAATCTAGAACGTTATGGAATAGATACTGAATTTACAAGTAAGGTCCCGGGAACATCAAGTGGTGTGGCACCGATATTTGTGGACCCACAATCGAGGAACCGGATATTAATCATCAAAGGAGCAAATGAATATCTTGTACCCAGGGATATCGACAACGCGGGGGAAAAGCTGAAAAAGTGTTCCTTAATCATTCTTCAATTGGAGATCCCCTTACCAGCTGTTTATCGTGCCATTGACTTCGGTAAGGAGAATAATATACCGGTTATATTGAATCCTGCTCCTGCCTCAAAAGAGTTGAATTTTGATTACGTTTGCAAGTGCGATTTCTTCATTCCTAATGAAACGGAACTGGAAATTTTAACCCAGATGCCAGTAGAAACGGATCAACAAGTGCAGGAGGCAGCTTTAACCCTTATCGAGCAAGGGGTGAAAAATGTTATAGTGACACTTGGAAGCCGTGGGGTGATGTGGGTTACAAAAGAAAAAGTGGAACGGATCGATGCATATGAAGTCGCCGCCATTGACACTACTGGAGCCGGAGATTCATTCATTGGATGCTTCGCCCACTTCTTTGTCAAAAATGGAGATATCCTTCACGCCATCAAGATGGCCACTGGATTTTCTGCCTTGAGCGTAACAAAACGCGGAACGCAATCCTCTTATCCAGATCAAGACCAGTTAAAGGGATTTTTTGAGAAACAGGTTTGAATATCATAGTATTAGGGGTGCTTCCACAATTGTTGGAACATCCCTTTTTACGTTCGTGTGGAACGAGATGGGTAGAGATAAGATAAGTATAAATGAATAGGTAGAGAAGGAGATTAATGTTCAATTATCGAAATTGTAGATATGTAAGTAAAAAGTACATAACTATCAATCTGTAAGTAGGAGGGCTATTTGTGAAACCTAAAGTGTATATAACGAGAAAAATGCCAGACCAAATCGTGAATGGCCTAAGTGAAAAGTTTGAGGTAACGATGTGGCAAGATGAAACGACTCCGGTTCCTAGGGAGGTCCTGGAAAAAGAGATAGTGGAGGTTGACGGTCTATTTTGCTTGTTGACGGAACAAATCGATGAATCCTTGATGGAGAAGGCGACCAACCTAAAAATCATTGCGAACATGGCTGTGGGGTATAACAATATTGATTTACAAAGCGCGACAGATAAAGGAATCATGGTGACGAATACACCGGGGGTTCTGACGGAAACGACAGCGGACTTAACTTTTGCCTTGCTGCTTGCAACGGCCAGAAGATTGGTAGAGGCGACAGGTTATCTCAAAAGTGGTCAATGGAAAACATGGTCCCCGATGCAGTTGACTGGACAGGATGTACATGGCGCAACGATAGGAATCATCGGATTGGGAAGGATCGGTAAAGCCCTGGCGAAAAGGGCAAAAGGATTTGATATGAATCTTGTATACTATAATCGTAGCCGTAAACTTGAAGAAGAAAAAGAGTTGGGAATCGAGTTTGTATCACTTGAAGAGCTCCTTAAGATTTCGGATTTTGTCTGTGTCTTGGTGCCACTCACTTCCCAAACTAGCTATATGATCGGTGCCGAGCAATTAGCCTTAATGAAAAAGACGGCCGTACTCATCAACACGGCAAGGGGCGATATCGTCGATGAAAGGGCATTGTACCAGGCTTTGGTAAACCAAGAAATTTGGGCTGCCGGCTTGGATGTATTTGAAGAAGAACCGGTTCCTTTAGATCACCCTCTCTTGACCCTACCTAATGTGGTGACACTCCCACATATCGGCAGCGCCAGCATCGCCACGAGAATGAAAATGGCCAGCCTTGCTGCAGAAAACTTGATGGCAGGCCTGACGGGCGCCCTTCCTGGCAATCTAGTGAATCCAGAACTAACAAGTGTGCAAAAAGGGAGAGGACATTCATAATGGAATTGAAAGAAACCATATATACTAGCAATAAAATGCCGACAACAAAAAAACTATGGATGGCACTTATGCTCGGTTCTTTTGCGGCAATCGGGCCTCTGTCACTTGATATGTATTTGCCTGGTCTACCAACACTTGCAGATGATCTGCAAAGCAGTACGTCTTTGGCTCAGCTCAGTTTGACCGCTTGTTTACTAGGATTGGCATTAGGACAAATATATTTAGGCCCCCTGAGTGATGCGAAGGGGAGACGGACCCCGTTAATCATCTCTTTGTCGATTTATAGTGTGTCTTCTCTGCTATGTGCCTTTGCTCCCTCCATTGAAATGCTTTTATTATTACGGTTCATCCAGGGAGCTGCAGGTGCTGGGGGAATTGTCATTTCCCGGGCCATTGTCCGCGATCTTTTTTCTGGTACGGATTTGACCAAATTCTTTTCCATGTTAATGCTTGTGAATGGGGCGGCACCGATTTTGGCACCGGTTTTAGGAGGGCAACTGCTACAATTTACATCTTGGCGGGGAGTTTTCATCGTCATTTTTGCTCTAAGTGTTATTATGGTTGCCGCTGCTTTTTGGGGGATAGAGGAAACACTCTCATCAGACCTACGAAGTACAGGGGGCATAACCAATACAATACGTACATTCGGTGATTTACTGAAAAACCGTGTGTTTATGGGATATGCACTTTCTCAAGGGTTTGTAACGGCGGCTATGTTTGCTTATATCTCAGGTTCACCTTTTGTAATTCAAAATATCTATGGTATTTCTCCGCAAACATTCAGCCTGATCTTTGCGATGAATGGGATAGGGATCATTATTGCATCCCAAACAACTGGCAGACTGGCTGGGAAGATAAAAGAAGAAAAACTCCTACAAATAGGGTTGGGTCTTGCGTTATTTGGCGGGATCATTCTGCTCATGTCCATCATTCTGGGAGTTGGAATTGCGGGAATTTTAATTGCTTTATTTCTATCTGTCTCGAGTGTCGGGATCGTGGGAACGACAAGTTTCGCATTAGCTATGCAGGACCAGGGGAAAACGGCAGGGAGTGCCTCGGCTTTAATCGGTCTTCTGCCTTTCGTACTAGGTTCGCTCATGGCCCCTTTAGTGGGGATTGGTGGAGGTGATTCACCTCTGCCGATGGGAATCGTGATGGTAAGTTGTCATGTTATTGCCCTATCCTCTTATCTATTTATCGCCCGAGGCGGTTTGAGAAAAGCTGTTGCATAAGGAAAGTGGCCAACCCATTATAGGAAAAGTTCAAAGTAAGAGGGGTGGCTCTTTAAGAAAACATGAAAAGCAATCCCACTCTCTTATGTATAATTTCTATTGGTAGGGAACAAAAAAGTTCAACTAAAAACTTTGCCCAATCTTTTTTAATTTAGTAAGAAGAGGCAGAAGTGTGGTCACATCATACACTTCTGCCTCTTCTCAAGTCTTTCGATTCTTATAAGAGCGATTCAGCTCCGTCAATATACACTTCAGTCCCGGTAACGTGGGAGGACATGTCCGATGCAAGGAACAAAACAAGGTCTCCTGCTTGTTCAATCGTTCCGGCTTTCTTTGCAAGTGGTTGAGAACCTTCGGGATACTCAATCGGTATTTTGATTTTTTCCAAGTTTTCATCTTCAGGATAGGTATTGTCGTCGATGTTGGTGTCGATGGAGCCTGGGCAGATGATATTCACGCGTATTTTGTACTTGGCCAATTCAAGTGCAGCCATCTTGCCGAAAGCGACCTGACCGGCTTTTGATGAGCTGTATGCGGAAAAACCAAAGTTCTTGAAAAAACGGTTTCCGTTAATGGAACTGTTAATGGTGATGCTGCCGCCTGTTTCCTTCATATAGGGAATGGCGTATTTTATGGTTAGGAAGGTTCCTTTCAAGTTGATGTTGAGTGTTTGGTCCCAATCTTCCGGCTTAATATCTTCAATGGGGGCAATTACCCCGTTAATACCAGCATTGGCAAACACAAAATCAATTTTTCCAAAATGCTCGAAGGCGGCCTGGAAAGCCTTCTCAACCTGTTCGGGTTGGGAAACATCCGTTTTGATGATTAAAGCTTCTCGTCCGAGGTTTTCGACTTCTTCCTTGACCTTTTCGGCATTTTCAACTGTGCGGTCAAAAAAAACGATGTTTGCACCGTTTTCCGCAAGTTTAATGGCGGCACCCCGGCCAATTCCGGATCCTCCGCCGGTAATGATGGCGAGTTTATTCTTCATCAATTCTGTCATTGATTTCACACGCTCCTTTTTAATGTACTTCCCATGAGGGAGTATGTAGAAACATCAAGTCAGTAGTAATAGGAAAAGTATAAAGGAAAATAGATTGAAAAATCCAATATAAACCAAATTTTTTAGCGTTTTTCTTTATTTTTTTGCAAAGTCTGGTTATATTGAGGACAAAGTCTGTTAATTAAAAGGAGAATCTAACGAATGATACGTTATGGGATTATTGGTACAAATTGGATTACAGAGCGTTTTTTGAATGCGGCAAAACACGTGGAAGGCTTTTCATTAAATGCGGTCTATTCGCGCACAGAAGAAAAGGCCAGGGATTTTGCAGATAAGTATGGAGTTAAACATACATTTACAGACTTGGAGGAGATGGCGAGCAGTTCCGAGATTGATGCGGTCTATATAGCCAGTCCCAATTCTCACCATAGTCGCCAGGCAGTCATGTTTTTACAGCAAAAGAAACATGTCTTATGTGAAAAACCATTGGCTTCGAACGCCGAAGAAGTGAGGGAAATGATACAGGCGGCACAGCAAAACGAAGTGCTGCTCATGGAAGCGATGAAATCAACGATCATGCCAAGTTTTGAAAGCCTAAAGGAAAACATCCATAAAATTGGTGAGGTTCGCCGTTACCAAGGAAGTTACTGTCAATATTCTTCCCGGTACGATTCGTATAAATCAGGTACCATATTGAATGCATTCAACCCTGAGTTTTCAAGCGGCTCTTTAATGGATTTAGGTATTTATGCCGTTTATCCGCTTGTCGTTCTATTCGGTAAACCGAATAAGATCCAGGCATCTGGAACACTACTAGAGTCAGGAGTTGACGGTCAGGGTACCATCCTCCTTTCATATAATGACATGGAAGCCATCGTGATGTTTTCCAAGATCACTGAATCGACTCAACCTTCAGAAATACAGGGAGAAGCAGGTACCATCCTCATCGACAAAATTTCCAGTCCGAACGAAGTGGATATTTGCTACCGTGATGGAACAAGGGAGAGTCTTTCGGTTAAACAAGAGTTTCCTCCGATGTATTATGAAGCGAAGGAGTTTGTAAAATTGATCCAGCAGGGGAAAACGGAATCGGATAAGAATACATTTGCCCATTCATTATGGTCGATGGAAATCATGGATGAAGCTAGAAAACAGATAGGTGTCGTTTTTCCCGCAGACCGAAGATAAGCATTTTATTAGACATGATTCGGCAAAAAGCGTATAAATGGATGTTACAGAATGCCTATTTTTGGGTAGATTTTTAGTACATAGAAATTTCAGATGTTGGAGGAATTAATATGAAATGCAAGATTAATCGAAATGCAGCAAAGGTATTACAAAAGATGTTGAGTAGCGAAGAAGCGGAAGGGAAAATGATTCGGGTGTATATCACGCATATGCACGGCGATCATGCCCACTATGAGATGAAGCTTGATGTTCCGACGGAGCATGATGAAATTGTCAAGACGGATAAGGATATCGATATACTGCTGGATTCACGTGAAGAATTCTTGGACGGAGTATGGATTAAATATTTTTATGTGCCAGAAGAAGGTTTCGAAATAACCAATCCTTCGAAAGAGCCTCACGGCCATCACCATCATTAAAAATTAGGGGGAATTAGGCATGACAGAATTATACGAAAAGCTTTTTCAACCATATAAATTCTCTTCTGGGGTCGAAGTGAAAAACCGTATCATGTTGGCACCGATGACGCATTATTCTTCAGATGACCAAGGATACGTGACGGAAGAGGAATTAGCTTATTATGCAGAGCGTTCGGCAGGAGTGGGTACGGTAATCACAGCGTGTGCCTATGTAATTGCAGGTGGAAAAGGATTCCCTGGCCAATTCAGTGCTGATGATGATGCATTTATTCCATCACTCCGAAAAGTGGCAGAAACCATTCAAGGCAAAGGGGCCAAAGCCATTTTGCAAATTTATCATGGAGGTCGCCAAAGTCCGCCCGATTTATTACCGGATAATCAACCGGTTTCTGCAAGCAGCGTTGCATCAAGCGAGGGTGCACCTGTTCCTCGTGAAATGACGGAAGATGAAATTCAAGAAGTGATTAAAGCGTTTGGAGAGGCAACGAGAAGAGCCATCAAAGCAGGATTTGATGGTGTCGAGATTCACGGGGCGAATACATATTTACTTCAGCAGTTCTTCTCTCCTCATTCCAATCGTCGCACAGATAAATGGGGGGGAACGCTTGGAAAACGTATGATATTCCCACTTTCCATTGTTAATGAAGTAGAAAAGACTGTGGAAGAGCATGCGAAAAATCCGTTTGTCATCGGCTACCGCATTTCTCCGGAAGAGGGTAGCGAGCCTGGCATCACTTTGGATGATACGCTTCAATTCGTAGACCGGCTTGCGAATCAAAACCTGGACTACATCCATGTATCGGTAGGTCATTTCTGGAACGGCTCATTCCGTGAGAGTGATAGAACGGAATCGAGAATCGTTAAAATATATGAAAAAGTGGGCAATCGAATTCCAGTAATCGGAGTAGGGGCCCTTCATACACCTGAAGAAGTGGCAGAGGCCATGGAAACGGGCGTTCCTTTTATTGCACTTGGCAGGGAGCTGCTTATGGAACCGTACTGGATTGAAAAAATCAAGGCCGGTAAAGAAAAGGAAATACGCACGACACTTTCGAAGAAGGATCAAGATGAATTGGTCATTCCAGATCCCCTTTGGGAAAAATTAATCAATGTAAAAGGCTGGCTTCCAGTCGTGGATTGAGTATGAATAATAAATGATCCCGTCCTTTGTTAAGGACGGGTATTTTTTTGGATGAAATTTATCTATCGATTGTAACCGATGAATGAGAATGAGAGCTTCTCTTCTTTTTTCTAAACATAAGCAAACCAATGATATAAATGATGAGAAAAGCTATTAAAATAATATCCGTCATTCGTATCGTGGCAACATCTGATACAATTCGACCGGTATATTGCAAAAGGTTATGGAGGAAGTGAAAGATGATCGGAATGATGATCGATTGAGTTTGAATGACGAGTAAAGCTAAGACGAGACCTATTAGTAATGCATAGAACACTTGTATGAAAATAGAAAAGGATGGATTTTGAAATGCCTGGGCAAAGTGCCCAATCCCGAAGAATAAGCTTGAAATGATGATGGCCTTGATCTCTCCCTTTGGTAGGAGGATCTTCAGCATCAAGCCACGAAATACGGATTCCTCAACAAAGGCATTTGTCATAATCCCCAAACTTAATAAGACTAGATAAGAAAAGGATTGAATGGACACTCCTTCGTTGAAGATGACAAGAAGGATTAAAAAGAAGAGCAAGGGCGTATATAAAACCCATTCCCGGACGGATAGCTTCCGGATTGAATGAAAATAAAAGGTGCCCCATCGATTCTTTATAGTAAAATAAAAAATCAAGAGGAGTGCTAGCGGAATGAAGCCCATAAAAGGCGCAATGGGGTTACTCATCTTTGTTATTTCAGTGATGGCAGCCCCTATTGAAACGAAAAGCAAAGTGATGATTTCAAGTCCGATAAGAGTTAAATAAGGTCGTTTGAACGTCATTTCATTTTTCATTATATAAGTCATCATCTCCCCTGGTTTGTGTTAAATATTCGTTGCTCGATTGGATTAATCCTGCTACCTTTCAGGCTGAAAATTAACATACAAGGCGCAGAAAGAAATCAGCTTATTTCTTTTGCGCCTCTTTTATTCGCATCTCTACCATCGTTACTCAATACGAAGACGACAAGCCCTTTCATTTGTCCAATTTTTGTTTCAGGTATATGGACTCGCATTCTATGTTCCTAAAACTCATTAATAGGTCGGGCACCTAATTTACTAGTGTAGAGGGATGGTCCTATTTTGTAATCAAAACGTAATGGATTGTAAAGAATTGTTTACAATGTAAGTAATGTACAGTTTTACGTTTTACTATATAATATGGGAACATGGTTCGAAACCATGAATAAACCCGACAAAGGAGATTACATATGAGAGTTACTTCTTACAATCTATCAAATCCTCAAAGGTTTACCGTGAAAAGAAAACTCCCCTTACACTTTTTCTTTTTCTAAGATGTAAGGCGACTACGTCGCTACCCCAAAATATGTACACCTACTTTTTTCAATAACCGTTTTCAATAGAGTGGACTAAAAAAATGAAGGATGTGAGGGTGAATTTATGATGAAGGATAGTAGATTCCAAGGATACAACATGAAAGGATTTCAAAAAGACCTGACGGCAGGCCTGGTAGTGGGAGTGGTAGCCATTCCCCTTGGACTAGCTTTTTCCATTGCATCCGGAGTGGAACCCATATATGGCTTGTATACGACGATCATTGCAGGAATTCTCATTTCGCTTTTGGGTGGGTCTAAGTACCAAATTGGTGGGCCGACTGGAGCCTTTGTTCCATTACTATTTGGAATCGTCATGCAATACGGTTACGAAAGTCTTCTCATTGCCGGGTTTTTAGCCGGGATTATGTTGGTGGTGATGGGACTGCTTAAATTAGGGAATATGATGAAATTCATTCCCCGCCCCGTTATCATTGGTTTTACGACAGGCATTGCGATCATTATCTTTTCCGGCCAAATTGCTAACTTCTTAGGCATGAAGGTGGAAAAGCATGAAACGTTTTTAGCTAATATGAAAGAATTGGTGGTTAAAGCAGATACGATAAATGTCTATAGCATAGGTGTGGCGCTAATATGCTTTATTGTGATCCTGTTAGCACCGAAAGTACTTCCACGAGTACCAGGACCTCTTCTTGGATTACTTGTTTCCACAGTGGTAGCCTTCTATTTCTTCCCTAGTAAGGTGGCTACGATTGGATCTACATATGGAGCGATTCCAAGAGGTTTCCCTGAATTTAAAGTGCCAGAGCTTTCGGTGGAAATCATTATCAACCTTCTCCCAGTGGCGATTACAATCGCATTATTAGGAGGAATTGAATCATTGTTATCGGCAACCGTGGCAGATAACATGGGTGGATCAAAACACGATAGCAATAAGGAATTAGTCGGTCAAGGCATAGCCAACATCGCTACACCATTCTTTGGCGGAATCCCGGCTACAGGTGCTATTGCCAGAACGGCCACGAATATTAAGACTGGGGCCGTTTCACCAATGTCAGGGATTATCCATGGAATCGTGGTCTTGATGGTCCTGCTCGTCTTATCTCCTTATGCCACACATATTCCTTTAGCCAGCATGGCGCCAATCCTCATGTTTGTCGCTTGGAACATGAGTGAACGGAAGGAATTTGCCCATGTCTTAAAAACAAGGTCGGCTGATTCTGTTGTACTGTTTGTGACATTTCTTGTCACTGTTTTAACGGATTTAATCATGGGTGTCGGTATCGGTTTATTGATTGCCTTCATCACCTTTATCATTAAGATGAGCCACTCATTAAAAATCAGGGAAAGAAGTCACGAAGTTTATCCGGAAATTATTCCAACGACTGCAAGCTCGGATTCAAGAATCGATGTTTACAATTTGGAAGGTCCCTTATTCTTTGGATCCATTGATGTACTGGAATCTAATATTTTGGAAAATTTAGATAATAAGACGGGCGTTTTAGTATTGAGCATGCGAAGGGTATCCTATATGGATACGTCAGCCGAGGCCGCTCTGCTGGCCATTGTCAATCGAATAAGGAAATATAAAGGGAAATTAGTCATCTCCGGAATTCAGCAACAACCTAAGGAGTTGCTAATAAGTACCGGGTTATATCATAAAATAGAAAAACAGCATTTCTTTAAATCCAAGGAAGAAGCTTTATATTTTGCCAAGCAATATGTAAATGTCAAATCAGATCAAGTAGTCTTATAGATGTAACCCTAAAGTCATCCTTTCGGCTTTTTATGGTATAGTTACCGTAATGAGAGATTATAAAAGAAGGTGACTGTCTGGATGGATTTATATCGGATTGGCCAGCTTGCTGAACTAGCTAATGTATCAAGGAGAACCATAGACTATTATACACAATTGGGATTGCTCACCTATGAGAAGACTGGATCGAGGTATCGATATTATACGAAGGATGCGCTCAATCGACTTAGTATGATCGATCGATATAAAGAGCAAAACATGCCGTTGACCGAAATCAAGGAGCGGCTGCAGATCTGGTCCGACAAACCTGTGGATTCGGGAGAGGTACTAGCAAAAGTCGATAAGATTTCTTTAAACCTGAAAGAACTGGAGCGGGAAGTTCTTGAATTAAAGCCACTCTTGGAACAGCTGGATGAACAGCAACTGAAGTTTGCTGTTCATCAGCTCTCCCTAAGAGGCGGATCTTTGATTAGTATCATGAACGCGCTTACATGAACAAAAGTTTTTCCTCATTCAAAAAAGACCACTTTGGTCTTTTTTTTATTTTTTCCGTAGCTTGTAAGAGTAATAAAAACTTTTTTTCGGCAAAGGGGAAGGAGATAGGGGAATGGGAAAAGAAGAACTATAATATATAGATTCAGAAAGGGTGAGTGGATGATTGGTTCAATTGTAACGACGGCAAAAGGGCATCTTCAAGGAACCGTAGAAAATGGTGTAGGCGTTTGGAAAGGCGTCAGGTATGCGAGAGCTCCAATCGACGAATTGCGTTTTCGCTCCCCGGAGCCTGTTGAAAGATGGAACGGTGTCCTGGATGCAGTCAATTTCGGCGCTGTGCCACCACAACCGTTGGAAAGGGCAGCCAGGATGGGGATGACAGGCAGTGAAGAAATGGATGAGGATTGTTTATTCCTGAATATCTGGTCTCCTAATGCTGATGATCGGAAGCGCCCGGTCATGGTTTGGATTCCAGGTGGAGCATATATTACGGGATCGGGTTCGATTGATATGTACAACGGTCATGTGTTAGCCAAAACAGGAGATGTAGTGGTTGTAAGCATCAATTATCGGTTAGGTGCTTTAGGATATTTGGATTTTACGGAGTGGAATCATGAGGAGGAACTCTTTGATTCCAACCTAGGTTTACGTGACCAAGTCGCTGCGTTGAAATGGATAAAAGAGAATATTGTAGCATTTGGAGGAGACCCGGAGAATGTTACGGTATTTGGTGAATCAGCTGGTGGCAATGCCGTTACGACTTTACTCACAGTACCTTCTGCAAGAGGGCTTTTTAAACAGGCCATTGCCCAAAGTCCTGCTCCTACTTCAGTTTACGGAAAAGGTTTTGCACGACAGTTCAGTAAGAAATTTCTCGATATTCTCGGGATTGAAGAGAATGAAGTCGATGTGTTAAAAACACTTCCCGTCCAGAAAATCGTTACAGCTTCATATGAATTATTACAGCAAAACTCTCAAGATCTCCCTGGTTCGCTTTCTTTTGGTCCAGTCGTTGATGGTGACTTTTTACCTGACTATCCATTGGAAGCCATTCGTTCAGGAGCCACTGCTGGCATTCCCCTTCTTATTGGTACAAATAAAGATGAAGCGACTTTATTTGACCAAATGGATCCCCCGTTAATTCCGACAACCGAAGAAATGATTCATAAGATGTTCGAAAATACAGATCCTGAAGCGGAGGAGCGAATCACCAACGCTTACCTAACCTTCCCTAATAAAGAGGCTACCCTAGGCTTGGGGCGTGATGCGACTTTTCATATGCCTTCGGTTTGGTATGCAGAGGCATACAGCCGTCAGGAGAAAACATGGATGTACCGCTTCGATTACCAAACCCCCTCTTTAAAGTTTAGCAAACTAGGGGCGACGCATGGGATGGAGATTTTATATGTTTTCCAGACTTTCGATTCTATAGTTGGAAAACGGATTACTGCCTTTGGCGCTAAGCGTGCTGCCTTGAAATTATCTCGACGGATGCAAGGTCACTGGATTAACTTTGCGAAATATGGGAATCCCAATCCGCCGGAAGGAGAAGTCTGGCCGAAGTATGACGAAACGAATCATTATACGATGATTTTTGATAAAAGGGATTATATAGAAAAGGATCCCAATAGGGTTCACCGGTTGGTTTGGGAGGGTGTAAGAATATATAAATGAAAGAAAACCAGCATGGAAGAAACGGAGGAAAATAAACATGGATACATATCATTTTCAGCCAATGAAAGAGTTTGCAGGAAAATTGGACCAACGTGATCCCTTAGCCATTTATCGGAAGGAATTTTACTTGACTCCCGGGACCATCTATATGGACGGAAATTCATTGGGACTATTATCGAAGAGGGCGGAAAAAAGTCTTTTGAATTCATTGGAAGACTGGAAGAGATATGGAATCGAGGGATGGACGGAAGGTGATAACCCTTGGTTTTATTTCTCTGAGAGATTGGGAGAGTTGAGTGCCCCTTTGGTGGGGGCGTCAGGTGATGAAGTAATTATGAGTGGCTCGACGACAGGGAACCTTCATCAGCTGGTGGCAACTTTCTTTGAACCGAAGGAAGGACGGAACAAGATATTGGCCGATGAGCTGACGTTTCCGAGTGATATTTATGCGCTTCAAAGCCAGCTTTTGCTACACGGGCTTGATCCGGAAACACATTTAGTGCAGGTGAAAAGCCGTGATGGTAAACTTCTTATGGAAGACGATATCATTGCCGCGATGTCAGAGGAAGTAGCCTTGGTCGTGTTGCCAACGGTTTTGTACCGCAGCGGACAGATTCTGGATATGAAACGATTAACAAAGGAAGCGCACACTAGAGGAATCATCATTGGGTTTGATGGGTGTCATTCAGTGGGTGCTGTTCCACACCAATTTGACGAGTGGGAGGTCGACTTTGCATTTTGGTGTAATTATAAACATTTGAATGGAGGACCGGGAAGTGTTGCAGGCTTATATGTCAATCGAAAACATTTCGATAAAAGGCCAGGGTTGACTGGATGGTTCGGGTCAAAAAAGGATGAACAGTTCGACATGAAACACTCATTCTCCAAGTCTGATTCAGCAGGGGCCTTTCAGATCGGAACGCCACATATATTAAGTATGGCTCCACTAGTCGGTTCGCTTGAAATGTTTGCCGAAGTGGGTATCGAACAGATTCGTACAAAATCTTTGCTTTTGACACAATATTTTATGGACTTGATTGACTCTGAACTTATGGAGTATGGGTTTTCATTCGGGAACCCTCGAGATGATTTTCGAAGGGGGGCTCATATTATCCTTGAGCACCCAGAAGCAGCACGGATATGTAAAGCGTTGAAGAATGAGGGCGTCATTCCGGATTACCGCGAACCGGATATGATCCGGCTTGCACCTGTCTCCCTCTATACCTCCTATCAGGAAGTATGGGAAACGGTCCAGGCACTAAAAAAAATCATGCAAGGGAAGTTATATGAGAGTTATGAAAATATACGGGGAATCATTGCCTAGTTTGGAAAATAAACATGGAAAATAATAAATTGAAAAGAGAGTTATCAACCAATCAAATCACGATGATCGCAATGGGATGTGCGATTGGGACCGGCTTGTTTTTAGGGAGCGGTCTAGCGATATCGATAGCCGGTCCAAGCGTATTGATTAGCTATGCTGTCGGTGCGTTCGTTGTTTTGTTATTAATGGGATGCTTGGCGGAAATAACGGTCGCTTATCCAACTTCCGGATCCTTTGGGACGATTGCCGAGAAGTACATCAGTCCACTTGCAGGCTTTCTTGTCCGATATTCCTACTGGATAGCCAATGTCCTTGCCATTGGGGTCGAAGTCAGTGCAATCGCTGTTTATATGAAATACTGGTTTCCTGATGTACCAGGGAGTGTGTGGATTTTTCTTTTTGCCGCCTTACTCATCTATGTAAATGCAACCAGTGTCAATACTTTCGGGAATTTTGAATATGTATTTTCCTTGATTAAAGTCAGCGCCATCGTCATTTTCATCTTACTGGGAGCTTATGTTTTGATTGGTGCCGAACCAGCCTCGGGAATGGGGATGGAGAACTATGTGAATGCAGGGGGGTTCATGCCTTTTGGTTTTTGGGGATTATGGGTGGCTGTTTTCATTTCTCTCTTCAGCTTTTTAGGGACAGAAATGATTGCAGTGACTGCAGGCGAAGCCAAAGATCCGGATATCGCTGTACCACGAGCCTTGAAGGCAACCGTTTTCAGGCTGTCGACTTTTTACGTACTTACAATCGGCATCATGTTGATGATCGTTCCATGGCAGAAAGCGGGCGTTGAAGTGAGCCCATTCGTGAAGGTCATGGAAATATTAAATATCCCGGGAGCCTCCGGAATCATGAATTTTATCATTTTGACGGCAGCTTTATCAGCAATGAATAGTCAGCTGTATGCTTCCACAAGAATGATCTTTTCACTATCCGAACAAAGGCAGGCACCGCCTTTCTTTAAGAAAGTGAGTCGAAAAGGAGTACCGGTCCGCGCCTTGCTCATCTCCACATTGGGTATTTTTCTGGCTGCGGGGATAAAGGTCATTCTTCCCGATACATCTTATGCATTCATGATGGGGATATCGATGTTCGGGGCCATTTTCACTTGGTTCATGGTGTTCATCTCCCATCTGTTTTTCAGGCGAAACTGGGAAAGAACAGGGGGGCGGAAATTACCTGTCAAAATGTACGGTTATCCTTATTTAACGATACTTGGAGCGGTTTTTCTATTGGCCTTAACGGTAACAACCTGGTTTACCGAACCCTTTAAAATCGTTTTGCAGTTCGGTATTCCTTGGTTGATCTTTCTATGGCTCACATACATGTTGATGATGAGAGTAAAAAGAAGATAAAGGGAGTGACGCATGCATGGATAAGGAATCAATCGAAGAAAGTCGCTTGGAAGAAGGAATGGTAACGAATTTTGAAAAAGAGATGTCCTACGGTGACTATCTGAATTTGGACCAAGTATTATCGAGTCAGAGGTTGCTTTCCGGTCATCATGACGAAATGCTATTTATCGTTATCCATCAAACCAGCGAGTTATGGATGAAATTGATTCTTCATGAATTGACTGCGGCTACGGAGCATATCACGGAAGGAAGATTGGAACCTTCCTTCAAGATGCTATCACGGATTTCGAGAATTCAACAGCAGCTCGTTCAGTCATGGAATGTGCTCTCGACCTTGACCCCATCCGACTATATGGAGTTCCGGGATAAACTCGGAAACTCATCGGGCTTCCAATCCTTTCAAAACCGAATGATTGAAAGTGCAATGGGACAAAAAAACAAGCCAATCTTGGCCGTGTTTCGTCATCAGCCTGACCTTTATGAATCCCTGGTGTCCGAGTTGAATAAGCCCAGTATTTACGATGCGGCAATTGGAGCCTTGGCCGCGAGGGGGTTTTCTATTGAAGAATCGATGTTGAACAGAGATTGGTCAGAACCTTATGTGGAAAACGAGAGTGTCGAGAAAGCCTGGCTCGCGGTGTACAGGGATGTACATCAATATTGGGATCTATATGAATTGGCTGAAAAACTGGTGGATATCGGCAGTCAACAGCAGTTCTGGAGATTCAATCATATGAGCACGGTGGAGCGGATTATAGGACAGAGAATGGGAACTGGAGGTTCTACTGGCGTGAACTATTTAAAGAAGGTAGTGAATCAGCCATTTTTCCCCGAACTCTGGACACTTCGGACAAAATTGTGAACGGAATGATTGGAGAGGTAACGATGCATAAATGGAAAGATATTTCTCAGCCGCTTAATGAAAATACGCCATATTGGCCAGGAGATACACCATATTCCTATCGCTTGAATGCTGAGATAGCCAGGGGATCTTCCGTAAATGTTGGCGAAATTCGCATGAGCACACATTTAGGTACACATATTGACGCACCTTTTCATTTTGATGAAGAAGGAAAGAAAATCCTGGAGCTGGACTTGGATTTATATATCGGGGAAGCACTTGTCGTCCAGGTCGATGTCGATAGAAGTATTGGGATAGAAGCTTTAGTTGACATCGAATTGAATGGGATCGAGAGATTATTGCTGGCAACGGGGAAGTGGAAGGACCTCAGCCAATTCCCTGATGCAATTCCGGCAATCGAACCGGACTTAGCCTCCTTCTTAGCTGAAAAAGGGGTGAAATTGCTCGGATTGGATTTGCCTTCCGTCGATTATCTAGACAGTAAAGAATTACCTGCTCACCATGCCCTGGCAAGTTGCGGGATTCACATTCTTGAAGGCCTTGTTCTTCAAGGCGTAGAACCGGGTCTGTATGATTTGGCCGCACTGCCACTCGCTTTGGAGAAGGGGGATGGCAGTCCGGTCAGAGCGGTGTTGAAACGAAAGGATTAGGTGAGGAGAGATAAGGATGAGCAAAATCGGTATTTATGGATCTTCCTTCGATCCTATTACGAATGTACACTTATGGACGGCATCGACCATTGCGCATCGAGCCAAGCTTGATAAAGTCATTTTTTTACCATGTGCCAATAATCGGATTGATAAACAGATGAAAACAAGCAATGAGCACCGCTGGAATATGCTAAGTCTCGCCATCAAGGAAAATCCGTTATTTGAAGTGAGTGATTATGAAATATATGAACGAGCAGGAATCAGCAAACAGTATACATGGTATACGATGGAGTACTTTAAAGCGCAGTATCCGAAGGATGAGGTATATTTCATCATGGGGGCCGATTTGCTTCAAGATATGGATAATCAGGAATTACCGGTGCATCTTCGCTGGAAATTCAGAGAAAAATTGATTGCGAATCATAAATTCATTATCATGGCCCGAGAAGGAATAGATATGCTCAAGGTCATCTCCAAAAGCCCTTTACTGAGAAATTATGATAATGGCAATACATTTCACCTAATTGATAAAGGTCTTTCCATGGAAATCAGTTCAACATATATAAGAGACGAGTTCAGCATGGGCGGAGAGCCAAGATATTTACTGCCAGATGTTTGTTATCAGTATATTGTAGATCATGGACTCTATAAAACAACTCAAAATGTTTAAGGAAGGGGCCCAATCACTTAGGTGATGTGGGCTCTTTCCTTTTTTATTTAACTCGTGTGATTTAGATTGAAAATGAAATTTAATCAGAATATTATAAAAAGTTGAAGCGGTGCTAAACGTAATAGTATAGGGCTTTTGGAAGGGAGCATTCTTAACGGGAATGCTTAAAACGGTCTGGAAGACAAAAAACACAGTTGACAACTTGGGATACTTTGCTTTAAGGTAGGGATACGTAAAAAAGAAAACAGAATATTTGCTGATCAGAAAACTGAAGGCATACTATTTCCTAACTTTAAATGAGGAAGTAGTATGCCTATTTTGTTTAAAGAAAGTTAAAAACAGGGGGAAAGATTATGAAAAGGTTATTGGCGTTTTCAAGTTTGGTTTTAGCATTTGGGGTGCTAGCTGGTTGTAGTTCCGAAAAGACTGAAGGAAAAGAAGGAAAGCCTAAATCCGTAGAATTACTGAACGTGTCCTATGACCCGACCCGTGAGTTGTACCAAGAATATAATAAAGCATTCGCGAAACATTGGAAGGAAGAATCAGGTCAAGATGTTACGATTCAGCAATCGCACGGAGGCTCTGGTAAGCAAGGAAGAGCGGTCATTGACGGATTGGAAGCGGATGTCGTGACGCTTGCATTGGCTTATGACATCGATGCCATCAATGAAGCCAGTAACCTTTTGGAAAAAGATTGGCAAACGCGCCTGCCGGAAAATTCAACACCTTACACGTCGACCATTGTATTCCTAGTAAAAAAGGATAACCCGAAAGGCATCAAAGATTGGGATGACTTAATCAAAAAGGATGTTTCCGTCATTACTCCAAACCCAAAAACAAGCGGGGGGGCAAGGTGGAATTATTTGGCCGCATGGGCATTTGCCGAGAAGAAGTTCAATGATGATGAAGCGAAAGTAAAAGAGTTCATGAAAAAACTTTATCAAAATGTGGAAGTGTTGGACTCCGGTGCTAGGGGTGCCACGACTACATTTGTGGAAAGAGAAATCGGTGACGTACTAATTGCTTGGGAAAACGAAGCGTATTTAACGCTTGAGGAATTCGGCGATGATAAATATGAAATCGTCAATCCTTCCATAAGTATTTTAGCCGAACCTCCAGTGGCGGTAGTCGACAAAGTGGTTGAGAAAAAGGGAACGAAGGAAGTGGCGGAAGCATATCTAGAGTATTTGTATACGGATGAGGGGCAAGAAATTGCGGCTAAGAACTTCTATCGACCAAGGGATGAAAAGGTTCTGGCAAACCATAAAGAACAGTTTGCCGACATTGACATGGTAACGGTTGATGAGAAGTTCGGCGGCTGGAATGAAGCCCAGAAGACCCACTTCAATGATGGTGGTACATTCGACGAAATATATCAACCAAAATAAGTGTTAGAGGGGAAGAGGGATGTTTGATTCTTCTTCTCCTTCACTAATTAAGTAGAAAGAGCTGGGGAGATACCATGAATATTGTGACTGAAGTCAAGCGTAAGAGAAAAAGGACGATACCTGGTTTTGGGTTGGCGATGGGATTGACATTACTGTATTTATCCATCATCGTCTTGATTCCCCTATCCATGGTTTTTTTAAATACATTTTCAATGGGAATGAAGGATTTTTGGGAGACCATCACTGAACCAAGAGTTGTTGCTTCCTATAGATTAAGTTTTCTGACGGCTTTAACTGCGGCATTTGTGAACGCAGTTTTTGGCGTTTTAATTGCCTGGGTTCTGACACGTTATGAGTTTCCAGGGAAACGGATCATCGATGGCCTGGTCGACTTGCCTTTTGCCCTTCCAACGGCAGTTGCCGGCATTACGTTAACCACTTTATACTCACCGAACGGGTGGATTGGACAGTTTTTTGGATTTAAGATTGCCTTTACCCCTATCGGGATTATCATTGCCCTCATTTTTATTGGTCTTCCCTTCGTTGTACGAATGGTTCAACCCGTGCTTGAAAATATAGAAAAGGGGATGGAAGAAGCATCTGCTTCACTAGGGGCAAACCGAATGCAGACATTTATTAAAATTATTTTTCCAGAATTGATTCCCGCAATCTTGACGGGGTTTGCCCTATCATTTGCGAGGGCACTTGGCGAATACGGATCCGTCGTGTTCATTGCTGGCAATATGCCTTTTAAGACAGAAATTTCCCCTCTTATCATCATGACGAAGCTTGAACAGTATGATTACCAAGGGGCAACTGCCGTGGCGACGGTTATGCTTGTCATTACATTTCTGATTTTGCTCACCATTAATATCTTGCAATGGTGGACTAGTAGAAGATATTCCGCACAATAGGAGGGGACCTTGTTGGCCAATCATCATCCTGTGGCTACAGAGCCAAATAAACCAGTCATCTTAACAAGAAACGCTACGAAGGAGCCAAAACTTATCCAATGGACCCTTATTTCCATTGTATTGCTATTCTTGACGCTTTTTTTGGTCGTTCCGTTGATTGCTATCTTTGTAAAAGCCTTTGAAAAGGGAGCAGAAGCGTATGTTGCGGCGATTGCTCACCCAGATTCTTTGGCTGCCATTAAATTAACTTTGATCGTTGTCCTGATCACATTACCTTTGAATGCCATATTCGGGGTAGTGGCGGCATGGACGATTACAAAATATGAATTTAAAGGGAAGAACTTTTTAGTTACGTTGATCGATCTTCCATTTTCCGTGTCACCGGTCATTGCCGGTTTGATATTCGTCCTATTATTTGGTCTGAATGGAGCGCTTGGTCCATTTTTGCAGTCGTACGATATAAAAGTGATATTTTCCATACCGGGCATTGTCATTGCTTCCCTATTCATTACCTTCCCTTTTATAGCACGGGAATTGATTCCACTTATGCAAAGCCAGGGAACCTCTGAAGAAGAAGCCTCCCTTACCCTTGGTGCTGGCGGGTTCAAGACTTTTTGGTATGTAACGTTGCCCAATATTAAATGGGGCTTATTATACGGAATCATTTTGTGCAATGCGAGGACGATTGGGGAATTTGGAGCCGTATCGGTTGTATCAGGCCATATACGCGGCATGACGAACACGATGCCACTTCATATTGAAATCCTATACAATGAATATCAATTTTCAGCGGCATTCGCCGTGGCATCGTTAATGTCCATTTTTGCAATTATAACGTTGGTTTTAAAGAGTCTAATAGAATGGAAAACGGACCTGAAATCTACAAAAGCTAGGTAGGGGGATGTACAATGAGCATCATCATCGAAAACGTTACAAAATATTATGGGTCGTTTCAGGCCCTACAAGATATCAATCTAGAAATAAAAAGTGGGGAGCTTGTTGCGTTACTGGGTCCCTCGGGTTCGGGGAAAACTTCGTTGCTCCGCATCATAGCTGGTCTTGAACAGTCAGAAAACGGACATATATTATTTAATGAAGAGGATTACACAAACAAGCACGTGAAGGATAGGAACGTCGGTTTTGTCTTCCAGCATTATGCCCTTTTCCGAAACATGACCATTTTTGATAATGTTGCATACGGTTTAAAGGTACGGCCCAGAAAAACAAGACCTAGCAAAAAAGCAATTGAAGAAAAAGTTACGGAACTGCTCCAACTGGTTAAACTGGAAGGATATAAAGATCGCTATCCCTCTCAATTATCCGGGGGCCAGCGTCAGCGCGTGGCTTTAGCCAGGGCACTGGCCGTAGAGCCAAATATTTTGTTGCTCGATGAACCATTTGGGGCACTGGACGCCAAAGTCCGTAAAGAACTTAGGCGTTGGTTAAGAAAGCTGCATGACGAGTTCAATGTCACGAGTGTCTTTGTAACACATGATCAGGAAGAAGCGATGGATGTCGCCGATCGGGTCGTCATCATGAATGAGGGGAAAATCGAACAGATTGGAACACCAGATGAAGTATACGAACATCCAAAGAATCCATTTGTTTATGACTTTCTCGGCAGTGTTAACCTATTCAAGGGAAAGGTCCATCAAGGAAAGCTTGCAACCGGGAATGTGGAAATTCACGTACCGGATAGTGAGGACGGAGATAGCACAGGATATGTAAGATCTCATAACTTCATTATCGAAAAAGGACCATCCAATGTCGATTCTATTGAATCCGTCATCGATCATATTCATGCAATCGGACCGATTGTCCGTATTGAAGTGATTCGTCAGGACATTCAGGAACCGCTCGAAATCGAACTTACAAAAGACCAATTTAATCAGCTTTCTTTAAAAAAGGGAGATATTGTGTTTGTTCGTCCAAAAGAGTTGAAAGTTTTTGTTGACTATATGGCCGGAATCTGAAAAATGTAAGGGAATCATACTAATAAGAACTCCCTAATGAAAGCGAAAAAATGTAAAAAATATGGTCCGGAACCGAATCAAGGTTTCGGACCATATTCTTTTTAAAAAGTAATAAGTGCCTTTTTTTGACAACACCAAACCTATTGACTATCATAAGTTGTGGTTCTTCTATACTAATAATTGGATAGATTATCATGTGGGAGTTTGTCGTTTTACTAGAGGGAACTTGTCAAATATTGGTCTATATATCTCGTCTGAATGTCGAAAAAATATGTTTAATGTTAAAAATGAAATATAAATGTAATATTGCTATTACGTATTTGACAAAAAGCGGTGATATACTACGTATTAGGTAATGAGCTCAAAGAAATTCTGTATTTTATGTAATATGAAATCAATCCTAGAAAAGTACATAATGCTTTTAAAAATAGAGAAGAGATTCCTGTGGTTCAATTTGATTGCTATTTTCTTAGATAGAAAGAAGTGGGTCAATTGAATTGCTAGGGAAGAAAGTAGGGGAAATGAGTTTGAAGAAAAAGTTAATCGTATTAAATACCACTATTATGCTCGGTTTAGGAAGCATTTTTGCCGCACCGATGGTCAATGCGGAATCTGTTTCAGATATTCAATCAGAACGTGCCGGAATTCAATCCGATATTTCAGATGCTGAAAAAGTCATTCAGGACTTACAGAAAGAGCAAGCGAAAATGGATTCCCGGATTAAAGAAATCGTTAATGCAATGGAAGAAAACGATAAAAAAATCAAGAAAACCAATATAGAAGTAACTGAAACGGAAAAAGATATTGATTCATTGAAAAAAGAAATTACTGCTTTAGAGGAAAGAATTGCAAAACGCGAAGAAATCCTAAAGGAGCGTGCCCTTTCTTTCCAAGAGAGCGGCGGTGACGTTAATTACCTTGAAGTAGTTTTAGGATCTACTAGTTTCCGTGATCTTGTTGACCGTGTAGGAGCAGTTGCGGCTATCGTTGAAGCAGATCAGGAGATTCTTACTCAGCAAGAAGCGGATAAAGCTGAGCTAGAAGCAAAACATGAAGAAGTAGAGAAGAAATTACAAAGCCTTAAAGAGATGCAAGTTGACCTAAAAGGTATGAAATCTCAAATTAAGGAACAAAAAGCAGCTAGTGTAAAAATGAAATCTAAACTTGAAAAGAAACAGTCTGAAACAGAAGCTCTTAAAAAGGCCCTACAAAATGAAGATGCAGATTTAGCGGGCAAATTAGCAACGATTCGTGAAAACATTAAAAAAGAAGAAGAACGTAAAGCGGCTGAAAAGGCCGAACTAAACCGTGTGGCGGAAGAAGTTCAGAAATCTTCTACTAACCATGTAGATGATCATGTAGATAGCAATGTAGCGCCTTCTACTAGTTCTTCTAAAAATGAATCATCATCAACTGAATCTTCATCAAGTACGTCAAAAAGTTCACCAAAAAGTAATGTTTCAACAACTCCAAAGAGTGAAAGCAAGACTATAGCAGCACCAAGCACAGCTAACGTAGGTTCTGCAATCACAGCAGGTTATAAATACATCGGTAATTCAACATATGTTTTCGGTGGCGGAAGAACGGCATCCGATATTGCAAACGGCCGATTCGATTGTTCAGCATTTGTTGCATGGGCTTACAAACAAGCAGGTGTTAATCTACCACCAAGCACTGGTGCCTTGACAGGTGCAGGAAAGCAAGTTTCAAAAAGCCAGATGCAACCGGGAGATTTAGTATTCTTCAACACGTATAAAACTGATGGACACGTTGGTATTTACGTTGGAGGAGGCAAGTTCATTGGCTCTCAAAGTTCAACAGGAGTGGCTGTTGCTAACATGAGCAGCGGATATTGGGCAAGTAAATTCAATGGCCGTGTAGTTCGGGTGAAATAATAGTGTCTTAATGGGCAGGGTGATGATCACCCTGCCCATTTTTTATAAAAAATACGGATAAAAACAAAAAAAGTGAAACTTATTTTGATTAATATCGTAAATACTATTAAGATGAAATAAGGATAGGTGATGTGGATTTAACTTGTAAACTTACTGACATTTAATGAAACAACATTCCTACTACTAAAAAATGGAGGCAAAAAACACATGATGAAAAAAATTATGGCTGCTTTACTAACTATCACATTAGCTTTCTCGCCAGTTGGTGCGTATGTATTCCAGGACCATTCACAATCCGCTGATGCAAGGGGTTATAAATCCGGGAAAAGAAGCTTCAACAATAATAACTCGAATAACAATACGAATAACAACTCGAATTTCCAAAATAAACAAACGAATAAATCCGATGCAAATACAAACAAAGCGAAAACCGATACAAAAAGCGGCAACTCATTTACTAAGGGCGGCTTAATGAAAGGAATCATGCTTGGAGGGCTTGCAGGTTTACTTTTTGGTAGCCTATTTGCCAATATGGGAGCTCTCGGTTCCATCCTTGGACTATTAGTCAACGTTATTGCGATCGTTGCCATCGTGGTCATTATCCGCAAGATTTTCGTTTACTTCCAAGATAAGAAGAAAAAAGAGGATCCAAACCCATGGAGAGGCTAAGAATTTCCGAACAAGATATCATTAATGCAGTATGTGTATACATTGCTCGTAAAAAGCAGGTCGAGCCCAATGAAGTGGAAGTTGAATTGATGTATGATGATGATTATGGCTTCTCAGCTGAAACGTTCGTTGATGGCAGGAAGCAAGTATTGATCACGATCAACTTGATTGAAGCGCTTCGATTATGGCTGGATGAATACTTAAATATCGACCCATATTCAGGCATCGAGCTTGTATTGGATGACGAAGAAGGCATAGTCGCCTTAATAAGCGAAAGCAATAACTGAGCAAAAAAAGGATGTTCCTAGGGGAGCATCCTTTTTTTTCTATTTTAGAGGCCAAGTTATATTGGAAAGAATCAGATTATGGAAAAGTGGTGAGAGCCAGTTGTCAAAAGGGTACTAGACTAGTAGGATGAGTGTAAGTATATGGAATCTAAGAGGAGGAAAGAAGATGGAATCCTATATAAAAGACCAGATGTTTTTAAATGAAGAGGCTATAATCTTTGGCAATGATATCATTGAAGCAATGATCGTTCCAGCTTTGGGAAGTAATCTACTATCGCTAAAATCCAAGAAAAAAGATGTAGATATATTGAGGACTCCAAAGTCGTTGGATGACTACAAAAAAGTGCCGATCCTATACGGCATGCCAATCCTGTTCCCACCTAACCGCATAGAAGATGGGACCTTTACATATAAGGAAACAACCTATACATTTCCGGTAAATGAATGGGAGAAACATAATCACATTCATGGTTTTTTGCATGATAAGCCTTGGAAGGTCCTAAAAAGAGAGGCAGGCAAGGAGGGAGTCGTAATCGTTACGGAATTTTTGAGCAGTGATTTTCCTTCCATGTATCCGCATTTTCCTCATGAGTTCAAAGTGAACATGACGTATATAGTAAAGGAAGAGAGACTGGATATCCAAATGAACATTCACAATATCGGTCGCGAGTCATTTCCGTGGGGTGCAGGGTATCATACGATCTTCAATTTTCCGTTTATATCAAGAAATGACTATTCGGATTGCGAGATTTCCTTGCCCGTAAATAAACAGTGGGAGCTGAATGGAAGGTCATTGCCGACTGGAAAATACATCACGTTGCCAAATAAGGATGAAATTCAAAGGAGGATAATAGGAGAGGGACGGGAATATGATGACATTTTTAGCTATGATGAGGAAAAAAAACGAACAAATGAAGCTATTTTAACCGATCCGAAAGCTGGTATACAAGTGCGTTATCAAGCGGATCACCATTTTAAATATTGGGTAGTGTTCAATGAGGACGGGTTCTTGTGTCCCGAGCCTTACACATGGATCACGAATGCCCCCAATCTGAAATTACCAGTGGAAGTAACGGGTTTGCAGGATTTGCAACCAGGAGAATCCATACATCTGGATACAAAAATAATTCTGGATGAAATATAGAAAACGCCCTGGCATATTAATTAATGCCAGGGCGTTTTCCTGTTAAGCTCTCTTCCGCATCCAAAGCGGGTATAGAACAAAGCCTAGAACATATAAATAGATACCTAACATGAACGTTTCCATGTCGGCTGTGCCTGTCTTGATGACCCATATGGAGTATATCAATGCCAGGAAGGTGATGATGCCGTCTTGAGTCCTGGATCCCTTCATGATATCGTACGTTTCTCCAGTCAAAACTAACTTTAATTGATACAAAGTTGATACGAGATAAGGGACCAAATAAGCAAGAGTTGCAACGATCATGGAAAATTTGTATGCGACTAAGATGGTTCCTGAAATAGTGGAAAACAAGAACAGCTGCGTCATTAAATTCGTTATCGTCATGGAGCGTACCGGCGTTCCATTTTTATTTGCCTTTGCAAAGTAAGCTGGGAATATATCCGATTTCGCTGCTTGATAAGGAACTTCCGATGCAACGACGACCCACCCTATCGTTGAACCTAATAAGCAAATGACAGCTAGTGCTCCCATAAGATATGTGCCGCTGGAACCGGCCACAGTCTGTAAAGCATCGACTAGTGGTTTCTGAGATGCCCTCAATTCCTCTTGCGATAAAGCACCCATCGTCAAGATGGTAATCCCTATATAAATGGCAACAGCGATAAGCAAGCCAATGATCGTCGCCTTTTTGACATCATTCTGTGATTTCGCACGGTTTGAAAGCATAACGGCTGCCTCGATGCCGATGAATGCCCATAAGGTAGAAATCGCTGCATTGTTAATTTGGGAACCTAAGGAAAATGATGTACCCTCTTCGTTATAAAATTTAGCGCCGTCTCCCAGGTTAGAAGAATCAAAGATGAAAATAGTAACGATGATGAAAAATAAGAAGCCAATCACTTTTGTGACTGTTGCGACAAGGTTAAGTTTACCAGCACCATTAAAACTTCTGACTAAAATGAAGTGTATGCCCCAAAGTGCCAAGCTACAAACACCAAATGTTAGTGCCTTACCAAGTTCAAGGTCAAATGATCCTGCTGTATAGAGCACTTTCGTACTGTGCATGACTGGGAAAAACGTCGATAAATAACCTGCGAATGATATGATGACGGAGGCCGTTGCCGCCCAGTTAGCCGCCCAATAACCCCAGGCCATGCTATATCCAGCAAATCTGCCTTTTACAGGTGATTTAAATAATGATTGTGCATAACTTTGTGGTCCGGCTTTCAAATCTGGTTTTCTCACAGCCAAGTTACCGAAAACGAGTGCTATTAAAAATACTCCCAAGCCTGTGACAACCCACGCCATCGTGGCTCCCAACGGACTTGATACTTGCGCCAATTGGGCGGGAAGCATGAAGATACCGCCGCCCACCATATTGCCAACTACAAATGTGGTTAGGATCAGCAATCCCCATTTATTATTTTTCATATTTATAATCGAACCTTTCTATAGGACAATGATTGTAATGTTCAACGAAAAACTTATTTTAAAATAGTATATCGTAAATAGTTTAGTTTGGTAAAGTGCTAAATAGGCAGAATAAAATATACGAATTAGTCGGAATATTATAAAACGTCATTGACAAATAATGAAAGACGGATTATAGTAATAATACCAAGTTTATAGGTAAGGATAATAAAGTATAGTTTAGCGTGTATTAAGCCATCGTCTTTTCCTTAGTATGTTCGATTACCAGCCATAATGACAAGCAACTCTCATAATGCCGATTAGTCAACTAAAGGCACCTTTCCATCTAATAATAGATAAAAGGTGCCTTTATCTTTTGGAAAAGAAGAGAAGGATGGAATGATTTGACCGCTAGTACAGAAAGCGTTAGAGGTAGATCGTTCCTTTATCATGGGTTTTCTTCATAAACATTATTCAAGGGGGCCACTATGGAAAAAAAAGAGGAGTTAAAAATCAAACATATCATTTCCAGTTTGGAAGAACTGCAATATGGGTCAGTTATCATAACCGTGCATGATGGGGAAATCACCCAGGTTGACACCACCGAAAAGAAGCGGTTTCCAATAGTGAAAGGAAGACCGATGAAAGCAAGATAAGATTATAATGTACCTGAAAAGGAGCTTTCTCATCGAATGCTCTTTTTTGTTTGGGAATTTTAATGCCTTTTTACGTTCTATCTTGAAAATAAATCAATAAAGCATATATAGAAGATAGTGATGCTTTTACATGGTAGAATTAGTAAGGTGTTACATAATTAATGAATCGTTAGAAGGGAAGGGTTAACCATGTCTTTACAAACCATTGAACACAAGATTTTGGATGCAGTGGGATCATTTGATGGACGCATTGCTTATAAAATTGAAAATAGTGATGGGGAATCCATCGCATATCATGAGGATGAATCTTTCCAATCAGCTAGTTTGATTAAAATTCCGATGATTATTGAAGGATATCGTCAGAGCGAAGAAAAGAAGATTTATTTGAATCAGCCGGTGACGATCCCGCCTGAAGAAGTGACGGGTGGATCAGGGGTTCTGCATGTTCTATCGAATAAAGTTTTTTTAACGGTTGAAGATCTTTTGTCATTGATGATTACAGTGTCCGATAACACGTCCACCAATATGATGATGACCTTGCTTGGCCAAGATGAAATTAATCAGTGTATAAAGGATCTTGGACTTAAACAGACTATTCTTCAACGGAAAATGCAGGATTTTAAAGCATTGAAAGAAGGCCGGGATAATACCATCTCCGCAGCGGATACCATTACCTGTCTAAAGGCGATATATACTGGAGACTTTTTAAAGAAAGAGAACCAGGAAAAAATATTGCGTATAATGGATAATCAACAGTTAAGGGATAAGCTTCCGTCACAAATGGGGAAGGGTGTGAAAGTGGCAAGTAAAACGGGGGGGATTCGTGGTGTCGCCCATGATTGTGGGATCATCCGTTCAGACAAACAAACCGTCTACGCCGCAGTCCTGACTGAGGACATGAAAACCGAGGAAGAAAGCCGTCAAGTCATTAGTCTAATAGGAAAGTGGATTTACGAAGACATGATGGGGGAAGATTAAAACTTCTATTACACTTTTAATTTCATCTTTTTGTCAGATTAATAATTTCATTGATTGCTCCACTTTTGTAATGCAGTTTGGAACAAAAAGGGAAAATGGTAAGCGAAAAAGAAACGGAGCGGTACTATGAAAAAGGGGATAAAGCTTGGCGGTATGGGTATGGTCGTGCTGCTCGTATACTTTGGAATCTTACATATGAAGATCATGGAAAGCAGCCATCAGCCAATCCCTGAAGATGCGGGATACCTTATCGTTTTAGGAGCAAGAGTAAAAGGGAATGTTCCATCTTTATCATTACAATACCGGATTGATAAGGCAGCAGACTATTTAAAATCGAATGGAAGTACGGTGGCCATCGTCTCTGGTGGCAGAGGTCCTGGAGAAGACATTTCAGAAGCCGAGGCAATGAAACAAGGGCTTATCAACCAGGGAATTGAAGAAGGAAGAATCATCATGGAGGACGAATCTACATCAACCAGTGAAAATATTGCTTTCTCGAAAGAGTTCATTCCGGATCCTTCATCGATTGGATTGATTGTGTCGAATGATTTTCATCTTTATCGAGCCGTGAAAATGGCTGAAAGAGAAGGATTGAAAGTGACAGGGGTTCCTGCAAAGACGCCGCGAATCGCTTTAGTGAAATCATATATCCGTGAATACTTGGCCATAACAAAGTACTATTTGACCCAACTGTTTTGAGACGTTCATTCAATATTTATGAAATGCCCCCTCGTGAAAAGGTGGGCATTTCAAATTCACTCGACTTCCACTACTATATTAGGCACCTCCCAGAACTCATTCTCTTGATAGATTTGTTCAATCGTCTTATAAACAGGGTATCCAATATAGGAAACCTCAACTTTTTCTTCAGCATCGACTTCTTCTATATCTATATCATCAACAAAACCAAGTTGATCATCGATCTCCATTAAATAAAAGCCAAGCGCTTCATAATCGCTACTGGCGGCAATGACCTTACTATCGAATCCTCTATTCGAGACCTTATAATATTTCATTAATAAACCTCCTATGTTGTTTAATCTGTACGAAAGTAAAAGAACGGTTTCTTATACTCTGATATACCCCTAATTAAAAATCTAAATCATATAATTGGAAAAATTATGAAAAGCAAAAGAGCGGGCAATCTCTTCATAATTATTTGCTAGTGGCCTTTTATGAAATAACAAATTTAATTTCTCTGCAGCGTAGTTGCTATTTTTATCGTTTCGTGTTATTCTAATAAAGAATTGTTTTTGGTAATGAAAAAAGGTATTAGTATCTTCTTGAAAAATCAAAAATAGTAATACAATGTGTGTTATGCACTAGGAGGCAACAAAAATGGAACAAGGTACAGTTAAATGGTTTAATGCAGAAAAAGGTTTTGGATTTATCGAACGTGAAAACGGAGACGACGTATTCGTACATTTCTCAGCTATCCAAAGCGAAGGTTTCAAATCTTTAGACGAAGGTCAAAAAGTAACTTTTGACGTTGAGCAAGGTGCTCGTGGAGCTCAAGCAGCTAACGTTCAAAAAGCTTAATTTTAAAACTAAATCGTAACCTATATGAACAGACTCCCCTAGGGGAGTCTGTTCTTTGTTGTCGCCGTTTATACATAAAAAAACCTTACTCCATTGAAGAGTAAGGAAATCATTGCATACAAAAAAAGTGAAAGCTTATGCTTTCTCCAGTTCTTCTTCAAAGAAGAATGTTGTTGGATGTTCTTTGACTGTATAAGAATATCTTTTCATGTTTTTTACATATGCCCATTTACTAATTGTAACTAATTCATCAGTTTCAAGGATCGTTACGGTTTCGCCACTATTGTATTTATTACTTTTCAATTTATGCACCCTCTTTACTAATAGTATAACATATTTCACGATAAAAAATGTGTCCAAGATATTCCAAAGGGGCCATAAATGGAAAGAATCCTTATATTCATGTAGATTATGAATAACTTTATTATTTTATTCGAAGTAATTCATTCTTCCAAAACTCATATAATTATGCTGTAATAATAGATCTTCGCCGCGATGATGAAGGGAATGAGATGTGAGAAGAATCCCTCTTGTATAGTCTAAATATTTAAATAATGATTGACCTATAAGAGTTATCGTACTATAATCTTGTTAATTAACATATCGAGCGAGCGACGAAAAGAAACCCATTAAGCCGGTCTCCCTGTTATATAGAGAATCAGTGGTTGGTGAAAACTGATACAAAGACTAGGTGAATTTCATTCTTGGAGCTTTTTTTATACTGCAAAAGAGAAAGTGGTATAAAACGGGTTAAACCGTTATTTTAACAAGTGGGAAACAGTATTGTTTCCAATTAGGGTGGTACCGCGTGAAGCCACGTCCCTATCGTTACAGATAGAGACGTGGCTTTTTTTGTCTTTGATTTGTTTTTAGGGAACCATAATAAAAAGGGATAAGGAAGGGTTAGCATGCAAACAACAGAGCAATGGTCATCGAAGATTGGTTTTATTTTATCCGCAGCAGGATCGGCGATAGGGGTAGGTGCCATATGGAAGCTCCCATATGTTACTGGGATGAGTGGGGGAGGGGCATTCTTTCTTCTTTTTATTTTATTCTCTTTGTTTATGGGTTTTCCCTTATTATTGGCTGAGTTCATTATAGGCAGGAGCACACAAAAGGAAGCCATCAGTGCATATCGTAGTTTAGCTCCCAACAGCAACTGGCATTGGATTGGAAGATTAGGGGTATTCACCTGTTTTCTTCTACTATCTTTCTATAGCGTAATTGGTGGATGGATTGTCATCTATTTCGGCAAAGGTCTGTTTGGTGGAATAATTAGTGAGGGTGCAGATTATGGTTCTGTCTTTAACGGGACGATCGGCAATCCGTTGTTGGTCCTTGCAGCTCAATTTATCTTCTTAGCCTTTACAGTTTTGGTTGTAGCGAAAGGAATTCAAAATGGGATCGAAAAAGTGAGTAAAATATTGATGCCTGCTTTATTTCTGCTTTTTATTGTTTTGATCATTCGCTCACTTACATTAGATAACGCTCTGGAAGGTGTCAAATTCTTTCTAGCACCTGATTTTTCTAGCATGACTTCTCAAAGTGTCCTGTTTGCGATGGGCCAGGCTTTCTTCTCCTTAAGTGTTGGAGTGTCGGTCATGGTGACTTATAGTTCATACCTTTCAAAAAAGGAAAGCTTAATCCAACCAGCCATATCCATCGTCGCGATGAATTTATTGATTGCCTTATTAGCAGGATTGGCCATTTTCCCAGCTGTATTTTCACTAGGATTAGAGCCAGCTGAAGGGCCGGGTTTACTGTTCGTTGTATTGCCTGCGGTGTTTGACCAAATCGTATTTGGAGAAGTTTTCTTATTAGGGTTTTTAGCATTATTCCTATTCGCCACTTTAACGTCGGCCTTCTCCATGTTGGAAATTATCGTGGCAGCCATCGTTAAAGGAAAAGAGGAGATGAGAACCAAATATGCCTATTTCATTGGCATTTTAATCTTTGCAGTAGGCATTCCCTCTGCATTATCCTATAGTACTTTTTCTGATATCTTAATCTTCTCGAAGAACTTGTTCGATTCAGCCGATTATTTAGTCAGCAACATATTAATGCCACTCGGAGTACTATTAATCTCGATCTTCGTTTCATATAAGATTAAGAAAAGCACCTTGAGAGAGGAACTATTACAGCATTCACGCCTAGGCGCCCAAGCATTTAATATATGGTTCTTTATCATGAGGTTCATCATTCCTCTGGTAATTATCATCGTGTTTCTTGATGTGACTGGGATACTTGATAGGGTAGTGGGGCTCTTCTAATGGGATTGAGGTTATAGAAAGCCACCTATTGGACAGTAAATGGATTTGCGTAAATGATTAAGGTAGTATTTTACGTATAAAATAATAGCCACGTGCATCTTAGCACGTGGCTATTAAGCTTGATGTTTAAAATTTATTTATAGGCAATAAATTTTTGTTATCATACTAAAAGGAAAATAAAAGTACTATTAAGCCGATTAGATAAGACGATTAGACTTTTAAAACTCTAAAAATTTTCCTTGCCCTTCTAGCGATTAAATTACATGATCTAGGTACTTATTTTGTATCTTGGCAAACTCTTAATACAAGATTTCTTTTCAAACTTTACAAATAGTCACTTTTTCTAGGATCAGAGATATAAATATTTTTTACAGATTAGTATAATTTTGCTTGTTATATAGCATATTATATTAAAAATGGGGGTACGAATATAGCAAACTTTTAAAAATGGGGGTAGGAATATGGAAACCTTTATACAACAAATTAAAGCGCTATCAAGTAGGATAGAACGAATAAAGGATAACATTCAAACTGAGGAAGCAACAAAAACCTCATTAATAATGCCATTAATACAAGCATTAGGATATGATATTTTTAACCCCGAGGAATTAGTACCAGAATTCATAGCTGACGTTGGAATAAAAAAAGGTGAAAAAATTGATTACGCCATAATCGAAAACGGACACCCTGTTATTTTAGTTGAAGCAAAATGTGTGCATGAAAAACTACATAAACATGATTCGCAATTATTTAGGTATTTTGGAACTACTAAAGCTAAGTTTGCAATCTTGACCAATGGTGTTGAATATAAGTTCTTCACCGATTTAGAAGAACC
The DNA here is from genome assembly GCF_044761765.1 of Peribacillus sp. NPDC097284. Taxonomy (NCBI): domain Bacteria; kingdom Bacillati; phylum Bacillota; class Bacilli; order Caryophanales; family Bacillaceae; genus Peribacillus; species Peribacillus sp. NPDC097284. The sequence goes on from NZ_JBIWCZ010000002.1 coordinate 96,480, forward strand.
TAATAAAATGGATGACAAACCATTCTTTATATTTAATTTACATGAAGTAAGAGAGAATCATCTTCTGGAGTTAGCCAAATTTAGAAAAAACTTTTTCAATATAGAAAATGTATTAACTACTGCCTCCGAATTAAAATATACAAATGAAATTAAGAATTTTTTAACTCAACAATGGGAGGAACCAAATGAAGAGTTTATCAAATTTGTATTAAATGATGTTTATCAAGGTGTAAAGACAAAAAAAGTAATCGAAAATTTTCGGGAAATAGTAAAAAAATCCCTTAATCAATTCGTCAATGATAAAGTAAATGATAAGCTTCAAAAAGCTTTAAGTTCAACTGATGGAAATGAGTTGAATACGACGGAAAAAATAAATGACGATATAGCACCAACAAACGAAGAAGAGCTAATTGATGAACTGGAAAAAGTAGTAGATGGACCTGTGATTGTGACAACCGAAGAAGAAATAGAGGGATATGTTTTAATAAAACTTATGCTTAAGGAAAACCTAGATGCAAATAGAGTTTACTATAGAGATAATAAAAGTTATTTTAATGTTTTACTGGATGATAATATCCGTAAATGGATTTGTAGATTAGGTTTTAATACTAGTAATAAGTATATCCAATTAAATGATGAATTAAAAACTACCCATAAATTAGATAGTGTAAACGATATTTTATTATATAAAAATGAAATATTAAGGGTTACCGAACAATTTAACTAATAGGTAAAAATAGTTAGTCATTGGATGAATTTATAATTAAACAAATATAGCCACGTGACTATAAACACGTGGCTAATGAATTTTGTTCTAAAAAATGTGAAATCCAAAGTTTTGAAACCTTGAAAATCCTCTATAACAACACTCCACTTAAAACGCCCAATCCCCATTACGGAAGACAGGTTCTGAAGTTCCGTCAGGAAGGATGCCGTCGATGTTCATTTTATCCGAACCAATCATGAAATCAACATGGGTTAGACTTTCGTTCAGACCATGTTCCGCCAGTTCCTCGGGGCTCATGTTTTTTCCACCTTCAAGACAGAATGCATAAGAGCTTCCGATTGCTAAGTGGTTGGATGCATTTTCATCGAATAATGTATTGAAAAATAATACGTTTGATTGGGAAATGGGCGAATTGAATGGGACTAGTGCCACTTCTCCTAGATAGTGTGATCCTTCATCCGTATCGACCAATTGTTTCAAGATTTCTTCGCCTTTTTCAGCCTTCACTTCTGTGATCCGGCCTTCCTTGAATGTCACGGAGAAATTATCGATAATATTGCCGCCGTAACTAAGTGGCTTTGTGCTTGAAACCGTTCCATTGACACCATTTTTCAGTGGAACCGTGAACACTTCTTCCGTTGGCATGTTAGCCATGAATTCATGTCCTTGCTCATTGATGCTGCCAGCTCCGCACCAAAGATGTTTCTCAGGCAATTCGATGGTTAAATCCGTACCTGGTGCTGTGTAGTGCAATTTCTGGTAATGCTTTTCATTTAAATAATCCACTTTTTCATGAAGCGTGTCGTCGTGTTTTTTCCAAGCCTCGACAGGTTCTTTTACATCAACCCGGACTGCTTTAAAGATCGCTTCCCAGAGTGCATCGATGCGTTTCTCTTCAGCTACTTCAGGGAAGACTTTATCAGCCCAAGCTTGTGAAGGGACTGCGACAATGGACCAACTCACTTTATCGGATTGCATATATTGACGCCATTTTTTCAGTGCGGTACCCGATGCCTTTTGGAAGTTGGCGATCCGCTCAGGTTTAACATTCTTCAAAAGGTCAGGACTTGAGGAGATGACCGATAGAAAAGCTGCGCCATTTTCAGCAAGCTCGATCGTTTCTTTTGCCCGCCATTCTGGATACTCGTTAAATACTTCAGCGGGGGCCATTTCATATTTTGTGCGACCGACAATATCATCATTCCAGTTAACGATGACATTACGTGCTCCGTTTTCATAAGCCTTTTTAACGATGAGCCGAACAAGTTCAGCTCCTTCTAAGGTTGTGTTTAAAACGAGGGTTTGTCCCTTCTGGATATTGACCCCGACTTTAACGGCCAGTTCTGCGTATTTTTCTAAATTGGTTTGAAATTCATTCATCTTTTAAAACTTCCTTTCTCTTATCTACAGTTTAATTGTATCGATAGTTTCTGAAAAAAGAAACTTTTTACACATATGTATCATAAAACGTGGGGGTTCAAATAAATCCGATAAAAAAATAGAGGAGGATGGAAAAGCTGAGTGCAGGGACTCAGCTTCTGTGAACACTCTCATTATTTTTTCAGTACATCATGGTCTACATAACGTTCCCCGTTGATTTCACTTAATAGGTTAATAGCCACTCTGGCTCCGTCCCCGGCTGTAACGATAGTATGAACGCTCACGCCTGCACCAGCGCCAGCGGCCCAAATTCCTTCTACAGATGTTTTCCCAAGTGAATCCACGTCATACACTTTTTTAGTGCGCGGCTCTATGCCGTCTTTTGTTGTGACTCCCGCTTCTTCGGCTAGATTAGTGATCATTCCCGTCGCGAGGATGATGTAAGTAGCTTCAATAAGGCCGTTTTCCGTTTCGATTGTAAATCCTTGTTCCGTTTTTTCGATGCCTGTAACTTTCGTTTCGATATGTTCAGCACCGAATTTCTTTGCCTGTTGAATTCCGATATGGACTAAGTCAGGTCCAGAGATTTCATCCACACCATAATGGTTTTCCATCCAGGCTTTTTTTGTGATACTTGCATTACTGTCGAGAATGACTGTCTTTTTTCCTGCCTTGGCCGTGAAGATGGCGGCACTTCCGCCAGCAGGTCCGGCACCGATAATGGCAATTTCATACATAGGAATAATCCTCCTTTTTCTCTACCTTGATTCTATCAAACGTACATAGGAAAAGGCTATTGAAATGATTTGAGAATAATCACAATAGTAAAATATATTAAAAGGGTGCAAAAAGCATGGAAGAGAGGGTCCCGGAAGACCCTCTCTTTTAAAAATTATTTGTCTAGGTTAATCCAGACGCTTTTAACTTCAGTATAATTATCAAGTGCATAGGAACCCATTTCCCGTCCGATTCCGGATTGCTTATAACCACCGAATGGGGAGGCTGCATCAAATGCATTATAACAGTTTACCCAGACAGTACCGGCACGTAACTTTCCTGCTACATAATGGGCGTTAGCTAGATCGCTTGTCCATAAACCGGCAGCCAACCCATATTCACTTGCATTTGCCCGGTTGATTACATCATCTATATTCTCATACGGCATGGCAGCAATGACTGGACCAAATATTTCTTCTTTGGCAATGGTCATTTCCTCTTCTACACCGGCAAAGATCGTTGGTGAAACAAAGTAGCCTTCATCGCTAGGATTGTTTCCTCCTACCAATATTTCTGCACCTTCTTTTTTTCCTTTTTCAATGTAACCAAGAACTCGATTCTGCTGTTCTTGGGAAACGAGTGGCCCGATTTGTGTATTAGGATCCAATCCGGCTCCTTGTTTGATCTTTTTAGCGTGACTTGTCATATCAGCCACGACATTATCATAGTGTTTCTTTTGTATATAAACCCGGGAGCCGGCACAGCATACCTGACCCTGATTAAACATGACGCCATTTAAAGCTCCAGGAATGGCTTTGGAGAAGTCGGCATCTGGAAGGATGATGTTAGGTGATTTTCCTCCAAGTTCCAGTGTCACGCGCTTCAATGAATAGGAAGCAGAACGCATGATCATTTTCCCTACTTCAGTAGAACCGGTGAAGGCAATCTTATCAACTTCAGGATGATCGACAAGGGCTTGACCAGCAGTTTCACCGAATCCAGGGACGATATTGACGACACCGTCAGGGAAGCCGGCTTCCGCGATTAGCTCTGCTAAATAAAGGGCAGATAATGGTGTTTGCTCGGCAGGTTTCAAAATGACCGTGCAGCCAGTCGCAAGAGCGGCTCCAAGTTTCCACATCGCCATAAGAAGCGGGAAGTTCCAAGGGATGATTTGACCGACGACGCCTACAGCCTCATGTTTTGTATAGTTGAAGTAATTTCCATTTACCGGAATGGTCTGTCCGACGATTTTAGTCGACCAGCCAGCAAAATATCTCATATGCTCAATGGCTAGAGGGATATCCGCATTTGTTGTTTCACTGATGGGCTTTCCATTGTCCAGTGTTTCTAATTGCGCTAATTCTGTTTTATTTTCTTCCATTAAATCTGCTAGTTTATACATCAACCTGCTACGGTTAGCGGCGCTCATCTTGGACCATGGGCCTTCATCGAATGCTTTTCTTGCGGCTTTAACGGCTAAATTGATATCTTCTTTATCCGCTTCATATACATCTGCGAGTTTCTTGCCTGTTGCGGGGTTGGGAGTGGTAAAGGTCTTCTTCGAGGCACTTTCTACGAATTTTCCATTAATATAGAGCTTTTTAGGACCTTTTAAAAACTTGTCCAGCTTTCCACTTACTTCTAACGTTAGATTGGTCATTGTTTCCCTCCTGAATATAATGATTATATTGGGCAAAACATGATGACTTAATTGATAACGCTTTCATATGCCAATATTTATCATAAAATAAATAGATGAAATATTCAATCATTACTATTCGACATTTTATTCTTAAATGAAAAAAGGCTTGAAATCAACGTTTTTTCTATTTGAGTAAAGAAAAGTGTCAAGACAGTTGTAAATACTATGGCGAAAAGGAAAATTAATAGGTAATATTAAATAGGAGAATATATTGGTAAGCGATCAGATTATAGGAGGTTTATATGGAAAACAATGCGAAAGTGATATCGCAGCGTAAACTGCTGGGTGTCGCTGGTTTTGGATGGATGTTTGATGCACTGGATGTGGGGATGCTTTCTTTTATCATCGTTGCATTGAAACAGGATTGGAATTTAACGAGCCAACAGGTCGGTTGGATCGGAAGTATCAATTCTATCGGGATGGCAGTAGGGGCGATTCTCTTTGGAGCGATGGCAGACCGGGTTGGCAGAAAGAATGTCTTTATCATAACCTTATTATTATTTTCAATTGCGAGCGGTCTGTCTGCAGCCGTCAGTACGCTTAGTTTATTCCTGATTTTGCGTTTCTTGATAGGGATGGGGCTCGGGGGAGAGCTACCCGTTGCTTCAACACTCGTTTCTGAAAGCGTCGAGGCAAGTAAAAGGGGACGTGTTGTGGTACTCCTTGAAAGTTTCTGGGCGGTCGGCTGGTTGTTGGCGGCGCTCATCTCTTATTTCATCATTCCTGTATACGGATGGCGTGTGGCTTTGTTATTAAGTGCGGTTCCGGCATTATATGCTCTATATCTACGTTTGAAATTACCCGATTCTCCTAAATATACGGAGCTTGAAAAGAAACAGAGACCGTCTGTGCTGAACAACATGAAAATGGTCTGGCAAAAAGGGCACGCACGTCAGACACTTGTTTTATGGATTCTTTGGTTTTGTGTGGTCTTTTCCTATTACGGCATGTTTTTATGGTTACCAAGTGTCATGGTCATGAAGGGCTTCAGCATGATTCAGAGTTTTGAATATGTATTGATCATGACGTTAGCCCAATTGCCTGGTTATTTCTCTGCTGCGTGGTTGATAGAGAAGATGGGGCGTAAGTTCGTATTGATTACATATTTAATAGGAACGGCAGGTAGTGCATTTTTCTTTGGCTCCGCTGAAGGCTTATCACTCTTGATCGTATCCGGCATGTTCCTATCGTTTTTCAACTTAGGTGCATGGGGGGCGCTTTATGCGTATACACCTGAACAGTATCCAACCGTCATTCGTGGAACCGGGACGGGGTTAGCAGCTGGAGTCGGACGCGTCGGGGGCATTTTGGGGCCGTTGCTTGTCGGGTATCTAGTTGCTGGAGATACACCGATATCGACCATCTTCACGATTTTCACCATCGCAATTTTAATTGGTGCTGTTGCTGTGGCATTTGGAAAAGAAACTAAGAATACCATTCTTTCATAAAGGAAGGAGGATGACTCGAAATGAGCATCCTCCTTCTATTAATTAGTGAATCTTTTTATAGTGTATGAAAGGAGTGTAGCCGCGTCCATTGGATTTTTTGCCTGTGTAATGGCAGAGACGACCGCAGCACCGGCAATTCCACTTTTAGAAAGCCTTTTGATATTATCCGCTGTAATCCCACCGATCGCAACGGCAGGAATCGAGGTACTGTGACAAATTCTCTCCAGTTCCCCTTTTTTCAAAGCAGTTGCGTCTTGTTTCGTTTTTGTCGGGAATACAGAGCCAACACCAATATAGTCAGCGCCATTGTTTTCAGCTTCAAGGGCCTCCTCCAAGGTAGAGACGGATACTCCAATGATCATATTGTCAGGAACAAGGGTCTTGATGATGGGAAGAGGAAGGTCATCCTGCCCAACATGAATTCCATCCGCTCCTACAGCAAGCGCAATATCCACGCGGTCATTAATGATTAACGGAATCGAAAGTTCATCAAGGACCCCTTTTAATAGAGAAGCTTTTTGATAAAAAGTAAGGGAAGATGCCTGCTTTTCTCTAAGTTGGACGGCCGTAACTCCGCCTGATACCGCCTCGGTGATGATAGTGGTCATGTCCTCGACGGCTAATGATTCTTCCGTGACTAAATAAAGGCTCAAATCAAATGGCACTTTCTTCATGCATTTTCACCTCGTATTTCCATATGGAATCATTCATTCCTGAGATGGCATCAATAATCCGTGTCCGGTATGTCCCTGTGCCATCATTTTTTTCAAGGGTTCTGGCAGCAAGCTCACCAGAGATGCTCATGGTTGAAATTCCTGCGATAGCAGCTGAATAGTAATCCTCCGTAATTCCGCAGAAGACCCCAATCAAGGCCGTCGACATACAGCCGGTGCCGGTCACCTTTGTTAAAAGAGGGTTTCCATTATCGATGATGGACGTACGTGAAGAGTCACTAACGGCATCCTTGGCTCCACTCACGACGACAACACTCTTCAGTTTTCTAGCAGCACGTAGGGATAGTTCTGCATTACTCATGGAAAGCGGTCCTGAATCGACCCCTCGCGTTACGATATCGCCTCCCATTAGCCGATGGACTTCACTTGCATTGCCGCGAATAATCTGGACAGTCATTGAATCGAGCAGTTCCATCGCTTTCTCTGTTCGGTAAGGGGTGGAACCGACGCCCACAGGATCTAAAATTACGGGTATATGGCAATCGTTCGCTGTTTTCCCGGCAATCGCCATCGCCTCCAAGGAAACATCATCCAGTGTACCTAAGTTAATCACCAGTGCTTGTGCCAGTTTGACCATGTCCGCCACTTCTTTTGGATTGGAAGTCATAACGGGAGAACCACCAATTGCCAGGGTAGCGTTGGCACAATCATTTGCAGTAACAAAGTTGGTGATTTGGTGGACGAGTGGTTGTTTTTTTCTCACTCTGCCAAATAAGTCTGCAACGGATGTATTCATGTGAAATCACTCCGTTCCTTTTTATAAAATTGATGGAAATGGTGAACGGGTCCGTGTCCCTTACCGAGTTCTAAGCTATTTCGTATCGCTTCAGAAATATAGATTTTCGCTTGTTCAATGGACGTCGCTAAAGGAAGTCCATTAGCAAGATTAGATGCAATGGCAGAGGAAAGGGTACAGCCAGTTCCATGCGTATTTTTCGTATGAATGCGTTCACCCTTGATCCAAGAGAACTCCTTGCCATCATAAAAGAGGTCATTTGGATTTCCTGCTGCATGTCCTCCTTTCAGTAAAACAGCCTTCGGACCCAGTTCCAGAATAGCGGTACATGCCTTATAAAAGTCCTGCTTCGTCCGGATCGGGAATCCGGTAATGACCTCTGCTTCAGGTATATTGGGCGTGACAAGTGTAGCAAGTGGAAGTAAATCAGTTTTTAACGACGAAACGGCCCTCTCATCTAACAGATGGTGTCCACTTTTGGAAATCATGACAGGATCAAGGACGACGATAGCCGGTTTAAATAATTTTAGCGAATGGGCGACGGTTTCGACCGTCTCCTTTGATCCAAGCATCCCTATTTTTACTGCGTCGACACGAATGTCTTCAAATACGGCCGCAATTTGATCGGTGATCACAGGGAGATCGATGGGCTGTACAGATCGAACTTCCAAGGTATTCTGTGCCGTAACGGCGGTGATAACAGACATGCCATAAACCCGATGGGCCGAAAATGTTTTTAAATCAGCTTGGATGCCGGCTCCGCCCCCAGAGTCAGATCCGGCGATCGTTAGTGCCCTTTTCATAAAAAAACCCCTTCATATAATGATTTTTTAAGAGAACTTTCAATAAAAGAAAGCCTATAATTGCGCCCGTTAAAGAACTAAGAAGAAAAGCTGGCAGAAAACCAAAAAGTGCCGCTTTTTTTCCCAATAATAAAAGCGCGATCGGATAACAGGCGATGGATCCGAGAATGCCTGTCCCCACTATTTCTCCCAAGCAGGCGTGTCCCATCCTTCTTGTTTTTTGGTAGAGGAAGGCCGCCAGCAGGGCACCAACCATGCTGCCCGGAAATGCAAAAATGGAACCTGTACCTGTCATGTTCCTGATAAGGGATACTAAAAAGGCCTGGGTCACAGCAAAAAGCGGCCCCAACATAACGGCTGTCATGACGTTGGTTACATGTTGAATAGGAAACACCTTCGCAAAACCAACAGGGATGTAAACGAATGAGCTAGTCAGGGTAGTGATGGCCGTGAACAAGCTAGTCAACGTCATTTTCCGTAACGAGTTACCAGTATCTAGCATTCAAAGAGGCCAATCCTGTTCGTTGTGAACCATGTCCCAAAATAAATATTCATATCGGGAGGTCATTAAAAAGTGTTTCTCTAATCTTTTCAATTCCCTTTCAGGCATATCTTCCGTCAGTTCGTCTAACAGCTTGGCCAACCATTTGTGCGCATCTGCGAATTCGGGGGATGCATACGATTGAATCCAAGCGATATAACGATTTGTTTCTAGTGCTGTACCATTTTGTTCTTTTAATATCGAGCCAATTTCATAGTAATCCCAGGCACAAGGAAGTAAGCAGGCAATAAGATCGGCTAGAGTTCCATGTTGGGCGGCATTAAGCATATAACCTGTATAGGCAAGGGTAGTAGGGGTTGGTTCGGTATTTTCCAATTCCTCAGAACTAATTCCGAATTCCTTGCAGTAGCTCCTATGCAAATCCATTTCTACCTGTAGAGTCTCATTTAAAATACCAGCAAATTTGGTCATGATCTCAAGGTTAGTGGCCTTGATGCTCCCTAAGGCAAAAAGCTTGGCATAATCGATAAGATAGATATAGTCCTGCTTTAAGTAATAGGCGAATTTTTTTTCTGATAGTGTCCCGTCTCCAATTGCTTGAACGAAAGGATGAGTATGATTCTTTTTCCAAATTTCTTTTGAACGTTCGTGAAGTCTAGCACTGAAAGTTTTCATTTGGGTTTTCGTCATGATTTTTCCCCCTTATAATTCATTCACATACAAAGGAGGGGAGTGTCCAAAAATGAAGAACAGCCGCTTTCATATAGAAAGCGGCTGTTCTAGGAATGTACGAATCCCTTTTTCAACCTGCTTTCCTCCGCTGGTATGACCAGATCAGGTACAAAGGGTTTGATTCTCAGCCTATTAATGGCTCCCCTAGCAGTTTATTATTCAATTAAACGAAAAACCCGTTCCTGAAAACGGAACGGGCCAGATGGATGAAGTCAAATATACGACGACGATATCATCCACTTTCCTCCGCCGGCATCACCCGGATCAGGTTCAAAGGGTCCGGAACATCATTCCATCTCAGTCTTATAGAAGACTCCCCTAGTGGTATTTCGTATGTGATTATTGTCATCATATCAGATAAAAAGGAAATTGCAACCTTTGAATTCAATAGAATTTTATGAGTATTTTGTGGCGTGAAAGGGGTAGTAGGATAAAATCCCCATTGGCAAATGGAGCATCCCTAACCCACGGTCAATTGGAGGGAAATATTGTTATTAGCAAAATAGGGATATGGTCTTACCTTGTGCTAAAAGGGCACACGGAAAAATAATATAAAAATTAAAAATTATTTGAATGCAATTGACTTATCCTTGCAAGTGGGATAAAATCATGTCAAAATCATTTATATTCTGTATTCTTATCCAGAGAGGTGGAGGGACTTGGCCCTATGAAACCTCGGCAACAGACCCATCGGGGAACTGTGCTTCTTCCAACAAGCAATCGCTTGGAAGATAAGAAGAGACGAACGGACCTCTGTCGACCTCTTCTTGGATTAGAAGGGGTTTTTATTTTTGTCAAATAGGGTTTAAGAATCCCTACAACAGGTATATATATTTTGGCTTTAGCAAAGCCTATAAGATTAGGGGCATTATATGTGGAAAATATGAATAAAAGGAAAGGGGCCATTCATATGGCAGAGTTTTTCGAGAAAAAAGAACAGAGGAGAGCATTGTTGATAGAAGAACTATTATCAAATGGTGTATACAAAACCTCTGATGAAAAGCATCTCTATGATGCTCCATTAAAAGCTCTTGAAGATGAATATAAGATTGTTATAGATAAATCAGGTAATGAGTCACCTCCAGAGTGCATGACTTAGTTAACCTATAGTGAACAATCAAAGAGAAAAAGCATTTGCTGTGTAAAGGCAAATGCTTTTTCTCTTTGAACTGACATAAAAAGTACAAAACAGAAAAATATAATGGGTATTTTGTCACATTTCACTAGTGAAATAACATATTTAAAACATGTAAAATGATTGATTTCGCCTAGTGCTTTGGTTATGATAAATATGTAAAATAATTGAAAAATAGGAAGTGGTTATATTGCAGCCTCCTCACATAACAACAGTTGAAAAAATTGAAGAAAAACGAAAAGAAATGATCATGTTAGCAAAAAATTATGGTTTGACAAGCAGGATGACCATTCAAGCAAGTCAAGAGTTGGATTCTTTATTGAATGCGGTCACACATATAAAATTCCTGGGAGTTTGTCGCGAATAATCAGTACATCCCACCAGACCATTCAAATCCAGGCAATCGCCTGTTGCAATGGAAGTCATGTAGTGACACGTTTACCAAGAATGACCAAATCGCGTTCCACTCCATCGAGTTCTGCTATTTTCGGTAAATGCGCCCATTTTTCAAAACCAAATTTTGAAAAAAGCTTAATACTTGGTGCATTGTGTGCGAAAATAAATCCAAGAAGTGTCTTAATCCCTATCTTCGGACTCACCTCTATAGCCTTTTGGATTGAAAGTTGTCCAATTCCTTTCCCACGGAACTCCTCATCTATATAGATGCTAATTTCAGCGGTAAAATCATATGCGGGTCTACCATAAAAAGATTGAAAACTCATCCATCCAGCTGTTTTTCCATCATGTATGATCATATATAATGGCCGTTTGAGAATATGATGTTCTTCAAACCATTTGAGCCGTGATTCTACTGTAACTGGTTCTGTATCCGCAGTAACCATCCTCGAAGGTACTGTAGAATTGTAAATTTCAATAATTTTAGGCAAATCCTCAAATACTGCTTCCCTGAATTCTGTAAACTCCTTCATCATTAAGCTCCAATCCATTTATTATGGCATTCCAATCACCAGTACAGGTGCATCATGCAATTTAATTTTAATTAAGTTATTCAAATGTTAGGCTTGTCCTCTTTTTGGGTATTTAAAAATAAAATACTTCCTAGTGAATACAAAAGGAGAAGCAAAACAAATGAAGAAAATCGTTGGCTTATTTTTTATTGTACTTGTTATTTGTTTAGTTGCCTATGCGTTTCAGGCAGTAGATGCGAAAAACGATCAAAGAGTCATGGCATTTGGAGATTCTTTGACTTATGGAAAGGGCGATAAAGAAGGGGAAGGATATATTGATGACTTGAAACATAAAACGAATGATTCCGATTCAGAAAAAGTCCAATTCTGGAATTATGGTATTAAAGGTCAGGAAACGGACGGTGTCATTAAACAGCTCGAAGATCTTGAGATTAACACAAAATTGGATAAGGCTGACACATTTATCGTCTATATCGGAATCAATGATTTAATTAACAGTAATGGTGGAAACTTAAAAAAAATCAATGATCAAAAGATAAATGATGAAAAGAAAGAGTATGTACAACATTTAGATAAAATTCTTTCTGAGCTTCTAAAGAAAAATAATAAAGCTGATATCTTGGTGATAGGGTTATATAACCCCAATAAAGACGACTTGAAATTAGAAAACCATATTAGTGATTATAATCATTCGATTCAAAAGATGGTGGACAAGGATAGTAGACTAAAGTATATCCCTACCAACGATTTATTCGAAAACAAAGATAAAAAAGCATACTTCAGTGATGAAATTCATCCAAATGAAGAAGGCTATCAGCTTATAACCAATCGAATCTTAGATAAATATGATTTTAAATAAGAACGATAAAAGGGCATGGAGACTTGATTTCCATGCCCTTTTAGGTTTATTTATCGGGGGCGGATTTCTGGTTGGTTATGTTTCTGATGGTGCCTCCGCCTGTGGAAACTGTAAGTCATGGAGCTGCCGATAGCGACCATTATTTAGTAGCAGTTGTTCGTGCGTTCCATTTTCTTGAATTACCCCTTTTTCAAGAACGACAATTTGATCTGCCTTTTGAACGGTTGATAACCGATGGGCAATGACGATTGAAGTCCGGTTCTCTAATAGGTTGGATAACGCTTCCTGAATCAGATGTTCGGATTCCGTGTCGAGCGATGCCGTCGCCTCATCGAGAATGATGATTTGGGGATTCTTCAAAAGGGCCCTGGCGATGGCAATCCGTTGCTTTTGGCCACCAGAAAGTTTGACCCCACGTTCTCCGATTTGTGAGTCATATCCTTTTGGGAACGTCTTGATGAAATCATGAGCATATGCCGCCTTAGCCACTTCGATAATTTCCTCGTCCGTTGCGTCGAGTTTACCATAGGTTATATTATCGCGGATGGTCCCGGTAAACAAAATGATGTCTTGCGAAACAACCCCCATTTGGCTCCGTAAAGATTTGAGGGTGAGATCACGAATATCATGGCCATCCATTTTTATTGTCCCTTGTTGGGGGTCATAGAAACGAATTAAAAGGCTGGTAATCGTTGATTTCCCTGCCCCGGATGAGCCGACAAGAGCGGTTACCTGTCCTGCTTTTATCATCAGGTTAAGATTTCGGAGTACTGGTACCCCCTCGACATAAGCGAAATCAATTCCTTGAAATTCGATTTGTTTCGTGATTTTGGGAACATTAATTGCTGTCTTTTTGTCCTGGATTCCAGGTTGTGTCTCCATTATTTCGGTAATCCGTTCAAAAGCTGCAGCCGATTGTTGCACGATACTGATTACACGGCTGAAATTACGGATTGGACTTTGCAGAAGCCTGAGATAAGCCAGGAATGCCACGATTAATCCAATCGTAAATTCTCCCTGCATCACTTGCCAGGCACCAAATACAATCACGGCGATCAGACCTAAATTATTCATTAAATCTATGAGCGGGCCAAACATGGACCTCAGTCGAACTGATTTGATGTTTGCTACCGTATTCTCATGATTTCGGTCCGCGAATCGTTTTGATTCAAATTCTTCATTTGTGAAGGATTGGATGAGCCGTATGCCGGAAAGGGAATCCTGCAGCTGATTGCTGACATCGCCGGCCGAACTTTGCACGCTTCTAAATGAGAGGCGGATTCGTTTACCAAATACACGTGTCAGATAGAACATGAACGGAAAGGTAATGAGAAGGACCACGGTCAGTTTCCAATTGATGAACAGCATATAGATTGCGATGGCAAAGAAGGTGACCGTATCTGTAATAACTTGTAGCATGCTTGATGAGATGAGTTGTTGAAGCAAGTTCACATCATTCATGAGTCGTGACATTAAATCGCCCGTTCTATTTTTATCAAAGAATTTCATATCCAATTTTTGAATATGGTCATACATCTCATTTCGTAAATTCATGATCGCTTTTTGCCCCACTTTAGATACGATATAGCCGTTTAGATAGTTAAGTAAAGTTAACAATATCGCGGCAATGAGGATACCTATGCCTACCCAAATCAAGGATCCATATTCTTTCCCTGGTATGACATCATCAATCGTATATTGTGTAAGTTGTGGAATGGAGAATTCAAGCATGGAAATGAAAATCATTATGCATATGATCATACTTGAAAATTCCCATCTGGATGGAATACGATTGAATATTTGTTTGAACATTGACCGAATGCTTCCTTTTGATGGTGTTGCTGTCATGGTGCTACGACCCTTGTGGCTGAAAGGGATATGTCCCCCGCTCATATTTAATCACTCCTATGGTAAATTGAAAGTTGTTTTTGAATGTAAAAAAACCTTTATGATTATCATAGAGGTTTTAAAAAAATAGACAACTTTCGAGCGGCTTTTCTTTAATAAAGAACCTTATATTTTACAACTTATCCCTTAGGTGGAATAATTATAAAAAAGTGAATAAGGAGCTGGTAGAGTGGAAGAAAACACAAAAATCAGGGAAGAACTTCTCCAGGCAGTGAACGGGTTATCGGATGAACAGGTAAATGCACATCCCGAAGATGGACGTTGGAGCATCATTCAGGTATTGGAGCATCTATTTCTAATGGAGAGGGCGGTAACAAAAGGAATTGCCGATACACTGGCAAGTGACGAGAGCAATCGAGTAGATGATAAACCGATCCAGTATACATTAAATCGTGACGTAAAAGTGGACGCGCCTCCATTTGTCATTCCGTCAGAGAAGTTCCAAACATTAGCTGAAGTAAAAGCTAAGCTCGCCTCTTCACGTAAGGCATTGGAAAAGGTAATCTCCCAAGTGAAGGAGAATGACTTGGAAGAGAAGTCATTCCCACATCCCTTGTTTAAAGATTTAAGTTTGAAGCAGTGGATTCCGTTTGTCGGTTTGCATGAGAAACGGCATTTATTGCAAATTGAAGAGTTGAAGGCCAAACTAAAAAAACTCAGCCAATAGGTTGAGTTTTTTTTATATATGTATTGATTTAGGAAAGAATATATAAGCAGTACTTACCTATTGAGAGATGAGAAAAATATGGGTAATAATCATGATTATTGCTTTAACGCGCAAAATTCGTTAAAGTGAACTAGTGAGAAAATGGACATAAAGGAGTGCAGTCACCATGGAAGAAATAAAACATTGCTCGGACTCTTTGGTTATAAAAACGAGTCTAGTTCTACCACCTGATACAAATAATATCGGTACAATGTTTGGTGGGAAATTAATGGCTTACATTGATGACGTTGCGGCCATTTCTGCCATGCGCCATGCTAGAAGTAATGTCGTTACGGCATCGACCGATTCTGTCGATTTCCTACATCCCATTCATGAAGGAAATGCAGTATGCCTAGAAAGCTTCGTTACGTATACGGGTAGGACATCTATGGAAATTATCGTAAAAGTGGTTGCCGAGGACTTACTTACTGGAGAACGTAATCTATGCGTTATTTCCTTTTTGACCTTTGTTGCCATCGATGAGAACGGAAAACCTATTCCAGTTCCCCGCTTGGTTCCGGAGACTGAGATGGAGAAGAACTTGAATGAATCTGCCAAACACCGGGCAGACGTTAGGAAAAAAAGAAGAGATGATACACAATTCATCGCAAGCACATTTGGTGTGAAATTGCCTTGGACTGAAAAATCAGAACCAGGGTTATATAAATAAGTACGAAAAAACGGGCATTTGCCCGTTTTTTTAATCATTGCTTGATAATATACCGAAAAAGCGAAGGATGTTTATAAACAGGTTGATGAAATCAAGGTACAGATTCAATGCCATGAGCGGGACTTCTTCTGCCGTTACCCCATAGTGCTTCATGCGGTTGAAATCATATAGAACATATCCGCTGAAGACAAGAATGCCAATAAAGGAATAAACAAGCATTGCCATGGAACTTAACGGTGAGAATATATTAAAGATACTGATGGCGATTAGCGCTAGCAAGGCAGCAAAGAGGATTCCACTTAGAAAAGAAAGATCTCTCTTAGTGGTTGTTGCATATAGAGCTAACCCCCCAAAGACGACGGTTGTCGTCACTCCAGCCAAAATTACGACGTTAGCGCCTGCCAAAGCGAGATAGTGAGCGATGATGGGATAGGTGATCATTCCCGATATGAAAGTAAATACAAAAAGAAATGTATATCCAATTGCTTTTTTCCTTCTCAAGATAAAGGCTCCCATCAGCATGGCGATTTCCAAAATCGCCAAGGGAAGAAATAAGGCCGGGGGTATAAATGTTCCAGCAGCCATTCCTAAAACGGAAATCGCGAGTGATAGAGCAAATGTGCGCATAACAGAGGGCATATACGCATTAACGGTATGTGAATACATTCGGTCAACCTCCATATAATTATTACTACCCATTCTTACGAAAGATAAGGGGAAAGGTTTCACTTTATTACCCAAACCCTGCTAGAAAAAGCTACGCACCGTCCATTCATAAGGTGAGTCTTATCAGAATATAAATTTTCTGAAATATCAAAATATTCCAATTGGTTGATTAAGTGGAACTAATACATAAAAAATTTCAGTTTGAAGATAAGATAATTATTCATTATTTTTAAATAAAAAAATATCTTCATTCTTTGTGATGAGCAAAAGCTTTTAGAATCCTTATCCAAGTAAATAAAAAGAAATAAAGTTAATTTTTAGAAATAAAATTATAGGAAAAAATTATTCCTCAAGTTATAATATATTAAAAAAATGTTATAATTTGATATAAATATATTGAATTAAAATTAAAAATTGATTACACTTTTATTTAATTATCAGAAAATTTTTATTTTATCGGTAAAACAGTTTAGGGGGGATCAGGTTGGAAAAGACAATATTACGAATAGAGAACCTCACTACGTCATTTCGTATTAAGAATAAATATCACGCAGCGGTGGACGATGTCTCGTTTACGGTGAATGAAAATGAAATTGTAGCCGTGGTTGGTGAGTCAGGTTGTGGTAAGAGTGCACTGGCCCTCTCCATCATCCAATTACATAATATGCAACGAACGAAATCTGAAGGTGTCATAAATTATAAGGGTCAGAATCTACTTGACCTTAATGAGTCACAAATGAATAAAGTTCGAGGTAAGGAATTGGGGATGATATTCCAAGAACCTCTGACGGCATTGAATCCCCTGATGACTGTCGGAAAACAGATTGAGGAAAATCTTGATTATCATACGAATCTATCAACCAATGAAAAAAAGAAAAGAACAATTGAACTGCTAACCCAGGTTGGCATCCCTTATCCGGAAAGGACCTACAAGCAGTTCCCTCATGAACTTTCAGGTGGCATGCGCCAAAGGGCCATGATATCGATTGCGATAGCTTGTAATCCTGCATTGGTCATTGCGGACGAACCAACGACGGCTCTCGATGTGACGATCCAAGCTCAAATCCTGGATTTGTTGAAGGAAATACAGAGCAAGACAAAAATGGGAATCATCTTGATTACTCATGACTTAAGCGTAGTGGCCGAAGTGGCTGACCGGATTGTCGTGATGTATGCCGGACAAGTGGTCGAGACTGGCAGTGTTAAAGATATATTCAAAAAACCAATGCATCCTTATACACGATCTTTGCTAAATTCCATCCCTTCGGCTACCACTGAAAAAAAACGTTTGCACGTTATAGAAGGAATCGTGCCCTCCATAGCGAAAATGGATAGGAATGGGTGCCGATTCCAAGAACGGATTCCTTGGATCCCCAAACAGGCCCATGAGGAGTCACCTGTCCTGCATGAGGTTGGTCAAGGTCATTATGTTAGGTGCACGTGTTATAAGGATTTTTATTTTCAATCTGAAGGAGAGGCAACGCCTTATGACATTACTCAAGGTAGATAATTTAAAAGTGCATTTCCCTATAAGGGGCGGTTTTTTTCGTAGAGTAGTAGATCATGTCAGAGCTGTCGATGGTGTGTCATTCGAATTGCAGCAAGGTGAGACCTACGGTTTGGTTGGAGAATCAGGAAGTGGGAAGTCAACGACGGGTAAAGCTGTGGTCAAGCTGAATGAGGTGACATCAGGAAAAATCATGTTCGAAGGCAGGGATTTAGCTTCGTTGAGCAGAAAAGAAATCAAGCCATTCCGAAAAGATATCCAAATGATTTTTCAAGATCCATATTCTTCTTTAAATCCCAAAAAGCGGGTTCTCGATATCATTGCCGAGCCGTTAAGGAATTTTGAAAAGTTGTCGCCTGGAGAAGAAAAGAAAATTGTTCAGGACTTCTTGGATAAAGTCGGTCTAAGTCCCGAATCCATTTATAAGTATCCACATGAGTTTTCAGGCGGACAGCGTCAGCGTATAGGAATTGCGAGATCTTTGACGTTAAAGCCAAAACTGATCATTGCCGATGAACCTGTGTCTGCGCTGGATGTATCGGTCCAAGCACAGGTATTGAACTTCCTTCAAGATTTACAGGAGGAGTTTAACTTGACCTATTTATTTGTCGGCCATGATCTTGGAGTAATCAGGCATATGTGTGACAGGATGGGCGTGATGTATCGAGGAAGAATCGTAGAAGAGGGCACAAGCCAGGAAATCTATGAAAACCCTCAGCACATCTATACCAAACGTCTGATAGCGGCCATTCCGGACCTAGAACCGGAAGTGCGTGAGCAAAAAATACTACTCAGAAAGAAATTGACAGCGGAGTATGAAACGTCTTATTCCCAATACTTTGATGAAAACGGACGGGCCTACGATTTAAAGCCAATTTCGTCCACTCATAGAGTCGCAATACAATAAGGAGGTGGAAAGTAATGTGGAAATTTATCCTTAGGCGCCTATTAGTCATGATTCCGCAGCTCTTTCTGTTGAGCATCATCGTTTTCATGATGGCAAAAGCCATGCCAGGTGATGCCTTGTCAGGTCAGGAAATAAGCAACCCAAGGGCGGATCCGGCTGAGCTTGAAAGAATCAGGGATGACATGGGCTTGAATGACCCTTGGTACCAACAATATGTAAGATGGGCATCCAATGCTGTCCAAGGGGACTTCGGAGTGTCTTATACGCACAAAATACCAGTTATGGATGTCATTGAAAACAGGCTTTGGAATACGGTTTTTCTTGCAATCGTCACTCTTATCTTTACATATTTGCTAGCTATTCCACTCGGCATAGTTAGCGGTAGATATAATGATACGTGGATGGACAAAGGAGTTACCGGTTACAGTTATCTAGGTTTTGGTACACCAATTTTCATATTTGCTCTTATTATGCTATTTGTTTTCGGGTTCGGTCTAAATTGGTTCCCATCTGGTGGAAGCGTCGATTCCAAATTGGATTCAGGGACGTTCGCTTATGTGGTCAGTAAGATTAACCATTTGATCCTGCCAGCTTTAAGTACGGCTTTAATTGCAACGACAAGTACCATTCAATATTTGCGAAATGAAATCATAGATAATAAGATTAAGGATTTCGTAAGGACCGCTCGATCGAAAGGTGTTCCGGAATCGAAAGTATACTCACGACATATCTTGAGAAATTCATTCCTACCGATTGCTGCATTCTTAGGATATGAAATCACTGGTTTAATCGGTGGCTCTGTCATAATCGAGACCATTTTCAGTTATCCAGGATTAGGCCAGCTATTCCTTAGCTCTGTAAGCCTAAGGGACTTCAGTGTCGTGACGGCCATTGTCATGATGACAGGATTCGCCACTTTGCTTGGCACTCTTCTTTCTGACATCATACTTAGCGCGGTGGATCCGCGTATACGGATAGAATAGGAAGTGGGGTGAGTCTAATGGAAATGAAAGTTGAAAATGGAAATAACATACAAGTTCAAGAAGTGAGTCCTTCGGGAATGAAAATCATTTGGCAGGAAATTAAGAAAGATAAAATGGCAATGGGCTCATTGATTCTACTGGCAGCCATCTTGCTTTTCGTTTATGGCGCATCTTTCTTCATGGATGCCAAGGAAATCGCTAAAGTCGATTTCCTATCCATCTATATGGAGCCATCTTCGGACTATTGGCTTGGAACTGACTATGGTGGACGGGATGTATTTGGACAACTCATCATCGGTACAAGGAATTCATTCACGATTAGTTTATTTATTACTTTATTCACGGCTATCATCGGATTGACTTTTGGGCTTCTTGCTGGTTATTTTGGCGGTGCTACCGATAATGTAATCATGCGTATTATAGATTTTGTCATTGCGCTGCCACAGTTAATGTTCATCATTGTTTTCGTTACGATTGTGCCTACTTTTAATGTCCCGGTTTTCATTTTGATCATGACGCTGTTTTTATGGACCGGTAAGGCAAGGCTCATTCGTTCGAAGGTATTATCTGAGCGAGAATTG
Source organism: Peribacillus sp. NPDC097284 (assembly GCF_044761765.1). NCBI lineage: Bacteria > Bacillati > Bacillota > Bacilli > Caryophanales > Bacillaceae > Peribacillus > Peribacillus sp. NPDC097284. The sequence continues at coordinate 116,815 of NZ_JBIWCZ010000002.1, forward strand.
GATTATGTTCATGCGTCACAAACACTTGGTACTCCACATTGGAAAATCATTATTTTCCAGGTGCTTCCAAATATAAGTTCTCTGATCATCGTAAACTTCATTTTGAATCTTGCAGGCAATATTGGCCTAGAATCCAGCTTGACCTTTTTAGGATTCGGTCTTCCAGAGAGCACACCGAGTTTAGGTACGCTCATAAGTTATGCTCGAAACCCAGATGTTTTAGAAAACAAATGGTGGATATGGATACCCGCATCACTCATGATTCTAGTGTTGATGCTGAGTATAAATTTTGTTGGTCAAGCATTGAAACGTGCTGCTGACGCAAGACAAAGAAGAGGATAAAAAAGGGGAGTGTATGTCATGAAAATTAAAAATTATAGCAAAGTATTAAGTGCATTGGCCATATCGTCGCTACTTCTTGCTGCATGTTCAGATGATACGTCGACTAAGGAGAAAAAGGGAAAAGCTGTTGAACAAGTGGATGCATCGAAATTCCCGGCGGTTACATCAAATAAAGGGAAACCAATCGAAGGCGGTCACCTTACTTACGGTTTGGTATCTGATACGCCATTTGAAGGAATCTTAAATAAAGTCTTCTACCAAGGTGATCCGGATAATCAAGTTATTACGTTCTTTGATGAAGATTTATTGGATACCGATGAAGATTGGGTATTTACAAATGAAGGCGCAGCTACCTATGAAATATCAGAAGATAATAAAACGGTCTCACTTACCATCAAAGACAATGTTAATTGGCATGACGGTAAACCTGTAACGGGGGCCGACTTGGAATATGCTTATCTCGTAATGGGAAGCAAAGAGTACAAGGGAGTCCGTTATGATGAACAAATGGCATTGATTGAAGGGATGGAAGAGTATCATGAAGGTAAGGCAGACAGTATTTCCGGAATCAAGGTAGACGGAAAGAAAATCAGCTTCACCTTTAAGAAAGCGAATCCTTCGGTTAAGACAGGACTATGGACATATCCGCTTCACAAGGAATACTTAAAAGATGTTGCGATTGGTGATTTGGAGTCTTCCGATAAAATCCGTAAAAACCCAATAGGTTTCGGACCATTCAAAGTGAAGAAAATCGTTCAAGGTGAAGCGGTCGAATTCGAAGCGAATAAAGATTACTACCGCGGAGCTCCTAAGTTGGACAGCGTCACATTGAAAGTCATCAACCCATCCGTTGTTGTAAAATCATTGGAAAACGGGGATGTTGATGTAGCAGAAGTTTCAGCGGATTATTATGATCAAGCCGATAAGTTGGAAAACATCGAGATTTTAGGAAAAGTCGATTTGGCTTATACGTACATCGGTTTTAATTTAGGGCACTATGATAAGAAAAAAGGCGAAAACGTGATGGATAACCCGAAATTCCAAGATAAACGACTTCGCCAGGCGATGGCCTATTCCATCAACAACGAACAGGTCGGCGAGAAGATGTATAAAGGACTTCGTTTCCCTGCCAACTCGGTTATTACGCCAACCTTTAAATATAACAATAAAGATATAAAGCCATATGAATATGATCCAGAAAAAGCGAAAAAATTATTGGATGAAGCAGGATATAAAGATACGAATGACGATGGCCTTCGCGAAGATCCGGATGGTAAGGAGTTCAAAATTAATTTTGCATCCATGAGTGGTGGAGATATTGCCGAACCGCTTACGAAATATTATATCCAGCAATGGCAGGAAGTCGGACTGGATGTACAAATGTTAGATGGACGTCTTCATGAGTTCAATTCATTTTATGATATGTTGAAAAAAGATAGCGATAAGGTTGATATTTACCAAGCAGCTTGGGGTGTGGCTTCCGATCCAGATCCATCTGGAATCTGGTCAAGACAAGCACAATTCAATTATACTCGTTGGGTGAATGACAAGAATGACGAACTATTGGCAAAAGGAATTTCGGAGGAAGCGTTCGACGATCAATACCGTGTCGATGTCTATAACGAGTGGCAACAATTGATCCATGATGAAGTGCCTCTTATCCCAACTCTATTCCGATATACAATGACCGGGGTCAATGAACGTGTGACCGGTTATGATTATACGGCAGGTCGCCAATATCAATGGTTTGATGTAGGTGTGACAGAAGAATCAGCTAAAAAATAATGTAGAAAGTCGGCTGCCTCCATTGGCAGCCGATTCTTTGGTTTTAAGATGGTGAATTAAGGTTATATATGAATAGTAAGTAATTGGAAGGGTGATAGTGATGGAAGTGAGAAACCCAAATGAAACAAAGCGGGAACTTGAAATATTGTTTACGGAATCGGTCGGTCGTCTATTAAAGCCACTTGAAGAGGAAATCATTGCAGACATCGTAGCCTATCCTGATGAAAAGAGAATTGCCTTCTTGGAATTCATGAAGGAAATGTCCAATAAACAAAGACAATTAAAGTAATCATGGTTCGCAAGTTTAATGACGTTATCTGGATTAAGAAATTTCGGTTGTATGGGACCGTCATATGACGGTCTTTTTATATGGCTTTTAATATGTTCTTTGAACACTGAAAGAGATATACTTTTATATAAGAAGAAGGGAGTGTCATTGATGAATCAAGTTAATGAAAAAGAAATCGTTTCGTACATAAAAGAGTTAGTATCCATTCCCAGTCCATCCGGTTATACGGAACAGGCCATTAAGTATACGGCAGCCTTCATGGAAAGTAAGCAAGTCCCCTACCAAATCACGAACAAGGGAGCATTGCTTGCCACTTTAAAAGGTAAAGATGATAGCTGTCATCGATTGCTGACGGCCCATGTGGATACATTGGGAGCCATGGTTAAGGAAATTAAGCCAAATGGCCGGCTGAAGTTGACGATGATTGGCGGGTTTCGGTGGAATTCCGTTGAAGGAGAATACTGTGAAATCCATACCGCAAGTGGAGATGTTGTCACAGGCACGATATTGATTAACCAAACATCCGTACATGTGTACAAAAATGCCGGGGACGCTAAGCGTGATGAAGAGACAATCGAGGTTCGTATCGATGCAGTCGTCAAATCAAAAGAGGAAACAGAGGCCGTGGGCATATCCGTTGGTGACTTTGTTTCATTCGCACCAAGGATCGAGGAAACGAAGACTGGTTTCTTGAAGTCTAGACATTTGGATGACAAAGCAAGTGTTGGCATTTTGCTTCATATTATTGAGCAGATTCAAGCGGGGAAAATCGAATTGGCATATACGACGCATTTCCTGATTTCAAATAATGAAGAAATCGGATATGGCGGTAATTCCAATATTCCTGATAAGACGGTTGAATACTTAGCTGTCGATATGGGCGCAATCGGGGAAGGGCAAACGACGGATGAATATAGTGTTTCCATTTGTGCTAAAGATTCTTCCGGTCCGTACCATTATAAGTTACGCCAGCATCTGGTTTCACTTGCCAAGGCGAATGACATCGATTATCGCGTCGATATTTACCCGTACTATGGTTCTGATGCCTCAGCAGCAATCCGTGCAGGATTCGATGTGGTTCATGGCTTGATCGGACCAGGGATTGATGCATCGCATGCATTTGAGAGAACGCATCTCTCATCTTTGAAGCATACAGCGAACCTAGTTGCACACTATTTACAATCTGAGCTTGTCTGATCACATAAAAACCCTCGCTTAAGCGAGGGTTTTTATATTTATCGGTCGATTCCATTCGTTTATCAGTCAAACTTGAAGATATATCGGTCCATTTATCAATATATCGGTCAAATTACGATGTTTATCGGTCAATTGGTTACTTAAAGGTTTAGTTCTTCTGGTGGCTCACCGTTATTATTCATAAGTCGAATAGAATCGGGTTTGATCTGTAATAATACGTAGTTTGGATCTTCTGGCCCTTCAAACCATTGTTCAAAGGATTTATTCCATAATTTTTTCTTCAATTCGGCGGTATCATTGATTTTCGATGTTCCTGAAATTTCAATGTATGAATCGCCAAGGCCTTCATTGTCATAGCCAAACAAGACATGAACATGTGGGTTCTTTTCTATTTCATCTATTTTTTCAGTCTTTACGCTTGTTGGTGTATAAAAGGTTAATTCCTCGTTGAAGAATGTCATGTAGCGCGAATAGGGCTTATTATTTTCTACTGTTGATAGGACTCCGATTTTACTTTCCTTGATCACATTCAATATTTTTTCTTTTAATTGATCTTGACTCATCTTCACCACTCCTTTTATTTTTCTCTTTATTACTCTTCCTCTTATGCCTATAACTTAAACGGATTTGCACAGTTTTTATTATTTGGATGAATGGAATTTATGCTAAAGTACCATACTATTGATTACGTGTTTATGGAAAAAGCAAATTCTTGTTTTTAAATCTATAGGTGAAGGTGAGTACAGGCAAATGAATTGTGGAGAATTACTGATCATCGGCGGGGCGGAAGATAAATGCCTAGAAGGTGAAGTTTTGAATAAATTCGTGGAGCTTGCAACGAGAAAACCAGGTGGAATCGGGATCCTACCGACTGCTAGCGAAATTCCCGATGAGGTTAGTAAAGAATACATCCGCATCTTTAAAGAGCTTGGTGTAAATCGAGTGGAAGTTCTCGAGGTGAATTCGAAAAGAGATGCAGAGGATCCGGCCATTTGTGAACAATTGGCCTCTTTTTCGGCTGTATTCATAACAGGGGGGAATCAAAGTCGATTGTCCGAGCTGATCCGTGATTCCCGATTGCATCAGACTCTTTCGAAGTCCTGGCATGATGGAATGGTCGTGGCCGGGACAAGCGCGGGTGCCTCAATTATGGGGAAGCGAATGATTGTTGCCGCAGATATGAAACTGGATGATGAAAAATTGAAGGTGGAAATAGGGAAGGGATTCGGATTTTTGGATGGACTCCTGATTGACCAGCATTTTTCACAACGCGGCCGGTTCGATCGGTTATTAAGTGCGATAGCCGAAAATGAAGAAATCATGGGTATTGGTATAGATGAAAATACAGCGATAGTAGTAAGCGATGGGAAATTTGAAGTGTATGGAATAAATCAAGTTCTGGTGCTTGATGGAAGTAGTAGTGACTATATCAATATTACGATTGCTGAAAACGGAAGCGAAGAACTGACACTTTCAGGTTTTCGTCTACATGCTTTAACTAGAGGGTATCAATTTGACTTGAAGACAAGAAAATTGTCGCTGGAGAAGAGGATTCAATCATGAAAATCAATCGAGTCCGCTATTTAAAAGGACCTAACTTTTTCGCATATAAACCAACCATTTGCATTGAATTGGACTTGGAGGAACTGGAGGAAAGGCCATCTGATTCGATTCCTGGCTTTAATGAAAGGCTGTTGGAGGTGCTCCCCGACCTGGGCAAGCATACATGTTCTCATGGATACGAGGGTGGTTTTGCTGAGAGGTTGAACCGTGGTACATGGATGGGACATGTATTGGAGCATATGGCGATTGAACTGCAAAATATGGCTGGTATAGACGTTGTTCGTGGGAAAACGATTATGATGAAAGACCCTGGGGTTTATTCCGTTACCTACGATTATAAGGAGCCTAAGTCGGGGTTTCAGGCATTCCTCTCCAGCAAAGAAATCGTGGAAGCCATTTTAAAACGTGAAAAGACTATCAATGTTCAATCCTATGTGGAGCAAATAGCCAATTTATATTACCAACATAAATTGGGACCTAGTACAGAGGCCATTTACCAGGCGGCACATGCGAGGAATATCCCTGTGGAGCGAATTGGGGAAAATAGCTTGGTCCGGATAGGGACTGGTTCTAGGCAGAAGTTTGTCCAGGCGACGATTACAAGCCAGACTTCCAATATAGCCGTAGAGAATGCCTGTGATAAATCGATGACGAAGGAAATTCTGAAAGGCTGTGGCCTTCCCGTACCGGAAGGCGAAGTCGCGCATTCGATTGAGGAAATATTTGATTCAGCGGATAGACTTGGTTTTCCACTCGTCCTTAAACCTTTTAACGGGCGGCAGGGCCAAGGGGTCATTACCCATATTAAAAATAAAGATGAATTATTTAATGTCGCTCATTGCTTGGAATCCCACGTACAGAAGTACATTGTGGAACGCCATTTTGAAGGACATGATTATCGCTTATTAGTCGTAGATGGAAAGCTTGCTGCCGCTAGTCTCCGGCTACCACCTTACGTCATCGGGAATGGGAGGGAGACTATACGCAACTTGATAGAGAAGGAAAACCAGAATCCGTTGAGGGGAGAGGGCCATGAAAAACCGATGTCCAAAATCCCCCTTACACATACGGTAACGTGTTATTTGGAAAAACAGAACAGGAACCTGGGGAGCATTCCGAAAAAAGGCGAGGTAATCCAAGTGGTCGGAAATGCAAACCTTTCAACTGGAGGGAAGGCAATCGATGTAACGGAACAGGTTCACCCGACTATAAGGAAAGTGGCTATAGGTGCTGCAAATGCGATTAATCTGGATGTAGCGGGCATAGACTTTATTTGCCACGACATTTCGAAACCATTCGATTACACAAAAATGGCCATCATAGAAGTGAATGCAGCACCGGGGATTCGGATGCATCATTATCCAAGTGAAGGCAAAAAAAGAGATGTGGGCAAGGCAATTGTCGATTATCTATTTCCTAGCCGAGAAGAAGCGGCCATCCCGATTATCGCAGTAACGGGGACAAACGGAAAAACCACAACGACCAGAATGATACATTATTTTCTTTCTAATGATCGGAATAAAGTCGGAATGACGAATTCCGACGGGGTATATGTGGGACAAGAGGTTCTCGATCAAGGGGATTGCAGTGGGCCAATAAGTGCAAGAATGGTCTTATCCCATCCAGAAGTAGATACAGCCGTATTGGAGACAGCAAGAGGTGGGATTTTAAGGGAAGGGCTTGCTTTTCGTAGGTGCGACGTAGGGGTTATTACCAATGTGAGTGAGGATCATCTTGGTCGTGATGGAATTGAAACGCTGGAGGACCTAGTTAAATTAAAGCGACTGGTAGCGGAGGTTGTTCTCGAAAATGGATATTGTGTGTTGAACGCGGATGACCCTTATGTAGTGGCCATGAACGAATATACAGACGGGGAAGTGATTTATACCTCTACTCAAGCCAATCATCCCGTCATAATGGCAGCGATTAAAGAAAGAAAAAGGGCTTGGTTTGTGGATGAACAAGGAATAATCAATTATGTGGAAAACGGAGGAGTAAAACGTTTCATGGAATGTGAGGAAGTACCCATCACGATTAAGGGTAAGGCCCGCCATAACGTATCCAATTTGCTCCAAGCTTTAGCGGCAGCCTCGACACAAGGCATTTCTATCGATGAATTACGAAAGAAGGCTATGACATTCATGCCAGATGGAAATCTATCCAAAGGAAGATTTAACTTGAAAAAGGTCAATGAAAGGACCATTCTCATTGACTATGCTCATAATGCAGCAGGACTAAAAGCCATTTTCGATACCGTTAGTGCGTATCATAGAAATCGACTCATTACTGTTTTGGCGGGACCAGGCGATCGAATAAATGAAGAAATCATTAGCCTGGCAAATATCGTGGCTTTACAGACGGATTTGTTCATTATTAAAGAGGACGATGATTTGCGAGGCAGAAACCCTTTAGAAGTAGCTGAACTGATTCAGGAAGCGGCGTTTAAAAGAGGTTTGACCGGTGAACAGGCAGTCATTGTTCCAAATGAAATGGATGCGTTTTTAAAAGCTTGGGAATTATCCCAACCTGGGGACCTTCTATTGTTTTTTTACACCGATTTTAATTATGTAGAGCGTTTTTTCGAAACCATTACAAAAAATGCATTGCCTAAGAAAATGAATGGAAATAGGTAAATAGCGGCTTTAGGAAGATGATCCTTACATAAAGGTCATCTTCTTTGGCCTTTTACCCTTTATCCTATAAAAAACCCTGTAGTTCAGACTCCTTGAAAAGTCTGAACTACAGGGTATAGTAATAGGGTTAGCTTTTTTTTGCGTTGGTTTCATTGACGGCAGGCACATTAGTCTTTTCGTTGTTATAAACACGTTGAAGTACAATGGTCTGTACAATCATGAATAATCCGCCTACTGACCAATATAGTGGCAAAGCAGCAGGGGCGGAGAATGAAATGAACAAGATCATGGCAGGTGAGACCAAACTCATTATCTTCATTTGTTTCTGTTGATCTTCCGGCATTTGCCTCATGGAAATCACAGATTGGAAATAGTAAATGACTCCGGCAATGAGTGCCATGGCGATGTTAGGCCCCCCAAGGCTGAACCAAAGGAAGTTATGGGTAGCAATTTCATGAGATCCTTGAATCGCATAATACACACCCATTAGAATTGGCATCTGGATCAAAAGGGGCAGGCAACCCATATTTAAAGGATTGACACCATGTTTTTGATAGAGTTTCATCATTTCCTGCTGAAGTTCCTTCTGTTTGGCCGGATCCTTCGTTTCTTTAATCTTCTGCTGAATGGCAGTCATTTCTGGCTTGAGTCCATTCATTTTCGTCTTCATGTTGCGTTGTGTTTTATATTGCTTGATATTCAATGGTAACAGAATGAGACGAATGATGACAGTCATCATGATGATGCCTATCCCATAATTCCCGTTAAAAAAATCCGCATTAAATTCAAGCAATGTGTTCATCGGATTGACTACTACAGTATGAAAGGGTCCGCTAGTAGCTGCTGAACATCCTGATAAAAGGCCGATCATTAGAAAGAGTGTTCCAATTAATAGTACATTTTTCTTCTTCAAAATATATTCCTCCTCAAATTGTTAATGGTTAAACAATGAGAAGGAGGCTTGGCTCTTCAGAATCATCTGGAGAGTCCTTTTGGCGAATATAAGTGATAAAGCGTCGTATTCCTAGTGGATGAAAAACGCTACCTGTATAAACAAGAGATTTACCAGGGCTTGAGTGAAGTGAAGCTTGATATTTATCATTTAAGAGTGTCTGATTTTTATTAATAAAGTAAAACGCCGCAAAAGGGAAGACGAAGGTCAATAAGTACCCTGCCCATAGTGCATGGCGGATGGTTTGATAATCAAATTCTAATAATAACTCCCACATAGTAATCCCTTCTTTTTCTTAGATAAGGATAGTTGCTGTATAAAACGCATTCTAATATCTGTAAGAACACTATACCAGATTCAAGTTATAGAATGCGAAAAAATCATATGTTTTTTAAAAAGAAAATAGAGGGATATTTTAGTTTTTCATGGGTACGCTGAATGAAAATCATTTTAATTATATCAGTCAGCCATGTCACGGATGGTCTGCAGCCTACATATGAATAGAGGGAAGTTTATAACGAGGTGAAAAAAGGATGAATCTATACGATCCATTTAATTCGCACATCAATTATTTTGATAGTCATTTCTATCTTAATCCATTTAACCCATATGTGGATAATGGTTTTCCAGTGGAGCCCAATCAATTTGACTATCTGAATTTTGAAGAGAGGCAGCCGCCACCACCAAGTCCGCCTCAAGGTGGACCACCACCACGACCGCCTCAAGGAGGTCCGCCACCACGACCGCCTCAAGGAGGTCCACCGCCACGACCACCTCAAGGAGGTCCGCCACCAAGGCCCCCTCAAGGAGGAGGACCACCTACTGTACCTCCGCCGTCATTCATCCCCCAATTTCCAAATGTAGGTTTTTTCGGAATTGAAGCTGGGGCAATGAGAGGGTGTTTATATAAAAATACGTATATTTGGTTAAGGAATGGCCGCTCATTTTGGCTTTATCCTACGTATGTTGGTCGGAATACCGTTGCAGGTTACCGCTGGAGACCCAATCAAAAACGATGGGCCTACTATGGTACCGATGAAGATGAAATTCAATCTTTTCAATGCTATTGAAAAAAACAATCCGCAGAAGCGGATTGTTTTTTGGGGGGGATCCAATGTTATCTCTCTTTCAAAAAAAGTCAGGAAAATCCGAAATGATTCCATCCAAGTTCATTTTCTTTAGAGATTGCATCTGTTTTTTATTGTTGACTGTCCAAGTAAATACTTTCATTCCGTGACTCTGAATTCGTGTTTTAAGATTCGGGTTTAACAACGTTTGCTTTGGATTCGCAAAAGTTGCAAATTCTGAAATCTCTTTTAGTTTTTGATCCGAAATTCGCCGATTGATTAGTACACCGACTGGAATTTTGGGTAAGAGTTCGTGAAAAGTTTTCATGGAGTTCATATCAAAAGAATGAACCATGATTTTATTTTCAACGTTTGAATTAAGCGGACTTTTCAAGAGTTCTTCTGCCAGTTTTCTCTCGATACCGGGGTAAAGGGAGGGGTGTTTAATTTCTATTAATAGTCCAATCTCATAAGACGAAAAAGTTTCCAAAACCTCGCTAAGCAAGGGGATCTTTTCATTTTTAAAATCAGGGTGAAACCAGCTCCCGGCATCCAATTCTAGTAACTCTGCGGCTGTATAGTCCCTGAGATTTCCCTTACCGTTAGTCGTCCTCTCGAGAGTTGGATCATGATGCACCATAAGTTCCCCATCTTTACTAAGATGGATATCTACTTCCAGAACATCCACGCCCATCTCTATTGCTTTATAATAGGATGCCATTGTATTCTCAGGACAATATCCCGATGCCCCGCGATGTCCAATCTTTAGTGGTGTATGTTGATTTGAGAGAATGGGAACCACCCTTTTCCTTCTGTTAAAGGAAAAAATGAGTAGGATGAATAAGATGATAAAGACTATAAGGAATAACTCTTTCAATTTGCACACTCCTTGATTATATTTATGGGTTATTAGGTATCTACCCTCATTTAAAAGAAATAAAAGAACGTTGTCAAAACGTCTCTATTGAAAGGGAGAGAAGGAGGAATGAAGGAGTAAGGCGCGCGTTGTATATTATAGGAAATAAAAAAAGGAATGGATGCAGATTTAGAAGCTGCATCCATTCCTTTTTCATTATACGATGATTGGTGTAACGTCTATATTCCCGCGAGTTGCCTTGGAGTAAGGGCAAGTTGCGTGTGCTTTCTTTACAAATTGTTCAGCTTCTTCTTTGCTCAGGTCTGGGATGGAAACATCTAATCTAACGGCCAATTTGAAACCGCCATCTGTCTCATCTTTCCCGATTGTGACATTCGCAGTCACGGATGTATCCACTTTCTTTTTTTCCTTACTAAGTACAAGGTTCAATGCACTGCCAAAACAAGCGGCATACCCTGCGGCAAATAACTGTTCCGGGTTTGTTGCCTTTTCACCAGAACCACCTAATTCTTTCGGTGACCTTACATCAAAATCGAGGATGCCGTCCTCCGATTTTACATGGCCTTCACGTCCACCGTGTACGGTAACTGCAGTTGTATATAATGGTTTCAAAAAAACAACTCCTTTTGATTTAGTTATATTATATAGGTTCCCATTAATTGGACTTGTTAAACAAAAGAAAGAGAGTTGGTCATCTATTTATAATTTATTTAAAAAATGTATTAAATTGGAATAAGTTGTTTTATAATAACTGTATTAAGCCAAGTAGTACACTTATTACAGTGAGGGGGCTGATGATGTTTGAGTTGGACGTACAAAGTAGAAGACCCATTTATGAACAATTAATGGAAAAATTCAAAGAGCTTATAATCAGTGACGTACTAAAAGAACATGACCAGCTGCCTTCCGTTAGAATATTGGCTCAGGAACTGACCATTAACCCTAATACGATTCAAAAAGCTTATAGGCAGCTTGAAGCGGAAGGGTTTATATATACGATACCAGGAAAAGGTAATTTCGTTTTACCCCCCGGGGAATTGAAGAATTCATTAAAGGAAGAGAAGATAAGGTCGGAGCTTACTAGGGTGTTAGCGGAAGCCCTGTATATTGGTATCGAAAAAAAAGAAATTTATAGGTTGGTCAAGGATATAAGTTCGATAGCAAAGGGGGGGGAAACATGATAGAAATCAAGCGTGTTAGTAAGTTATATGAAGGAAAAGTAGCGATCAAAGACGTTAGTTTGGATATACAAAGAGGATCTATTTTTGGATTGTTGGGATCGAACGGGGCAGGAAAGACGACCCTATTGAAAATGCTATCAGGAAATTTGATCCAGGATAGCGGTGAAGTTCTTATCGATGAATCCCCAGTATTTGAAAACCGGGTAGTGAAAAATCGATGTTTCTTCCTTCCTGATATGCCTTACTTCTTGGCTAACTATTCCATCATGCAAATGGCAGGTTTTTATAGTCATGTTTATAGTGAATGGAATCAAGAACGTTTTTATCAATTGCAGGAAGTGTTTGCGATTCCCTTTCAATATAAAATTCACAAGCTGTCTAAGGGAATGCAGAGGCAGGTTGCTTTTTGGCTGGCCCTTTCAACGATGCCAGAAGTTTTAATACTCGATGAACCCTTTGATGGGCTTGATCCGGTCATGCGCAAAAATGTGAAACAGTTGCTGATTCAGGATGTATCCGAACGAGAAATGACGATCTTGATTTCATCCCATAACCTTCGGGAAATTGAAGATTTAGCAGATCATGTGGGGATATTGCATCAAGGGGAGCTCATCATCCAGAAGGATTTGGATGATTTGAAAGCGGATGTACATAAAGTTCAAATAGCCTTTAAAAATAAAATTCCATATGGCATTTACCGTGGCATGCAAATCCTGAATAAGGAAAGGAGGGGCAGCGTCATCGTCTGCATCTTAAAAGGAAAAGAATCTGATATCAAGACTCATTTCAGCCAGTTTCAACCTGATATATTCGATATCCTGCCCCTCACTTTGGAAGAGATCTTCATATATGAAATGGGGGACATCGGCTATGCCATTCAAAATAGTCTCGTTTAATAAAGAACTGGTATTTTATATTTTTAGAAGTACCGGATGGATTGGGTTTCTTTATTTTATCGGCCTCATTTTTGCACTGCCTTTGGAAATATTAACGATTATTCTCAATAATAATAATGAATATATGAACTTTGTAAATTTATTTTCCAGTCAGGGGATGATTCAATTCGTCCTAGTCATAAGCATTCCGGTATTGCTCGCCATTTTCCTATTTCGATTTTTACAAGTAAAACAGGCTTCGGATTTTATACATAGTTTACCGATCACTAGGAGAAGTATATACGTTCATATGATAGGGATGGGGATTTCCTTTATCATTGTCCCCATTTTGCTTACAGGCCTCATCTTGTATTTATTCCACTCAGCCTTAGATGTTGAAAAATTGTATAGCCTGACAGATATTTGGTCGTGGGTGGGCATTACTTTTGTCATGGAGACAGTGATTTTCTCTGTAGCTGTCTTAATTGGAATGGTGACGGGATTATCGGCTCTACAGGGCTTACTTACCTATATAACGCTTGGGTTGCCAGCTGGGCTATTTATCTTACTAGCGGCGAATGTGAAGTTTTTGATGGTTGGTTTTTTTGCCGAATACTACTTAAGTGCCAACATGAATAGCATGTCCCCTATATTGGCGGCAACTGAAATGGAAAAAATGAATGTTTTCTCCTTTCAGCTACTAATCTATGCACTGGTCTCCTGCCTATTTCTATGGCTTTCATTGGTTCTCTATAAACGGAGAAAGCTGGAGCATGTATCGCAAGCCTTTGTGTTCCCCTTGATTAAACCGGTATTTAAATATGGTTTAACGATAAGCATGATGCTTTTTTCCGGCTTTTATTTTAGTCAAACAACCGGGAAAATCGAATGGGTCGTGTTCGGCTATGTGATTGGATCCATAATTGGCTATTATTTAGGCGATCTCGTCTTGCAAAAGACTTGGCGGGTCCGGTTTTCTTTTAAAGGGTACATCACCTTTATGGTGAGTGTCATCGCTTTTTCCATCCTTCTAAAGTTAGATCCGCTTTCGTATGAGTCAAAGGTGCCTGATAAAAAGATGATCAACCAAATATATATAGGGAACCATTCACCTATATATTATGAAGATGAGGATTCAGGGAGTTCAATCTATCTAAAAGAAAAAGAAAATATCTCAGCTGTACGTTTGTTACATCAGCAGATTCTTGAAAAGGGTAAGATGGAGAGCGTCGCAGATCCTAATCCTGAAAACTCCGTGTTTCTTATATACGAACTTGAAAATGGAAGACATTTAGCGAGGGAGTACCATTTGCAAAATTATGAGTCGTATATGCCGCTTTTAGCCAAAATCTATGAATCTAGCGAATATAAACAAACAGTGAATGAGCTGTTGCATGTACCGGTTGAAGAAGTTTCCAAAATGAAAATCAATGCCACCGGAGAAATGGATAAGTCCGTAATCATTACTGATAAACAGCAGCTTGCGGAAGCGGTTCAGGCGTTATCGGAAGACCTGAATAACCAGACACTCGCCCAAATGACGAAGACCTGGGGAGAATATGCATACATTGAAGTTCTTCTCGAAAATAACAAGACCATCTATATGAATTGGAACTCTTCTTATCCTGCCTTCACAAATTGGATGGAACAAACGGGACAAGCTGAAGAGGCAAGATTAACGGCAAATGATATCTCTCATATTCTTGTAACGAAGACCGATTTTAATTTATATAGTACGTCCGAAGAAGAAATTGAACAAATAGTGGAAAAGCAGTCGATTCTGTTGAAGATTGATCAGCCTGATGAAATAGAGATGGCCATCGAAAACAGTCAATTGGATTATGGGGAAGGAAAGTATACAGCTGTTTTTTATTATAAGGGTAGCCGGGATTTTGAGATAAGGACTTTTTCTGGTGACCATGTTCCCGATTTTATTTTAAACCACTTTGAATGAATAGAAAGGGAGGATGAATTTGAAGAAAGGACATTGTAATGAAGCTGAAGGTTTCACCAGGGTTTATCATTCATTTTATAAGCGAATCTATTACATTGCTTTATCCATCATCAAATGTCCATATCTCGCCGAGGATATTACTCAGGAAACCTATATAAAAGCCTATACTAAACGTAATACGATCAAGGATGACAGAAAAATGGGGGCATGGTTAGCCTGCATCGCCACGAGGACGGCCATTGATTTTTCGCGTAAGCAAAAACGGGGAAGCCATTTGATTCAGCAGGAAATGATGGATTGGTTGGAAAGTCAGTCCTGTAGTCAAAATGAGGTAGAAGATGCCATGGATTTATGGACATTAAAAGAAGACATCATCCACGTCTTATTTAAATTATCCCATAAACAGCGGGAAATACTATTGCTTAAGGTGAATGGCGGGTTAAAAGAACGCGAAATCGCCATGGTTCTCGACATTAAGCAGTCGACGGTTAAAATCAATCTGTATAGGGCAAGAAAACAATTAAGAAATGAGTTACAAAACAAGGAAATTGCATAAAAACCAAAGGGATGTTGCCCAGTTGCCGCTCCCATTTATATTTTTTATTGAACGGTTTACGTAAGTTATTCTTACTTTAAGGAAAAAATATGCAAAAGGGGGGAGATGGATGAAAATTAGACAGGTTTATTTTCTACTAGTCATCGTGGCGGTTTTCATGGCGGGTTGTAAAGATGAAGAAGGTTCTACTCATTCTTCAACTGCGGATGAGGGCATCACTTCGAAGCAGGGGACCCACGCATCAGTAGAGGGAGCCACGTATCCTCTTGAAGAAATGGAGAGTTTGTCAAACAAAATGGATGTGGCGTTCACGAGCCAAAATCGTTCGAAATGGCAGAATGAAAATCAGGCAGTCATGAAACGTTGGAAACAATTGCATGATCAAGTAGGGATAGCGAATGAGGAGTATGCGGCGGTAGAAAATGAGCTGAAAATGATAGAGGCTGAGCTTCAAAAAGAAGAGGAAAATGAAGCAAAACTGAAATCAATGATGAAGGAAGCGAAGGTGAGAATCGATTTACTTAAGCTGACATTAAAAGAATGATGTGGGGCGAACTAAAGTTTTCCTAAACGATATTTTGGGTATAGAAAAGGAAAGAAAGGATGATGAATCATGAAAAAACTCCTAAAACGAGCAGTCATTTTTGCCGCTCCTTTAATCTTTAAAGAAGTCAAGAAACGTTGGAAAAAAAAGCGTAATCAAAAAGCCATGAAGGCTGGTAGGATAAGTAACTAGCAGACTCAACATCACATTATAAGCACCAGGGGAGAAGACGCTGATACAGCGTCTTTTGTTTTTTATTACTCCTTTCATTTCTTGGATTCATTCACCTCTACATCTTTCGTTCATATCGTGTTAAAATAGTAAGGTTGATTGAAATGGATACCGGAGTAGCGAAGGTATAAGCCTTATGATATATTTTTCGTACATATATTGTGTATGTTCAAGAATTTTGCATACTAGGAAAGGTTGACATTCCAATGTGAAAAAAACGATTAGGTTCTCTATACATGCTATGTGACAATTCCAATAATGAAAGGAACATATTATGCCTACTTTAAAAGATGAGGTCCATTCAAGACGGACTTTTGCAATAATTTCCCACCCGGATGCCGGGAAAACTACATTAACAGAGAAACTACTACTGTTTGGTGGCGCGATTCGTGATGCCGGAACAGTTAAGGCTAGAAAAACAGGAAAGTATGCAACGAGTGACTGGATGGAGATTGAAAAGCAGCGGGGAATCTCCGTTACATCTTCGGTCATGCAATTTGATTATGACGATTTCCGTGTGAATATCCTGGATACACCAGGTCACCAAGATTTCAGTGAAGACACATACCGCACACTGATGGCTGTAGATAGTGCCGTAATGATTATCGATTCGGCAAAAGGGATTGAAGATCAAACGGTTAAATTATTCAAAGTATGTCGGATGAGAGGCATTCCGATTTTTACCTTCATTAATAAAATGGACCGTCAAGGGAAAATGCCACTTGAATTGCTTGCTGAACTTGAGGAAGTGCTTGGTATTGAAACGTATCCAATGAACTGGCCGATCGGGATGGGAAAAGATTTCGTAGGTATATACGATCGATTCAATAACCGCATCGAACAATTCAAGACGGAAGGACCGGAACGTTACCTTACTTTGAATGACGAAGGTGAACTTGATGGAGATCATATATTGAAGGAATCACCGTTATATGAGCAAACATTAGAAGAAATTATGCTGTTGACGGAAGCCGGAAACCAGTTCTCGGAAGAGAGAATTGCTAATGGTCAACTAAGTCCAGTATTTTTCGGTAGTGCGTTAACGGCGTTCGGTGTCCAAACATTTTTAGATGCTTATCTCCAGTTTGCACCTGAGCCACAAGCTCGTATGACCACTTCAGGTGAAGTGAATCCTGTCAGTGAAGAATTTTCCGGATTCATTTTCAAGATTCAAGCGAACATGAATCCGAAACACCGTGACCGGATTGCTTTCCTCCGCATTTGTTCAGGGAAATTCGAGCGTGGAATGAATGTAAACTTGAGCAGAACGGGCAAACCAATCAATCTTTCGTCTTCTACCCAATTCATGGCGGATGACCGGAACACCGTGAATGAAGCCGTGAGCGGAGATATCATTGGTCTGTATGACACTGGGAACTATCAAATTGGTGATACGATTACGACAAGTAAAGATATGTATCAGTTTGAACGTTTACCTCAGTTTACCCCTGAGCTTTTCATGCGGGTAACGGCTAAAAATGTTATGAAGCAGAAACATTTTCATAAAGGTATTAATCAACTGGTCCAAGAAGGAGCGATTCAGCTCTTCAAAACGGTCCGTATGGAAGAATATCTTCTCGGTGCCGTTGGTCAACTTCAATTTGAAGTATTCGAACACAGAATGAGAAACGAATACAATGTTGAGGTAATGATGGAGCGTATGGGTAGCAAAATCACCCGTTGGGCAGAAGATGAAAAACTCGATGAAAATCTGCACAGTTCTAGAAGCATACTGGTCAAAGACCGTTATGATAAATATGCATTTTTGTTTGAAAATGAGTTTGCATTACGTTGGTTCCAGGATAAGAATCCGGATGTGACTTTATATAACCCAATGGATTTAAAATAAGGTTGAGCCCGTGGATCATAAACACGGGCTTTTCTCATAGAAATCAATAGTGATTAGTTTTTCCTATAGTTATGTCTTCAGCTTAGAGAATAAATTCGAAAAGGACATCTAAGGATCATCACGTAACTGTAATAAAGGGGAAGACTTAAGGATAATGCATATGAATAGAATCGTAGAAGGTATTCGTGCAATTTGGTGATACTATGAGCACCGTATAGAATAAAATTCCTTTGACAATATTGAAAAACTTATATATATTTATACCTATGCTTTAGTGCTTAAAAGCGTCTAAGTGAAAGTGAGTGCGAGCGATTCTTACCTCGAGAATATTTAACTTGAAAGCGGTGAAAAATATCATGCGTCTTGAAGATGCGAAGCTTAAGCTCTCATTGCCCGAAGCACTCGGTGTTTTGGCCATTCTATTATTGATTATAGCAACTGGAATTATACATTATGGTTTGGATCCTCATATTCCAATTATAGTAGCTATCCTTTTTTTATTTGTTTATGGGAAAGTGAAAAAGCTTCCATTTTCAATCATGGAGTCAGCTATCGTCAAAGGGGCGGTCTCCGGTATGGGAGCCATCTATATTTTCTTCTTTATTGGAATGTTAATTTCAATCTGGATGGCGAGCGGAACAATTCCGACCATCATGTATTATGGATTTGACTGGATTTCTGGTGAATCCTTTTATGCAGTGACATTTCTGGTGACATCGCTTCTCGGATTGTGCATCGGGAGTTCACTCACCACCTCGGCTACGATAGGTGTCGCTTTCATCGGAATGGCGGCGGCCATGGATTTATCGCTGGCCATCACGGCGGGTGCCATTATCTCGGGGGCCTTTCTTGGGGATAAAATGTCACCACTTTCCGATACAACGAACTTGGCATCGGAAACAGTGGGCGTATCTTTGTTTGAACATATTAAAAATATGCTTTGGACGACACTTCCGGGATTTATTATCACGCTGGTTATCTTTTTCTTCCTTTCCCCTGATATCAATATAGCCCGGATAGAGGAAATAGAAGTGATGAGCCGTACGTTGAAGATGGAAACGAATATCAGTATATGGAGCTTGCTTCCATTTATCATCGTTTTAGGTATGGCTTTGAAAAAGATATCAGCCATCCCGACTTTATCTGCAGGAATCGTTTCCGCAGCAATCATTGCCTTTTTACAAACACCGGGTCTTACTGTTCCGAAGCTAGCTGATATTCTATTTAGCGGTTTCGTCCTCGATAGTGGGATGGAACAGCTGGATTCCATTTTATCCCGGGGTGGCATTGAAAGCATGATGTTCTCGATTTCTCTCGTTCTATTGGCATTGGCCATGGGTGGACTTTTATTTGAATTGGGCATTATCCCATCTATTCTTAGTAGCATTCAGGATTCGCTGACGAGTGTTTCGAAGTTAATTGCCGCAACTGTTTTTACAGGAATCAGTACCAACTTCCTTGTTGGGGAGCAATATTTATCGGTGTTGTTGCCGGGGAAGGCTTTCCAACAAAAGTATGATGATCTGGGATTGCATCCTAAGACACTGGCACGTGTGCTTGAAGATTCAGGAACGGTAGTGAATCCACTTGTACCTTGGGGAGTCTGTGGTGTCTTTCTGACAAAGGTACTGGATGTTCCGACCTTGGAGTATGCACCATTTGCTTTTTTCTGTTTACTCTGTCCATTACTTAGTTTGATCAGTGGATTCACAAAAATCGGCATTCATTATAATAAGTAAGAAAAAAAGCGGTGAAGAAAACGAATGGTTTTTCTTCACCGCTTTTTTACATTACAGACTCTTCTTTTGAAACAATACTCCATCCGTTCGCCAAAAGCTTATCTATATAATCTTCGATAGACAATTCCTCTAAATCTATGGCCACGGGTTTCATAGATACATAGCATTCATCTTTCTCATAATTAACAGTGACTTTTACGACCTCGTACCCATTATGATACTTAGCATCAAATCCAGGGTCCTCGATGATATCTCCTAGAAAGGGACGAAAGGATGATTCAAATGTTTTCATTACAACTTCGGATCTATTTTTTTCCTTATGTTCCTTGGAAGACGTTAAAAAAATGAACAGTTTAATTTTCATCAGTACCTCTCCTTTTCTAAAGTATAGTAAGCAGTAGCTACCCTTTGAAGTTCTTGAAATAGGAAAGGCTGCCCCAAATGTCACCTTTGATGATGTTTGGGTCAGCCCTTTTTTTGTTAAATTGGTTTTATCCAATTCACTTGGAAGAGATAATATCTTCCGTTGGAACCGTCGTAATGACTTTTTCTTTTTGTTCAAGCAAGTTCATTCTCATCACGACATTTTGGTAGATACCCATTGAAAGCATCAGTAGGAGTAAGGATGAACCACCATAACTGATGAATGGAAGGGTAATCCCTGTAATGGGAATGAGCCCCGTCACGCCTCCAACATTAATGCCCACTTGTATGCCTATCATGGAAGATATACCAATCAAGAGAAGGCTGCCAAATGGGTCTTTGCATTTTGCAGAAAGGATGAAGCCCCTTAAGACGATGAAACCGAGTGTCAACAGGACGAAAGCCACACCGAATATTCCTAGCTCTTCCGCAATGATGGCCATGATGAAATCGGTATGGGATTCGGGAAGATAGCCATACTTCTGTACGCTGTCTCCAAGGCCGACTCCCGTAAGACCGCCAGAACCGATTGCAAATAAAGAGTTCACGAGTTGATATCCGTCTTCTCCGGCTGTACCGAAAGGATCAGCGAATCCGGTAAAACGGGATACCTTATTCTCGGTGAAAATACTCGAGAAATTCCCTGTCACTAGTACGCCTAGAGCTACAAGGCCGATTAATAGCATCGTAAGTATAGATAGCTTAAAGATACTTTTAAAAGACATGCCAGACGAAAGGACCATGGTAACTGCAATGAGAAATATGACGGCAGCCGTTCCATAGTCAGGTTGAATGGCAATTAAAAAGCAAATACCAACGAGAAACCCGATCGGTGGAATGACGGCTTTATCGATGCTGTTGATTCGATCCTGTCTTTTACCGTAAATGGCGGCCAGATAAATAATCATGGCTAGCTTGGAAAACTCCGCGGGCTGAATGGATTTTGTTCCTATCTTAAACCAGCTCGTAGCATTACCCGCCGTATGGCCGAAGATGAATAGAAGTAAAAGGATACCAGCCATTCCAAACATCATACTCATTAAAAACGTTTTGTGCTTGTACATCTTATAAGGAAGAATCATCGTCACGATCATGGCAATGAATGAGATGATAAAGGCCGTTTTTTGTTTTTCAAAGAAGAAATCCATGGACAAGCCGTATCGAGCAACTGCAGTAATCATGCTCGAACTATAAATCATGACTAAACCAAACAGACAAAGTAATGTGACTGCGATGAAAATTGGGAAATCATATGCTTTAATAATTCTTTTCACTTGTGCGCTCACCTCGAATATGTATGCGCGAAAAATTCGCCTTCTTATATAGTAACGGAAAATCGGTTAGATAGATAATGATTTTAATCATTTACTAGAATTTAACCTTAAAGAATCGAATATAAACACCCGGTTTATTTAATGCACATGAATACTACTATTCTCTATTTTCGATAATCTGGTTGGATACTCCTTTTAAAAAACAATATTTTTCTTTTCATCCCTTGAATAATAGTAATAATTTGTCAAATAACTTACAATTAAGATAATTAAAGGGAGGGATAGGATGGGACATATATACTTTTTTACTGGTTTTCCAGGGTTCATTAGCAATCAGTTGATTAGGGAGCTTATAAAACGGGACGAGGCAGTAGATAAAGTCTATCTACTTGTACTACCTGAGCAAATGGGAAAAGCGGAAGCGGAAATCAAGACAATAGAAAGTGAACTGGACGGGGCAAAGGTGCTATTCCAATTAGTGATAGGAGATATCACGAAAGAGAACCTCAATATCGCTGTTCCGGAGAGTCAAAGTCTTCAACAAGAAATCACGCATGTTTTTCATCTAGCTGCGATATATGATTTGGCTGTCCCGGAAAAAATTGCTCAGCTAGTCAATGTCGTTGGTACGAAGCATGTGAATGAATGGGTCAAAGGGATCCCCAACCTTGTGCGTTATACCTATTTTAGTACCGCTTACGTTGCCGGTAATCGGGAAGGTGACCTGTTTGAACATGAACTTGTACTGCCGAAAAGCTTCAAGAACCATTACGAGCGGACGAAGTATGATGCAGAATTACTGGTCGAGCAATTAAAAAGCGAAGTACCCACAACAATCATCCGTCCAGGGATCGTGAAGGGACACTCCAAGACAGGGGAAACCATCAAATTTGACGGGCCATATTTTATCCTCAACTTCCTAGATCGTCTAAGTTTCCTGCCTATGTACCCATATATCTCGTCGGAAAGGGAGACCGTTGTCAATCTTGTGCCAGTTGATTATATTATACAGTCAACCGCTTATCTGGCATTATATAAAGAAGGTGTAGGTAAGACGTATCATCTAACCGATCCGAGTCCTTGTAAAGCCACTGAGATTTATGAACTTTTTGTTGGTGAATTATATAAGAAGAAACCAAAGGGTCATATGCCAATGGCGGTAAGCCAGGCCTTTTTATCGATCCGTCCTGTACGGACATATTTAGGTGTCGAAAAAGAAGCATTGGATTACTTCACATGGCAGGGACGATTCGATTGTACAAAAGCACAGGCTGATTTAGCGGGATCTGGAATTGCTTGCCCGAATTTCAAGGATGGCGTACCGGCCATGGTCGAATTTTATTTAAGAAACAAAAACGAAAAAAGATACCAGATAAAAATAAGGTGAAGCAAGGGGAGACATTATGGAAGAATTACATAAAAAGTGGGAAGTGTATTCTCCGGCAACAGGAAAGAAAATAGCGGAACTTGATGAAACCCCACTGGAGTCCATTCCTCAATTATATATAAAATCAAGGCAGGCTTTTCTGAATTGGTCTAAACTACCCATCGCCGAACGCTTGAACTATTTAAAGCGCCTTCGTTTTTTGATGGTGGAAAAGATGGATGAACTAGCAGAAACGATTTCGAAAGATACGGGGAAGGTCAAGATAGAAGCGCTTGTGGCAGATATCATGCCAACGATAGATGCGATCAAGCATATTGAAAAACATGCTGCAAAAGCCCTTTCGAGGCAGAAGGCATCAACCCCACTCATGTTAATTGGTAAGAAATCCTATATTGAATATATGCCACGTGGGACGGTCCTTGTCATTTCACCTTGGAATTATCCTTTCCAACTGGCGATGGTGCCGATACTGAATGCCTTAATTGGTGGAAATACGGTCA
Organism: Peribacillus sp. NPDC097284; assembly: GCF_044761765.1. Lineage (NCBI taxonomy): Bacteria > Bacillati > Bacillota > Bacilli > Caryophanales > Bacillaceae > Peribacillus > Peribacillus sp. NPDC097284. The sequence goes on from NZ_JBIWCZ010000002.1 coordinate 140,033, forward strand.
TTTCCAAGCCTTCAGAGGTGACCCCTTTAGTGGGTATAAGCATGGATGACTTGTTTCAAGAAGCTGGTTTTCCGGAGGGCGTCATTCAATTTGCCCATGGCGGAAAAGAGCTAGGGGCGGCATTGACGGAACAAAAACCCGATTATATATTTTTTACCGGATCTGTAAGGACCGGTAAAATTATCGGTGAAGTGGCGGCTAAACAATTAATCCCCACTACGCTCGAACTTGGTGGAAAGGATCCGATGATCGTATTTGGTGATGCCAATTTGGAACGTGCTGTAAATGGGGCACTTTGGGGAGCTTTTACTAACAGTGGACAGGTGTGCATGAGCGTGGAAAGGGTTTATGTGGAAAGGACCGTTTATAAAGAGTTTCTGTCCTTGCTGAAGGAAAAGACGACTGCTTTAAGGCAGGGTACACAATTAACGGACGATGTTGGTTCGATGACGTTCCCGGCCCAGCTTGATATCGTTGCAGACCACTTGGATGATGCACTGAATAAGGGAGCCATCATGGAATCCGGCAGCATTCCGCATGACTGGAAAAAGGGAAGTACTTATTTCATCCCACCGACCATTTTGTCCAATGTCGATCATTCGATGAAAATCATGAATGAGGAAACATTCGGCCCAGTTCTTCCTGTTGTGCCATTCGATAGTGAAGAAGAGGCGGTTCGTCTTGCGAACGACAGTCAATATGGACTTAACTCAAGCGTATGGAGCATGGATGAGGAAAAAGCGAACCGGGTGGCCCGTCAGTTAGTGACAGGAGCGGTGACCATCAATGATGTCTTGATAACCGTTGCCAATCATGGACTGCCGTTTGGCGGGGCAAAGCAAAGTGGTATTGGCCGTTATCATGGGGAACAGGGAATGCGGATATTCTGCCATGAAAAAGCGATCATGCAGGATAAAGGGAAAAAGAATTCGGAAATCCAGTGGTATCCTTATGAAGGGAAATACCCAAGATTTTTATCGCTGTTCCAACATTACTTTTCAGCCAAGACCAATTGGATCAAATTTGGAAGAGAATATATGGAATTATTAAAGATTTCCAAAGAAAAACGAAAAAAATGATTGTTATTTTTGCGGGTAGCACGTATACTACTAATATACTTAATAACTGATTTTCCTTTAATCAAAGGGGAGTAGCGTTAGGGTTCGCCCTAAAACAAAGTCGTCATTACGTGAATGGAGACATTCATCGGCTTTGTTGACATGATTTCATGTTCAGCAAGACCTTTGCCTATACGGCAGAGGTCTTTTTATTTTGCCAAATGCCGATAGGGAGGAAAATACAAACTATTGGAGGTAAAATATATGGAAGTATCGTTATTATTGGAATATGGATGGGTCCTTCTTATCTTGGTCGGACTTGAAGGGATACTCGCTGCTGATAATGCAGTCGTCATGGCTGTCATGGTTAAGCATTTACCAAAAGATCAACAACGGAAAGCTTTGTTTTATGGATTGTTAGGAGCTTTTGTTTTCCGTTTTGCAAGTTTATTCCTGATTTCTTTCCTTGTCGACGTATGGCAAGTTCAAGCACTCGGTGCGCTTTACCTTCTCTTCATCGCTTTTCAGCATCTTTATAAGAAATATGCTGGTAAAGGCGAGGCTGAAGTCAAGAAACCTAAGAAACAATCCGGCTTCTGGATGACCGTCGTCAAAGTAGAAGTAGCGGATATTGCATTTGCCATTGATTCGATGCTGGCAGCCGTTGCATTAGCTGTTACACTTCCTGCTACAGGCTGGATGAAGGTCGGTGGAATTGACGGAGGACAATTTGCTGTCATGTTCCTCGGCGGGATGATAGGCTTGGTCATCATGCGTTTTGCAGCTAATGGATTCGTGAAGTTGCTTCATCAGCGTCCATCACTTGAAACTGCAGCCTTCTTGATTGTAGGTTGGGTAGGGGTTAAATTGGCCGTCTACACGCTAGCTCATCCTTCCCTCGGCGTCTTAGAACAGCATTTCCCTGAATCAACCCTTTGGAAGTCAATTTTCTGGGTTGTATTAGTTGGAATCGCGGTTGGTGCTTGGGTCATTTCGAGTAAAAAAGAGAAACAAATTCAAGAAGTATAAAAAATGTCAGGCGTGAAAGTCACGCCTGACATTTTTTTGTGCAATGAAAATTAATCATTTTGTGGAAAATGACCGCGTTACCCACAAAAAAATAATCCTATTTTCGAAATTTATGCTTAAGAGTCAAATATTAAATTAAAGTAATAAAAATGACAAATGTCCTATGAAACCATTAGAAAACTTCGATTTTTTTATTGAACTGTAACTTTAATGTAATAAACGAGAAAAAACTAAGCATTTTATCATGTTATATCGAAAATTTAATCTGTGATTTTCGGAAAATAGGTCTTTTGGAACTGTCATTTAGGCTTGCTCCCCTTAAGATTAAGATGTTGATGCATTATTTTGCATCAATAGGAGCGAGGTGAACAAATGCTTGGTTTGTTGTTTACAGCATTCAAAAAAAAGCGTTCTTTAGAATCGACCGTCTTGAAAATTCAACAAGGCGATTTAAGCCTTCGAAATGATACCATAGAATCATTCAAGCCTTTTATAGCTAAAACCGTCTCATCCGTTTGCAGACGTTACATATATGAAACAGATGATGAATTCAGTATTGGATTGATTGCATTTAATGAAGCAATCGATAAATATTCTCCTGAAAAAGGAAGTTCGTTACTGGCATTTGCAGAAACCCTTGTTAAAAGGAGGGTTATTGACTATTTGCGGAGCCAGTCAAGACGTAAAGAAATGACTGTGGATCTTGCAGTGGACGAAGAAAATAACCAAAACCAAAGTTATTTCGATGATAAAAATTCCATACAAGAATATGAAAAGCAATTGGAATCAGAAAAAAGAAGTGAAGAAATTCATCTTTACATAAATGAATTACAAGATTTTGGTCTGTCGTTTGACGATCTTGTCGAAGTTTCTCCGAAACATGCTGATGCTAGGAAAGGAGCAATCATGATAGCTAAAATGCTAATGGAAGATGACGAGTTAAAAGAAATCCTGTTTACCAAGAAACGTCTTCCTGTTAAGCAGCTAGAGGGTAGGGTGGAAGTGAGTCGAAAAACAATTGAACGGAACCGAAAGTATATCATTGCTGTGGCCATAATACTGAATGGGGATTTCCTGTACTTGAACGAGTATATTAAAGGGGTGATTAATGGATGAAAAAAGGAGTTGTTCTTTCTATAAATAAACGTTTTGTCACTCTTTTAACCCCTGAAGGCGAGTTCTTAAAAACTAAAAGGAAAGCCCGGCCCTATAAAGTAGGAGAGGAAATTACCTTTTCGACTGTTAAACCATCGTTTAATTTTTCTTTTTCCACCTTTCATTTTTCAGCAAAGAAAACCGTCGTGCTCAGCTTGACATCCAGTTTTCTTATTCTCATTTCCCTCCTTCCGTCATTGTTTTCTGACCATGTCTCGGCTTATATGACGATCGATGTGAACCCAAGTATTGAATTGGAACTTAATGATGAACTGGAGGTTCTCAAGCTCACTGGACTTAATGGAGATGGGAAGTTGGTGATTAGGGAAATTTCAAACTGGAAAGGCAAGAATGTTAAAACGGTCACGAATCGTATCGTGAAGACCACAAAACAACTTGGTTATTTGAAAGGGAAAAAACAAATTGTGGTTTCAACAACTTTATTGGATGAGAATAAAGAACTGGATAAGAACCTAAAATCAGAAATTAATAAAATCTCAACTCAGGATAATATCGCCCAAACAAAGCTGATAGTTATCCCAGCAACAGAAAGTGACCGCAAACACGCAAGGGAGCAGGGGATATCTACCGGAAAATATGTGGAAAAGAAGCTCGAGAAAAAGGAGAAGGAAAAAGGGGACACAAGGAAACCGGTACAGGGAAGTAACGCGAATCATTCAAGACACAGTGAAAATAATAGTAGCAAACGTGAATTACATAAAAAAGAAGCCGGAACAATACCTGAAAAAAATAAAGAGCTCGAGCAAAAGGAAAAAGCGGTAAAATCTTCAAGGGATTCAGTAGAAGAGTCAACCAGAAAAAAGGAAGAATCGCCTCAGAAAAAACAAAAGGTGAATAATCCTAAAGTAAAAGCACCAAAGCAGGAGCCATCAAAGCCAAAGCCACAAAAGGAAAAAGCACAAAAGCCAAAGTCACAAAAGGTGAAAGCACCAAAGCCAAAGCCACAAAAGGAAAAAGCAGCAAAGCCACAGCCGCAAAAGGAAAAGGCAGCAAAGCCAAAGCCACAAAAGGTGAAAGCACAAAAGCCACAGCCGCAAAAGGAAAAGGTAGCAAAGCCAAAGCCACAAAAGGTGAAAGCACCAAAGCCAAAGCCACAAAAGGTGAAAGCACAAAAGCCACAGCCGCAAAAGGTGAAAGCACAAAAGCCACAGCCGCAAAAGGAAAAAGCGCAAAAGCCACAGCCACAAAAGGAAAAAGCAGCAAGGCCACAGCCACAAAAGGAAAAGGCGTCAAGGCAGCAACTGCCAAAGGAAAAAGCACCGAAACAACCACCCCATAAAGAAAAAGCAACAAAACAAAATAGTGAACATTCCCCTAAGAAAAATGAAATCGATTTTCACCATAAATAGAGCCCAGCTAATAGCTGGGCCCTTATCCATTATATTCAGTTAGGTTAATTATTGACCTTTAAGCTGAGATTGTGCCTGCTGGACAAGTCGTTTTGTAATTTCTCCACCAACCGAACCATTTGCTCGGGCTGATGTATCTGAACCCAATTGAACACCGAATTCTGAAGCAATTTCATATTTAATTTGATCTAATGCCTGTTCAATTCCAGGCACAAGAAGTTTATTGCTGCTACTATTATTAGCCATTTTATTTTCCCCCTTATTGGTTCAGCGGTTTTTCCGCTGTAATTATAGTATGAGTAAAACGGTTGTTTTTACTTATAGGACGGATGTCAAATTTATTGGTAAACCTACCTTATTGTTGTAAGTAAGTCAGTTCCTAAAAGGTAATGGAAAAATCATCGAAAAAAGAGTACACTAAGATAGATTTTGTAACAATCATCGATTACGTAGAGTAAGAAAGGAAAACTGCATGGTTGCTATTAAAAAGCTATTATCAAAATTAACGCCAGCCCAACTTATCGTTGGTTATTACTTTATGGCCGTCAGTATTTCTACAATACTGCTTAGTTTGCCAGTTGCTCTAAAACCTGGAGTGAAATGGGGATTCATGGATGCACTTTTCACTGCGGTTAGCGCAGTAAGTGTGACAGGATTAACCGTAGTCAATACAGCTGACGTATTCAGTAACACGGGCTATTTCATCTTAATGTTCGTTCTCCAATTTGGCGGAATTGGCATAATGACACTTGGAACTTTTTTTTGGTTGATTTTAGGCAAGAAAATTGGGATCAAAGAAAGACAGCTGATCATGACTGACCAGAATCAGACTAATCTTTCGGGTCTTGTTAAGTTATTGATTCAAATTATAAAGATTTTTGTCGTAATTGAATTAATTGGAGCTCTTATTTTAGGTGTTTACTTCCTGAATTATTATCCAGATTGGAAGGCAGCCTTGGTAAATGGACTCTTTTTAGCGGTCAGTTCCACTACAAATGCTGGTTTTGATATTAGTGGTGTATCCATGATCCCTTTCAAAGGCGATTATTTCGTCCAATTTATCACGATTATCCTCCTGATTCTTGGGGCAATCGGATTTCCGGTCTTAATCGAATTAAAAGAGTTTTTGTCGAATAGTTCGCGTAGTTATAAGTTTCACTTTTCCTTGTTTACAAAGCTGACCTCGGTAACTTTTTTTGGTCTTATCATTGGAGGCAGCATCCTTATCTATCTCCTTGAAATCAAGGGCTTTTTTCACGGAAAAAGCTGGCATGAATCACTTTTCTACTCATTATTCATGTCGTCGAATACGAGAAGTGGTGGCCTTTCGACGATGATTGTTAGCGAGTTTTCGGAACCGACATTATTACTGATGAGCATTCTAATGTTTATTGGAGCATCGCCTAGTTCTGTAGGTGGTGGCATACGGACGACGACCCTTGCTATCATGATTCTCTTTTTGTGGAACTTCATGCGGGGGAGAAAGTCCATTAAAGTATTCAAAAGGGAAGTGCATCCTGATGATACCCGAAAAGCAACGGCTGTCATGATAATGGGTTCCCTGCTATGTATCCTGGCGATTTTCGTTTTGACTATAAGCGAGAACTTCACTTTGATGCAGATCATTTTTGAAGTTTGTTCCGCTTTCGGTTCAGTAGGCCTTTCGATGGGCATTACTCCGGAATTGAGTAATGTGGGCAAAGTTGTCATTATGATAATTATGTTTATTGGTCGGGTTGGAATTACCTCCTTCCTCTATATCATCGGTCATAAAGAAGTTACAGAGAACTACCATTATCCTAAAGAGCGTGTCATAATTGGCTGATTATTAAATAATAAAGATGAACCTTTCCGTTATTGGAGAGGTTTTTTTGGTTAATAGCAGGAATTGCGGATATTTTATGGAATTTTACTTTAAAGAGATTATTTACCATATATAACCAAACCTTAAGCGAATCGGACAATAAATAAAATTATATTGTAAGTATGGGAGGTGTAAGGTTGAATAGCTATGTTGGCAGACTGGTTGTCCCCACCCTATTTTCCGCATTGCAACTACCCTATATAGTTTGGCTTTACGCTGAGTCACGGAAAGTCCCTGTAGTAGGAATATTCTATCTTGCCATTATTGCTGCCGTTGCATGGTTGTTAGGAGCCGTCTATGATAAAAAGCAAAGGACCATTGAATTGTTGAAAGATAGCGAAGGACGTTATCGCATTATTTCTAAATCCTCTAAAGAGTTGCTTAACAGCTTCAATGAAGTGATTTTTAAAACGGACGAAAAAGGGAAATGGCAATACTTGAATCCAGCATGGAAAATGATGAGCGGAAGGACTGTCAATGAATCACTGGGTCTCCATTTTTCCAAAGAAATAGATAAGACATCTTATCATCGTATTTTGAAAGCGTTTGCAAATTCCTTCCGTGAAGGAAAGCGATATTTCCGTGTCGACATTAAAATGAATAATCGAAATAATGAAGGGTCTTGGGTAGAAGCATTCGTTAAATTAGTCTATGACGACGGAGGTGAATTCATTGGGACGGCGGGCATATTATCGGAAATCAATGAAAGGAAACATGCAGAAGAAAAACTTGTAAGCCTGAATGAACATTTGGCCATTACCTCCAGCAAGTTATCCACAGCTGCCCAACTTGCAGCTGGTATTGCCCATGAAGTCCGAAATCCTATGACTTCCATCTTGGGGTTTGTAAAATTAATCAAAGATGGGTCTGAAAACAAACAGGAATATTATGACATCATTTTCTCAGAAATTAACCGGATCGAGCAAATCCTCAATGAATTATTGTTACTTTCGAAGCCTAGTAAAACTGAATTTTCGGAAAAAAATCTAATCGGTATTTGCAATCATGTTTTAACGTTGCTGGAGACAAATGCTGTTCTTAATAATATCCAAATTCATAAAAACTTTGATGAAGACCCGATTTTAATTTACTGTGATGAAAATCAAATCAAGCAGGTACTAATTAACCTTATAAAAAATGCGATTGAGTCCATGGCGAATGGTGGTAACATTTTTGTCAATATTCAAGAAAAGGATCACGAGGTTTCAATAGGCATATTGGACGAAGGGGAGGGAATACCAGAACACTCGATTCAAAAAATTGGCGAACCATTCTTCACGACGAAATCGTCAGGTACGGGGTTAGGTCTTTCTGTATGTTTCAAGATCATTGAAAATCATGGGGGAAAAGTGTTCATAACAAGTGAGAGAGCAAAAGGAACGAAAATCGTTTGTATCTTTCCTACCTGCAAAACCAGTGAAAAAAAGGAGGTACCTTTTAAAATAATGAATCAATTTTCAGAAAATAAAATTTAATTATTGAAAATATTGTAAAAATAATAATATAATGGAAAAGAATGAACATACCGACCAGTTAGTTAGTAAAAGGGAGGAATGAATGTGAATTTCGAACACACTCAAAAAGTGAAGGACTTAGAAAAAAAGTTAATCGGTTTCATGGAACAACATGTCTATCCAAATGAGGCCGTCTATCAAAAGGAATTAGAAAAACAAAACAGTCGCTGGAGTGCCATACCGCCCATTTTATCTGAATTGACGGGTAAAGCGAAGGAAGCTGGACTTTGGAATTTGTTTTTACCTGATAGTGAACACGGAGCAGGTTTAACCAATCTTGAATATGCACCACTTTGTGAAATCATGGGAAGATCCATGATAGGACCCGAAATATTCAACTGTAATGCACCGGATACGGGAAATATGGAAGTTTTGGTTCGTTATGGAACGGATGAGCATAAAGAACGCTGGCTTAAACCCTTGCTTGCCGGGGAAATAAGGTCTTGTTTTTCGATGACTGAGCCTGAAGTGGCCTCTTCCGATGCAACTAATATTGAATGCAGAATTGTAAGGGAAGGTGATGAATACGTCATCAATGGTCGAAAGTGGTGGTCATCTGGGGCTGGAGATCCGAGGTGTAAAATTGCAATTGTCATGGGTAAGACCAATGCCGAAGCACCCAAACATGAGCAGCAATCGATGATTCTGGTGCCGCTAGATACACCCGGCGTCAAAATTGAACGTATGCTTTCTGTTTTTGGTTATGACCATGCCCCACATGGACATGCTGAAATCACATTTACTAATGTCAGGGTCCCTTCTGAAAACATCCTCTGGGGTGAAGGGAAAGGATTTGCAATTGCTCAAGGAAGACTCGGACCTGGCAGGATCCATCACTGCATGAGGCTAATCGGTGCAGCTGAAAGAGCACTTGAAGAATTATGTAAGCGCATACAAGAACGTGTAGCATTCGGTAAGCCTTTGTCGAAACAGGGGGTGATCATGGAGTGGGTGGCCGATTCGAGGATTGAAATTGAACAAGCCAGACTTTTGACTTTAAAAGCTGCTTATATGATGGATACTGTTGGAAATAAAGAAGCGAAAGCTGAAATAGCCATGATAAAGGTAGTAGCTCCCAATATGGTATTGAAGGTGATAGACCGTGCAATCCAAGGCTTTGGTGCTGCAGGGGTTTCAGGTGACTTCCCGCTTGCTGCCCATTGGGCCAATGCTAGAACATTGCGGCTAGCGGATGGCCCAGATGAGGTACACCGTCAACAGGTGGCTAAAATCGAACTTCGTAAGTATCAAAAGGATGAGGTGAAAATATGAAAATAACCGAGTTATTCGACTTAACTGGAAAGACGGCGATAATTACTGGCGGTGGAAGGGGATTGGGCGAACAGATAGCGACCGGTTTTGCCGAGGCTGGGGCCAATGTCGTCCTGTGTTCAAGAAAGAAGGCCGCGTGCGATGAAGTTGCCGCCCGCGTGGAGGAACTTGGCGTAAAGGCGCTTTCCTTTAAATGCGATATCACAAATCCTGCCGACGTACAAGAAGTCGTGAATGAAACGATCCGGAAATTTGGCTCCATCGATATCTTGGTGAATAATAGCGGTGCATCCTGGGGAGCATCGGCCATCGACATGCCCCTTGAGGCCTGGAACAAAGTGATGAATGTGAATGTAACGGGTACCTTTATCATGTGCCAGACTGTTGGCAGGATCATGATTGAGCAGGGATATGGAAAAATCATAAACATCGCCTCGGTTGCCGGTCTGGGCGGTACGAATCCAAACATACTGGATGCCGTTGGCTATAATACGAGCAAGGGAGCGGTCATAACCTTGACAAAAGATTTAGCCGCTAAATGGGGTCAACATAATATCAACATAAATGCGATAGCCCCGGGTTTCTTTCCCACAACCATGACGAAAGGCGTGCTAGCTAAAGGGGAAAGTCCTATTCTCGATTCCACTCCGCTCAAAAGATTAGGCAACGAGGATGACTTGAAGGGTGCTGCTGTATACCTCGCCTCAAAAGCTTCAGATTATGTGACGGGCAATATCCTGATTGTTGATGGCGGTTCTCATGTCATGTAGAAAATAGAATCAAAAATGGCTGGAGGGTATGTAATGAATAATAAAAGATGGCTGTCCGTTTATCCTGATTCAATCTTGAAGGAAATTGAAGTCCCTGAAGTCCCGGTGCAACAGATCCTCCAAAAGGCATTTGAGTCCTATCCAAGCAACACAGCGATCACCTTTTATGGGAGAAAGATTTCGTACAAAGAGCTCTTCTTTGCATCACAGGCTTTTGCTTCCGCCCTTCAAAAAAAGGGAGTGCAAAAGGGTGATCGCGTTGCCCTCATGCTACCTAACTGTCCTCAATACGTTATCGCCTATTATGGGGCCTTGACGGCAGGGGCAATCATTACCCAAGTCAATCCAATGTTGGTCGAAAGGGAGCTTCAGCAAATTCTACAGGATTCCGGAGCCGAGACGATTGTCATTTTAGATGGATTGTATCCAAAAGTGAAGAGCGTACAGCCCAATGGGAATGTGAAAAATGTCATTGTAGTCAGTCTCCAGCCATCTGAAGCGGATTTTCAACCCGATGTTGCTTTTGACCAGTTTTTGAAAACGGGTGACGGTAACATAATCCCTGTTTCATTTGATTCTGTAAATGATATAGCCGTCCTTCAATATACAGGAGGAACAACGGGACGATCCAAGGGTGCCATGCTGACGCATCGCAACATCTTGGCCAATGTCATTCAGTCTTATGAATTTTTTAAACATGAGTTGAAAATGGGAAGGGAACGAACGTTGACGGTCATCCCGCTTTTCCATGTGTTTGGGATGCAGTCTGCAATGAATTTGTCCATTTATACTGCGGGGGATTCGATTATGCTCCCTCGTTTTGAAATAGAAGAAGTACTTGAAACAATCAAGCGTGAACAGCCAACTACTTTTCCTGGAGTACCGACAATGTACGTCGCTTTGACGAATCATCCTAAAGCCGAAGAATACGGCATGGATTCTATACACCTTTGTAACAGTGGCAGTGCACCGATGCCCGTTGAGTTGCTTCGTGAATTCGAGAGGAAATCAGGTGCGAAGATATTGGAAGGATATGGACTTTCAGAAGCATCCCCAACCACACATTGCAATCCGGCGTTTGCTGAAAGAAAGCCAGGGAGCGTGGGGATTGGTTTCCCATCGACGGATTATAAAGTAGTGGACCTGGGGGAGGGATTGAGTGAAGTATCACCAGGGGAATTGGGAGAACTGGTGGTTAAAGGCCCACAAGTGATGAAAGGGTACTGGAACATGCCGGAGGAGACAGCGGTCACATTGAGAGATGGATGGCTTTATACGGGGGACATCGCCAAAGTGGATGAGGATGGATATCTCTATATTGTAGATCGGAAAAAGGATTTAATCATTGCTAGCGGATATAACATTTATCCGCGTGAAGTGGAAGAGGTACTTTATGAGCATCCAGCCGTCCAGGAAGCGGTGGTAATCGGAGTTCCAGATGCGTATAGGGGAGAAAGCGTAAAAGCGGTACTTGTTCTTAAAAGTAACCAGGAAACCAGCGAACAGGAAATCATCGATTATTGCCGGAAAAACTTATCGGCTTATAAAGTCCCTCAATTAGTTGAATTTCGAGATGCACTTCCAAAAACAAATGTCGGGAAGATTTTAAGGCGCGCTTTAAGAGAAGAAATGACTAGGAAATAAGAAGAGGCATGATTGTACGAAAGCCTATGGTATCAATTCAACTGATAGTTTAACAGAATGCGGGGATTACACACATGAAAGATAAAATGACGGAACATGGCATACGCTTATTCGAACAGAAAGGCTTCAGCGAAACGTCCATTCAGGATATTGTCGAATCGGTAGGGGTGACAAAAGGAACGTTTTATTATTACTTTACAAGTAAAGAACAGCTACTGATGGATATTCATCTCGCTTATATCAATGAACTGCTAATTGGGCAGGAAACGATTCTTCAGGATACTAGTAAAGGATGTAAGGATAAGCTGTTCGATATGGTTTATATGCTTTTAAAAAGCATCAAGTCCAAAAAGTCGAGTGCAACCATCTTTTTCCGCGAAATGAAAAACCTCAGCAAAGATAAATTGGATCAAATCCTTCCGAAGCGGGATGAATTCCGCAATAAAATAGAAGGATTGTTGATAGAGGGGGGCAAACGGGGGGAATTCCGTTCTACTCTTGATACCTCTATTATCTCATTTGCCATTTTGGGTGTGGTCAATTGGAGTTATCAATGGTTCGACCCTGATGGAAAAAAGACAGATCGGGAAGTGGCCGAAATATTCATGGAAATGATTTTACATGGAATTAATGAATAAACGAGTTAAAAAGGGAGGGTGACTCAATGTCGACCAATAAGATACAGTCGATATCGGTAATCGGGGCAGGACAGATGGGACATCAAATTGCGATGCTTGCTGCCCTAGGCGGATTCAATACGGTATTACAGGATGTCCAGGACACTGCTTTGCAATCGGCAAAGGAAAAGTTAGAGGCAATCATGAATAAATGGGTGCAAAAAGGAAAGCTGAGTGAAGACAGTAGATTGGCAGCCTTCACCCGTCTTCAATTTACGACCGATTTGAATAAAGCCGCCAGCAATGCCGATTTGATTATTGAGGCGGTAGTCGAAAAAATTGAAGTGAAGCAGGAAGTCTTCGCTAAACTAGAGCAATTTGCACCGGCAAACACCATTTTTGCGACAAATAGTTCGACTATCGTGAATAGTTTACTTTCGGGGGTGACGAACCGTCCGGATAAGTTCATCAATATGCATTTCTTTTTCCCGCCTCTTGTCATGGATTGCGTGGAAGTGGTCATGAGTGATCAAACATCCGAAGAAACAGCGAAGCTTGCATTAGAAGTCACGGAGAAAATGAATCGGACAGGAATTTTACTACGCAAGGAAATTTCCGGGTTCGTCGCAAATCGCATATTGGGGGCGTTGCAACGGGAAGCCCTTTATTTATATGAAGAAGGGATAGCGGATTATAAGGACATCGATTTGATTTGCCGTAAAGCTTTAAGTCACCCCATTGGCCCATTTGAATTGATGGATTTGTCTGGTATTGATGTGGGTTACTACGTTATGCAGCAACGTTATAAAGAAACAGGTAATCCAGAAGATAAACCTAATGCCTGTATAGAGGAAAAGGTGAAACAAGGTAATTTAGGAAGGAAAACTGGAAAAGGCTGGTACGACTATACAAATCAAGGAGTGAAGAATGTATGACAAACTTAGTGAGAGTGGAAAAAGAAAATCAGCTTGCGATTGTGACAATTGATAATCCGCCGTTGAATGTGATCAGCAGACAGGTATTTCAAGGATTGTCCGAAGTTTTCACACAACTTAAAGATGATAATGAAATTGTTGCCGTGCTCATTACCGGGTCTGGAGATATGGCGTTTGCCGCAGGTGCGGACATAAAAGAATTCCCACAAATGATGGGCAATCCAAATATGAAGGAGACGGTAAGAGAAAGCCATGGGGTTTTAACTCAGATTGACCAATTTCCTAAACCGACCATCGCTGTTTTGAATGGAATGACTTTAGGTGGTGGATGTGAATTGGCACTGGCTTGTGATTTGCGCGTGGCCGAAGTAGGCGTGCAAATCGGTTTACCGGAAGTGAAATTAGGGTTATTTCCAGGAGCTGGGGGCACGCAGCGTTTGTCGAGACTTGTAGGAAATGCTAAAGCGAAGGAAATGATCTTTACTGGAGATCCACTTTCCGCTCAGGAAGCAGAAAAAATTGGGCTCGTCAATAAAGTCGTGGATGTGGGAAGCGCGTTAAACGAGTCTAAAAAGTTGGCATCCCGAATGACAAGGCATTCATTACAGGCCCTATCAAGAATTAAGAAGGCCATCAATGAAGGGAGCGAATCCACACTTGAACAAGGGTTGGAGCTTGAAACGAATCTTTTTGAGGAAATCTTTCAAACGGAAGATGTGAAAGAAGGAGTTGCAGCATTTTTGGAAAAGCGGAAACCCGCGTTCTCCCATCGCTAAAAATTAGGAGGTATATTATGCATGAACTTAATGTGAACGTGCGTTTTTCTGAAACGGATGCATTGGGACATATCAATAACACCAGTTATTTTATTTATCTTGAAGAGGCCCGAATGAAATTCTTTGAAGCGCTGGGATTGGCCCCGAATATCGAAGACTGGAATTTCTTACTTGCTTCGACAAAATGCGATTTTATTACCCAAGGGTACTTTAACCAACTCTTATCCGTTCGAACATATTTGACAAAGGTAGGGACGAAAAGCTGTGAGATGAGCCATGATATTATTTGTTCGCAAACGGGAGAGACCATCGCAAAAGGAACGGCGATATTGGTTTGCTTTAATTTCGGGGAACAAAAAAGCGAACCCATTCCTGAAACGATTAAAGAAAGATTAGTCTCGCATATTGTCCATAGCTAGTTTACTAAAGTACAAGGGGTGAAGGGAACGATGGATGATACCATTCCTGTTCGTTCAGGGGAGGAGCTCGGTGTTAAAAGACTAGAGGCATTCCTCCAGGAAAAGATAGTGGATTTGCCAAATGATCCATTGGAAGTGCAACAGTTCTCGACAGGATATTCCAATTTGACCTATCAACTTAAAGTCGGTGAGTGGGAAGCAGTATTGAGGAGACCTCCACTTGGTCCGGTCGCTCCAAAAGCCCATGATATGAAACGGGAGTACCATATTCTTTCTTCCATCCATCCGTATTTTCAAGCAGCGCCTGAACCCATCCTGTTTTCGGATGATGTCTCGGTTGTGGGCTCCCCTTTTTTTCTAATGGAAAGAAAACATGGAATAGTAATAGATTCCATGTTTCCTAAAGATATTGTCCCGACTGTGGAAAAGTGCCGTCAACTATCCACTATCATGGTGGATCAGCTTGCGGATCTTCATTCCATTCCATATGAAAAGATGGGATTAGCTCAAATTTCAAAGCCTGATGGATTTATGGAGAGACAGGTACACGGGTGGATTTCCAGATATGAACGGGCAAAGACGGATGAAATCAAGGAAGTGGGACCGCTCGTTGCTTATTTACAAAAGAATATGCCGCGTTATAGTCAAACCTCGATCATTCACTATGACTTTAAGATCAATAATGCGATGTTCAACCAGAATTTAAGCGAGATGGTCGGCCTTTTTGATTGGGAAATGTCGACGGTCGGTGATCCGCTGGCTGATTTAGGCGTTGCCTTAAGCTATTGGACGGAAAGTGGCGACCCAGAAATGGTCAAATCCGGTTTGGGCCAAGCATCGCTTACTACTATGGATGGTTTTTTATCAAGGAATGAATTTATCGAAGCCTATGCTGTGAGAAGCGGTAGAGACGTTTCTACCATCGATTATTATTTGACATTTGGCTATTTCAAGTTAGCTGTGATTCTTCAGCAAATCTATTATCGGTATGAATTGGGGCAGACCAAGGATATACGCTTTTCTTCATTGGGGAAAATGGTGAAAAGTTTAATTACTCATGCTGCCCACGTAGCCGCAAAGGAAGCCTGATTAGATGAAACAGACGATGCAGCATATACACTTGCTATTGAAAAAAGAAGAAATCAACAGGGACAAGCTTCTAGATGGGGAGAAAGTCGCCATCGTACTAGATGTGCTATTAGCAACCACGACCATCGTGTCTGCTCTTCATAATGGAGCGGAGCAGGTAATCCCTGTCCTGAGCCCTGCCGATGCCGAATTGAAAAGCAAAGATATGACTCAAGGGGAATGCCTCCTTGCCGGGGAAATGAGGGCCCAACCTATTGAGGGCTTCATCTATCCGAGTCCGACGCTGTTGAATAAGCTAGTTCAGGGTAAAACGCTTGTCTTATCGACAACTAATGGCACAGTGGCCCTACAAAAATCAAGTTCGGCCAAAAAGGTGTATATTGCCTCTTTACTGAATAATCCATCCGTTGCAGAAAAAATCAAAAACGTTCACCAAACGGAAACCATTGTTATTGTGTGTTCGGGCAATTCGGGTGAATTCAGTATGGAAGATTTTTATGGGGCCGGCCATTTGATTCATTGTTTGGTCAATGGGACACAAGATGCGTTCCTGTTAAATGATGCAGCGAAAGCAGCATGTGCCTTTTATAGCACGAATATCAACAGTGCCTTTGAAATCCTCCAAACTTCGCATGTTGGTCAGCTGTTTGAAGATCATGATTTAAATGGCGATTTGAGGTTGGCAACTCAAAAAGGGTCGATAACCCTTGTTCCGGAGTTGATAAATGGAAAAATACAAACTGTGAAGAATAGGCAGCAGAGATAAAGGGTCGATAAGGTAAGAAGGAAAGGTGTGAAACAATGAGATTCTCACAATCCATTGCTGTAATAACAGGTGCAGGTTCGGGTATTGGGAAAGCGACAGCATTAAGGTTAACGGATGAGGGTGCACAGGTTTTATTAGTAGGAAGGACGAAAAGGAAGCTGAAAGAAGTGGCGGCTGAGATCAATGCCCGCCATACTATCCCGCTGGCTGACATTTTTCCTGCTGATGTTACGGATGAGGAAGACGTTAAAGAGCTGGCCATGTATGTTACCGAACAATACCGGGATCTTCATATTTTGATAAACAACGCGGGAGGATCGAGGTCCTCCAAACTTTTAGATACCTCCACAGAAGTCTGGGATATGATCCAAGATGTCAATTTGAAAAGTGTCTTTCTTGTCTCAAAATATTTAGGGAAGGTGATGAAAGAAGCGGCAAGCCATGAACTTGACTCTGCCGGCAATCGGGCCATCGTCAACACGGCCTCACTATCCGCCCATCAAGCAGGGGCCCATATCCCGCATTACAGTTCTGCTAAAGCTGGTGTACTTAGTCTGACGAAGTCATTGGCACTTGAACTGGCTCCATACGGAATCCGGGTTAATTCGGTATCACCGGGATTCATTGAAACTCCATTAACGGAGGATGGCTTGCAGAATGAGAAATTCCTGAAGTCGATACAAAGAAACACGGTCCTCGAAAGAGTAGGGAAGGCAGAGGAAATCAGTAACGTCATCGCATTTGTCGCTTCACCTGAAGCCTCATACATGACAGGCACCGATATTTTAGTGGATGGTGGATGGTTAATCAAATAAAGGGGGATGAAGACATGTTAAGAGAACATTTATTAACGGAGGTTTCCAATCATGTATTGCTGGTGACTTTGAACCGGCCTGAAAGTTTGAATGCCTTTAGTCCGGATATGATAGCGGACTTAACCAATACGATTGTTGATGTTCGGCAGAATTCTCAAATAAGAGCCATCGTAATCAGGGGAGCCGGACGGTCATTTTCCGCCGGAGGGGATGTCAAATCGATGGGCCAGGCCACTGCCGTACAAATGTATGACCATGTCGGTAAACTGAATGATTGTATATTGGCGATGGATTCCTGCGAGGTTCCCATTATTGCCGCGGTACATGGATTTGCTGCAGGGGCTGGTTTTAATTTGGCACTTGCTTGCGATTTAATCGTGGCTGCAGAGGATAGCCAATTTGCTATGAGTTTTTCAAAGGTAGGGTTAATTTCGGATGGAGGTGGTTCATACTTTTTACCCAAATTAGTGGGACCGCATCTTGCCAAACAACTCTTTTTCTCGGCCGAACCGATTTCGGCCGAACGTTTACATCAGTTAGGCGTTATCAATCATGTATTTCCATTGAATCAACTTGAAGAAGAAGTGTTAAAGATAGCCGACAAGCTGGCACATGGGCCAACAAAAGCCTATGGAATGATGAAAAAACTTGTGAGTCATTCGTTTACGGCTTCACTTGAGGAAATACTTGAACAGGAACGGATTACCCAAACCCTAATGGGGACAACTGAAGATCATATAGAAGGGGTTACTGCATTCAAAGAGAAACGAAAGCCGAAATATACGGGGAACTAAAAGAGGGGGAAGAAGATGAAAGCCATACAATTTGAAGCCTACGGTGGACCTGAAGTTCTAAAGTTGACAGAAAAGGAAAAACCCACGCCTACCGGATATGAAGTGTTGATTGAAATTGACTGTGTCGGGGTCAACTATGCCGATACAGCCCGGCGAGAAGGGCAATATGTCGTACCAACGCCGCTCCCGTTTATTCCAGGTGCAGAAGTGGCAGGGGTTGTGGTGGAAGTAGGCGAAAAAGTAACCAAGATCAAGGCTGGAACTAGGGTTGTGAGTTTGATTGAATCAGGCGGCTATTCCGAATATGCCTTGTCCAATGAATTCTCCGCCATTCCATTACCGGCTGAAATCTCTTTCCATGATGCGGTTGCTTTACCCCTTCAAGGGCTAAGTGCGTATCACATCTTAAAGACGATGGGACGCCTGCAGGCTGGGGAAGCGGTACTTATCCATGCAGCAGCCGGGGGCGTTGGGACGCTTGCTGTCCAGCTTGCAAAGATTTTCGGGGCAGGGAAAGTAATTGCCACAGCTAGCACCGAAGAAAAATTGGAACTCGCAAAAGAGATGGGGGCGGACGTACTCATTGATTATACGAAAGAGGGATGGGAGCTCGAAGTGAGAGAGGCGACAGACGGTAAGGGCGTGGATGTTGCCCTTGAAATGGCAGGAGGGGACATTTTCAATAAGACCCTGAAATGTCTGGCTCCTTTTGGTCGCATAGTCGTTTTTGGCAATGCTAGTCGTGAGCTATATACGATGAATCCTCAGAATTTAATGCGCCGTAATCAATCCGTCATAGGTTTTTTCCTACCCCAGATCATGAAAAGGCCGGATTTGCTTGTACCGAGTATCGAAGAGCTTTTCTCTTATGTAGCCTCAGGTAAACTAAAGATGACAATCGGAGGTATTTATCCAATCGAACAGGCAGCGGCGGTTCATGAAGAAATGAACGCGCGTCAAACGAAAGGGAAATTGATTTTGCAGATTAAATAAGGAAAGAGGGTGTCCTGGAAGTTTCAGGATACCCTTAAATTTGCGAGAGCTTAATCCGTTTCGGAGCTGACATCTTTATCGGGATGGAAAAAAGGGGCTTGAGGATCTCGTTTGGCTTCTAATAGTTCCCGATTTTCAGTCGAGTTCCAGCCAATATCATTTGTCGGGTGGACCCATTCATCACCAGCCATGATTTCCGGGTCTGTATCCTCACTCCAATTTTCAAGCGGTGAATTGTCTGAGGCGTACTTACTGTCCCCGATGACCACTCCATACTCATTCACAAATGGTGCTTCTGGTTTTATTCCAGTGTTCTTGAAGCTAGGTGCATTGATTTGATGTGGCTGAGTATCTGATAAAATTGGGTTATCGAGTTTTTTCTTCATTATATCCTCCTCCGTTTTTAGTCTTAATGTACGCGAATGACGATATATTATCCGTGAATAATTTTGAACGGAATTACCCCATTCTATAATGTTAACTTTTTTTATAGAGGTGGAATGAAAATGAAAAGGAAAGCCAATGTTGATGGGGCTGTAAAAGCCAGTAAAACGCCGAAGAAGAATCAAGGAATAGATGAATTTTCAAATGAATTTGCAGCCGATGAAAATGTCATGAAGGGTGCAAACCGTAACTCTAAACAAGGCAGAAAAGGAAGAAGTTAAATGAATAAACAAACACGTAAACAACCAGAGAAAAAAGATAAGGCCCAGTACGTACGAACGGAATTCGGTATGGAATTTAGTGAAGATATGAATGCAACCGAGATCTATGAAATACTGGCCGCGAAAAATAACAAAAAGTAAATAAGGACGGACCCCACAAACAGGGGTCCGTCCTTATTCTTATTGTATTGTGCTTTCAGCCTTAGATAGTGAAAAGATGCGAGAACCTTTACCACTTGGATCAAAATAGGCAAGCATGATGGAAGGTTGTTCAATTATGGTCCCATCCGTTAAGTAGGTTTCTAAATCAAACGGAAGTTCTTCAATCAAGGTATGCTTATATATTTCCTTTTCGTTCAGTTGTAAATCCCTGAAATCGGTTCCTAGGTGCTCGGGATGCTTAAGAATTTCTTCGTAAATCTTAGAACGGCCATGTTTATCTAAAGAGGCTTCCCACCAAGGTTTACGTGGCTTATATTTTTGATTCTTAAAGTAATCCAATTTCATGAGACCGATGACATTATTCAATTGATTGGTTTCCCTTTTAATCAAAAATAGCTCTAATCGCTTGAATAAATCTTCTAGCTGATGCCCAATGCGTGACCAGCCCTGCTCATCCCAATAGGTGCCGAATTCCTGGAAGAAGTCGAATGGGGAGGTAAATACCGTTTCTACAAGAAACTCGGTTGTATGGTTCATTCGATGATCGTTCCAGTATTTTTCAAGGACATCTTCGACTTGTTTAATGCGGACAATATCATCAAAGGTTAAAACATTGTTTCCCAGGATTTCGTAAGGGGCATGATCACTGTAAATATAATCGTGTTCATCCGCTCTAATGCGCAGCCCAGTGCCACGCAACATTTTTAAGAATCCGAGTTGCATCTCTTCGGGGCGTAGTGCAAAAACATCATTGAAGGTCTTTCTGAATGAAAAATAATCTTCTTCAGGCAGGCCAGCAATTAAATCGAGATGCTGATCTATTTTCTGTCCGTCTTTTACCATCGTGACAGTTCGGGTCAACTTTTCGAAATTCTGTCTTCTCATCACGAGATCATTTGTATGATCATTCGTAGACTGTACACCGATTTCAAAACGGAACAATCCGGCAGGCGCATGATCGTTCAAGAATTGAATGACTTCCGGGCGCATGATGTCAGCCGTGATTTCGAACTGAAAAACGACTCCAGGTTGATGCTCATCAATTAAAAACCTGAACATCTCCATCGCATAGCTCCGGCTAATGTTAAAGGTACGATCGACAAACTTAATCGTTCTTGCCCCATTATCCATCAAATACCTGATGTCTTCTTTAATTTTTTCGCGGTCAAAATAGCGCACACCCACTTCAATCGATGATAGGCAGAACTGACAGCTGAACGGACAGCCACGGCTTGTCTCGATATACGTCACCCGTTTGGATATCTCATTACGATCTTCCTCTAAACGGTATGGTGAGGGAAGGGATTTCAGGTCCACCTTGCCATTCTGGGGCTGAATCACCTTTTTACCATCTTGCCGATAAGCAATTCCACTAACTTTCTTATAGTTGTGTTCCCCTTCAATTTCGGAAAGCAGGTCCTTGAAGGTTACTTCCCCCTCGCCAATGACAATAAAATCAGCACCTGGAATTTGATCTAGCCAATCATGAACATCGTAGGTCACTTCAGGACCACCGAGGATGATAACCAGTTCAGGATTGATCTTTTTAAGCATCGCCACGACTTTCATGGTTTCTTCGATATTCCATATATAACAACTGAATCCGATTACATCCGGCTTTTTGGAATAGAGGTCGCCGACGATGTTCATAATCGGATCTTTGATGGTGTATTCCGCAAGCTGTGCATCGTATTCCGGTTGGGCATAAGCCTTCAGGTATCGTATGGATAGAGATGTATGGATGTATTTTGCATTAAGAGTACTAATAATTATATTCATAAAAAATGGCGCAATGAAAGCGCCTATCTCCTTTCGTGTACATGTTATCTAAAAGCCAACAAGCACTAACGAATAATTGTACCATAGTCTCTTGGTTTTGGAAAACCACTTACAGTATAAAATGTTAAATAGAAGAAATTAAAAGGACAACCCTATGGCTGCCCTTTTTGTTCTAAAACCTGGTAGTAGATTGTTTATGTTCTTTACTAGGCTTTATATATTCTTTAACTTTACGAGCGAACTGTTTGGTCCTGGATATTTTCAATTCGATAATGGGCTGTGCCATGGAACCTATGATTTCGCTTGAAAGCATAACTGTAATCAAGAAGGAAAGCCCGGCTAGCATGATGAAGCTTTCGGTGTTACTAAAGTATTCCTGAAGGGTGCTTTCACGGAAAAAACGAATGAAGAAGCCGTGAAGCAAGTACACATACAGGGTTTGCTTACCCCAGTTGGTAAAGAAATATTGTTGTCTTGGGATAAAGGATAAAAAGCTAAACACTGTAATGACACTTAATCCGTAAAAACCAAGACGTTTAAACATGGATATGATGGACGCTTCCTCTAGCTCGGAATAGGGCTTAGAGCCAAGCAACCATTTATAATTGATATCTGCTTTTAAATAAAAACCGATGAAAACAACAAGGATGATAGAGAGTGATGCTATATGGACTTTAGGTGTAAATAGTCTTTTTAAATGATCTTTGTTTAAATGATACCCAATTAAAAACATGGGGAAAAATACAAACGTTCTCGATAAGCTTAGGAAATTGGAAATGAAGTCCACATATCCAATTAGCAAGGCAATTAGGAACGATAAACCTATACCGACAAGCGGCTTCAGCTTAGAGAAACCGAGAAGCATGATATTCCAGCAAAATAAACTGATCAAGAACCACAAAGACCAATGGGGGGTGAGCATGTCTACATTGAAGGAAGAACGATCATATAGAAAATAATAGTACACCGTGTAAATGATTTGGAAAATGATATAAGGTACGATCATTTTCATGGTGATTTTCGCTAAATACCCTTTTTGATAAAATCCTTTTGCAAAAAAACCGGAAACAAGGATGAAGGCGGGCATATGGAAGGAATAAATGGTTTTGTAAAGTGCATAAATCGTTTCACTATCGTTTATATAGGTGTTCAACAAGTGTCCAAAAACGACAAAGCCCATGAGAATGAACTTAGCATTGTCAAAGAAAAAATCACGTTGTTTCATAGTTGCCTCCAAATATTTATTTTTAGGAGAAGAAATCATTGTATCTCTATACCCTAAAAATAGAGATTGAAATCCATTATCATGGAAAGAGCTTAAATTTCCCTTAATTCAAAAATGAATTAAAGGAATGGCAATATAAATTTTACACGCATGACTAATTCTATTCTACTGTTTTTTTTGGAATAGCGAGGGAATTTGGGGCGAATGTCGAAAGAGATAGGTGTCGAAAGAAATGAATGGAAGTAGGTTAGGAAAGGGGTTTGAATATGAATGTAGAGTACGAGGCTGCCTGTAATGAGGAAATCATCAGGTTGAATAAACACATCGAAGAATATAAAGAAATCTTTAATTCCATTATAGAGCCCCATATAATGATCGATGAAAACCTGAGATTCACCTATGCGAATGAGGCGGCATGCTTGTTGTTCGATCAGCCCAGAGAACAACTGGCTAAACTGAAGCTTAGTGATTTTCTTCAAGCAAGTACCTTACTTGCAGTGGATGTGGAGGGATTAAGCAGGCATAAAAAGCCTCTTAAGGAAAGGAAAGCGGTACAACTCCATAATGGAAACATGAGGGAGTTTGAGTTTATACAGGTTGGGACACTTTCAGGTGGGAAGAGGATTTTTCGTTTGGAGGATGTGTCTGAAATCGATCAGGTCGGGAATTTGATGCCACCGCAAATGGTTTTGGATAATTTCGATACAGCAAGAGAGGGTATTCTCCTTTTAAGTCGTAAAGGACTTATATTAGAGGCAAACTCCGCATTCATGAATGGTTTGAAAATCAATAAAAGAGATCTTATTGGGAAAAGACTATCAGATTTGGTGACACATGATGATAAGTCACAGCTAGACGAAGGGGTTAGTGAAATTTTTACAACATTGAATTCTATGGGTGAATTGGAGGTAACCCTACATGGGAAGCTTTGTCGTTTTACTTTTTCAACCCGTACACCAGTCGGAAATGAATTATTCATAACGACGTTTTCGAAGATCACTGAATCGAATATTATTGAAAAGAAATTAGAGTCGAGCGAAAGGATTTTTGCCGAGTTATTTGATCAATCGATGGAAGGAATCGTTTTTTGGAATGAGGCCGGTGTTATTTTTCGAGTCAATCAATCAGCCTGTAAAATATTTGAATCCACTAAGGAAGAAATGATTGGCAGTGACATATGGAAATTCATCTATAAGGAAAATCGTTATTTTAAAAGAATGCTTGCTACTTTTGAAAGAGACGGCCAAGTCAGGGATGATATTTTTTATAAGATGCCAAACAATCAAATCAAATTACTTGAATTAACGGCAAAGAAACATGAGGGCGATGGGTATAATGTAACCATCTTTCGTAATGTAACCGAACGCTGGGAAATAGAAAAAGAATTAAGGAAAAGTGAAGAGAAATTCAGGGAAATTTTTGAGGGGTCACTTGATGGGTTGATCTTATGGAACAAGGATGGATTTACGGACTTTAATGAATCAGGCAAGGCAATACTGGAAATCTCTAAGGAAAAACTCCTTTCTCTAACCGTAAAGGAATTCATCGGAAAAGTACCGGAAAATGCAATTGATTTGAATGCACATGTGGAAGCGGTATATAAAAAAGGAGTGTATTCTTCCATCATTCCACTAAAATTCCAAGATGGAAGGATTAAGCATATTGAATTTTTAACAAGAGGCAATCTGTATTCAAACCTGAATTTAACCATTTTTCGCAATGTAAGTGAAAGGCTTGAAATGCAAGAACAAATCAGGAAATCGGATACCTTACATGTTGTTGGTGAACTTGCCGCCGGAATCGCCCATGAAATTAGAAACCCCATGACAGCTTTAAAAGGTTTCATCCAACTGCTTGAAGATTTGGTCAAAGAGGATTTCTCTACTTATTTTCACATAATCACTTCAGAAATACAGCGCATCGAGACGATTATTACAGAGTTCCTGGTTTTGGCTAAACCGCAGGCCCTTCAATATTTGGAACAAGACTTGCACATCATCCTGAAAGAGACACTGGAGCTTTTAGCGGCACAAGCTTTACTTAATAATGTCCGCTTTGAGACAGATTTTGAGGGAATTGCATGCAACATATTCTGTGAAGCAAATCAGTTAAAACAAGTATTTATCAATATTATTAAAAATGCACTGGAAGTCATGCCGGATGGCGGCACAATTCGTATCCAATCGAGCCAAGTATCAAATAGCCACGTTCGCATCTCGATTATTGACCAAGGAAACGGGATATCCAAAGAAAAGTTAAAAAAGTTAGGTGAGCCATTTTATACGACAAAGGAAAGAGGGACCGGCCTCGGATTGATGGTCAGCTATAAAATCATAGAAGAACATAATGGATATATCGAAGTGGAAAGCGAAGTCGATAAAGGGACAGTTTTTCATATCTATTTGCCCATTAAAAGTGAAGCTTAGAGGATGATGCCAATTGGGTAACTGGTTCTTTTCACAAGGTTGGGTACTTGAAATCTTTCATAAATTGAAGGGTTTTTTTTTGTTTGAAAAGGTCATAAGGGTTCCCGTCATTTTCTGTCTTCTGTTGCTTTGAATTTTATCGCAATATAAGAAGTTTTGTCTTTTTTTGCGAACCTATTTACATATAAGGTATATTTTGTAATAATTCTTAAATATAATCAAACTCTAAAAAGGGCAGGAGTAGTGAATATAGGTATGAATTGTCGGAATGCAATGGAAATTTGTAACGAAATACGAATAAAACGGTGGGAAATGATGGATTTTGCGCAAATACACGGAATGAGTCATAATCATACCATTCGGATCAGTGAGGAGCTTGATAAACTGATTAATGAATATTTGATTCTGCAACATCATACGCCTATTGAAATGAGAGTGGAAACAAAAGACTTGGTCGTCATCTTACAGGAACCTTTCTACAATGATTACTTCCTTTAATAAAATATATAAGAAAATGGATCGTGAATTTATCTTTGGATAGCAGTGACTATGAAGAAATAGAGGTCAAGAATGGAATATATTCAACTAGTAAAACGAGGGGAGATTAGCCAGGCGGCATTATTTTTTATCGAAGGGGAACTGATGAATGTCATTGTTATGGATCCTGATCGATTTAATTCCGGTGATGCCGTTATCTGCCTGCATAAATCCCAAACATTCGAAACGAATATCATAAAAAAACAAGAGAATAATCTATACTTATTTGTTCCATGGTACGATACCCTTCAGGATAGTGAAAGAAGACGGGCTGCAAGGGTATCGTATGTTGCTCAAGGAAAAATCCAGTCCCCCCAAAAAAGTGAAAGGGTTCAGTTGATTGATTTGAGCATCAAGGGCCTAGGATTTTCGTGTGAAAACAAACTAATGAAAGCAGAGTTGCATACCATCACCTTTATGATTGATCATGCCAGGAATCATTTTACCATCAGGATACAAAATGAGCGGGAAATGGAAGATGCATATCGGTATGGAGTCAGTTTCATAGGAGTGCCTGTCAAAGATTTGTTTTATGTCAGGAGATATATTCTTAACAGTCAGCTTGATAAATTATCATCTGCGGCTGTTTAAAAAGGAAAAAGTCTGACTCACATAAGGAGCCAGCCTTTGTCATGTTCAATTATCATAGAATTTCCAATAAGATGACCATAAATAAGAGTCCGACTATGAAGGAATAGGTGGAGGTGCGCTCATTCCCATCCCCGTGACTTTCGGGAATCAATTCTTTGTAGACGATGAATAGCATAGCCCCAGCGGCAAATGCAAGACCATAAGGGACCAAGAATTCAATATAAGAGGTTAAGTAATATCCTAATAGACCCGTGACGATTTCTATGGCGCCAGTTAAGGTGGCAATTATGAAAGCCGTGAATCTCCCAATTTTTTGATTGATTAGAAACAATGCGACGAGCAAGCCTTCGGGAGCATTTTGGAGACCTATTGCAAAAGCTATCAAATTCCCTGTATCAGGCGCATTTGAGGCATAACTGACCCCAACGGAGAGACCTTCAGGAATATTGTGCAATGTGATGGCCGTGATGATGAGCAAAGCTTTCTCATCAAATTGAATACCACTTTTCGTATGGCCGAGATCAATGTGTGGAATATTTTTTTCCATCATCGTTAAAGTTAAGACTCCGAGGAAAACCCCGATGATAAGTTGGATATACCCCCCGGTTGCCAATGATTCTGGAATGAGGCTTAGCAAGGAAGCAGCCATCATGATTCCAGCTGTAAATGCTAAAAGTGTATCCCTGAATCGATGGGTCATGGACCCTTTAATGAAAAGAATCGGTAGCGCACCGGCCCCTG
Organism: Peribacillus sp. NPDC097284; assembly: GCF_044761765.1. Classification (NCBI taxonomy): domain Bacteria; kingdom Bacillati; phylum Bacillota; class Bacilli; order Caryophanales; family Bacillaceae; genus Peribacillus; species Peribacillus sp. NPDC097284. The sequence goes on from NZ_JBIWCZ010000002.1 coordinate 167,039, forward strand.
TAGACATAGCAGAGAGGATACTGCCTAATAAAACTCCACTCATAAATTTCTCCTTTGCATGGTTGTTCTTTTTTCTTCTTCTCTGGGTAAAACAATAATGTATTGTATTTTTGATTATCCAAATTGGTTACAGTGTGAAACCTATTTTTCGGGATACCATTGTTTTAACATGAAATCACTTGGTAGGAAGACACTGAGGATCCCTAGCAAGGGCAAAAATCCTACGATTTTAATCATGGCTGCAATCCCGATAATATCTGCAATCGCCCCCAATGAAACGGATCCAATCGCCCCCATGCCAAAAGCGAGTCCTACAGTTAGACCAGCCATTGTCCCCACTTTACCGGGAACTAATTCCTGTGCATATATGACGGTAACGGAAAAACTGCTCATGATGATGAATCCGGCAATCAGTAATAGAATGAAAGCTGCAATCGGTGGTACGAATGGCAGAAGACCGGTTATCGGCGTACTTGCAGCAAAGGAAAAAAGTATCACGTTTTTCCGCCCAAAGCGGTCGGCGAGCGGGCCACCGAAAAATGTCCCGACTGCCCCAGCGGCTAAAAAGGCAAAAAGGAAGATCTGTGCCGCTTTTATTGTGAATGAGTGCTGTTCGATTAAATAAAAACTATAAAAATTTGTCATGCAGGATACATACCAGGAGCGGGCGAAGATAATGAATAATATTAAGACCAAGGCTTTGGCCACTTTATTGGAACGCTCTTTATTAACGACTTTAGCCGCCAGAGTTTTTGGCTGAAAATGCACGAGCCTTTGGGAATACCACTTGGCTATGTACAGTAATAGCATGACCGCGGCAAAGGCAACGAAAGCAAACCAGAGAGCGCCCTTCTGCCCGAACGGGACAAGAATGATGGCCGTGATGAGCGGAGCTAGTGCCTGCCCACTGTTTCCACCCACTTGATAAATTGACTGGGCCAATCCACGCTTGGGACCTCCAGCCATATAGGCGACTCTGGATCCTTCTGGGTGGAAAATGGCTGATCCAAAGCCCATTAAAACGACAGCACCGAGTATAGTTATATAGTTTGGTGCAAGAGCCAGGATGATGACTCCGATTAATGTGCTGGTTAATCCAACTGGCAAAGCATAAGGCAGTGGCTTTTTATCGGTATAAAATCCGACAGCTGGCTGTAGAAGTGATGAGATGATGTTCAGGCAGAAGGCAATCATGCCCAACTGTGTATAAGTTAAAGACATGGATTTTTCTAGGATGGGAAACATGGCCGGTACCACGGCCTGAAGAGAATCATTCATTAAGTGGCATATGCCAATAATAATCATTATTTTGAGGGTCATCTCTTGATTTTTTGGTATAGGTTTAGTTGCTGTGGTACTTGCCATATGTATTTGCCTTCTTTCTAAATTAGAATCTTATTCTAGTGACCTTTTATTTAAGGTCCGTCAAGATGATTATCTTAGGATAGAAGGGTTTACTTTACTGAAACGTGATTCTTTCCATATAGATTACTTACTCACGTTCTCTTTTAGGATTGGTAAGCGAATCATGACCGTCGTACCCTCCGAAAGCTTGCTTGTAATCTCGATTGTTCCATTGAAGAGTTCGATGATTCTCTTGCAGACGAAAAGTCCTAAACCGGTCCCTTCCTTTTTGGAAGTATAGAATGGCTCAAATACTTTCTGGATGTCGTTCGATTCCAACCCGTGTCCAGTGTCAATGATTTCTATAATAGCTTCTTGTTTTTTTTGATAAATATGTATGGCCAGGTTTTTGCCTTGTTCCATGGCCTCAAAGCCATTTTTTGCTATATTAAGTATGACCTGCTTGAGTTGGTCCTTCGTACAGTATACAGGAAGTGGTGACCTAACTATATCCCATTCGACTTCGATACAGTAAAAACGAGCTTCAGATTCTATTATCGGTCTTAATTCAGCAACGATACCGCGTACATCATATGAGGATAAGTTTTGCACCATCGGCTTACCTAGAATCAAGAACTCACTGACGATACTGTTTATCCTTTCTATCTCTTTCATGATGATGGAATAATAAAACTGGTCTTGTTCATCTGGATGCTTCTCATTTAGCAATTGGACAAGTCCTTTTATGCCCGTGAGTGGATTTTTGATTTCATGTGCAGTACTTGCTGCAAGTGTACCTACGAAATTCAACTTTTGGTCATCAATGAGTTGTTTTTGTTTTTTTGAATTCCTACGATAGAGGAACTCATATACAATAATATAAATCACATGGGTGATGATGAAGGTGAAAAATATAAAAGAATAGAATATATGGATGTTTTGGGTATCCTTTTTTTCAAGCATTTTAACTGATATGGACCATTCGGCTTCTGTCAAGGGGAGGGTCATCCATCTTGAACTTGGGTTTACATTCCCGATATTTATATCAACGACCTTTTCTCTCTCATTCGTTTGAAGTTTTACTGTTTGTTCAGGTGAAAGTGTATTCAAGATATTCTTTAAATAATCGAATTTGATCTGAACCAATAAAAATCCCCGTACTTCCTTATCCTTTTCCAATATTGGGGCGAAGATGGTGAAGCATGTACAATTCAAATCATCAATTCCTGTTTTGTGGGCCATCACCGCTTTTTGAGTATTTATAGCTAAGTCCATATCTTCATGATCAATTAATTTGGATTGGGGGGGCTGCTTGCTTGTACTATGTATGGTCATTCCTTCTCGATCCAGTAGATAAATGTCAGCGTATCTGGGGTCTGTATCTTTGATGGAGTCTAACAATTGATTCTTTGATTTTTCGTCCATATATGGAATAGAACGGTTACGACTCAACCATTCCACATTTCCCTTGGTTTCCCTGATTACTTGGTCTATCGATTTTTGATAAACGGATCCAATCCATTCAGCCTTTGCTTTCCGTTCTTCTTGGATGGAATAATCAAAATATAACCAATAAGTGATAGTTAAAATGATTAATGGTAAAATGACAATAAGTATGTATTTCGAAAATCTCTGCCTTGAATTCATGTGGTCACTACTTTTATTTTTTCTTTTAGTATATCAAACTGGAGAATTAAACAATAGCAATAGCCATGCCCTATAGGCAAATTGACAAAAAAGGCGCAATAGAATATAATAACCTTCAATTCAAGATATTTTAATTAAAAATTTTAAGGTTGTGAAGTTATGGGGAATGATAGCATCCAACAGTCATTAAAGCTGTTTATCGTGATGTCAAGAGCTCACCGTTCGATTAATGATATAGTGAATAAACATATAGCTGAAGCGGGCTTGAATCCTACTGAATTTGCCGTACTTGAACTGTTATATCATAAAGGTGATCAACCTCTTCAACAAATCGGTGGCAAGATCCTGCTTGCAAGCGGTAGCATTACTTATGTAGTGGACAAGCTTGAACAGAAGGAGTTTTTACAGCGGATAGCTTGTAAAGATGACCGACGTGTAACGTTTGCCAAAATTACGGATAAAGGTAAAGCCTTTATTGAGGATGTCTTTCCTGATCATGAAAAAAGAATCGATGATGTGATGAGCGTCCTTACGAAAGAGGAAAAAGAAACGGCAATAGAATTACTGAAAAAGATTGGTTACTCCGCAAAAAAATAATCCAGTAAACCAGCACCTTAATTTAATTGAGGTGTTTTTGTAGTTTTATTATGATTCGTCCGAAACTGACGGTCATGCCCACTAAAGGCGGAGAACCCTATTACTTTTTTCGTAAATAGGAAGGCTTTACATAAGAATATGGCGAATGTAATTATGTCCTATTTTAACTGGCAACCAATGAACACGATAGGTGTTTTTTTGGGAAAAAGGGATACAAATGATGAAATTGGGGTGTAAGTATGAAATTTAATGAGTATAAATATGAACGGCCTGAATTGGATGACATTAAAGGGAAGTTCACGAAAGCTCTTAAGCAGTTTGTGGATGCGACTGAGGTTGAAGAACAAGTAGAGGCCATAAGTGAAATAAATGCCATTCGAAACTATGTTGGTACGATGAGCAATCTGGTCTATATTCGGCATACCATTGATACGACTGATGAGTTTTATAAAAATGAAAATGATTATTTGGACGAATTCTCACCTGAAATGGAGGAAATGACTTCCGCGTTTTATACAGAACTCGTTCAATCGAAATTCCGTCGGGAACTTGAGTCCAAGTGGGGAAGGCAACTATTTGATTTGGCTGAGGCACAGCTCAAAACGTTCTCGCCGGAAATCATCCCGCAACTGCAAAAAGAAAATAAGCTGGCAAGTGAGTACTCACAGTTAATAGCTTCCGCGAAAATTGAATTTGAGGGAGAAGAGCGGACATTGGCACAGCTTCAGCCCTTCATGGAGTCTGAGAGCCGTTCCATCAGAAAAATGGCAAGTGATGCTTACTATGGTTTCTTTGCAGAGAAGCAGGACGAACTGGATCGGATTTTTGATGAGCTGGTAAAGGTGCGACATGGCATAGCAACGACATTAGGGTATGATAACTTCGTCGAGCTAGGTTATTATCGCATGACACGGACCGATTATAATGCAGAGATGGTGGCAGCTTTCCGTAAACAGGTGAAAGAGGAAGTGGTCCCGCTCGTTACCCGCTTGAAGGAACGTCAGCAGAAACGCCTAGGTCTGGAGAAACTCTATTATTACGATGAGAATTTCCAATTCAGTACGGGGAATGCCGTTCCTAAAGGCGAAGCGGAGTGGATCGTGGAAAATGGTCAAAAAATGTACCATGAACTTTCTGCCGAAACGGATGAGTTTTTCAATTTTATGATTGAAAATGATTTAATGGACCTGGTTGCTAAAAAAGGAAAAGCAAGTGGTGGATATTGTACATTCATTGAAGATTATAAAGCTCCCTACATTTTTTCCAACTTCAATGGGACATCTGGTGATATCGATGTTCTTACACATGAGGCAGGACACGCTTTCCAGGTGTATCGAAGCCGTGACCTGGATATTCCGGAATATAATTGGCCAACCTATGAGGCTTGCGAAATCCATTCGATGAGCATGGAGTTCCTTACATGGCCTTGGATGGATCTGTTCTTCAAAGAAGATACAGAAAAGTATAAGTTCTCCCATTTAAGTAGCTCGCTCGTGTTCCTGCCATATGGGGTGGCTGTGGATGAATTCCAACATTTTGTCTACGAAAATCCAAACGCATCGCCACTTGAGAGAAGACAGGCATGGCGCAAAATCGAGAAGGAATACTTACCTCATCGTGATTATGAAGAGAACGGATTTTTAGAGGGCGGAGGCTATTGGCAACGTCAAAGTCATATCTATCAGTCTCCATTTTATTACATTGACTATGCTTTGGCTCAAATATGTGCTTTCCAATTTTGGAAAAAGTCTGTGGAAAAAGATGAGAGTGCGTGGAAGGACTATTTAAACCTTTGTCAACTTGGAGGAAGTAAATCATTCCTTGGGCTCGTGGAATCGGCCAACCTTGATTCCCCATTTGCAGAAGGTACTGTGCAGTCTGTCGTAAGGGTTATCGATGAATGGCTGAGTTCGGTCGATGACCAAGCTTTATAAGTTGTGAAATCTCGTGAATCGTTAGCGGGTCTTCTATAGAAAGGCGCTCCCTTTAGAGGGAGCGTTTTTAAAATGGGAGGACCGAAGCTTTCCCATTAATTTAGGTTAATCTGACTTGGACTGTCTTAAAATTCTCCCTCTTACATATAGATGTAGGGAGGAGGGGTGTACATGCTTTCTAGGTGGTCAGGAATCTTTCAGGTTGCAGCCGTTTATGTAGGTACAGTTGTCGGAGCGGGTTTTGCAACTGGAAAGGAGGTTGTTGAGTTCTTTACCCGTTATGGCTTTTATGGCTTTATCGGGATTTTAATAGCAGGCTATATTTTCATTTTCAGTGGTACGAAGATCATGTTGATTTCCTCAAGGATCAAGGCAGCTTCCTATGAAGAATTCAATCAATTTTTATTTGGGAAGAAATTAGCGGGCGTCATCAATGTTTTTTTCCTTATCATGCTGCTAGGTGTTACAGCGGTCATGATTTCGGGATCAGGTGCCGTTTTCGAGGAACAGCTTGGCATCTCGAAAAACGTTGGGAGCTGGACAACGGCCCTTCTGGCTTCATTGGTTTTGATGCTAGGAATGCGTGGGCTTTTTACAGTGAATTCTTTTGTTGTTCCCATCATGATTCTATTTAGCTTGATTCTGTTCTTCTCGACTTTAGGGACGGGTGAATTTTTATCTTCTCTAACGCAATTCCCAGAAGAACGGATCAGCTTGAAGATGATATTCTCCCCGTTTGCCTATACCGCTTTTAACCTGGCTTTAGCGCAGGCGGTGCTTGTTCCGGTGGCGTATGAGGTTAAGGATGAAAGAATTATAAAGCAAGGTGCTATTTTGGGTGGGGTATTCCTTACGATTATTCTACTCACTGGGCATTTATCACTTATGACCCTTCCGGATGTGATGAGCTATGAAATTCCATCGGCGGTCCTTATGAAAATGGTGGGCGGTCATTTACATTGGATGTTCATCTTGGTGATATACGGCGAAATCTTCACTTCAGTCATCGGAAATATTTACGGATTGCAGAGGCAAATCAGCAACTATATTAAAGTGCCTGGCATATTCATCATCGCCTTCAGCTTTATTGTGGCGTTGATTATCGGCACGTACGGATATGGAAGACTCCTGGGTTATCTCTATCCGGTATTTGGATACATAAGTTTACTGTTTTTAATCCTCGTCTGGAAAAGTGATGCAGGCAAAAAAATATAAAACGAGGGAAAGGGCTTACGTGCCCTTTCCCTTTATTTGATATCAGGATTCTTTCATGATTGTTTTAGCCATCTCTAGAAAGGCATCCCGGTAATCTTTGTCCTTCTTTGTAAACATGGTTAAGCGGACAGGGGACTTCTCATCTTTGAGTAAGACAGAAGTAACCACATCATCGCCGTTCACGACTTCATAGCCGGAACCATTATCTATGTTAAGTGCCGGGTCCTCTATCTTCTCTGAAATGCTTTTCAGTTGGGTTTGGACATTTTCCTCTACTTCGTCCCATTTGACATCGCCCGTTAATAATTCAATCCTCATGGATACAGAGTCGTCATCGGTCAGGAAAAGGACATCCTTTCCAGGCTCCTCGGCAGTCAACTCGAACTGTTGTAAGACGTATAGGCTAAATGGTTGATTATCACTATTTTTCAGGAAGGCTGTTTCTTCTTTTGCTTCCCCATTACTTGTATATTGCAAATTCTGTTCCATAAGCCTAACCTTTTTTGTCCCTTCAGAACTATCAGTAGCTCCATTTGTTGAGCCTGCTGTATTCTCTTCTTTTACCGTATCTTCTTGTGGTTCAGCCGTCTTGTCGTCCGTGGTTGTCCCACATCCGCTCAGCAATAGGGCCGCCATTGTCGCTCCGCCTAAATATTGCGTCCATTTTTTCATCGTTTTCCCTCAACTTTCTGTTGAATTTCTCATATGTGTAGAAAGGCATGACCTATCGACGCTCTGGAGAGAATCATCCCTTTTATATATAGACGAATGAAAAAGAAAAAAGTTACAAATGATATCATGGTAACCAAATGAACCATAAAGTTCCTGCATAGGAAAACGGAATGGTCAAAAACCATTCCGTCGTTCAGTACCTTCATCCGATGATCTTATAATTTTTATGATTGACAACTGTCTTCTGTTCAAGCTCCAAGTCAAGGTAATTTTCCATATACGTGACGTCCACGATTACAGAGTTCTCATTCACTTTCTCGACGATTCCTTGTAAGCCTTCTCTAAATTCAATGATATTTCCAACTTCCGCTTTCTTCATGGTAATCATCCTTTCCCATCTCGTTTTCAATGATAATCAGTAACTATGAATAAATGGATTATTCGAACACCTTGCTGTTTAGATTTTGACCTGGGAAGTGCAAGTAAAAAGATATAGAGTAGTTATAATGACTGGTTAGAAAGTACAGGTATGTGTTTTTTGCATATTATGGAAATCAATATAAGCACACTTACTCTTACTTGTATGAGTCTGGATGATACTTATGTACGAAAAATACCAATCAATTTACAATGTGATATTTTACTTTACAGTTTGCACTATTTTTATGTATTCGTAAAGAATAATATAGTCAAGAGACCACAAAAAGTTCTGATTGATAATAAGCGTTAAGGTTATGTTAAAATAGAAACGGAATTTCTCCTATACAGGTAAGGAACAGAAACAACTAATAAGGAGGAAATAGAATGGATTCCGAAGAAGCAAAACTAGTCCTGAATAAACTGGCTAATCGGGAAATGGAAGAGTTCAGGATCAATAAGGAAGAATTTTTGAGTTTTCGTGAAGTGCTTGTTCAAAGAGCGGATTTCAAACATTTCCGAGGAAATGCCCAACATAATGGGGAAGTCATTTATACGTATTTAGAGGAAGCAAGAAGTTAAAATAGGAAAAGGACGGTTCGAATCGATGAACCGTCCTTTTCCTATTTTTTTATGGAATATCCATCTCCTTCCTCAATTTAAGAAGGGTGGTTTTTCGCCATGATTTCACGGCTGCAATCGAGACATTGAATGTATTGGCGATTTCATTTTGATTTTTATTTCCGATGAAAGTAAAGATGAGCCAGCGTTGCTGGTTCAATGTCAAGTTTTCTGTGTAGGCTAAGAGGTTCTCTGTCACGAGGGCCTCTGTGTGCATAGAAAAGGGATCTTCTATTTCAAGAACCGCTGCGTCAACTGGCTGGATATGCGTGTCGTATTTATGGAGGCGTTTTAATTCATTGATGATTCTCCCTTTTATGACTGTATATGCGAAGTTGGAGAATTGTCCGTTTGCTTCCTTGTACTTGCCTTGAGCTTCCCATAATGCAATTAATCCAATTTGAAAGAAATCCTCTTTGTTTTTATAAATGGATAGTGAGCGGATAACATGATGAATCATCGGAGTGAATTGTTCTGATAAACTTGTAAAACCGTCCATTTTCTACGCCTTTTTAAAAAGTGCACTTTTCGTATATTCCCGGGTGCTTTCACCTTAAATAATTTCATGGAATATATCGAAATGGAAAAATGCATAAAATAAAGGGGAGAAAATTGAATTTTGCGACGGAAAAACGTAAAAAAGCACCATCCATTATCGATATTTCGAAGTTTTGATTGGGTTAGACAAAATAAATAAAGGCACACCCGGCTTGCCGGGTGCGCCTAATGAAACTATTGATTATTTTTCCGATAGATTTTCAGTTCCTTGATTATCGTTTCTTTCAAACTTTCATTTTCATTCATAATGAAACCGTACATATAAGCGGATCCACTTTTCTTTTTCCAGAGAATTCGTCCACGTAAATCAATCTCGTCTGCATTTATGATGAAAGTTAGCAAAAGCTCGAGGTCCGCTTGCTCCGGAAGGTCAAGATTGGACTGGAACTTGAGCCCTCCGGCACTGATGTCCAGAACGGACATGGCCCCATTTCGGCTTTTATTTTCCAAGTTGTTTACTCTAATGATGCTAAAAAAACCAGAAAGCGGACGATCGAAAATAAAACGAAATGCTTCATCCCTGTTATATTTCACAATATGTCCCCCTGGAAATTCAGTATCTTTTCCGTTTTCTATTTTATCCATTTACAAGAATGAACGGATGGATACGTGTATGACCTTAACTCTGTGATTTCCGGAAGCCGGCCTTCACTGCATCCTTTTCTGTACAAAACATTTCTTCTTCTTTTGTTATATCATAGTATTGTCCACTTGGTATGTGGTAGATCTTATCACCTTTTGAATTGATATTTCCTTTAATGTTCGGATTGGAGCACGATGATTTTTCGGTGGTTTTTTCTGTTGTTCCTTTATCCGTTTTCGAATCATCGAATCCTTTCGAAGTGGCATAGTTTTCAATCGACCAAATGCCGATTTCCTCTTTTTGAGCTTGTTTCTGGATGGCTTCCAGTTCGTCAAGATATTTTGTATTGGGTGCATATACGTATGCGACCCGTGCGAGCCCTTTTTCTAGCAGAAGCTTATTTACCATTTTTCCATCTACATAAAAATAGGCCAGCAGACGCCCATATTTGTCTCGTTCACCGATTCCTGTCTCCACTTCCACCTCCGAACCGGCAGGCATTAGCTCTTTTGAAAACTTGCTAGCTTCAGGACCAAAGGGTTGTACGGGCTTGGAAGGATGGACGGTTTCGGGGGTATCGATTAAAAGAAGCCTGACCGTTTCTTGCTTTCCATTAGACGTCTTAATTTTCACCGTGTCGCCATCGACCACGCGAACTATTTGAGCTGTGAAGGTTTTTCCTTTTGATTCATTGGAGACTTGGTCTGTAGAAAGGGAGTTTTCCTTGGTGGAAGTATTCGTTTCTTCTGTGGACTTTTCTTCTGACAAATCGTCGGTTATTTCCTGGCAACCTGTTAATGTAAACGCACATAACGAAATCAGTAAAAATACATATTTAAAAAAAGTACTATATGTCGGTGTAGTCACCATAAATCCTCCATTCAAGTTGTTTTCCATGGTGTCATGGATAAGTAAGGGTCGCAAATAATACTACCTTATAAAATGATGAAAGAAAATGAAAAATATTCTATTTTCACCATATCCACTGTCCTCTCTGATGGTTTATTCTTATTAAGAAATCGTGAAGCAAGAAAGGTAGGAACCGGAAATATGTTCAGGTTAGAAAACATAACGTTTAAAGGGATTCTAAATATTGACCATCTTGAAATCCCGGCAAGGAAAATAACTTGTTTGACTGGGGAGAGCGGAGCTGGGAAAACGTCACTGCTTAGACTATTAAATAGAATGAATGAGCCGGACACCGGGTCGATTTTTTATCAAGAGCAACTCCTTGGAACATTTAACCCGATAGAGCTCCGTCGCCAAGTTACGATGCTATCTCAAACAGCACTCACCTTACCTGGAACCATTGAAGAAAACCTCCAATTTGGATTAGAGTTGACCGAAAGAGAAAAGGAATCAAAGGACGAGCTACTAAACGTACTTGAAACGGTATTGTTAAAGAAGCCATTATCAGCTGATGTAGAGAAATTGTCGGGTGGGGAGAAGCAAAGGTTGGCATTGGCAAGATTGCTTCTATTAAAGCCTGACGTATATTTATTGGATGAGCCAACATCCGCTCTTGATGAAGAGTCAGAGTTGGATGTCATGAACCGTTTTTTAACAAAAGTGAAACAGGAAATGGGAACCGTGGTCATGATTACTCATTCCAGGCAACTTGTGGATGAATATGCTGAGGAAAGGATCGTTCTTAAAAAGTCAAAGGAGGGGGACTATTAATGGAGAGTAGTGGGATAATAAATATTGAGCTTTGGCGTTTATGTGCGGCCTATGTATTCGTGGTTCTCCTGCTTATCATTGTAAAATGGCGAGGGATATCGAGGGAAAAACAAATTTTGCTCGCTACAGTACGCATGACGGTCCAACTTATTCTTGCAGGGTATGTATTGACGTATATATTCGAGAATCCCCATCCCTTGCTTTCAATAGGATTTTTATGTTTGATAGCCTGGTTCTCTATCCGAAATATTTTTAAACAAATACCCTTTACGCTCAGCAAGAAAATCAAACGAATGATCATTTTGAGTATGCTCACAGGTCCGATGGCCGCTTTGCTTTATTTTAACTTGGTCGTCATCCATTTCACGCCATGGTATGAACCACGTTACTTTATCCCGATTGCTGGTATGATTGTGGGGAATGCGATGACCGGCGTTACGTTAGCTTTAAAGAACCTGCACGACGGCATCACAAGTAACCGCGATAAGGTGGAGGCGATGTTGATGCTTGGCGCCACGCCGCAGAAAGCCGTCAAAAAATATGTGGATGCCGCTTTCGATTCGGCAGTGCTGCCGACTTTGAATAATATGTTGGGTATGGGGATCATTTTCCTTCCGGGAATGATGACTGGGCAAATTCTTTCGGGAATCAGTCCGCTCATCGCCATAGAATATCAAATTGCCATACTTATTGGGATTCTTGGTAGTGTCTCCATAACGGTCATCCTCTTTATCTTGCTGAGTTTTAAGGCGTTTTTCACAAAGTCTGCACAACTGTCCATCTAAAACTTTTTAAAGGAAATAAATTAATTGTTGCAGTTTTATCCTAATTTTTGTACGATTCTTTAGAAACAGGATAGTTATGGTTTGTTTGTTGAGAATGATAATGATATTCTGAAAAGGAAATCGTAGATTTTCGTATCTTTCTTAAATGAATAGGGAAAAACCTTACATATCCTATTCTTGTTAGTTTATTTTATATTAAAGGAGAATGATTTATATGGTAGAAAAAACGTTTACAGTAACTGCAGAAACAGGAATTCATGCTCGTCCCGCTACATTGCTTGTACAAGCAGCTGGTAAATTTGATTCAGAAATCAACCTTGCATATAAAGAGAAAAAAGTGAATCTTAAATCCATTATGGGTGTTATGTCTCTTGGAATCGGTAAAGGTGCAGAAATCACGATTACTGCAGAAGGCAGCGATGAAAATGATGCTCTAAAAACACTTTCTGACACATTGAGCAGAGAAGGTTTGGCAGAATAATGTCCACGCTGATAAGTGGAATCGCAGCGTCAAGCGGCATAGCCATCGCGAAAGCCTATCGTCTTATCGAACCGGAATTGTCGGTTGAAAAAAGGAGTATTGAGGATGTTGAGGCTGAAGTAACCCGTTTCAAGGAAGCCATCCAAAAATCTACTTCAGAATTGGAAATCATCAGGAACAAGGCCGAGCAGGATTTGGGGGCCGATAAGGCAGCCATTTTTGATGCCCATTTACTAGTACTTTCCGATCCGGAACTTTTGAACCCTGTTCAGGATAAAATCAAGTCCGAAAACATAAATGCTGAATCTTCTTTACATGAAGTTGCAAGCATGTTCATTACGATGTTTGAACAAATGGATAATGAGTACATGAAGGAAAGAGCCGCTGATATTCGTGATGTAACAAAACGTGTCCTATCTCATCTTTTGGGTATACATATTCCGAATCCAAGCATGATTGCAGAAGAAGTGATCATCATTGCCGAGGATTTGACGCCTTCTGATACGGCCCAGTTAAATCCGATGTATGTTAAAGGGTTCACGACTGATATCGGTGGCAGAACATCACATTCAGCCATTATGGCTCGTTCATTAGAGATTCCGGCAGTCGTAGGAACTAAAACGGTGACCGCTTCCATCGAAAATGGGGACTTGGTCATCATAGACGGGCTTAATGGCGAAGTGCATATTAACCCGACCCCTGAACTTGTGCAACGGTACGAGGAAATGCAGAAAAAATATGCCTTGCAGAAGGCTGAATGGGCAAAGTTGGTCCATGAACAAACGGTTACAAAAGATGGGCACCAAGTAGAGCTGGCAGCCAATATTGGGACACCAAAGGATTTAGATGGTGTTCACAAAAATGGTGGGGAAGGAATCGGTTTGTACCGGACAGAATTCCTCTACATGGGAAGAAATGAAATGCCTAGTGAAGAAGAGCAGTTTGAAGCCTATAAGACGGTGCTGGAAGGGATGGCCGGAAAGTCGGTTGTCGTCAGAACACTTGATATAGGCGGGGACAAAGAGTTACCCTACTTGCAGTTACCTAAGGAAATGAACCCATTCCTTGGCTATCGGGCAATTCGTTTATGCTTAAATGAGCAAGAAATTTTCCGTATCCAGTTACGGGCGTTGCTACGGGCAAGCATTTACGGAAACTTGAAAATCATGTTCCCAATGATTGCGACCTTAACGGAATTCCGCGAAGCCAAAGCTGTGTTGGAAGAAGTGCGGCAGGAATTACTTGAAAAGGATATCCCGGTGGCAGAAAAGATTGAAATCGGCATCATGGTTGAAATTCCTTCCACTGCGGTCATGGCAGATATTTTTGCCAAAGAGGTCGATTTCTTCAGCATTGGTACGAATGACTTGATTCAATATACAATGGCAGCGGACCGGATGAATGAGAGAGTCTCGTATTTATATCAACCATATAACCCGGCAATATTACGACTTGTTAAAATGGTAATTGATGCTGCCCATAAAGAAGGAAAATGGGCAGGAATGTGCGGCGAGATGGCGGGAGATGAAGTGGCTGTCCCTATTTTAATTGGGTTGGGCCTTGATGAATTCTCGATGAGTGCCACCTCTATCTTAAAAGCTCGATCTCTAATCAGGAAACTTTCCCTTGAAGAAATGAAAAAACTATCACAAGATGTCTTGATGATGGATACAAACGAACAAGTGAAAGAAGCTGTACTTGAAAAAGTGAATAAATAGCATGACAAACGGCACTTTCATCCAATGAAACTTCAATGGATGAAAGCACCGTGTTTATTTTTTTGAAATCTTCCAAAAGATGTTTAACAACGTTATACATGGGTAAATAAAGGACAAGCACAGTTGTTTAGCTCGATATGAGCAACTGACATTCTCATTTCCCCCTTTTAAAGCCGGCTGGGTTTCCCAGCCGGCGATTTTTTTGGGGGAATAGGATAAAACTCTCCGGGGAATTGGGATATTGATAATTCAGATTTTTCACTTTATACAATAAAGGATATAATAAAATCATGTTTGGTATTTTTTATGAAAAAGGGGGAAGTACAGTGGATTTATATTTACAAAAGAAAAATGCCTTGATTCTGGCCTCGAGCCAAGGGTTGGGAAAGGCAATAGCGGAAGAGCTTGTTAAAGAAGGTGCCAACGTCATGCTCGCTGCGAGAAGTGAAGAAAAATTGGTGGCAGTTCAAAAGGAATTATCAAAGATCGGCAAGGGGAAAGTGTCGTATAAAGTGACGGATATTACAAAACCTGATGATATTAAGTCGTTGTTGGAGAAAGTGGCTGAAGAATTTGGCGGGCTAGATATCCTTATCAATAATGCCGGAGGTCCTCCAGGGGGGACATTTAATGATTTTAGTGATGCAGACTGGCAACATTCATTTGAACTGAATTTATTGAGCTTTATCCGAACCATTCGTGAAAGCTTACCGCTTCTAAAAAAACAAGGCGGCAAGATCGTTAACATTGCATCGTCTTCTATTAAAGAGCCAATACCCGGCCTATTGCTATCGAATACTTTCCGCACGGCAATCGTGGGATTGGCGAAAACATTGGCTACAGAGCTAGCACCAGACAAGATATTGATCAATACGGTTGGACCGGGTCGAATCGCAACCGAGCGCATTCAACATCTGGATCAATTCAATGCCGAGAAACAGGGTGTCTCAACTGCAGATATCACAGGGAAAGCCCTTAGTAACATCCCGCTTGGGCGTTATGGCGAACCAGAGGAATTTGCGAAGTTCGTAACCTTCCTCGTTTCTGGGGCCAATACATATTTAACCGGCCAATCTTATTTGGTAGATGGAGGGATGGTTAAATCCATCTAGTTTGCATTAATTCACAGATGATTCGAAGGGAGAATGAACATGAAAGAGAAAAACACAGTAATCGGATTTATTGGTACAGGGGTTATGGGAAAGAGCATGGCGGGAAACTTGCTTAAAGCAGGTTACGAGGTACATGTTTATACCAGGTCCAAGGAAAAGGCAGAAGAGTTGATTGGTAAGGGGGCAAAGTGGGCAGCAACACCTAGGGAGATTGCCCAACAAACGAATGTGATCATTTCCATGGTCGGGTATCCGAGTGATGTCGAGGAAATTTATCTGGGGGAACAGGGCCTTATTGAATGTGCAAAAGAAGGGACACTTTTAATAGATATGACAACCTCCACACCCTCCTTGGCCATGAAGATAGCGGGAGAAGCACGGAAAAAGGGGCTGGAAGCTCTTGATGCCCCAGTTTCCGGAGGAGATGTGGGTGCCCGTGATGGCAATCTAACCATCATGGTGGGCGGAGATCCTGCTGCATTTGAAACAGTACGCCCAATTCTTGAGTGCATGGGAAGCAATATTGTTCATCAAGGCCCTGAGGGTTCAGGTCAGCATACGAAAATGTGCAACCAAATAGCGATTGCCTCCAACATGATCGGGGTTACGGAAGCCATCTCATACGCTACAAGGGCAGGGCTTGATCCGGAAAAAGTCCTCCAAAGCATTTCCTCGGGCTCTGCCGGCAGTTGGTCCCTATCCAATCTTGTCCCACGAATGGTCAAAGGTGATTTTGAACCAGGGTTTTATATCAAGCATTTTATTAAAGATATGAAAATTGCACTTGATGAAGTGGAGAAAATGGGGTGGGATGCGCCTGGATTAACTTTGAGCAAATCTCTGTATGATGGGCTTGCAGAGGCTGGTGAGGAGAACAGCGGCACCCAGGCTTTATATAAACACTATAATTAAAAGTGCTATCCGCTCCTTTTTTGAATAAGCTGTAAGCGACAGCCTTTACAAAAAGGAGAGATACGTATGGGTGACTTTGACGATATCCACATGAAGTTCCAGGAACTTGAAGATGGCATATATATTGTCCGAATCGAGGGGTATAAACGGGAAAAAACGATTCACCAAACAAAGCCCATTCGTTGGGAATTGAAATTGATGAATGAGAGCCCCTTGATCTTACCGGTGAAATTCAGTCATATCGAGACCGATGCTGGTTTTCAAATATTAATGAGGGAGTTAAAAAACCTAGGGCATTCGAAACCGCGAAACGCCAGGGAATTTGAAGAGGTGATGACGGATCTATTGGGTTCAATAGTCGAGGTCAGCCTTACGACAACCAATAAGGAAGAAGGCTATCGCGAAGTGCGATTCTTACGAAGGTTGTATTAATATTGCCATACTCTCTTTTTTACAAAGAAAATGGCCTCAACGGTTCCTACTGTTGATGGCCATTTTTTTGTGCATACTATACTCACAGTTATTTTAAAAAGGCTGCGATACGATCCAATCCTTCTTTAAGTGTTTCCATGGAATAGGCATAGGAAATCCGGAAGTATCCTTCCCCCAGTGGCGAGAAGGCATCTCCAGGAACGACAGCTACCTTTTCCTGTTTTACTAGTTCCAGGCAGAACTCCAAGGAGGATGGGTAGCCTTCAGGCAGTTTTACGAAAAAGTAAAAGGCACCATCCGGTTTGACCACATCCAGATCCATTGCTTGTAATCGGTTGTACACGTAGTCCCTCCTACTAGCATATTCCGTTTTCATGGACATGCTATCGTCTTTTCCAACTGTTAACGCAGCTAAGGCAGCACGTTGCGAGATGGAGGAGGCACAAGTTACGTTATACTGATGGACCTTTAACAAATGTTTAGAAATCGACTCGGGAGCAAATAACAGACCAATCCTCCAACCAGTCATTGAATGGGATTTTGATAAACCATTTAACACAATGGTTTGTTCCCTTAAAAAAGTGGCGATTGAAACATGATCCTGGTCGAAAACCAACTCGCTATATATTTCATCGGCTAAAATGAAAATATCCTTGCCACGCACGAGCTCTGCGATGTCCTGTAGCTCTTCTGCCGTTAGTGTGACCCCGGTTGGATTTGAAGGGTAAGGCAAAACGATGCAACGGGTTTTTTCGGTTATGTATGTTTTTAGGATATCAGCGGTCAAACGAAAACCGTTCTTAGTCGTGTCAGCGTAAACAGGCTCGGCCCCGCTCATTTTAATGATCGGCTCGTAGCCTGGATAGACGGGGCCTGGGAGGATCACTTCATTTCCAGGGGTGAGGATGGTCCGAAATGTAATGTCGATTCCTTCGCTTGCTCCCGAAGTTACGATGACTTCATTGACTGGATTGTATGAAAGCTGGTATTTATCTTTTACATAAGCGCTCGCGGCTTCCCTTAATTCCAAATATCCGGCATTATGGGTGTAAACCGTATAATCATCATCAATCGCCTGTTTTGCGGCTTCCTTAATATGTCGGGGTGTAGGGAAGTCGGGCTGACCTATCGTTAAAGAAATGGTCCCTTTAATATCGGCGACTAGATTATAGAATTTTCGGATTCCAGATATTTGAACCTCTTTTACAAGCGGGTTTACTAAATGTTCCATTTGAATATCCTCCTTGTTCTTATCAGTTTGTGAATGGTTATATGAATGTATCAAATCCATTCTATTTTATCATTTTGTAAGGGGAGAGGAAAAAATACTTTTTGTGATTAATGTATTGAAGGTATAATGAAGTTCAAGATCAAGAAAATTTTGAGGATTGATATAAATGATTAGAACCTGTGCCATAACAAAAGAAAAAGAGGTCATTTTTGATTTAGAGCTAAAAAAATTAAGTGATGATTATATTGAATGGTATTGGGTGGACTTTTCAAAACCTACTGTAGAGGAAATAAAGGTGCTATCGAGCCATTTCCACTTTCACCATTTAGCCATCGAAGATTGCCTTGATGACTATAACCAGCGGCCAAAAATGGATTTTTATGAAGGCTATCAATTCCTCGTGATACATGCCATAAGGCAGAAAATCTTCAAGGCTGTCGAATTGGGTCTTTTTATCGGGGAAAAATGGTTGGTCACATTTCATAAGGAAGAACTCCAGGAACTAGAAGAGGTTTGGAGGGAAATCCCTGAGTTGGAAACCTTAAAGCAAGGGCCGTTCTTCTTGATGCATAGACTGATTGACCGGGTCGTCGATGAATTCTTTCCTCCTGTTTATAAAATGGAAAGCGAGCTTAACAGTATCGAGGATAACACGGAGAATGAAACGATATCGGAATTGATGAATCAGCTATTCGATTTGAGAACGGATTTGTCGAAGCTTCGGCGTACAATCTTGCCCATGCGTGACTTATTGTATAGGATGATTACTTCTGATAGGTTGAACTATTTAAAGGATCAGCATCTATATTTCCATGATGTATATGATCACCTTATTAAGCTAACGGAGATGCTTGAATCCTATCGGGATTTTTCTTCAGATATTCGCGATAGTTATCTGTCGGTCAATTCGAATAATATGAATTCTACGATGATGACTTTGACTGTCATTACGACCATTTTCATGCCACTCACTTTCATAGTGGGCGTGTATGGTATGAACTTTAAGTATATGCCTGAATTGAATTGGCACTATGGCTATTATGTAATCCTTGGGATGATGGGTGGCATTGCTTTTATGATGTTTTTATATTTCGTCAAAAAAGGCTGGTTGGAAATAGGTAAAAAGTCTCGTAATAGGTAAAATCGATTAAGCGATCTGCCATATTGATGGAACAATGATAAAAGTCTTTGTTATAATGGATAGGTTATCATTAATTTCCAAAAATGTGAAAGAGAGGTAGTTTATTATGGAAAGATTAGTAGAGGTTTATCCAGATGAAGGAAGAGAGTATGCAGGTTTTTGGATACGATTTGGTGCCAATATCATTGATGGAATCATAATCGGTATCCCCACAGGAATCCTGATGACCATCGTGAATCTAATTTGGCTCGGCAGCATGTCAAGCGTTCAGGAAGACATGCTTGATCCCAATTATGAGCCGGGAGGCGGAGAAATCTTGGCCTTCATGGGCGGGACTTTCATCACCTTATTTTTAGCTATACTTATTAGCTTTCTATATTATACTCTATTACACTCTTCGAAATGGCAGGGGACTGTCGGGAAAAAACTGCTTAATATTAAAGTGGTGGATTTAAATGGAAATCGTATCGGTTTCGGCAAGGCTGCGGGCCGCTATTTCGCTACGATTATTTCAGGAGTCATCCTTTATATCGGCTATATCATGGCCGGGTTCACGGAAAAGAAACAAGCGCTCCACGATATGATAGTCGGAACGCTTGTCGTAAAAAAGTAAATGAATCAAAGTAGGGAGGCTCAAAGGTGGGCCTTCTTTTTTTCGTGTGCCTCGGTAATTCATTTTCACAATATTATTTTTTGCCCAGGATTCTAAACAATCGGCGTAAATAACCGAATTATTAGGTAGAAGTCATTTATCTATAAGGTAAAGGTTTTTTTTGCTAAAATGTATTATTTTTCAATCTAGAAAAGTAGTATATTGAATAAATAAATGATAGATGTAAGGGAAGGGCGAGATAAATAAATGGAAGCCAATAAAGGAATATTACTTGAAAGCGGTACGAATGAACTTGAAATCGTCGAATTCGGGATTGGAAAGAATAAATTCGGCATAAATGTAATTAAAGTGAAGGAAATCATAAATCCTGTACATATTACCCTTGTGCCTCACTCCCATCCGAATGTGGAGGGGATCATTGAGCTTCGTGGTGAAGTGCTTCCTGTCGTTAATGTAGCTGATGCCTTAGGGTTTCCTGCATCGGAAAATCCAGAACAGGATAAATTCATAGTCGCTGAATTCAATCAGCAAAAAGTCGTCTTCCATGTCCATACGGTGACACAGATCCATCGTATCTCATGGACACAAATCGAAAAGCCTTCGGATATGTATCAAGGCTTGGAAAGCCAGATTATCGGCGTTATCAAACTAAACAGTGAAATGATATTATTGCTGGATTTTGAGAAAATCGTCGTCGAAATCAATCCTGAGTCAGGAATCAATGTTCAGCAGGTTAGAAAACTTGGTCAACGTCAAAATTCCGAAAAGAGAATCTTGATTGCTGAGGACTCGCCATTACTGCGTAAGTTGCTGTTCGATACATTGACTGAAGCCGGATTTAAACAATTGGAGTTCTACGAAAATGGTCAGGATGCCATCAATTATTTGGAAGGGCTCGTAGAAGCCGGCAAAACGATTGTGGAGGAAATCCAACTGGTGATTACGGATATTGAGATGCCTCAAATGGACGGGCATCATCTTACTAGAAGAATTAAGGAGAATGGCAAACTCGCTGAATTGCCGGTCATTATATTTTCATCGTTGATTACAGATAGCCTACGCCATAAAGGGCAGGTAGTCGGTGCGGATGCACAGATCAGCAAACCGGAGATTGCGGAACTGATAAGATTGATCGATCAATTTGTTTTATAACCTATGAAAATGGGACGAGGAAATTAGATCCTCGTCCCGTTTTTTTCTTTTAATACTTTGAACCTTTTCCTAAAAAAGAAGAGGGGAATGGATTGTGAAAGGGCTGTTTAACTTGACTCCGTCCATATGACTTTTTTTCGGCCTTTACAGGGCTGGTTTGTTTTTCGCCAGCTTGTCCAACGTAAGTTTGTAAAATTTGCTTTGCTTTTGATAGTGACAAGGCAGCTTTAGGATTTCGTACGGACGCTGCGCGACTGCCGAGATGGGGGAGGGTTTTTAAGTCTTCCTTCGTAGGCGGTAGGTGAAAGACGTATGATCCACATTCAACAATGACATCGGATTGTTGCGCGGCAAAGCGAGGGTTGTCAGAAAAATGGAGTCCCATCTTCTTCGCTTTTCCTTCTTGCATGAGCTTATTTAATGCGAGCTTCTTTAGATTGTACAGATTTTTAGGCTCCAATGCAGTCTTAGCATGTTTATTTACTATAAACACTGCTTGGGCAAGGGAGTTTATCGAAAACTCATCCATTTCAGAATGTCCTTTCGTTTGATTCATAGTAGAAACTCCTTTTCATCATAGGTTTAGAAGTAATGCTATTGAAATAGATTTCTTCAATCAAGTCTACCGTTTATTTATATTGGTGTGATATTAGGCTTGTAAGGTAGAGTCGGATGGAAAATAGTTCAAAAATTTATAATTTAAAGTTATTCCCAACACTTTACCATCTATGCATTTCATATTATACCACTACAAAATATATAAGGAAGCAAATTCTAATACTGTGACGCTTTAATTTGTGAAAAACTATAAGGTAAAGAACTTGTATCCATTAAGAAAAGAAGGCGGTTCATTCCGCCTTCTGTGCAACCCTTATTGGGTGTAGATATTAATATTTTCATTGACTGCGGCTTGTGCGCCGAATTGTTGTGGGTAGCCCTGAAAACCTTGGTACCCCGGATATCCCTGATTGCCTGGATAGGGAGGGGCAGGATAAGGAGGGTAAGCGGGCGGATAGGGAGGATACGGCGGATACGGCGGCGGGTACGGTGGACGGTTGTTGAATAATAACGGACCTACTGCTAATCCAGCCACAAATGATAAAGGGAGCAATAAAGGAAAGAATGGAAAGAAGCGTTCATCGTTCCCATATTCAATTCCCATTTCATCCCCGTATCCGTTACGATATACATTTTGCGGATGTGGATATTGTTGGTAGGGATAGAAAGGATAATAATATTGTGTTTGCATGGTTGGCCTCCTTTTCTCTATGTCTTTACATAGTATGGTTTATTTTATGAAAAGAGCCTGTTCCAGCTGAATCTGTTATAATGAATCTATTCGTTTTTCAAATAGTTGAGGTGGTTTTATGGAGCCTTTTAAGAAGGTTTTGGCCGTAGGTTTTGGAGGTGCGGGTGGAGCATTATTACGCTATTCAATTAGTGCCTCGACATCCGTTTTTTTCTTTCCATTTGGGACGCTCCTTATAAATATAGTAGGGTGTTTTTTGCTTGGAACGATAAATGGGTATTTCGCCTCTAAAAAAAAGTCACTCGTTTTTTTAGCTCTTGGTAGTGGGTTTTGCGGAGGGTTTACCACCATGTCTACATTTTCTCAGGAAATGGTAACGCTTATGCGGCATTCCATGATTCAAGCAGCGATTTATCTAGGAGCTACGCTTGTAATGGGACTGTTTGCTGGTTTTATAGGGCTGCGTCCTTTTACTGACAAAAGAGGTGAGACCTTGTGATTCATGTTTTCTCCGTTTTGATTGGAGGGTTTTTCGGTGCAGCCTTCAGATATATGTTTCAGACTTTATTTAATAAGCTTCTGCCTTCGAAGCCCATACCATTTAGTATTTTGCTGATTAATCTAATTGGATGTTTCGGGTTAGGATGGATCTTTCCAAGAAAGGAAGAATGGGAACTTTCTATGCAGCTGATGCTTTCAATGGGATTTTTCGGTGCTTTTACGACTTTCTCCACTTTCAGTATGGAAGCTCTTGACCTTATGAAAAAACACCGCTACATAGAATGTCTTATCTACATAACGGTATCGGTTATTGGTGGCATCTTGGCGTTCCTATATGGTTATATGCTTTAAAGGTCTTATCCATTAACACTTTTGCAGGATGGTAAAATTATCGAGGTGTTTCCATTCACCATCTAATGCTATAATTCACTACATAGGAATTTTCACGCACAGGCTTTGTTAATGAGTCTGGCGATTTTCCCCTGTATTTCTTGTTATTCTGCTCTTAGTTCATAAATGGTCAATTCAGGGCGCGATAAAAAGCGATAAGGAAGTCGGGTTGTGCCAAGACCTCGGTTAACATGTAGAGTCAAGGAACCAAGATCAAAGGTCCCCTCCGTATACTTTTCGGCATATGGGGGAGTGACAAGGGCACCAATCAAAGGAATTTGAACTTGCCCGCCGTGACTGTGCCCGCTAATCTGATAGTGGATATCATAAGTGCTAGATATATCTGCCAGGTCTGGAGCATGGGAGAGCATAATGGTGAACCCCCCTTTTGGTATACCTGAGAGAGCCTTTTCAAAGTCAGGTTTTCCGAGCATCGCATCATCCACACCAGTTAGGAATATTTCTTCTGCTGAAAGTAATGAAACCCGGGCGGAATTATTTTGCAACATGGTGAAATTCGATTTTTCCATGATATCTCGATATATCTCGGAGCCATACCCACCGTGATCATGGTTACCGAAAATGCTGAACTTGCCCAAGGGCGCTTTAAGTTGATTCAACACAGGTGGGATTTCATTTTGAGCATTATATTTATTGGGCTCGTCCATCAAATCACCGGTAAATAAAACAATATCCGGATCCATTTGGTTTATCTTCTCGACAATCGCTTGCAAGTCACTAAGCTGAAATTGAAAGCCTAAGTGGGTATCGCTGAACTGTATCATTTTCATACCATCAAAACCTTTAGGAATAAGAGGGTGGCTGATAAAATTGTGCTTTATTTCTAACCACTTTGGCTCTAAGTTATGGGCGTAATATCCACCCCCAACGCTTAAACCAGTTACAGTCGCCAGCGTACGCAGGCCATTTTTTATAAATGTTCTTCGGGAAATACTTTTACTCAAATTAATCAACCTATCTACATTAAGAATGTTACTTCCTCATATTAACAAACAATGTACATAATTAGAAGAAATCTCTTCTATAGGCAAAGGGAAACCTAGTTTATTGGAGTCGAATGGTTAATATCCAGTTTAAAACTGACATTTACACGGAGGTAGCATGATGACCGAACCAATGTTTATTACACTGATTATACTTCTATGCGCGTTCGCGCTTTTTATACAAGGTAAATTTCGTGCGGATTTAATCGCTCTTTGTGCCCTTGCTGTTCTGGGGCTGACTGGCATACTTACATTTAATGAACTGGTGGCGGGGTTTGCCAATCCCGTAGTGATTATGCTAGCGGCCCTATATATCGTCGGGGCAGGATTATTCAATACTGGAATCATAGAAAAGATAGGAAACAAATTGCTTAACTATTGTGGTGGGAATGAGTGGAAGTCACTATTGATCGTCATGGTAACGGCAGGCCTATTAAGTGCACTATTAAGCGGTACCGGTATTGTTGCCATTTTGCTTCCACTTGTAATGAGCATGGCTTTGCAACAAAAAACAAGTCCGACCCGTTATTTATTGCCACTGGCCTATGCATGCA
Organism: Peribacillus sp. NPDC097284; assembly: GCF_044761765.1. Lineage (NCBI taxonomy): Bacteria > Bacillati > Bacillota > Bacilli > Caryophanales > Bacillaceae > Peribacillus > Peribacillus sp. NPDC097284. The sequence goes on from NZ_JBIWCZ010000002.1 coordinate 191,582, forward strand.
GTATTGGCGGACTCATTACACTAACCGGTACCCCGTCAAATATGATTGTAGCCAATGTATTGAGGGAAAATGGGTTAGAGACATTTTCTTTCTTTGATTTCGCACCAATCGGTTTGATTGCATTTATAGCTGGGCTTTTCTTCATGCTCACACTGGGACGTTTGCTATTACCGGAAAAAACAATTGCAGCCAATAATAGTGTAAAGGGCTTATCTGCGGGGGAACTGGCTGGAATGTACAAAGTGTATGATCTTTTGCATTACCTACACATTCCTGCTTCATCGGATATTGTCGGAGAAAGGCTATCCGACCTTCAGCTTCCCATTCAATATGAATTGACATTAATTGAAATTCAACGGAAATCCAAAGACAAGCAGTTGCCGTTGCTTCAAAAGCAACAAACGATATCTGCCAGGGCCAATGAGGTACTGCATCCGGATGACATCATTTTGGTTTTTGGTGAAGAAGACGCGGTTCAGAGATTAGCGGAGCACTATGAATTGGAATTCAAACACTTTAATACGGAACAAATTAAGAAACATTTCCTTAGCAGTAAATTTGGTTTGACGGAAATATTGATCGTCCCGAACTCGGACTATGAAAATCAAACTCTTATTGATGTTCATTTTCGTGAAAAATACCAATGTAACGTGCTTGCAATCAATAGGAATGGTGAATATATCCAGGCGGATGTCGGAACAGAGCGTTTGAAACCTGGCGATGCGATATTGATTCACGGGGAGTGGGAGAATATCGAGAGGATTTCTTCCGATCTAGAGGATGTGATAGTGATAGGTACAACCTCAGAAGAAAGTTCCGCTGTGGATTCAAAATCCAAAACGTGGATTGCCTTGACCATAATGGGCATCATGATCGTTCTATTATCGATTGATTCGATTCCTCCTGCTTTGTCGGTCCTTACCGCTGCCTTGCTGATGATCGTAACTGGCTGTGTCCGTTCCATGGAAGATGCCTATCAAAAGATAAATTGGGAACCTATCCTATTAATTGCGGCCATGCTGGGGCTGACCGCTGCTTTTGATGATACAGGTGGTGTCAGGATGATAAGTGATTGGATGGCTTTATTATTCAATAATATTGGTGCACATGGATTATTGGCGGTCTTTTATCTCTTGACCCTGATCCTGAGCCAATTCATCCCGTATGGGGCAGCTACAGTCGTTATGACGCCCCTGGCATTAACCTCGGCAGTCAATCAGGGAATCGATCCCGTTCCGGTTTTCCTCTCACTGGCGGTTGCAGGAAGCCTGGCCTTGGCGACACCAAGAGTGGCGACTACAAATGCGTTGGTCATGACTGCGGGCGATTATAAATATGAAGATTTCACCGTCATAGGCATTGCGACACAAATCTTCATCGGTGTCATCGTGGTCATAACGATTCCATTGTTCTTCCCATTTTAATCGTGCATTAAAAAGGCCATTGTTCGATTTTAGAACAATGGCCTTTTACTATATCCGAGTAAAATAATAGAGATTCCTTCCTATATTTTTACCCATATAAAGGGTGAAAAGGGAGGATTGCGAAAGTTAGTATTATCAACGCCAACAACTAATGGTATAATTTTTGCATATTGATGTTTCGTAATTAGGGGGAATACATCATGGATGCAGAAAAAATATTAAAGAATTTAGACAGGGTAACACCTTTTTTTCAACCCATTTTCAGTGCAGATCAACATCAGGTCATCGGGTATGAAATACTAGGGCGCTATGAGGAAAAGGGCGAATATGAAAGTCTTGGTACTTTTTTTCACGATTCTTCCGTGCCTGAAGAATATCGGATAGAAGTGGATAATTATGTGTTGGAAATAGCTCTCGAACGAATAAGGGATTATGGTGAGGATTTTCTCATTTTTATTAATCGCGATCCCAATTTGCTTATGCTCGATCATGGCGAAGAATTTATGGAAATTCTCCATCGTCACTTTCAACCGGAGGAAATGAATAGAATCGTTCTTGAACTATCGGATACGATCAGCCCGGAAAACTACGAACCATTACAACATGTACTCGCCTATTTTAAAACATACGGCATTAAAATAGCATTTGATCATCTTGGGGAAGATAGTCAACTCGATCATATTGCTCAGATTTCTCCGAATATTTTAAAAGTGAATTTGAATCAACTTCGAATATCAGGGGGAGACGCATACCAGGTCATTCTCTTCTCGCTCAGTATGCTAGCACGTAGGATAGGGGCCAATTTACTGTTTGAAAATATCGAGTCTGAGTACCAGCTCCGTTTTGCTTGGAAGAATGGGGGGCGTTATTATCAGGGGTATTTCTTAGCAAAACCTGACGGGGAATTTATTGATAAAGATTTACTTCGAGAAAAATTTCATCAGGAATGCCAATCTTTCATATCTCTGGAAACAAAAAAGATGGAAGCCGTTTATCAAAAAACCCTACAGTTTAACGAAGGCATGCAAGATTTCATCAAACAACAAAAAGGAAAAGGTTCGCATGAGGAATTCCTCGGAATCCTGGCGAAAAAATTGGATTCAGTATGTTTTCGGTTATATATTTGTGATGAAGAAGGGTATCAGAAATCGCCTAATATTCTTCATAAAGACGGACAATGGGTGGTCCAACCTAAATATATGAATCATAATTGGAGCTGGCGCCCTTATTTCCTTGAAAATATCGTTAAAATGCGCAATGAAAAAAAAGGCATTTTATCTGATCTGTACAGTGATATCGAAACGGGGGAGACGATTAGAACCTTTTCATATCCGCTGAATAATAAAGAATATATTTTCTTTGATTTGTCCTATAGCTTCCTCTATGAAAACGAAGCCTTGTTATAAAAGCGGATGCAGGTATAATATTGTTCAAAATGTGTAACGATAAGCAAAAATAATGCTTGGAGGAGACATATTTTGAGTACATATATTTGGATTCTACTCATTGTCGTAATCATCATGTCGATATATTTACTCTTTTATACCTATTCTGTTGCAAAAGGGCAGAAAGCGGTCAAAGGGAAGTACGATTCGTCTCTCGATGATTCAGTAAAAGAGCATCCATATTTGTGGAATCCGATTTTTATTTCTTTATTGGTTGCAACGGTCTTGATTGCTGGTTTCATTTTTTATTATGCATTTAAATAATTCATAAGAAGGAAGATTTCGGAAATTATGAAATCTTCTTTTTTTATGGAATAGCGAGAAGAAAACTACCAATATTCGGGTAGTTTTCCAATATGGTATTTTTTTTCAGTTTGGTCTTATCCATGGCGGGTAAGGAAAAGTATAGACAAAAACCGGTATGATTCGGATATTATACTACCTAGGAGATGAAACTATGAAAAAATATTTAGTTGCTTGCGTCGTTAGTGCTCTTCTTTTAATCGGAGGCTTACCTGTTACTGCAGAAGAAGGCATACATAGGGAACAAGTATTTTCGTTAATGCAGGAAGCATTAAATGATCAAGGTTCACTCAGTGAGGAAATAAGAACGGAGAAAGACATTAAAGGAAAACTGAATGATCACTTCACGGAAGAGTTCATAGATAAGTTTTATAAAGCCAATGTCGTGCAAGTCGAGGGAGGTTATATGGCCTTCGGTTCGGATTTCGCACCCTATTATATTCCTTTCTTTAGCTATGATGATCATACAGAAGTAATCTATGGGGAAAACTTGGACTACATGTATGTACAAGAGTCATTTGAGGCATCAGAAGGGGGCCCTGTCACTTCCGGGAAACATGTAGAGACAGTTACCTTGAAAAAAGAAAATGACGTCTGGAAGGTTGCCGACGTTTCATATGAAAGCGCAAATCAAAAAGAACAGGCAGATAAGTAATATAGTTGATTGGATAATCGAATATCCAGCATGAAAAAAGTCTAAAGAAGGATGATCTTCTTTAGACTTTTTTAAAATTAAAGATTCAATTCCTTTTCAATGGCATCGATATTAAAACCAATGATGGCTTTTCCATCGATGACTACTGTAGGTGTGGAATATGATCCATATTTATTAGTTAATTCTTTGCGGGCATGCCCATCTGCTTTAATATCTTTTTCCTTATATTCGATATTGTTATCATCCAGAAACAATTTCGTTATCTTGCAGGGAGGGCATTCGGGTTGTGTATATAGGGTAATGTCTTTCATGATTTCCTCCAAATAATCTTTAATTGAGTTCTTATTCATTATAAAGAATGGCACTACTTTTGGATAGGATTATATCCTGGGTTATCACGTTTGACCAAATAGTCGATTAACCCCATGGAACAGACTTCCAGGTCCATCCTAATAATCTCGAACACGGGATGGTCCCCCGTTATGCCCATTGATGCAAGGTGGGTGGTGACTTTATCGAAAATCATTTCTATAGTTGCATCGACTTGTTCCTTGAACGTTTTGTATTCGTTGAAGGCAGTTTCAGCTGTTTGAACGAAAATGGGCAACCAGTAACGCAATTGTTTATATACTTCCGTTGGATTATCCGAAACGCCGTAATGGCCAAAATATATCCGATTCACATCCAAACTTTCATACAAATCCGCAGCGGCAAGCATCGCTATGGGATTAAATTGATTAGGTGATGTAGAAGGTAAATATAATTCGATGCCATCTGGTTCAAGTTCACGATAGTACACACCGACCGTATCACCGGAAAACATTCCTTTTGAAACTGAATCGTATATGCTGAGATGGTGGTTTGCGTGGCCTGGGGTATCATAAAAGGTCAAGGTACAGTTGTCGCTCGTTTCAAGGGATTCCTTGTTTCCCTTAATAATGATTTTTTCGTGCGGAACTGGAAGGATGGGGTTGAAAAGTTTGTCGAAATCCGCACCGTAGACCTCTTTTGCCCCTGCAACCAATCGCGTTGGATCTTCAAGATGGCGCGCACCTTTTGGATGGACAACCACTTTTGCGTTCGGGCAATGCTGTAAAAAAAGGCCAACCCCCCCTGCATGGTCCAAATGAATATGGGTTAGAATGATATATGTAATGTCTTCTAAAGCTATCCCCAGCGCTTGCAACCCCTTGAGTACATGAGGGATGGAGGGGCTGGCGGATGTCTCAACTAAAGTAATGACCCTATCGGCCATTACATACGTACCAGTTCGGTTCTCCCTACCTAGATCAAAACCGTCAATGAGAGAAACACGATAACCGAGATCACTAACCTTAACCAATAAAATGCACCTCCGGAAAATTTTTTGTGTACAAAATTCATTCCTTATTTTATTCTGATAATAGTAGCATGTAAAGAATGAAGGTTTTAATTATTCTGAATTTATTTCAGCGTGGCTACTGTATAGAAAAGTATGGTATAGTGAAACCTATCGAAAAGGTTTTATTCAGAAAGGAGAGGGAGTATGTCTCAATTACAGGGCATTCTTACCAGATTGAAAAGTCTTCAAGAGCAAGCAAAGGAATCTGAATCTGCTCAGCGTTTTTTTGAAATAGATGGTGTGAAAAAATGCCAGGTTACATATTTCAGCAAAACAGAAATGTTCGAGCTTGAAGTATACAGTGATAAAGGGAAATCATCAAAATATCAATTCGATAATGTTGATATGATTACCATTGAAATCTTTGATCTTCTTCAATCTTAATTTAATTTGTAAAAGCTGCATTCCATTAGGAAAGCAGCTTTTTTATTTTGTTTATTAGTGTGATTTAGGGAGCCAGGTGGTTTGAATGAATACAATGACTTTATGACACATTATAAAGAGGAGGGATGAAGATGAAAAAACCAAAAGCGATATGCCCTGTTTGTTCCGATGAGAGGATATTAGAGGATGTTTTAACCGCCCAGTCCAATCAAAATGTTATTTATCGATGCCCTGAATGTGGTTATGAAAAAGGTGATATCAAAACAAGCAAGGGGTAATCGACCTTTTAAAAGGTCCCTTTTTTTGGAATTGAAGGGGTGTTTGATTGGGCCTTTTCTGCGTGTTTATGTTAAACTAGAATAAGGGATATATATATAAAAACATATGGTAAGGGGTTTTAACATGATCGGTACTCATGATGGGGATTTATTGGAATCCAGCGTGAAAGACTTAATGATTTCTTCTGAACGCGTGGCCCACGTGCAGGTAACCAATAATTTAGAACATGCGCTTTTGGTATTAACGAAGAGCGGTTATACGGCCATTCCTGTGTTAGATCCAATGTACAAACTGCATGGCTTAATCAGCACACCAGTCATTCTCGACTCTATCTTGGGACTTGAGAGAATTGAATTTGATAATCTGGAGAATAAAAAAGTTTCCGAAATTATGAATATAGATATACCTCGTCTGAATATAGACGATCCATTGATAAAAGGGGTAGAAATGTTAATTGATCATCCATTTGTCTGTGTTGAGAATGACGAACATCTATTTGAAGGCATTCTTACGAGAAGGGCGATTTTGAAGAAAGTCTTTAAAGAACAATTGTTGCCTGAATGAGGAAATATCCATAGTAAATGAACAGTTTACCTCAGACTCGCCAAGTGGCGAGTTTTCTTATTCTACATAAATCACTAAAAATGGGTTAACCATAGATATCATATTAGTTGAGAGGATGCGTAACTTGGTACAAGCAATAAATACTTCGAACGGTCAAAACTTAAAATTAAAGCGGCCATTCATCCTTGCGGCGATCATGATGGCGATGTTCATGAATGCAATTGAAGGTACCATTGTGTCGACGGCCATGCCTGCCATTGTCAGTGACCTGGGTGGCTTTTCATTATATAGCTGGGTTTTTTCCGGCTATTTACTTATGAATGCCGTGACGGTCTTGATATATGGAAAGTTATCCGACATAGTCGGTCGAAAGCCTGTTCTTTTATTTGGCATTATCGTCTTCCTGATTGGTTCGGTTCTATGTGGCTTTGCTGACTCGATGACGGAGCTCATATTTTATCGATTTCTGCAGGGGTTTGGTGCCGGGGCGGTCGCGCCAGTAGCCTCAACCATTGTCGGGGACATTTATAAGAATGAAGAGAGGGCCCGCATCCAAGGATACCTCTCAAGCGTATGGGGTATTTCTGCTGTCATGGGACCGGCATTGGGCGGGTTGATTGTCGAGTCTCTTTCTTGGAGACTTGTATTCTGGATCAACATTCCCCTGGGTTTACTATCATTTGTTGGAATCTGGATGTTCCTTCATGAAAATATTGAAAAGAAAAAACGTGATATTGACTATATAGGGGCGGCATTGTTAACTTTATCGATATCAACCTTGATGGTGGTCCTTGTCCAAGGTGGAGTAAAATGGTCCTGGGCTTCTACTCCAGCCATTTCACTTGTTGGAATTGCCGTCGTTTCGTTTGTTTTATTCATCGTTCAGGAAAAAAGGGCTTCCGAGCCAATGATGCCATTTGAAATATGGAAAGAGCGCTCAATTTTAATAGCGAACCTTGTTTCCCTGACAACAGGGGTGATGATGATTGGGTTGTCGAGTTTCCTTCCAACGTTTGTTCAAGGGGTAATGGAACGCTCACCGACAGTTGCAGGTTTTACACTGACTGCCATGTCCATTGGTTGGCCAATTGCTTCGGTTTTTGCTGGTAGACTCTTGTTAAAAATAGGGTTTAAGGCTACATCACTCCTTGGTGGGGTTTCTTTGATTCTTGGAAGCGCGATTTTAGTTTTGATGAAGCCAGAAGCTGGTCCACTTATTGCAGCAATGGGATCTTTCTTTGTTGGGGTGGGGATGGGTTTGACATCGACATCTTTCATCGTCGTCATACAAAAGACGGTCAGTTGGGAACGCCGGGGGATTGCAACTGCCTCGAATATGTTCATGCGGAATCTTGGGAATACTGTGGGAGCCGCTTTACTCGGGGGAGTCATGAATACAAGGCTGCAAGCCTATTTGAATGAACATGCAGCAGTTGAATCAAAAGTGACGATCGACACAGCCAATAAATTATTGGATAGTGAAGAGCGTGCTATGCTGCCTAAAGATGTAGTAGAGGTATTACAGGAAGGACTTACGACGTCCCTGCACACCATTTATCTCATCGTCCTACTTTTTGCCGTTATCAGTCTAGTGACTCTGACAAGACTAAAGAGAAGGGAAAAGGGAACTGAATAGTTAGAAAGAAGAGGCAATCTACACATGGGTTGCCTCTTTTTTTGGATGCTCAAGGTCATGCCTACACGAGTGACAAGATGAATCACTGAGGCGTTGGTCACGCCATGTAAAATGAATTTGAACTGTTGGGTGGGGGGGTTCTTTCGAGAATTTAGATCATGGCACTCTAGACGCCGCAAACCCGATGATGAGCAATAAAACATCATCATGAGTATCATTCCATTTCTTTTCTCTTGTAATATAGGTGATCTTTGTTGATAATTAAATTTATATAAAATGAATCAATGTGATAAGAATTAATTATCAAGAGGTTGGTGTGTATGTCTTTTTCAGAATATCATTTATTATCCGTTTTGGCCCAGGAGATGAATATGAGGAAAGCTGCGGAGCGTTTATTCGTTTCCCAGCCTGCGCTTTCACAACGTCTGCAAACAATAGAGAAGGATTGGGGATCAAAGTTGTTCCTGCGTTCGCAAAAAGGGCTTTCCTTGACACCTGCTGGTGAAGCGGTCATTCGATTGGCTAATGATATATTGGCCAAGGAAGAAACGGTGAGGGAAAGTATCCAGGCAATGGATCATGAAGTATATGGTACCTTGAAAATTGCTTGTGCTTCAATAGTCGGACAGAACTGGTTACCACAAGTTTTGAAAAAGTTCGTACAAAAATATCCCTATGCCAAAATTTCTTTAATCACTGGCTGGAGCAGTGAAATTTTAAAGTCCTTATATGAGGGGCAGGTACATATCGGCATCATCCGTGGGGCACCAGATTGGAAAGGCGTAAAACAGCATTTGTTTACGGATATGCTTTACCTGGTGGACACAGAGATGAAGGAACTGGACCAGGTATTCGAAACGGATCGCCCTTTTATCCAGTTTAAAAGTGATTCGAATTATTATCAGGAAATACAGGATTGGTGGCATCGTCAATTCAAGACCACCCCTAAAAATACGATAGTCGTCGATCAAATTGAAACATGTAAGCAAATGGTATTCAATGGGATTGGCTATGCGATCCTACCTGCCATCACTTTACATGATAAAGACACGAATATCTTTAAGATTCCCCTCTTGGATGGACAAAACCATTCAATCGAACGGGATACATGGCTTTGTGGATATGAATCTGCTTTTCAGCTTAAACAGGTACAAGCCTTCACGGAAGTGGTCAAAGAACATATACGTGATCAAGGCATGTTGTGAGTCTTCGAAAGATGGTGTCACGCTAGTAAAAACCATTTATAAAAAGATATTCATTCCTTGTCTTGTAAGCTGTTGTCTGTTAAATTTAAAACGAGTAACGATACATAATTAGGAGGTTTTACCGAGCATGAACAAAATGGATGCAAATGAAATTATTTCTTTTATCTCCAATAGTAAAAAGTCAACACCAGTAAAGGTATATGTCAAAGGTGAATTAGATGGCGTAGATTTTGGCCCTGCTGCTAAAACTTTCATTACAGGCAACACCGGCGTTGTATTCGGTGAGTGGTCTGAAATTGAAACGGCTATCGAAACAGCTGGATCGAAGATTGAAGATTATGTGATTGAAAATGATCGTCGCAATTCTGCTATACCACTATTAGATTTAAAAGGCATCAAGGCCCGCATCGAGCCAGGTGCAGTGATTCGTGACCAAGTTTCAATTGGTGACAATGCGGTTATCATGATGGGAGCATCAATCAATATCGGTTCTGTTATTGGTGAAGGTACAATGATCGACATGAATGCAACTCTTGGAGGACGTGCAACAGTGGGCAAAAACTGTCATGTGGGGGCTGGAGCTGTCCTTGCTGGTGTCATTGAGCCACCTTCAGCAAAACCTGTCGTGTTGGAAGATGATGTGTTAATTGGTGCTAACGCAGTCGTTCTGGAAGGCGTTACAATCGGGAAAGGTTCAGTTGTTGCGGCAGGAGCCATCGTCACGAAAGATGTCCCTCCATACTCAGTGGCTGCTGGTATACCGGCTAAAGTCATTAAACAAATAGATGAAAAAACAAAATCAAAAACTGAAATCATGCAAGAGCTTCGTCAACTTTAATTCCAACCTGAAATATGTTCAAGAGCGTGGATACCTATATCCACGCTTTCTGTATAGGGAGTGAAAAAATATGGAACAGAGCCCGTTTGTTACGATACGGCGCGATTTACATCAAATACCGGAAATAGGTTTTCAAGAATTCAAGACGCAACAATATTTGCTTACATACATAATGAACTTGGCTTCAGAACGAATGGAAGTCGAAACTTGGAAAACAGGGATCTTCGTGAAAATCAAAGGAAATAATCCCAATAAGGTAATTGGCTACCGAGCTGATATCGATGGTTTGCCAATTATAGAAGAGACAGGATTGCCATTTGCCTCTACACATGACGACTATATGCATGCGTGTGGACATGATTTCCACATGAGCATAGGCCTCGGTCTACTGACACATTTTGTTGAATATCCAATCGATGATGACTTAGTATTCATTTTTCAACCGGCTGAGGAAGGGCCTGGCGGGGCTGAACCGATGTTGAAATCCGAGACTATGAAAAAATGGAAGCCTGACATGATACTTGCTCTCCATGTGGCACCTGAATACCCGGTTGGGACGATTGCGGTTAAAGAGGGGCTTTTATTTGCAAATACATCTGAACTATTCATCGATCTGGAAGGCAAGGGTGGACATGCAGCCTATCCGCACAATACTAATGATATGGTCATCACTGCCTGTTCACTTGTGGGACAATTGCAAACCATTGTTTCCCGTAATGTGAACCCATTGGATTCAGCGGTAATCACCATTGGAAAGATTACGGGAGGAACCGTTCAAAATATCATTGCGGAGAAGGCTCGTTTAGAAGGCACTATAAGGACCCTGGACCCTGAAACGATGGTTAAGGTTAAGTCACGGATCGAAGCCCTTGTAGAGGGCATTAAAGTAGGATATGAGTGTAAAGCGACAATAGACTATGGCTGCATGTATCATCAAGTATATAATGATGAGAAGTTGACCAGTGAATTCATGGATTTCACCGAACAATCATCAGAGGTTCAATTGCATCGCTGTACAGAAGCGATGACGGGGGAAGACTTCGGTTATATGTTGAAGGAGATTCCGGGCTTCATGTTCTGGCTTGGTGTAGCATCCGATTATGGGTTGCATCATGCCAAGTTAATGCCCGATGAGAAAGCCATTCAACTTGCCATCGATCATTTAGCAAAGTATATAACGTATAAAGGTAAAAGAGCATAACAGTAGAGGGTATGACCATGGTAAATGATGATATATCCTGTAAGACGAATGGAAGAGTTTGGAGGGCTTACTGTGAAAAAGGAATTTGCAGTGATAGGGCTTGGCCGTTTTGGCGGCAGTATTGTTAGGACCTTGGCAGAAGAGGGAATGGGTGTGCTAGCCATCGATGTGGATGAAGACCGCGTTAATGAATATGCCAGAATAGCTTCGCATGCCGTCGTTGGAGATACGACTGATGAAAACGTACTTAGAAATATCGGTATCCGGAATTTTGAACACGTCATTGTCGCTATTGGGGAAAATATTCAGGCAAGCATTTTAACGACCCTCATGCTTAAAGAACTGGGTGTCAGCAATGTTACGGTCAAGGCCCAGAATGACTATCATGAGAAAGTGCTCCGAAAGATTGGAGCGGATTTCGTGGTTCATCCAGAACGGGATATGGGAAGGCGTATTGCCCATAACATCGGTTCTAATAACATCCTGGATTATCTTGAGCTTTCCGATGAACATTCCATTGTGGAAATCGTGGCAAGCCAAAAGATGAACGGAAAATCGATATTCGATCTAGACATCCGGGCCCACTACGGGTTGAATATTGTCGGGATTAAAAGAGAAAATGAAATTAATGTTTCGCCCCAGGCCAATGATTTGATCCATAAAGGGGATATCTTGATAGTCATTGGAGCCGATTCTGACATCAATCGGTTTGAAAAGAAAATCGTCGATTAAAAAAAGGAGGACCTGCCGATTTCTGCAGGTCCTCCTTTCCTTTAAACTAAAAAAAACCCCAGCCATTCGGCTGGGGTTTCTTAATTATTGTACCTCCATGATGATCGGAAGGATCATCGGGCGGCGTTTTGTTTTTTCATATAAGAATGGTGATAGAGTATCTGTAATCTCATTTTTGATTTCAGACCATTGAGTGGTCTTGCGCTCCATCACTTTATTCAGGTGCTTGGTGATGAGGGACTGAGCATCATTGATCAGGTCTCCAGATTCTCTCATGTAAACGAAACCACGTGAAATGATATCCGGACCGGAAGCGATTTTGAATTCCTTCATATTGATGCTGACAACGACAACAACAAGTCCTTCTTCGGAAAGGATTCTACGGTCACGTAAAACGATGTTCCCGATATCGCCGATGCCGCTTCCATCGATATAAACCGATCCAGAAGGGATTTTCCCGGCGATTTGAGCCGTATTTTCACTTAATGAAAGTACCTCACCATTATCCATGATAAAGCAATTTTCCTCAGGTACACCGCAATCCATTGCATGACCTGCATGAAGTTTTTGCATACGGTATTCACCATGAATCGGCATGAAGAATTTTGGCTTGATTAAACGAAGCATTAATTTTTGTTCCTGTTGACCGCCATGACCGGAAGTATGAATATTATTCAATGGACCGGAAATGACATCTGCGCCCGCACGATATAATTGGTTAATGGTTCTTGATACGCTGATCGTGTTACCTGGAATTGGTGAAGAAGAGAAAACGACAGTATCTCCAGGTATAATTTGAATTTGACGGTGAGTTCCGTTTGCAATTCTTGAAAGAGCTGCCATTGGTTCACCTTGGCTACCTGTACAAAGGATGGTCACCTTGTTTGCAGGCATCCGGTTCAATTGCTGTACATCGATAAATGTATCTTTAGGTGCAACGATATAACCAAGTTCTTGACCGATAGCGATAGCTGAATCCATACTACGTCCAAAGACGGCAATTTTACGGCCATTTTCAACAGCTGCTTCAACGACTTGTTGAAGGCGATGGATATTGGATGCAAAGGTTGCAAAGATGATTCGACCATCTACTTTACGGAAGATATCTTGAATCGTATCGCCTACGCGGCTCTCTGACATCGTAAAGTTCTGCACTTCACTATTCGTGCTGTCGGATAGTAAGCACAATACGCCTTCTTTTCCGATTTCGGCCATTTTTGTCAAATTGGCCGGTTCTCCTACAGGTGTAAAGTCGAATTTGAAATCACCAGTATGGACAATTTGTCCAGGAGGAGTTTTAACCACGATTCCGTAAGAATCCGGGATACTGTGAGTCGTACGGAAGAAAGAGACAGAAGTCTTCCGGAATTTGATGACTTCATCTTCACTGATTTCAATCATCGTTGTCTGGCGTAATAGACCATGTTCTTCCAATTTATTGCGAAGTAGTCCAAGTGCCAGCTTGCCGCCGTATACAGGGACATTCACTTTTCTTAGTAAATATGGAATTCCGCCAATGTGATCTTCATGACCATGTGTGATGAAGACACCTTTAATTTTATCTACATTTTTTTCTAAATAGCTGTAATCTGGTATCACATAGTCTATTCCGAGGAGTTCGTCTTCCGGGAATTTAATTCCCGCATCGATGACGATGATCTCATCTTGGAATTGAACAGCATATGTGTTCTTACCGATTTCGCCTAAACCGCCCAAGGCGAATACAGCAGTTTGATCGTTTTTCACAAATTTCATAAATTATCCTAGCTCCAATACTTTAAAATCTTCACTTTGTTTTTCGTATTCCAAATATGCGCCAGCTACTGGTGCTACTAACTCTACGTTATAAGGTTTTTCCTTTAGCTTTAAACGGACGTCGCGGACGGATTCACCTTCCACATACATCGTTTGCGTATTCTCCCTGATGGGAACCTCAGATATGGTTACTTGATAGTATACCTTAAAAACCATTTTAATCTCTCCTCACTTGTTTACATTGCTTTTTTCATTATATATAAAAACAACAATTTTTACATGTTTTTCAACATCATGGAAAAACAAACCCAACTTACCTTTTGGAAGAGGGGTTTTTATTTAACTTATTATACCAATACGGAATAGTATATAAAAATAAATAGCTGAATTCGTAGTTTAACCGACCTCTATCCTTTATCCTTTCCGTTTTTACTACATGTAAAACTTAATTGGATAAAGAAATGTTCCGGAATGGGCCTCTTTAAAAGGAACATCTATGTATTTAAAAAATAATCCTTCAATCAATGCTTGGTGAAATCGGTTTCTTGCTAAAAGAAAGGGGATCACCGATGTGTGAACCTGTGCAAAGATATGGATATTATAGTATGTACATGTAATCTTTCAAAGTAGGCTTAATAAGAACTGTACAACAAGGAAGAAGCCCTCCGCAAGTTTTTGAAGGGCTGTACAAAAAAATCTCGCAAATGGATGACGGCCATTGGCAGAATGAAAATGGCATCATGCGATTGATTTTTTTCTTAGAAGATCATTCCATTGTTTTACAAGCTTTTTACGAAGCTTCTTTAACATGGCGATCACGCTCCCTTAGTTATTATTGTATAGGATTATTCAATAAAGTAAATACGTCTTTACAGGTAAAAGGCTTATTTATGAAAAAAAGGCCGTCATTTCTACCATATGCTTGGTTATCTTGGGAGAGGGCGAAGGGGGATTTAGATGTCTCATATATAATATATGCTGAACCACGAATGAAAAACCTGGATAAATGTGGTGTTTTGAAAAGGAGTTACTTGACTTATTTTAATGACAATTATTAAATGGGTACATATTAAAAAAAGGTAAACTGAATGAATTGGAAGTGAATAGTCAGTGAAAATCGTATTCTTTGATATTGATGGAACATTACTGGATCATGAAAAAAAATTACCGGCTTCAACAAAGAAAGCAGTGAAGCAACTGCAGGATAGCGGAGTCTTCGTAGCCATTGCGACGGGACGTGCACCATTCATGTTTGAAGACTTAAGAGAAGAACTTGGTATCGATACATTCGTTAGTTTTAATGGACAATATGTCGTTTTTGAAGGGGAAGTCATCTATAAGAACCCGTTGAATCTATCTGAAATCAGAAGGCTGCATAAGGCTGCGGAGGAAAATGAAGTGCCTATCGTATTCATGAATGAGGAAACGATGCAATCAAGCGTTCCGTATCATAATCGGATTGAAGAAGCCTTGAGCACTCTAAAATTCCCACATCCGGGGCATCAGGCGGATTTTTATGAAAATAATGACATTTATCAAGCCTTATTATTTTGCTCTGAGGATGAAGAATCGGAGTACGTGGGTATGTACGATAAATTTAACTTTATTAGATGGCATACCTATTCAACGGATGTTTTGCCTTTTGGGGGTTCAAAGGCTGAAGGGATAAAGACTTTGATGAAAAAGGTCGGATTTGACCTTGAGGATGTATATGCATTTGGAGATGGCTTAAATGATATAGAAATGCTTAAAGCTGTGGGGTATGGAGTGGCTATGGGCAACGCAGGACAGCTCGTCAAACAGGAAGCTGATTACGTGACAACGGACGTCGATAAAGACGGCATCCTCCATGGGCTAAAAGAACTTGAATTGATTTAATGTAAGGCAGGCAGCAAGACCCCCACTTATATAAACGGTGGGGGTCTTTGCTGCCTTTACTGGGATGAAACTCATCTTTCAATTGGAATGTAACTTTCTGGGACGTTGAAAGGATCATCATGATTGATGTGATCATAAAACATAATACCATTTAAATGATCGATTTCATGTTGGAAGCAGATGGAGGCCAAACCTTTTAACCGGAGCTGAACATCTTCTCCTTCTATGTTTGTACCGGATACCTTTATACGGGCATAACGAGGTACATAACCAGAAATGGGCCGATTAACGGAGAGGCAGCCTTCGCCGGCGGTAAGATAGGACCTTTCAACGGAATGGCTTACGAGTTTTGGGTTGAATAGAGCATAGCTAATTAATTCGCCTTTTTCATTTTTAAGATGTACAGCGATCATGCGTTTGGATATATTCACCTGTGGTGCGGCCAAACCAATTCCTGCCCTCAAACCATATTTCAAAGCGATTTCAGTATCCTGGCTATTTTGTACATACTCCATTAAGGCGGCCAAGACCTTTTTGTCCTCTTCAGCAGCAGGTAATGGAACTTCTTCAGCCACTTTCCTTAATATTGGATTGTCTTCTTCAACAAAATCATCCATTGTAAACAAGTTCTTTCACCCCACTAAGTTTCATAAATATATGTATGGGATTATTTTAACAAAAATATGCTCGGAAGTTAATATAAGAGACAATGATAGGGAAGAAGGACCATCCCTATCATTATAGTATTTACGGCATTATAGGCTGTTTCATTTTCATTTTCATTTATAATTTTCTTTAATAAGGGTAGTTACATGATATTTTGGGTAAAGGGAGAGGGTGATTATCTGTTTAGCATAAGCATGCGCCGACAATGATCAGTAGTATGAATAAGACTACGATTAAAGCGAAGCCGCCGCCGAAACCACAACCGCCGCCACCGCCATAACCTCCATAACCATAACTTGGTGCAGCGGATACTGGATAACAACAATCTTGGGTGTAACCTCCATAATACATAATTATACCTCCGTTTTATATTTTGGGATTCAACCATCTTGATTTGAAATGGTTTAATACAGCCTATGCGGTAGGGGTTGAATCGTGTAGGCTCTAACCCAGACTTGAAAAATATCCTGTTTTCGGTAGTGGAACGCGTGTAGTGACTGCTATTAAATTCAGATGTGGGAATTTCTTAAAAACATCCTAATAGAAGGATCAGAGGGAGTGTTAGTTTTGAAGCTTTATCGTCTATACGTCGTTTTGTTTGTTTCTGTCATAATGATGACCGGATGTATGAATAGCGGTTCACCTGAGGAAAGAGTCGTTAAAATTCTAGACAAGACAGTTGAGAAAGAAAGTAATTTTACAGAGAAACAAGAGCCTTTAAATGATTTGGAAAAAGAAGAAAAAGAAATATATGAAAAAATCATCAAACTCGGGATGAAAGAGTATGACCAAATCGTGGAACTTTCCGACGAAGCATTAAAAAATATCGAAAAACGAGAAGAGTTAATCGAAAAAGAAAAAGATAGTATGGATGCCTCGAAAAAGCAATTCGACAAAATGGAAGGGCAAACTGATAAAATTGAAGATCAAAAGGTAAAAAAAGAAGCTGTCAAAATGGAAAAGACAATGAATGAACGATATGAAAAATATGAGGACGTATACAAAACCTATCAACAAAGCTTAGCGAATGATAAGCAACTATATGAACTATTCAAAAAAGAGGATCTAAAAATGGATGAACTCCAAAGTCAAATTGATAAAATTAATACAACATATGAAAAAGTTGTGAAAGCCAATGAGAAATTTAATGCGGTAACAACAAAATATAATCAAGAAAAAGATAGCTTTTATGAAACGGCAGGCATAAAAAAAACGGACTCTGACAAAGATTAAAGAAGAGGAATAAGGCTATGGGCATTGCTCATAGCCTTATGTGCGTTTGGTTAAGAAAATAAAATGATCAGATTTCCGTTAAAAAGTGAAAAAACTCAACGGAAATATTTTCTGACCTGTACTAAGGGAAAATAAATAAAGAAATTCTAACAGTTGAGACGATTGAAAGTATAT
This sequence comes from Peribacillus sp. NPDC097284, assembly GCF_044761765.1. NCBI lineage: Bacteria > Bacillati > Bacillota > Bacilli > Caryophanales > Bacillaceae > Peribacillus > Peribacillus sp. NPDC097284. The sequence continues at coordinate 209,335 of NZ_JBIWCZ010000002.1, forward strand.
AAAGTTTTCTTACAATACTATTCAAAAGTTGGAAATGCCTTTAGATAAAGGTCATGATTGATTCTTTAGGAATAGGAGTTGAAGCGAAATACTATCCTTTGGCACCTTACGGGAGCTAAAAGTGGCAAAGTTTATAGTACAGATGCATGACGAAAACTATAACAGATGGTCGATTAGTGGAAAATAAAACTAATAAAATTTTGAATGTAGGGAAGTATAAGTGATTGACTTGATGTTAATTCATCTTGTACACTAAATTTACCAAAGTTCTTGTATCATATTTCTTGATTATTTTATTGGTACAGCTTAAGATTAAGACATAAATACGATTCCCTTGTTTGAGAGATTATTCTTAAGGGGAAAATAAAACAATAAGTTCTTGAAGAAACTATAAGACAAATCATTTTGCTTTATAGAATAATAATTACTAACCTTTTTAATGAAAGGATGAGGTGCCAAATGGCTCAGAAAACTAAACAGGCTAAAATTAATGTTCAAGACCAGCTGAAAAAAGTTGAAGAACAATTTGAAATGTTTCAAATCTTAAATGAAGAGGGAGAAGTCGTGAACGAAGCGGCAATGCCTGACTTAAGTAATGAACAATTACAGGAATTGATGCGCCGTATGGTATATACACGGATATTGGATCAACGTTCTATTTCCCTTAACAGACAAGGAAGATTAGGTTTTTATGCGCCTACCGCAGGGCAGGAGGCCTCTCAGATAGCTTCTCAATTTGCTTTGGAGAAAGAGGACTTCATTCTTCCAGGGTATCGTGATGTTCCACAAATCGTTTGGCATGGCCTGCCACTTTGGCAAGCTTTCTTATTCTCAAGAGGACATTTTAAAGGGAATCAAATACCGGAAGATGTGAATGTCCTTTCACCACAGATCATTATCGGCGCCCAATATATTCAAGCTGCCGGCGTAGCACTTGGTCTTAAGAAGCGTGGTAAAAAAGCTGTCGCGATAACATATACGGGCGATGGAGGAACTTCACAAGGGGATTTCTATGAAGGAATCAACTTTGCCGGAGCATTTAAAGCGCCAGCTATATTCATTGTACAAAATAATAGGTTTGCAATCTCAACACCTGTCGATAAGCAGTCTGCAGCTAAAACATTGGCCCAAAAAGGGGTGGCTGCTGGTATTCCAGGCATTCAGGTAGACGGCATGGACGCATTAGCGGTTTATACTGCAGTGAAAGAAGCACGTGAGCGCGCCATAAATGGAGAAGGCCCAACACTGATTGAAACCTTGACTTACCGTTATGGACCTCACACTATGGCTGGGGATGATCCAACGCGTTACCGGACAACGGATTTGGATAATGAGTGGGAACAAAAGGATCCACTTGTTAGACTTCGTAAGTTCTTGGAAAATAAAGAGCTTTGGAATGAAGAATTAGAGAATGAAACGATAGAGAAAGCAAAAGAAGATATAAAAGAAGCAATCAAAAAGGCTGACGCAGAACCAAAACAAAAAGTGACAGACCTTATTTCAATCATGTTTGAAGAAATGCCTTACAACCTAAAAGAACAATATGAAATTTATAAAGAAAAGGAGTCGAAGTAAGCCATGGCTCAATTGACGATGATTCAAGCAATTACAGATGCATTACGTACAGAACTTAAAAATGATGAGAATGTACTCGTTTTTGGAGAAGATGTCGGCGTTAATGGAGGAGTGTTCCGGGCGACTGAAAATCTTCAAAAAGAGTTCGGTGAAGAACGTGTTTTCGATACACCCCTTGCAGAATCAGGCATCGGTGGATTGACAGTCGGTCTTTCCTTACAAGGTTTCCGTCCTGTTCCTGAATTACAATTCTTTGGATTCATTTATGAAGTAATGGATTCAGTCAGTGGACAGCTTGCTCGTATGCGTTACCGTTCAGGCGGTCGCTACAATGCACCGGTTACCATTCGTTCTCCATTTGGCGGTGGAGTTCATACTCCTGAAATGCATGCGGATAGTCTAGAAGGATTAATGGCTCAGCAACCTGGATTAAAGGTAGTTATTCCTTCCACTCCATACGATGCAAAAGGTTTGTTGATTTCAGCAATTCGCGACAACGATCCTGTCATTTTCCTTGAACACATGAAATTATATCGCTCTTTCCGTCAGGAAGTTCCTGAGGAAGAATATACGATTCCATTAGGAAAAGCAGATGTAAAACGAGAAGGAACGGACTTATCCATTATTACGTATGGTGCGATGGTGCAGGAATCCATCAAGGCTGCGGAAGAATTGGCTAAAGAAGGACATTCGGTAGAAGTGGTCGACCTTCGTACTGTTTCTCCATTGGATATTGATACGATTATTGCCTCTGTTGAAAAAACGGGACGGGCCATTGTCGTTCAAGAAGCCCAAAAACAAGCTGGTGTAGCAGCACATGTTGTAGCAGAAATTAACGAACGTGCTATTTTAAGTCTGGATGCTCCCGTTTTACGAGTGACGGCTGCCGATACAGTTTTCCCATTTTCTCAGGCTGAAACGGTATGGCTTCCAAATTATAAAGATATTATCGAAACAGCGACAAAAGTGTTGAAATTCTAATTACTTTTAATGAGAAGAATGAAAGTAAAGGCTTTGGAGAGTCTTTCTCATTAGTAGAAATACATGACAAAGGGCTTTATTCAAAGCCCTAAGTATGATTTAATATAGGAGGTTGAATTCAGTGGCATTCCAATTTAGACTCCCTGATATCGGAGAAGGTATACACGAAGGTGAAATAGTAAAATGGTTTGTTAAACCAGGAGATACGATTCAAGAAGATGACGTACTTTGTGAAGTTCAGAACGATAAAGCTGTAGTCGAAATTCCATCACCGGTGAAAGGTACCGTTGAAGAAATTCTTGTTCAAGAAGGAACGGTGGCTGTAGTCGGAGATGTACTTGTCACTTTTGATGCTCCTGGGTATGAAGATCTTCAGTTTAAAGGGGATCATGGGGAAGAAGCGAAAGCAGAAGGTGATAAAGATACTGAAGCTCAGGTTCAAGCTACTGCTGAAGGCGGACAGAAAGTCAATAAAGAAGCTGCACCGGTTCAGGAAAATAGTGAAGAAACGGGCGCAGGAGCTCAACCAAAGGCGGGATCTCAGCCACAGGTTGAAGCAGATCCTACACGACGTATCATTGCCATGCCTTCTGTTAGAAAGTATGCACGGGAACAAGGGGTAAATATTCGCGAGATTACTGGCTCAGGAGATAATGGCCGCGTCATGAAAGAAGATATAGATGCTTTCAAAAATGGCACATCCGCTTCAAAAGAACCAGCTCGTCAAAGTGATGATGCTTCACAACAAATAGATTCGGATACGAAAGAAGATAATACGAAAGTGGCAATTCCAGAAGGGCAATACCCTGAAACGCGCGAAAAAATGAGCGGCATGAGAAAAGCGATTGCCAAGGCAATGGTTAAGTCGAAACAGACGGCTCCTCATGTTACATTAATGGATGAAATTGATGTGACGATGCTAGTTGCCCATCGTAAGAAATTCAAGGATATTGCTGCAGAAAAAGGAATCAAGCTTACATTCCTACCTTATGTTGTTAAAGCCTTAACTAGTGCATTACGTGAATTTCCTATGCTTAATACATCATTTGATGATGAAACAAGTGAGATTATCCATAAACACTATTACAATATCGGAATTGCGGCAGATACAGAAAAAGGTCTGTTAGTTCCAGTTGTAAAAGATGCAGATCGAAAATCAACTTTTGCTATTTCACAAGAAATTAATGAATTAGCTGCGAAAGCTCGTGATGGTAAGTTGGCTTCCAATGAAATGAAAGGCGCTTCTTGCTCCATCACGAATATCGGTTCCGCAGGCGGTCAATGGTTCACACCTGTAATCAATCATCCAGAAGTTGCCATTCTAGGGATTGGACGCATTGCCGAAAAAGCAATTGTTCGCGACGGGGAAATTATCGCCGCTCCAGTTCTGGCATTATCACTTAGCTTTGATCACCGTATTATTGACGGGGCCACTGCTCAGCATGCATTAAATCACATCAAAAAGTTATTGAACGACCCAGAATTATTGTTAATGGAGGCGTAAACAATGGTAGTAGGAGATTTTCCGATCGAAACAGATACATTAGTAATAGGTTCAGGACCTGGGGGGTATGTTGCCGCAATTCGCGCAGCACAGCTTGGACAAAAAGTAACAGTTGTTGAAAAAGGATCAATTGGCGGAGTTTGTTTGAACGTAGGTTGTATCCCTTCAAAAGCGATGATCTCAGCAGGTCACCGTTTCCATAATGCTCAGCATTCAGAAGATATGGGGATCTTTGCGGAAAAGGTTTCTGTTGACTTTTCTAAAGTGCAAGCATGGAAACAATCTGTTGTAAATAAATTGACAGGTGGCGTAAGTAGCCTATTAAAAGGAAATAAAGTTGAGGTCGTGTCAGGAGAAGCTTACTTCGTAGATGAAAATAGCATCCGTGTCATGAATGAAGACTCAGCTCAAACATATACATTTAAAAACGCGATTATCGCAACTGGTTCTACACCAATCGAAATCCCGTCATTTAAATATACTAAACGTGTACTTAATTCTACTGGTGCTCTTGCTTTGGAAGAATTACCAGGTTCAATCGTCGTTATCGGCGGAGGGTACATTGGTACAGAGCTTAGCGGCGCATTAGCAAGCTTTGGAACGAAAGTAACGATCCTTGAAGGTACAGAAGAAATTCTTTCTGCAGGTTTTGAAAAACAAATGGCAGCCCTAGTTAAAAAGAACCTTAAAAACAAAGGTGCTGAAATTGTTACAAAAGCTCTTGCTAAAGGCGTGGAAGAAACTGAAACTGGCGTTACGGTTACTTATGAAGTAAAAGGCGAAGAGAAAAAAGTTGAAGCGGATTATGTGTTAGTGACAGTAGGTCGCCGTCCGAATACATCTGAAATCGGTCTTGAACAAGTCGGCATCAAAATGACGGACAGAGGCTTGATTGAAATTGATAAACAATGTCGTACAAATGTGAAAAACATTTACGCGATTGGTGATATCGTTTCTGGACCTCAATTAGCACATAAAGCTTCTTATGAAGGAAAAATCGCAGCGGAAGCTATCGCTGGCGAGTCTTCTGAAATTGACTACCTAGCGATTCCGGCTGTGGCATTCACTGAACCGGAACTTGCTTCTGTAGGTTATAATGAAAAAGACGCGAAAGAAGCAGGAATCGAAGCATTAGCTTCTAAATTCCCGTTCGCTGCAAATGGACGTGCTCTTTCATTGAACAGCACGGACGGTTTTGTGAAGCTTATTACCCGTAAAGAAGACGGATTGGTAATTGGCGCACAAATCGCCGGACCAAACGCTTCTGATATGATTGCAGAACTTGGTTTAGCTATCGAGGCAGGAATGACTGCTGAAGATATCGCGATGACAATTCATGCGCATCCAACTTTAGGGGAAATCACAATGGAAGCTGCTGAAGTAGCCCTTGGAACTCCTATCCATATCATCAAATAATTATTTTCCCAAAAAGCATACTGCCCTTCCTGGGCAGTGTGCTTTTTTTTCGTTATAAGTTAAGGTTACCGATCCGAAATACTTAATGAAATGTGAAGACGGGCATATATTTATAAAGAATATGATCCGTTTTAATAGGGAAAAAGGTTTGAAATTTGTAGAATAGGATAAAAAAATAGCAGGAGCGGTGTGACTTGAGAACAAGTTTGCCGAAATAAAGCAACGGCCAATTGTTCATATAAATGGGGTGGATCACTTGAAAGATTATCTTGTCATCCTTTTTCAACTAATTGTTTGGAGTGGATATACGGTGGTTGAATGGCTGTCAGTCAATGATCGTTTTGTTTTTAAAGTATTCATGTTTTTGGTCTTTTCTTATTTAGCCATTTATATCGGAAAAATGATACTGAAATCCAATAGAAGGACGTTGCTAGTCACCGTTATCAGTTTACTCTGTTATGGTGTATTGCAAATCCTTTTAGAAACATTAGTACCTGTTTATTGAATGAGGTTTACGCCGTGATGCGACTTATACCAATGGAGGAATTATGCTTATCAGACCCTTGTGCATGTTTGCGATGATATCACTTGTATTGATGGGGTGTAATGGAATGGATGTTACCCCTGTACAAAATCAAAAAACCGTCGAAACATCGAGCAATATCAAAAATGAACAAAAAGAAGTAGAGCTTAGTGAGAAACAGGAGGAACCAATTGAAAAAGGGAAGGCAGAAGAGGAGAAGGTTCAAGTCCAATATCGTTTGAATGAGGCAAATTGGTCATTTGAACCAATTAAAGATGCTGATCCGAAAGTTGTCCTTTTGACATTTGATGATGCACCTGATAAATATTCACTAGACATTGCAAAAACGCTCCATGAGCTTCAAGTGCCAGCTATATTTTTTGTGAATGGCCATTTTATTGAAGATGATGAAAAGAAAAAAATATTGAAGGAAATCCATGATATGGGCTTCCTAATTGGGAACCATACATATTCTCACGTTAACTTGAAGGAACAGACTGATGTGGTTCAAAAAAAAGAAATCGTTAAATTAAATGATTTGGTAGAAGAAATCGTTGGTGAGCGGCCCAAATTCATCCGGGCTCCGTTCGGGACGAATACCGAATATTCCAAAGGAATTGCGAAACAAGAAAAAATGTTGGTTATGAACTGGACCTATGGCTATGATTGGGAAAAAGAGTATCAAAATGATAAGGCTTTAACGAATATCATGTTAAATAGTCCATATTTATCGAATGGAGCGAACTTATTGATGCATGATCGGAAATGGACGCATGACGCGATTGAAGATATCGTAAATGGTTTTCAAAAAAAAGGCTACACATTCCTTGATCCCAGATTAATAGAAACCCCTGCATAAAAGTATCTATTAATCATTCGAAATCGGTCTCATTGATTATTACTTTGCGATTAAAAAGGCACTCGGGAAATATTCCGAATGCCTTTTATGATGAACAACAGTTCAGGACTTTGCTTTTATAGAATCTTATTCGCTTGTCTATAGCTGTCAATCATTGCACATATTATCACAATAGGGGCAAGAATGAACCCTATGGAGACGAACGCAAGTAAGCAAGACACTAAATATGCCAAAGCAAAAAATATACCTCTTTTAAATAGCTTTCTGTCTCTTGATGCCCATTCCCAACTAGGATGTAAGCTTAAGAATAGATGCCCAGCACCAGGAACCCAAAAAGATATTATGAGTGTGATTAGTTTCTTCAAACCATTTCCTCCTAATAATACAAATAATACATCCATCAACATTAAGTTAATTCACTTGATAGGTCAATAATCATGACTCATTATTATTGTAACCAAAAGAAAAAAGCATTCAAGGAGAATGCTTTTGGTTCCTTTTTCGTATAATCTACCCGTATTGATAAGTTGAGATTCGAAATAAGGTCATAAATTATTATTGCAGAAGTATAACCATCCATTAAATAATGATTCTTTCACGTACCTTACCAAAGAAAAAATGATTGGAAATTGTGACTATTTTAGACTTAGCCTTAATATAGATGTCTATATCCTTATACGAATGCCTTAAGGGGTGTTCATTACTTTCTGGGATAATAATACATGATTCGTTTATTAAAGAGGTGGAGTTGGCCTTGCAATTTTTTTGCGAGGAATTTACATAATTCATTAGCTTTGCCTTTATCCCCGAATGTAGCTGTTTCAGGAAGAGTGAATTGGATATATGATTGAATCCGTTCCATGCCGTCCTCATCTTGAATGATTTCTTGGTCGACCCCAATTAATATCATATGATAACGGTCGACATTGGACTGTAAATAAATCATGTTCCCCTTCATTTCATCCGGCTCTTTCATATCATAAGGAAAGGCTTTTTTATCATAGTCCCAATCCAGTTGCTTTCCTGTTTTTGAGGTGACCATTTGGTAATAGGTGAGTAATTCCTTCACGTCCTCAATCGTGACATTGGTTTTCACAGACTCCGGGACTAGTTTGATATAGGCATTTTCAATCATTATTCAGCCTCCTTTTCCTTGTTTTCTTTATAATAGATTAACATTAAATGGATATTTTATATACCTATCTATATGTAACTGTAATTGGGATAATTCCTTCCTCACATTCTCAAACCAGATACAGTTTTATGGTAAAATATGTAATAACAGGTTGACAAATAGCCTTTTTTATTTGTAAAATTTAAACAATTAATATTCTTCCAGGAGTGAGATGAATATGACTATACATGGTATCGATTCAATTGTAGTTGCTACAAAAAAGGGGCTGTATCGCTTTATTTAAAGTGATGCAGCTCCTTTACTATGTTAAAGGGGTGTAGGGCATGATTCTTACTGGTGAGGATTTAACGGTAAATCTATCAAAAAAGGTCATATTTGAGAAGGAAAAGGTCACCCTCTCCCAAAATGCTCTGGAAAATGTTTTGAATAGCAGGAAAGCAGTAGAAAAAATTGTCTTGGATAAACGCATACTATACGGGATTACGACTGGGTTTGGGAAATTCAGTGATGTATTTATCGATACCGAAGATGTAAAACAACTACAATATAACCTCATCCAATCTCATGCCTGTGGAGTAGGAAGCCCATTTCCCGAAAGTGTTTCCAGAGCTATGCTACTACTTCGGGCAAATGCTCTCGCTAAAGGCTTTTCAGGCGTGAGACTTGAAGTCATCTCTACTTTATTGGCACTTTTACATGCAGAGATACATCCGGTTATCCCACAGCAGGGATCTCTTGGTGCAAGTGGGGATTTAGCTCCACTTTCACATTTAGCGCTTGCATTAGTGGGGGAGGGAGAGGTCTTTTATAAAGGAGAAATTGTGAATGCTTCCGTGGCCATGAAACTGGAAAGCATTTCACCAATCGAGTTGGAAGCCAAAGAAGGGCTCGCACTAATCAATGGTACGCAGGCCATGACGGCGATGGGGGTGGTGGCCTTTCTGGAAGCGGAAAAAATCGGATGGTTGTCTGAAGCGATTGCCGCGATGACTGTCGAAGCATTAAATGGGATTATAGACACGTTTGATGAAAGGATTCACCTAGCAAGAGGATACCCGGAACAGATTGCTGTTGCCAAGAGAATGAGGAAGTGGCTCGAAGGAAGCAGGCTTACTTCCAGGCAAGGGGAAATTCGGGTGCAAGATGCATACTCGCTCCGGTGCATCCCCCAGGTCCTAGGGGCCTCCTGGCAGGTATTCGGATATGTAAAAGAAAAATTGCAAATTGAAATGAATGCAGCCACCGATAATCCGCTGATTTTTGATGGAGGTGACCATGTAATATCCGGGGGGAACTTTCATGGACAGCCGATTGCCTTTGCCATGGATTTCTTAAAGTTAGGGGTTGCGGAAGTTGCAAGCATATCGGAAAGAAGGATTGAGCGGCTCGTTAATCCCCAATTGAATGATCTCCCTCCCTTTTTAAGTGCCAGACCTGGACTGGAGTCAGGTGCGATGATCATGCAATATTGTGCAGCATCACTCGTCTCGGAAAACAAGACGCTAGCTCATCCTGCGAGTGTCGATTCCATTCCCTCATCAGCTAATCAAGAGGACCATGTGAGCATGGGGACCATCGCTGCTAGACATGCTTATGCAATAATCCAGAATACATGGAGGGTGTTGGCGATTGAATGCATTACGGCGATGCAAGGCGTTGAATATAGGGGTACAGAATATATGAGTCCGAAGACTTTTCAATTTTATGAAAAGGCCAGGGAAATTGTACCGACCATTAAGTCTGACCGAATGTTTTCCACTGATATTGAAGCCTGTACCACGTGGTTGAAAACGTATGACTTTACGGAATGGATGCATGACTTTTAGATAAGGGGTGAAAAACATGGGAGCTAAGGAACAAAGGGAAATTGTAAACTACAAAGGTTCTACTCTTCATGCGAAGGGATGGATTCAAGAAGCGGCGATAAGGATGCTGATGAACAATCTTGACCCTCAAGTAGCTGAAAATCCAGAAGAACTGGTTGTATACGGAGGGATAGGCAAAGCAGCTCGAAATTGGGAAAGCTATGACAAAATCATGAAAACGCTACATGAATTGGAGACGGATGAAACCTTATTGGTTCAATCAGGGAAACCTGTGGCCGTTTTCAGAACACACCCGGATGCGCCTCGAGTTTTGTTAGCTAATTCCAACCTCGTGCCGGCCTGGGCCAATTGGGATCACTTTCATGAACTCGATAAAAAAGGATTGATGATGTATGGACAAATGACTGCTGGCAGCTGGATTTATATTGGTAGCCAAGGAATCATTCAGGGGACGTATGAAACATTCTCGGAGCTTGCCAGGCAACATTTCCAAGGGTCATTAAAACATACCATCACCTTGACTTCCGGCCTTGGTGGAATGGGAGGAGCGCAGCCGTTAGCGGTTACCATGAATCAGGGGGTCTGTCTCGCCATTGAAGTGGATGAAACCAAAATCGACCGGAGAATAAAAAACGGTTACCTCGATCGTAAAACATCCGATATGGATGAGGCGATTGCCATTGTGAAAAAAGCAAGGCAGGCGGGTGAACCTTTATCCATCGGTCTGCTTGGAAATGCAGCAGATATTTTGCCACTTCTGATTGAACGTGGATTCATCCCTGACGTATTGACGGACCAAACATCCGCCCATGACCCGTTACATGGCTATATCCCTTCAGGAATGACGGTAGCACAAGCCAGACGTTTTCGACAAGATAATCCGAAGGCATATGTTGTTGCCTCTAAACAAACGATAGCCAGCCATGTTAGATCCATGTTGAGTATGCAGGAAAAGGGGGCCATCACCTTTGATTATGGAAACAACATTCGTCAGATGGCAAAAGATGAAGGCGTGGATCAGGCATTTAGTTTTCCAGGCTTTGTTCCGGCTTATATTCGTCCGCTTTTTTGCGAAGGGAAGGGCCCATTCAGGTGGGCTGCCTTATCGGGAGATCCCGAGGATATTTATAAAATTGATGCAGTCTTGCTCGAAGAATTCAAAGAAAACCAGAATCTATGCAATTGGATAAAACTGGCACAGGCGAAAATCCCTTTTCAAGGCCTTCCAGCCCGAATTTGTTGGCTTGGATATGGAGACAGGGCCAGGCTCGGGAAAATGATTAATGACCTGGTCAAAGCTGGGGAATTGAAAGCGCCGATTGTGATAGGAAGGGATCATTTGGATGCAGGTTCTGTTGCTTCGCCTAACCGTGAAACAGAAGCGATGATGGATGGCAGTGATGCCGTTTCCGACTGGCCAATCTTAAATGCATTAATCAATGCTGTTGGTGGGGCAAGTTGGGTCTCGGTTCATCATGGAGGCGGTGTCGGTATGGGCTATTCGATTCATGCTGGCATGGTGATAGTGGCGGACGGTACGAAGGAAGCGGAAGCAAGGCTTGAACGGGTACTTACATCAGATCCTGGAATGGGTGTGGTGCGCCATGCTGATGCCGGTTACGAACTGGCGATTATGACAGCCAAGGAAAAGGGAATTCATATGCCGATGTTGGGAGAGAAGTAGATGAGTAGACCCATTTTCATAAAAAACGCGGCCCAATTGATCACACTCGACGGGAAGATGAAAGCCCCCAGGATTAAGGCAGAAATGTCAGACTTGCAAATCATCGAAAATGGAAGCGTCTGGCTCGAAGCCGGAATCGTTCAAGCGGTAGGCAGAACGAGTGATTTACTGGAAAAGTACACGCATCGTCTAGCTCAAGCCGAGACCCTAGATGCAACGGGCAAGTTGGTTACGCCTGGTTTGGTAGATCCACATACCCATTTAGTATTTGCCGGAAGCAGGGAAAAGGAGTTTAATCAACGCCTGGAAGGTGCCACTTACATGGATATCATGAATCATGGCGGGGGCATATATGCGACGACCGAGGCTGTGAAAAAAGCGAGTCACACCCAGTTGTTTGAAGAGAGCTTGGAACGCATGAACGGATTTCTTCTACAAGGGGTGACGACAGTCGAGGCGAAAAGTGGCTATGGCTTGGATTGGAACACGGAGAGAAAACAGCTTGAAGTGGCAAAGTTACTTCATGAACAACATCCAATTGATGTTGTTTCAACCTTTATGGGTGCCCATGCCGTCCCCCTACATTTTAAAGAAAACCCTGAAGTTTTTGTTGATTTAATCATTAATGAAATGATCCCTGCAGTTGCACAAGCTAAATTGGCGGAGTTTAACGATGTATTTTGCGAAGAAGGCGTATTCACCCCCGAACAGGCAAAGAAGATCTTGGAGGCCGGAAAGAAATTCGGACTGAAGGCTAAAATTCATGCGGATGAAATCGAGCCGTATGAAGGAGCGGAGCTTGCGGCTGAATTAGGGGCCATTTCAGCAGATCATTTGCTAGAAGCATCGATTACGGGGATGAAGAAGATGGCAAAAGCGGGGGTGGTTGGTGTTTTACTACCGGGAACAGCCTATTTCTTAATGAAAAAATTCGCCGATGCCAGAAAGATGATTGATCTAGGTGTACCGGTCGCCCTTTCCACGGATTGTAATCCGGGTTCTTCGCCGACGGTATCTCTACCTTTCATGATGAATCTTGCTTGTATGAAGATGGGGATGAGTCCTGCTGAAGCGATAACGGCCGTCACAATCAATGCAGCCCATGCCATTGATCGTGCTGAGGAAATCGGGAGCATCGAAGTCGGCAAAAAGGCGGACATCACGATTTTTGACGTAGATCACTTCGCCAAACTTCAGTATTTTTATGGAGTCAATCACACACATACCGTCATAAAAAAAGGAAGAGTCGTTGTGAAAGGGGGAGCGCTTGTTGAGTGACGTTCATCTTCAACCGGCAACTTTTACTTGGAGGAAGGAAGCATTCCCGGCAGCCCACCCAGCGAAGGTCCACCAGTGGATTCGGACAATTGATGAGCAGAGAATGGCAGGAGATATGGATGAACCGGATTGTGTCTTCTTTGGGGCCCCACTATCCAGGTCATCCATCAGCCCATCGGGAGCATCGGAGTTCCCTGATTATTTTCGTCGTTCATGGAAAGGCTTTTCTACCTATAACATGGATTATGATGTGGATTTCTCTGGGATGCAGGTATGGGATTTAGGTGATGCACCCATGCATGGAACGGATATCAGCCTTTGTCATCAGTCGATTAGGGAGACATCCGCTGCTGTTCACGATATGTACCGGAATTCCTTGATTGGTGGAATTGGCGGTGATCATTCTACAACAGCCATGCTGGTGAAAGGAATGAAGCAAATCTATCCTGATAGTAAAATAGGTATCCTGCAATTCGATACGCATCTTGATTTGCGGGATCCTTCAGAAAACGGTCCTACTAATGGTACACCCATGCGTCAGTTGATTGAAGCGGGCATTGTCGAGGGAAAGCATATCCATAATATTGGCTTGCATGGGTTTTATAACACCAGGGATTTAATTGACTATGCAAAGAAGAAAGGAGTCAGGTATGTCCCTTTACGATTAGCCAGGAAGCAAGGTCTTGAACAGGTGATAAAAGAGGCATTAGCTCATTTAAATGATCAAGTGGATATGATTTACGTGACGATTGATATGGATGTTCTCGACATGGCGTTTGCTCCTGGTGTTCCAGCAGCGACTACTGGTGGGATGCAACCGGGGGAATTGCTGGAAGCTGTATTTCTTGCCGGAAGCCATGACAAGGTGAGGGCTTTTGATATCGTATGTTTGGACCCGCTCAGGGATACGCTGAACCAGGCAACGGTACAGATGGGTACTTCTGTTTTTCTGACGATGATATGCGGTCTACAAATCAGGGGGGAATAGCAACGCTAATCAGGACTTGTTTTCCTGAAGCCAATGAAAACAATGGGGAATTTCTAATATTGGAATTTATGAAATAACGAATTGGAAAAATCTATATATGACATACTTTATAGCTTGAAATATTAAATGTGCTATATTATAATGGAATAAAGCGGTTACATTAATCGTTTCATGCATACAATATAGAGGAAGGGGTTGTAAAAATGGGAACTATCGTTTGTCAAACTTGCAACAGCACGATTGATCATTTTGAAGATGAAAAAGTAAGTGTACTTTATACACATAATCACAACTGCCACAGCTGTGATACAGCTGCCTCTAAGGAATAGGACATACAACATTGACTGATAATAGATTTTGAGGGTGTTCCAGGAAATATAACCTGGACGCCCTTTTTCCATGAGGGAAGACCCAATTAAGGAACGATTATGATTGTAAACGACGAGTAAAAACCAGAGCGTATGTCTGATTGCTCTGGTTTTTACCGTTTCTTTAATGTTTAATGATCCGTAAGTATTTAATTTCTGGATCCTCAGGACCTTGGACGGGAAGGCCCACCTCGATATTTTTCTGGATATAGGCAATGTTGTCCTCGGTGATCAGTTCGCCCGGTATGAAAATCGGGATCCCAGGGGGATAGACCATAATAAATTCTGCACTGATCTTTCCTACGGATTCCTCGATAGGCACCACCTCGGTTTCCGCATAGAAGGCCTCTCTTGGCGATAGGGCAAGTGGCGGAGTATCGGGAAGCAGGACTTCGATTCTTCCATGATCGGCAGCCCACTCCTTAAATTCTTCCGATAAGTCTTTAAGGGCATTGATTAATATATCCACTTCCGTTATGGAATCCCCTGGGGTGATCAAACAAAGGATATTATATAAATCAGAGAGCTCCACCTCGATATTATGTTTCTCACGCAACCACTTCTCCACGTCATATCCGGTAATGTCCAATTCTTTAATAGAAATGATTAATTTTGTCGGATCATAACTAAAGGCAGCTTTACTCGCCAATATTTCTTTCCCTACACAATATAAATAAGGAATTTCATTGATTGCGTTCCTTGCATATTCAGCAAGCCTTATTGCACCATCGATCATTTCCCTTCCGTTCGTTGCTAGTTGCCTTCTGGCTGTATCAAGTGATGCAAGAAGGATATAGGATGTCGAGGTCGTTGTGAGCATGCTTAAAATTGCCTGGACCCGATTTGCGGAAACCAGTCCGTCCTTTACATTTAAAACGGAACTGCCCGTCATCGAACCTCCAAGTTTATGAACACTCGTAGCTGCCATATCGGCTCCAGCTTGCATGGCGGATAGTGGCAGTTCTTCATGAAAATGAATATGGACCCCATGTGCTTCGTCAACGAGCACCGGCATATGGTAAGTATGTGCCAACTCCACTATACTCTGCAAGTCTGCCGAAATGCCGAAGTAAGTCGGGTTGATTACCAAAAGTCCTTTGGCATCGCTGTGTTCCTTTAGTGTTTTTTCAACGGCTTCTATAGTTATTCCATGGGAGATTCCCAGGTCTTTATCGATTTCAGGATTAATGAAAATGGGAACGGCACCGGAAAATACGATGGCTGACATAACGGATTTATGTACGTTCCTCGGAACGATGATTTTATCTCCGGGTCCGCAGACCGACATGACCATCGTCATGATTGCACCGCTTGTTCCTTGTACCGAAAAGAATGTATGGTCAGCCCCGAAAGCCTCAGCTGCTAGGTCTTGAGCTTTTTTGATTATTCCTTTTGGCTGATGGAGGTCATCAAGTGGGGCAATATTGATCAAATCTATCGATAAGGCATTTTCCCCGATGAAATCACGAAAATCGGGATCCATCCCTTTCCCCTTTTTATGACCTGGAATATGGAATTGAACAGGATTCTTTTTTGAGTGCTGTAACAAAGCAGTATATAAGGGTGTTTCATTCTGTGACAAATTCTTGTAGCCCCTTTTCAATATAATATATAAAAATACTCCATTTACTGCAGTATATTATTCTGCGTGTCAGCCTCTATTAAATCGGGCTGCGAATTATGGGTAGACATAAAACAAAAGAATTATAGCATGTCTAACAATAAATGCCTAGTTATACTTTTAAACCCTAAAATAGCAAGCTAAGGCGAAAGAATCTATGAAACTAGGCAAATGAAATGTATTAGCGATTGTTGAATGAACTTCCTGATATAGGTGAGTTTATGATTTGAATAAATAAACAGTATTTGCCATAATGATTCGTGTAGAGTATTAAAGAATGGACAAGGGGGAAGATGTTCTTGAAATGGAAAACTCGCGTGACTGATTTATTGGGGATACAGTATCCAATTGTGCAAGGGGGATTGGCACACCTTGCCTATGCGGAATTGGCTGCAGCGGTTTCGAATGCTGGGGGTTTGGGACAGGTAACGGCCATGTCGTTGAATGACCCGGATCAATTGGTTCAGGAAATCCGAAAGACAAAAGCTATGACGGATAAGCCTTTTGGCGTCAATTTCGCCATTGGTCAGCATGGCAGGCCCTATGAACATATGCTTGAGGCAGCGATGAAAGAAGGAATTGCCATTGTCTCGGTAACTGGTGGCAACCCTGCTCCATTTCTAGAATTTCTTAAAGATACGCCTGTAAAGAAGCTTGTGCTAGTTGCCGCAAAGAGGCAGGCCGTCAAAGCCGAACAATTGGGTGCGGATGCTGTGATGGTGGTCGGGCAGGAAGGCGGAGGTCATTTAGGAAGGGATGATATCGGTACATCCATATTGATACCGCAAGTGGTTGACTCCTTGCGCATTCCCGTAATCGCTTCAGGTGGATTCGGGGATGGACGTGGGTTAATGGCTGCATTGGCCCTTGGAGCCGAAGGTATCGAGATGGGTACAAGATTCATTGCTGTCGAGGAATGCGTCCATGCCCATGAATTATATAAAAATGCCTTGGTTTCCGGAACAGAAAATGATACCGTTGTCATTAAGCGTTCAATTGGTGCTCCTGCCCGCGTCATTTCTAATAGCTGGACGGATAAGATTCTTGAAATTGAAAAAGAAAACGGTGGATACGAGCAATTGAAGGATTACATAAGCGGAGAAGCAAACCAAAGGTATATTCATGATGGAATCGAGGACGAAGGCTACGCTTGGGCAGGACAGGTCATGGGGATGATCCATGATGTACCAACGACGGCCCAGCTATTCAAACGTATCATCAGTGAGGCGGAGGCCATTCGCTCAAAGTGGGCTGAGTGAGAAAGTTACCCATTCAACAGGATTTAACTAGAAGGAGTGAATAAGTATGGATTATCAATATCCTATGGATCTTGATTGGTCAACGGAAGAAATCGTCGACGTCATTAAATTTTTTGAAGCAGTCGAGAAAGCTTATGAAAGTAAAATTGAAAAAGAAGCATTCATGAACGCCTATCGCCGTTTTAAGGTGATTGTCCCAGGTAAGGCGGATGAAAAGAGGTATACGGACGAATTCGAATCGGCCAGCACGTATTCTGCCTATCATGTTATTAAGAAAGCGAAAGCACTTGCAGATGGTGATTGGATTAAAATGAAATAAAATTTTCAATTGTTAGAAAACTTTATTGACTTCCTGCAAATTATGTTTTAACATAATAAACAAGAAAAGATAAAGGCAGTGACGAAGAATAGTACCTTAATATTGTTCTGTAGAGAGCCAGTGGTTGCTGAAAACTGGTGAACAAGTTTAAGCGAATGGACTTCCGAGCCCCAAACCGAAACGGATGACGGAGTAGGCTTTGGCGATTATCTCATCGTTAATGGAGACAGGCATGTAATGTTTTTTGTGCCGTAAAGTGAGCTATTATAGCTAATTAAGGTGGTACCACGGGTTCCTCGTCCTTTGGATGAGGGGCTTTTTTGCATTTTTTTTAAAAAGGATAATTAAATCTTTGATTAAGAGTAGTAATCTTTCTTTAGCATCGTCACAGAGAGCCGGATCAGCTGAAAACCGGTACGAAGTAGGAAGATGAATGGACTTATGAGTGGTTTCTTGAAATGAAGTAGGGAAACCCGGTTGCCTCCGTTAAAGGGTGTGCAGGATTATATCCTGCTGTAAGAGGGAAAAAGAGTGATTTTTCCAACTTGAGGTGGCACCGCGGTATTCCGTCCTCTGCAAGCACAATATTTGTGTTTGCAGGGGATTTTTTTATATGTTCCATTTCTGACGATGTTATGACGAAGGATTAAAAAGATAAGCTCCACCTCCTATTCTGACGGCGGGAGAAAAAATAAACGTATAACGTAATTGACATAAAGGGAGGGATTGTTCATGAATTCTTTGAATGAGAAAAAGAAACTTCATTTTAAAATGGAAACAATAGAAGGGGATATTCACACACCAATCTCCATATTTCGCAAATTAAATGATAAGAAAAAATTCCTGCTCGAAAGCTCAAATTCACATCATGATAATGGTCGCTATTCCTATCTAGGGTCCAATCCTTATTTGGAGGTCACTTCATTAGCCAATCAAGTTCACGTCAAGGATTCTGTATCCGGGGAAGAGGAAGTGAAGGAAGCGAACATCATCGAGTTCCTGAAGGATCAACTGTTGGTTGAACTTGAGGGTATCCCGGTGAATATTCCCCCATTTAATGGGGGTGCAGTCGGGTACCTGGGGTATGATGTTATTCGTTTATTTGAAAAGATTGGTGATGTACCCCCTGATCCACTTCAGATGCCAGATGCCCATTTTCTATTTTTTAAGGAATTGTACATATTCGACCATGTCCTGCAAAAGATTCATCTTTTGACTGCCGAAGACGATGGAAAAAAAAGTTTAGCGGATATGAAGGAGAAAATCAATCAACCGAGTAAACCGTCACAAGAATTATCGTCGGAATTTTTGGAATTCGATTCGAACTTCAGTCAGGTGGAGTTCGAGAAAATGGTGCTTGAAGCGAAGGAAGCGATTGTAGCGGGTGAAGTGTTCCAAATCGTGTTATCACAAAGGTTCCAGGCTGACTTTGATGGAGAGCCGTTCGATGCATATCGACGACTTCGCTTAGCCAATCCATCACCATACATGTTCTATATTGAGTTTGGAGAATACACCGTTCTGGGTTCTTCGCCGGAAAGCTTAATCAGTGTTTCAGCCGGTATGGTGCATGTGAATCCCATCGCGGGTACACGACCTAGGGGAAAAACGGTTGAGGAAGATAAGGGGTTAGAAAAAAGCTTACTGATGGACGAGAAGGAATTGGCTGAACATAGGATGCTTGTAGACTTGGGAAGAAACGATCTCGGGCGGGTTTGTGAAATTGGTTCGATTCATCTTACGGAAGAAATGGAAATTCAGAGATATCAGCATGTGATGCATATTGCCTCCAAGATTAGCGGCAAGCTTAGGGAGGAATTTACGAGTTTAGATGCTTTAACGGTCTGTCAGCCTGCTGGGACTGTATCTGGTGCCCCAAAAATCAGGGCCATGGAATTGATCAATGGACTTGAAAACTGTAAGCGAGGCGTCTATTCAGGATCAATTGGATTTATTGGTTTCGGAGGTGACCTGGATATGGCCCTTGCCATACGGACGATGATTATCAAGGAGGGGCATGCCTACGTACAGGCCGGAGCGGGAATTGTATATGACTCGGATCCGAAAACCGAATATGAGGAAACACAGAATAAAGCTCGGGCGTTGATGGAGGTAAATAAAAAATGATTTTGTTGCTTGATAACTATGATTCATTTACTTACAACTTGTATCAATATTTAGGAGAAGTCGAGAAAGATTTGATTGTGAAAAGGAATGATGAAATCACCATTGCTGAAATTGAGGACATGAACCCAATGGCAATCATCATCTCCCCAGGTCCAGGACGACCTGAAGATGCGGGAATGAGTATGGAAATCATTCGTTCCTTTTATAAGAAGCTTCCTATCTTGGGAATCTGTCTTGGTCATCAGGCGATTGGCGCAACTTTTGGTGCGAAAGTGGTTGGAGCACAAGTAATCATGCATGGAAAGACATCGGTTATTGAGCATGATGGGACGGGGGTTTTTGTTAATCAGGAACATCGATTCCCAGTGATGCGTTACCATTCCCTGGTAGTTGAGAGGGAAAGCGTGCCTCCTGAGTTACTAGTTACGGCGAATGCGTTGGACGATGGAGAGATCATGGCATTGAAACACCGGGATTATCCGCTGTATGGTCTCCAATTTCACCCTGAATCAATTGGAACAAAGATTGGCAAAGAACTGTTACATGAATTTTATAAGATTGCGGATGCATATCAATTAGAGAAGGAACAATCCATTTTATAATTTTAAAACGAGTGGGGGAGTCAGTTGTGAAGGAGTATTTAGTGAAGTTAGCAGAGCGTCAAACATTGACGGAAGATGAGATGAGTAGAGCAGCCCAAGCGTTATTTTCTACAGATATTACAGAAAGCGAGATGGCGGCTTTTCTTATAGCATTAAAAGCAAAAGGAGAAACGGCGGGAGAAATCGCCAGTCTGGTCAGGGTCATGCGGAAAAAAGCAAGAAGTGTACATTCGACTAGTTTAAACGTGATGGATAATTGCGGGACAGGTGGAGATGGCTCACAAAGCTTCAACATCAGTACCACTTCTGCATTTGTTCTGGCCGGTGCCGGAGTAAAGGTTGCCAAACATGGAAATCGTAGCATTTCGAGTAAGACGGGAAGTGCGGATGTTTTGGAAGAGCTAGGGGTCAATTTATACCTTGAACCTGGAATGGTGAAAGAACTGCTGGAGGAAAACGGCATCACTTTCTTGTTTGCGCCGTCACTCCATCCAAACAGCGCCCGGATTATGAAAGTGAGAAAAGAATTGAAGATCCCAACTGTCTTTAATTATTTAGGTCCATTAACAAATCCAGTGCAACTCGAAACGCAACTATTGGGAATTAACCGTCGGGATATGCTTGAGCTATTTGCCGAGGTGCTCCACAAATTAGGCAGAAAACGTGCGGTTGTCATCCATGGAGCAGGTTCTATGGATGAAGCAAGTCTACAGGGAGAAAATTCTCTCGTCCTTTTGGAAGAAGGGGACATCATCCCCTTTACCCTGAATCCGGAAGAAGTGGATTTGCCCATCTACGGAAATGAGGAAATTCGTGGAGGAGACGCTAAGGAAAATGCTGATATTATGCTACGTGTCTTAAAAGGAGAGAAAGGGGCTTACCGGGATACCGTTTTGTTGAACGCAGGGCTGGGATTATTCGCCCATGGAACGGCGCCCACAATTAAAAAGGGCATTTCTCTGGCCAAAGATAGCCTGGACAGCGGTTCAGCTCTTGCGAAATTAGAAAATTTAATTGCCTATGGCAACCGTAATAAGGTGGTAATGTAAATGGAAAATATTTTAACGAAAATCATCGAAAGGAAAAAAGTGGAGGTTGCCCATTATAAAGAAGGAAGCGGCTTTCCACAGTCGGAGGCGGTCCGTTCAACAAGGCCATCGCTAGTGGAATCTTTGAAAACAGCCGCCTCCATTTCGGTTATAGCAGAAATAAAACGTGCTTCTCCGTCAAAGGGTACGATAAACATGGATGTTGACCCCATCAATCAAGCCCTATCTTATGAAAAAGGGGGAGCTGCTGCCATATCCGTTTTGACGGACGAGTCTTTCTTTAAAGGAACGATCGATGATTTACGAAACGTGAGCCAACTTGTCAAAATCCCTAGACTCTGTAAGGACTTCATCATTGATGAAATCCAGATTGACCGGGCCTACCATGCAGGTGCGACCATTATTCTTTTAATTGTGGCAGCTCTTTCGAAAGAGCGCCTACATGAGTTGTATCAATATGCAAAAAGTAAAGGGCTCGAAGTATTAACTGAAGTCCATGATGAATCAGAGCTAAAACAGGCGGTGGACCTCGGAGCAGAATTGATTGGGATCAACAATAGAAATTTAAAAACATTCGAAGTGGACCTGGCTGTAACGGAACGGCTTGCGAAACTGCTTGATCCGAACATTCATATGATTATCAGTGAAAGTGGAATCAAAACGAAAGCAGATGTCCTGCGTGTGAAAAAAGCGGGTGCCAGGGGGATTTTAGTGGGTGAAACCTTGATGACTTCCACCAACCTTTCGGATACGATGAATGAACTTCAAGTGAACTTTTAAGAGGTAAGGAGAAAAATATGTTCGTCAAAATTTGTGGATTGAAAACATTGGAGGATGTCCAATCGGCTGTAGGGGCAGGTGCTGATTTCATCGGGTTCATTTTTGCAGAAAGCAGCCGGAAAGTCCAACCTGAGGTGGTGCGTGAAATTGGACGAAACCTTCCTGGACATGTGAAAAAAGTAGGGGTGTTTTCTAATCAGGCCGAACGGGATGTGATTAGGACGGCTGGCATCGCTGGATTGGATTATATTCAGCTGCACGGAAACGAGTCTACTAGTTTTGCCGAAAGGATGCCGCTACCTGTCATTAAGGCATTCGCCATACATTCAGAAGAGGACCTTGAAAACCTTAACGATTATCCCGCTGAGTATCTTCTGGTCGATTTGCCGAAAGGTTCCTCGGGAAAAGGAATGACATTAGATTGGGATATGCTCCAAAAAGCCAAGCTTCCACTGGACAAGGTTATTCTTGCAGGTGGCTTAAATCCGGATAATGTGGATAAAGCGATTTTGGCCGTATCCCCATTCGGGGTTGATGTCGCTAGTGGTGTGGAGATTGATGGGGTGAAGGACGCAACAAAAATAAAGGCATTTATAAGGAAGGCAAAAAATATACAGGAGAAGAGGAATGAATAGATGAGTACGTATATACAACCTGACCAAACTGGACACTTCGGGGCATATGGTGGCCGTTTTGTCCCTGAAACCTTGATGGCTGCAATCACTGAACTTGAAGAGGTCTATGAACAATCAAAAAATGATCCGGATTTCCAAAAGCAGCTATCCTATTACCTGACTCAATACGTTGGTCGGGAAACACCTCTTTATTTTGCTGAGAACCTGACGAAACTTGCAGGTGGTGCCGATATCTACCTGAAACGTGAGGATTTGAACCATACAGGTGCCCACAAAATAAATAATACGATAGGCCAGGCTTTATTGACTCAAAAAATGGGCAAAAAAAAGGTCATAGCCGAAACAGGTGCAGGACAGCATGGCGTAGCGACGGCGACAGTCTGTGCTTTATTGAAGCTCGAATGCATCATCTTCATGGGTGCAGAAGATATCAGAAGGCAGAAATTGAACGTATTCAGAATGGAATTGTTAGGGGCAAAGGTTGTTTCCGTTACACAAGGGAGCTCCACTTTGAAGGATGCAGTAAATGAAGCATTACGATACTGGGTTGCAAATGTAGAAGACACTCACTACATTATGGGCTCTGTCCTCGGTCCACATCCGTTTCCCGTCATTGTTCGCGATTATCAAAGCGTCATTGGCAATGAAACAAAGCGCCAGTATTCAGACTTGGTAAATGGGCTTCCTGATGCAGTGGTCGCTTGTATTGGGGGTGGCAGTAATGCAATGGGCATGTTTTACCCTTTCATAGAGGATGAAACGGTGAAGTTATATGGAGTAGAAGCTGCAGGTCATGGTCTCCATACACCATTACATGCTTCAAGTTTGACTAAGGGAAGGCCCGGCGTGCTTCACGGGGCATTCATGTATGTCTTGCAAAACGAAGACGGCCAAATCCAGGAGGCCCATTCGGTCTCAGCGGGGTTGGATTATCCCGGAGTAGGACCGGAACACAGTTACCTAAAGGATACGAATCGGGTCACATATACTTCCGTTACTGATCAGGAAGCCTTGGATGCCCTTGTATTGCTTTCAAGGGAAGAAGGGATTATTCCAGCTTTAGAAAGCTCTCATGCCCTTTCTTATGGGTTAAAACTGGCTAAAGAAATGGAAAAAGGGACAGGGTTGGTCATTTGTCTCTCTGGTCGTGGTGACAAAGATGTTGAACAAGTCCAATCCATTTTAGGGGGCAGCAATCATGAATAAGTTAACGAAAGTGATGCAAGATTGTGTAAACAAGGGAGAAAAGGCGTTCATCCCCTATATCATGGCAGGCGATGGAGGTTTGGATCGATTAAAAAGCCAGCTGATGTTCCTAGAAAAAAACGGGGCAACCGCTGTTGAATTGGGCATACCCTTTTCCGATCCAGTTGCTGATGGGCCGGTTATTCAACAGGCAGGGATTCGTTCTTTGGAGAAGGGCACGACTTTGAAGGATATTTTGAAAAAGGTAACGGAAATCAAAAACGATGTGAATATCCCGATTATACTAATGGGGTACACCAATTCCATCATGGCATATGGTCTAAAGGAGTTTATAGAGGATTGCCTTCATGCTGGAATAGCAGGATGTATCATTCCTGATTTGCCGATTGAGGAAGAAACGGTGTTTTCATCCATCAAAACAGCGGGTATCACACTGATTCGACTTGTGACCCTCACGTCTTCAAGGGATCGAATCACGG
This sequence comes from Peribacillus sp. NPDC097284, assembly GCF_044761765.1. NCBI lineage: Bacteria > Bacillati > Bacillota > Bacilli > Caryophanales > Bacillaceae > Peribacillus > Peribacillus sp. NPDC097284. The sequence goes on from NZ_JBIWCZ010000002.1 coordinate 233,549, forward strand.
AGATTACAGCAGGAGCTGAAGGCTTTATCTACGCAGTTACGGTAAAGGGTATCACGGGTACCCGTGATACCTTCGGGGGCGATGTCGGTGAATATCTTAAACAGGTAAAAGAACTGAGCCCTGTCCCGGTTCTTGCCGGGTTTGGCATCTCAACGCCCGAGCATGTAAGGAATGCGATTCAATCCTGTGATGGGGTCATCGTCGGAAGCAAGGTCATAGAATGCTTTGAAACGGGAAAAGAGGAACACATCACCGAGCTCATCAGCGCAAGTAAAATATTGGTTCAAAAATAAAAGCACGGAGGTACCTATAAAGGCACCTCCGTGCTTCCATCGTTTTGTCTATATTTTGTAGATATACGTCATATTACGACATAAGCGTTTATTTTAATTGATATAGGGGTAAAAGATGTTCAAACGCATCTTGAATGATTTGGATGAATTCATCTTCTTTTAATTGAATGGCCTCTTCGCGGGGGATTTGTATTCCGCAAAGGATCTCGGCCTTCTTGACCGTTTGCAAACGGGAAAACATGGAGTGTAAATCTTCACTAGAAAGCCCTTCATGTGGAATGACTTCAGGCTTTGTGTGGTCCATTGACCAAACGTAGTCAGAAGGGATATTTTCTTTTAACCGGTTAATGTTTTTCTCAAGATGCTGTCCTATTTCTACCTTATTGGGGGCCTCATAAATGACGGCGTACCATATGAACAAATGTGTCTCCCATAAACCTATCTGAAAATGGGGCATCATTTTATAGCCCCGGCTATTTGCGGCAAAAGCAACCCATGTATCGTTAGGAGGGTTCACTTTCCGTCTGGCATGCCTTGCTACATGAGGAAACATTTCTTCACCAGTCATGATAGATAGCTGATGTGAAAAATGTTCGCCCAATGCATGAAGCTTAGGTTGTATCTTTTCTTTTAAAGCTTCCATTCGCGGTTCTAATCCATCAATTTTAAATGCGTTAAAATCATCAGAAGTGAAACTTAATAATTTCATCATTTATCTCTCCTACCGTAAATATCTGCACATATTGTAGCATAAGTATAAGGTAATTTCGAAAATAGCGTTTTGTAACTTGATTTCAAATAAATTGATGGGTAAGAACACAAATTAGTTGCTATTTGTTGGTGGAAGACATATGATAAAATAAAATTAAATTCTGAAAATTAAGTTTATTGATGAAGGGAGAATGTTAATTATGAAACAAGTCATGAACCAAGCATTAAAAGCTAAAGAAGTAGAAAGACATAGAGCTGCAGTGTTAAGAATGGAAATGGACTATGAATTAGCAACCCTTTTTGAAGCGATCAGTGAAGAAAACGATCAGATGAGGTCACTATGCAAGCAAAGATTAGAGCGTATCCGTTTGGAGTTGCTAAAGCTTAAGGCTTTGTAAATGAACAGTTGTAAAGATCAATAAGGAGCATATGAATTAAATGGATAATGAAATCTATAATAGTTGAACGGACACTTATTTTTTTTAGAAAATAATGTGTCCGTTTTTCATTATATACCTGAAGTGTTCCCAATAGCGGATTTGAATATTTCTATTGATGAATAAAGGAAAGAAGTCTTGAAGTGGTGGACTGTTCATTTAAGTGGATTGAATTTGAAATTTTTAAAAAGCTTAAAATGTGAAGATGTTAAAAACTTGAAGTCATGGTATATTTGCATTACTCTTTAGAATATCTATTTAATGTAGTTTTGAAGACAAAGGACGGGATATTATGATGGCATCGGTTAAAGAAATGGATACATATGCGAAGGTATGGATGAGGGAAGCGGGGGTCAAGCTTCGGGCGTCCTTTGAAACCAAGCTGAATATCGAGGAAAAAACGAATCCTAATGATTTGGTAACGAATATGGATAAGGCAATAGAAAAATTCTTTGTTGAACATATAAATGAAACATTTCCTGACCATCGTATTTTTGGAGAAGAGGGTATGGGGAATCAGATAAAGGATTTAAAGGGGACGGTGTGGATTATTGATCCCATCGATGGTACATTGAACTTTATCCACCAACAGCGGAATTTTGCCATTTCTCTCGGTGTATACCAGGATGGCATCGGGAAAATCGGCATGGTCTATGATGTTGTGCATGATGAATTATACCATGCTGTTAAAGGGCAGGGAGCTTTTATGAATGAACAAAGGCTTGCCCCGTTAGAAGAAGGTTCTGTCAGTACATCCATTCTATCGATGAATGCGAGTTGGGTAACGGAAAACCGCCGAATCGATCCAAACCTCCTTGCCCCGCTTGTCCGTGATGTCAGGGGAACACGATCATACGGATCAGCTGCACTGGAACTTGCTTTCGTAGCTGCTGGACGCCTGGATGCTTATATAACGATGCGCCTTATGCCATGGGACTTTGCTGGAGGGGCGTTACTTATTGAAGAGGTTGGTGGGGAAGTGACCAACATTAAAGGGGAGGAATTGAACTTCCTATCAGGAGATTCTCTTTTTGTTTCTAAACCTGGTCTACATAAGGAAGTATTCGAACGATACTTGTCGGATAATTCAAGAAAGTAGTGAACGATATGCAGGAAAAACCTTTAATGGAAAATAAATTTTCGGAGTATAAAGTTATAAATAAAAAAACTCGCTATCAGCAGCGAGTTTTTTTATTTATAACTTTCCTGCTTCACGCAGTTTTTTTCTTTTGAGAGAAGCCATACCCCATTATTCCGCATAGCACAACGATTGCAGCTACTATTCCGAGTATGCTCTTTATCGCGATAAAGATGCCAATGGAGCCAATACTTGCTGTAGCCAGTATCGCTAAAATTAAGAAATTCCATTTAATATTCATTAAAATCACCCCTAATAATTCTATTGTACATAATTTCGTTATTTGTTTCTACCATGTTTGTGATATAATATGTAAGTTAATACTAGTGATACGTTAAACACCAAATTTTTTTAGGAGTGAATTTTTTGAAATTAAGAGAAAATATTCGTAATATAGCCATCATTGCCCACGTCGATCATGGTAAAACAACTTTAGTGGATCAGTTGCTTAAGCAATCTGGTACTTTCCGTGAAAACGAACACGTTGAAGAACGTGCGATGGATTCTAATGCTATTGAAAAAGAACGCGGAATTACGATTCTTGCGAAAAATACAGCAGTTCAATATCAAGACACAAGAATTAATATCTTGGATACACCTGGTCATGCTGACTTTGGTGGTGAAGTAGAACGGATCATGAAAATGGTCGATGGCGTTTTACTTGTTGTCGATGCTTATGAAGGTTGTATGCCTCAAACACGTTTCGTGTTGAAAAAAGCTTTGGAACAAAAAATCACGCCTATCGTTGTCGTGAATAAAATTGATAAAGACTCTGCTCGTCCAGATGAAGTTGTCGACGAAGTTATCGACTTGTTCATCGAACTTGGCGCTGAAGAAGAACAATTAGACTTCCCAGTAGTCTTCACTTCAGGTATTGCTGGAACAGCAAGCTTGGATTCAGATCCTACTAAACAAGAAAAAGACATGACTCCATTATTCGAAACAATTATCGAAACGATTCCTGCTCCAGTCGATAACTCAGAAGAACCACTGCAATTCCAAGTGGCTTTACTTGATTACAACGACTATGTAGGACGTATCGGTGTTGGTCGTGTATTCCGCGGAAAAATGCACGTAGGACAACAAGTTTCATTGATGAAGCTTGATGGATCAGTTAAGCAATTCCGTGTAACGAAAATCTTTGGTTATATCGGCTTGAAAAAAGTTGAAATCCAGGAAGCTGTTGCTGGTGACCTAATCGCCGTTTCCGGTATGGAAGATATCAACGTCGGTGAAACGGTTTGCCCAGTAGAGCATCCTGATGCGCTTCCAATCCTACGTATCGATGAGCCAACATTACAAATGACTTTCCTTGTAAACAACAGCCCATTCGCAGGACGTGAAGGTAAATTCGTAACGGCTCGTAAAATCGAAGAGCGTTTGAAAAGCCAATTGCAAACAGATGTAAGCTTAAGAGTAGAAAATACTGATTCTCCGGACGTATGGATTGTTTCTGGTCGTGGAGAGCTTCACCTTTCTATCCTGATTGAAAACATGAGACGTGAAGGCTATGAGCTTCAAGTTTCGAAACCGGAAGTTATCGTTCGTCTTATTGATGGCGTACGTTGCGAGCCAGTTGAACGTGTTCAAATCGATGTTCCAGAAGAGCATACTGGTGCTATCATGGAATCCATGGGTGCACGTAAAGGCGAATTGTTAGACATGGTCAATAGCGGAAGCGGTCAAGTTCGTTTACTATTCACGATTCCAGCCCGTGGACTTATCGGTTATTCTACTGAGTTCTTAACAATCACTCGTGGTTACGGTATCATGAACCATTCATTTGACAGCTACCAACCAATGGCACAAGGCCAAGTTGGCGGAAGACGTCAAGGTGTATTAGTATCTATGGAATCAGGAAAAACAACACAATACGGTACTATGCAAGTAGAAGACCGTGGTGTCATTTTTGTTGAACCAGGTACTGACATTTATGAAGGTATGATTGTCGGCGAACATAATCGTGATGCAGATTTAACGGTTAATATCGTTAAAGCAAAACAAATGACAAACATGCGTTCAGCAAATAAGGATCAAACTTCTTCAATGAAGAAACCAAGAATCATGTCTCTTGAAGAAGCACTTGAGTATTTGAACGATGATGAGTATTGTGAGGTAACTCCTGAATCAATCCGTCTTCGTAAGAAAATTCTTGATAAAAACGAACGTGAAAGAGCAGCTAAAAGAAAAAAAGTGGCTGTTGAAGAAAAATAATTAGCTAGAGGAGGAGTAAAGATTGGATATCCAAGAGCGATTATCATTTTTTGCAGCGTTGTACAGAGTGGATGAGAACCCTGAAGCGGGAATGTGGTATTTGTATTTAACAATCTTTGGATTATGCATCCTTGTCTATCAGCTAGGTTTCGCCAAAAAGCTACCTTTGCTCAAAAATGTGATTATCTATGCGGTAATGGCACTTGGATGTACCCTTCTTTCTTTCTTCGCTGTGTTTCTCCCAATGGGGGAAGCGTTAGTCATAGCATCTCTTGTCCTTGGAATTTATAAGATTCGTCTTCATAATTCGAAAAAAGAAGAACAGGCTTGAGTGAGCTATGAAATCATTACAAGATGCTTTATACAATTGGCTGACGATAAGAGTTGTTTGTGATGAAAGGCCCGATGATACAGCCGCACGAGAAACAGAAATGTTTTTTATGCAGATGCTTCAGAACGACCACCAGGTGAGGATTGATTCCGTTACAAAAACAGAACCTTTTTATTTTGTTGAATATAAAGTAGGAGACGAAATGAAAAAGCAACGTTTCCCGATTGAATTAATTGATATCATGTTGGATCAGATACAACTTGAGCCAGATAAGTATAAAAATATCGAGTAATACAAAAATGACCGTGCGGTTTTCCGCACGGTTATTTTTGTATGGACAATGGAAGGAACAGAGAATAAATAAAATGTGCAAGTGCCCACAATAAGAATGTGAACAAGTCAAAAGAAGGAATAACCATGGCTTTAGAAAGGAAAGCCAATGGAAAATAAAGCAGGATGGCAGGAATGATGAATAAATTAGCAAAGGCAAATCGCTTCACAATCTTTCTTTTTTGAATCATATAGGCATAGCCATAAGTAAGGAAGATTGATATAAATAAATGAAAAGAAAATAGCCATGCTTCATTCCAAGGGATTTCCCCAAAAATAGGAATGAAATCCACGTTCAATAAAAGCTGATACACTTTTATTCCTGAGGACACTTCAATCCATTTCGTTATAAAGCCAAGTAATAATCCATTGAACAGACCAATCAGGAGTATCCGATTGAACGATTTACCATTCATCTTCTTTTTTTATCGTGCGGTAGAGATGGAAATTGCCTGTGGCAATCCGTTCATTTGTACGTTCTTCAATGCGTTGTTTACATATATCGCACATGTAGGTATGTATAGGACGGTTACGTAGCTTCTTAGCTTCTGGACTATCATCTGGTATGTCTTCGATTTGATCGCATATTACGCATTTTACCTTCATAATTATTGAACCTCACTTCGATTTCAGTATGTGTTTAAGTATACCAATAATTTCATGCCAAAACGAGGATAAAGTACAAGTCTCCCGTGTGGGATTTGCAATTGTACATAAGAAAAAACCCGAAGAAGATTCGACGGGGTGAAAAGGTTAATCTTTATGATGATTGGACTGTTCGTTTTGTTCTTTTTCTAATTGTTTTCTGTCATCTTGATTATGGGGCGAGTTCCCTTGATCATCCGTAACCTTTGCAGGGGTAGGTGTCAAGGTGTCACCAGGTACCTCAGGTATGACTCTGCTTGTGATATCTGCCAACTCATTTAATATCCCCCTTACTGGTTCGCCATTTTTAATGTCTGCTGCAACTTCTTTGATTCGTGCATTTAAATCTGGATCGGCTACGACAATCGCATAGGCACCATGAGGATCATTCTTTAATGTCTCTCCAACCGAGTATTTAACGGTTCCGACTTGTGAGCGTTCGATGTCCGCGTCGATATCAATCCCCACCAGGGCGTATTTCCCAATTACAACTGCGGTGGCATCATTCACTTCAGGTACTGATTGAGCCAGATTCGTTAGCCTTTTGGATGTTTTTTGTCCGGTCCTGCGATCGCTTTCCTGAATGGTCGAGTTATGAACTTGGGTTAAGCCGTTTTTAGCCTGGTCTTTTGAATCGTCACTTGCATGATCCGTCGAACAACCTGACATCAGTAAGAGTGCAGCCAATGAAAAAATTTGTTTGCGCAAGAGTTCCGTCTCCTTTTTTCTCGTAGAATTCATTGATCATATTGTGTATTTGGCATCTTTATATCAAGGAAGATTTCTTTATAGTCTGTAATTGTTCTTCTATCTTTATACAAAGGGACATATATTTTATCAACAGTCTCGTCCGCTACATAACTGCTAAGAGCAGTCATTGTTAGGTATATCCGATAAAGAGCAGGCAGGAGGCGTCATATTGGACAAAATCTATGTTTTAGATACGAATGTCCTGTTGCAGGATCCGTATTCCATTTATTCATTCGGGGTTAATGAAATCGTCATTCCAGCAGTTGTATTAGAAGAATTGGATTCTAAGAAAAGGTATATGGATGAAATCGGAAGGAATGCAAGGCAGGTTTCGAAATTAATTGATCATTTTCGGGAAAAAGGGAAACTACACCAGAGTATCCCGCTTCATAATGGAGGAAGTTTACGAATAGAACTTAATCATCGTTCTTTTCATGAACTACAGGAAATTTTTGTCGAGAAAACAAATGATAATCGAATATTGGCGGTTGCTAAAAATTTGTCATTGGAAGAAGAGACGAAGGAAGAGGGAAAGACGGTCATCCTCGTTAGCAAAGATACACTAGTGCGTGTAAAGGCAGATGCTATCGGACTTGAGGCAGAAGACTTTTTAAATGACCGTGTCGTTGAATTGGACCATGTCTATGGTGGATATAAAGAGATATTTGTTTCAATTGACAACCTAAATAAATTTTATGAAAAAAGTTATTTAGAACTTGAAGAGTTGTCAGAAGATCAATACTATCCCAATCAATTTCTCCTCATGAAGGATACATTAGGAAGCTCAGCCTCGGCGATTGGGATCATCAATGAAAACTGTAAGACTGTTAAGAAGTTGATGTATGAAGGGGAACATATTTGGGGAATTAAGCCTAGGAATGTTCAACAAACGATGGCTTTGGATTTGTTGCTTCGTTCAGATGTACAGCTTGTGACACTAATTGGTAAGGCGGGCACTGGGAAAACGTTGCTTGCTTTGGCAACAGGCTTGTTGCAAACAGAGGATTTAGCCCATTATAAGAAGCTTCTTGTCGCAAGGCCAATTGTACCGGTCGGTAAAGATATTGGTTATCTGCCTGGAGAAAAGGAAGAAAAATTGAAGCCGTGGATGCAGCCTATATTCGATAATCTGCAATACTTGTTCAATACCAAGAAACCAGGAGAATTGGATGCCATTCTAGCAGGGATGAGTTCGATTGAAGTAGAAGCCCTGACGTATATCAGGGGAAGGAGCATACCGGATCAATTCATCATCATTGATGAAGCACAGAATCTGACGAAACATGAGGTAAAGACTATCTTAACAAGGGTAGGGGAACGAAGCAAAATCGTGTTGATGGGAGATCCAGAACAAATTGATCATCCATATTTAGATGAATATAATAATGGCTTGACGTATGTAGTCGAAAAATTCAAGACGGAGCGGATTGCTGGGCATGTCAAGCTGATAAAAGGGGAAAGATCTACATTGGCACAGCTTGCTGCAACGCTTTTATAAATAAAAAAATGGCACGGGGAAAATCCCCTGCCATTTTCTGGAGTATCGCTATCGGCGAGCTTATTTGACTGTAAAAGACGTGACATACTTGATTGGATTGTCGATATTACTTCCATCACCAAAATAAATTTCCATGGGACCACCTTCAGACACTTTAAGTGGTTGTCCATCCTTTGAAAACCCGATGAAAAATTTCATGGCATCTTCTAGCGGAAACGCCAATTCTTTGCCTTCTGAAGTAACGATAACTTCGGTTGCATCATCAGCGGGTTCGGCATTTTTTAAAAAAGGTTCAAACAGAATGCCAAAAGAACCTTCAAGCAATCGTTGTTTCTCGAATTTCCGTTCTGTTTTTATTGTAGGGGGTAGAACCGCTCCCTCTTGAATTTCTTTTTGCCAATGTCTAGAAGCTTTCTTAGTATAATCTTCTAGTTCATTGATCTGTACTCTTTCTTCACTGAAATATGTATCAATCTCAATTTTACGGTCATCGAAGATCCATACTCCAGGGTCTATTGTAAGAGGATATTTCACATTTCCGTTAATAAACACGATGGATTCCAAATATCTCATTCCTTCCTTTGCTCACATACATGTACAATTATAATCAATTACAGGAGAATTGTCACATTATCGAGCATGCATCGGCACAATTCTTCCAGGTTTCGTTATTCATTTAGTTTGTCAATATCCTTGCTTTTTAAGACAACTAAAGGTAGAATTTAAAGATAAGATTTAATCGCTCTGAGCGGGGGGATTTAACATGGCATCTGAAATGCTTGTCAATCATCGAGAAAAAGCTTTTGCTTTATTAAAGGCAGATGCTGACAAGATTCTAAAATTGATAAAAGTTCAAATGGAGAATCTCACTATGCCTCAATGTCCTTTATATGAAGAGGTACTGGATACTCAAATGTTTGGTCTATCACGGGAAATTGATTTTGCTGTACGATTAGACCTAATAGAGGAATTGGAAGGCAAATCTCTTTTAGAGACACTCGAAAGAGAATTGTCAGTATTACATGAAGCATCATTAAAAAAATAATATATAGCACATACTAACTCAAACAAATCTCGATGATTGTTTGAGTTTTTTATTTGTATACATAATCAAATGAATAGGTTATACTTATTTTAAAAGTGTTATACTAATAGGACGGAACATTCTTTGTTTAGTCCTTTTTATGTTTTTATATTAGTAATGATGTATCAAATTCATTCACAACATTTAATATTCTACAAAACTTGAATACGGTTACTGATCCAATGGCACTAAGACAAAAAGTGGATTGAAAAATACTTTTAAATATAAACGAAAGAATTTTTTATTTTTTTATTGTATTCAGTTTATTTTAGTATTATGGTTATATTAATTACTTATTAAAGTGAAAAGTACGAAAAGTTGGTATATCATAATAATAGTAATTATTTAAAAATTTCGCTTTATTCTTTTTCATTATTCACTTAATGAAATGGACGTTTAAGTTATCTCTATTAATGGAGAATGAAAAGTTGTGATATCTCTCACACTTTTTTTCTATATATTTATAAAAATACATATTGATTAGGGTGGTAGCAATGGTTAAACGTATAGAAAAGGTACTTGCGGCAAATCGCGGGGAAATTGCGATTCGAATTTTTCGGGCATGTACGGAATTAGACATTTGTACAGTTGCAATCTATTCCAAGGAAGATTACGGATCCTATCACCGCTATAAGGCTGATGAAGCATATCTGGTTGGTGAAGGTAAAAAGCCGATCGATGCATATTTGGATATTGAAGGGATTATTGCGATTGCCAAAATGAGTGGAGTTGACGCTATTCATCCTGGTTATGGCTTCCTTTCAGAAAATATAGATTTTGCTAAACGTTGCGAAGAAGAGGGAATTATCTTCATCGGACCTGAATCAAGGCATTTAGATATGTTTGGGGACAAGGTAAAGGCTAGAACACAAGCTGAACTGGCTGGTATTCCGGTCATTCCAGGCAGTGATGGACCAGTAACAAGCGTGGAAGAAGTAAAAGAATTCGGTAAGAAGTACGGCTTCCCGATTATTATAAAAGCCTCACTTGGTGGAGGCGGACGCGGCATGCGTATTGTCGAAAAACTTGAAGAAACCGAAGAAGCATACAATCGCTGTAAATCTGAAGCGAAAGCAGCCTTTGGGAATGATGAAGTATACGTAGAGAGATACATTAAAAATCCAAAGCATATCGAAGTTCAAATCTTGGCAGATTCTCATGGTAATACCGTTCATTTATATGAACGTGACTGCTCGGTGCAAAGACGTCATCAAAAAGTCGTTGAAGTTGCTCCTTCAGTTTCGCTTCCGGAGAGCCTTAGAGAAGAGATTTGCGAGGCTGCAGTCAAATTGGCCAAAAATATTGACTATGTCAATGCTGGGACAGTGGAGTTCCTTGTGGCAAATGGTGAATTTTATTTCATTGAAGTCAATCCAAGGGTTCAGGTAGAGCATACCATTACCGAAATGATTACAGGAATCGATATTGTTCAATCGCAAATCATGATTGCCGAAGGCCATGAACTACATGGTAAAAAGATCGCCATTCCAGAACAAGCGGGCATTAAAACAAATGGGTATGCAATCCAATCAAGGGTGACAACCGAAGATCCGTTGAATAATTTTATGCCTGACACTGGAAAAATGATGGTTTACCGTTCAGGTGGAGGATTTGGCGTACGTTTGGATGCAGGTAATGGATTCCAAGGTGCAGTGATTACCCCATATTATGATTCCTTGCTAGTCAAGCTTTCAACACATGCACTATCATTTGAGCAGGCTGCTTCCAAAATGGTGCGTAACCTGAAGGAATTTAGGATTCGAGGAATTAAAACAAACATCCCATTCCTTGAGAATGTTGTCAAACATAAGAATTTCATTACGGGCGAGTACGATACTTCATTTATCGATTCAACGCCTGAATTGTTTAACTTCCCAGTCAGAAAAGACCGTGGAACAAAAATGCTTTCATATATCGGCAATGTAACGGTGAATGGTTTTCCAGGTGTGGAAACGAAGAAAAAACCGGTCTTTGACCCAGCACCGATTCCGGATGTCAAGAATCTGCCGCTTACTCCAGGTACGAAGAATATTCTAGACGAACGAGGAGCAGAAGGCCTGGTTAACTGGATTAAGGAACAGAAAGAAGTATTAATTACGGATACGACTTTCCGTGATGCACATCAATCATTATTGGCTACAAGAATTAGATCAAAGGATATACTGGACATTGCAGAGCCTACGGCAAAATTACTTCCAAACCTATTTTCCATGGAAATGTGGGGCGGGGCAACGTTTGATGTAGCCTATCGCTTCTTGAAAGAAGATCCATGGGAGCGTTTGTTAAGTTTCAGGAAAAAAGCGCCTAATGTCCTGTTACAAATGCTTTTAAGAGCTTCCAATGCAGTGGGTTATAAAAACTATCCCGACAATGTCATACAGGAATTCGTTGAGAAATCAGCGGCGGCGGGTATTGATGTCTTCCGGATCTTCGACAGCTTAAACTGGGTAAAAGGGATGGAAGTGGCTATTGATGCTGTCCGCCAATCTGGTAAAATTGCCGAAGCGGCCATTTGTTACACAGGTGATTTGAATGATTCATCGCGCAGCAAATATAATATAGAATACTATAAAAACATGGCGAAGGAATTGGAGCATGCAGGTGCTCATATTCTAGCTATCAAAGATATGGCAGGTCTTTTGAAACCGGATGCGGCTTACCGTCTTGTATCGGAATTGAAGGAAACGACTTCTCTACCTATTCATTTGCATTCGCATGATACGAGCGGAAATGGTATCTTTACGTACTCAAAAGCCATTGAAGCAGGAGTGGATATTGTGGATACGGCGATTGGCTCGCTTGCAGGCTTAACTTCGCAGCCAAGTATTCAAACCCTTCATTATGCACTGGAGGGATCGGGTAGACAGCCTAAACTTGAAGTGGATTCACTTGAACGTCTAGGAGAGTATTGGGGAGAGGTACGGAAGTTCTATAAAGACTTCGAAAGTGGCATGAATGCACCCCACACGGAAGTTTATAAGCATGAAATGCCAGGTGGACAGTATAGTAATCTACAACAGCAGGCTAAAGCAGTAGGTCTTGGAGATCGTTGGCATGAAGTGAAGGAAATGTATCGACGCGTCAATGTCATGTTCGGAGATATCGTTAAAGTGACACCATCTTCAAAAGTTGTAGGCGACATGGCCTTATTCATGGTACAAAATAGCCTTTCGGAAGAGGATGTCCTTACAAAGGGTCAAGCCATTGATTTTCCTGATTCCGTTATTGAATTATTCGAGGGGTACTTGGGACAACCAACGGGAGGTTTTCCAAAGGAACTTCAGGAAGTTATCCTGAAAGGGAAAAAACCGATTACAGTTAGACCAGGTGAACTACTGGAAGCTGTAGATTTTGATGCATTAAGAGAAGAGTTGTTCCGAGAAGTGGGACGTCCTGTCACAGACTTCGATGTGCTTGCATATGCCCTATATCCTAAAGTATTCTTGGATTATAATAAAACGAAAGAGTTATTCGGCGATGTATCCAACCTAGACACAGCCACTTTCTTATATGGCATGAGATTAGGAGAAGAAATCGAAGTCGAAATAGAAAAGGGGAAAACCCTTATCGTTAAATTAGTGTCAATTGGACAGCCATTGCCTGATGGCACACGGGTTGTGTATTTTGAATTGAATGGTCAATCTCGTGAAGTCATCATCAAGGATGAGAATATTAAATCGTCCGTGCAAACCAAAATCAAGGCTGACACCAAAAATAAAGAACATATTGGGGCTACGATGCCTGGTACGGTCATCCGCGTTGTCGTCGAAAAAGGCGATCAAGTCAAGCAGGGTGATCACCTGATCATTACAGAAGCCATGAAAATGGAAACAACTGTACAAGCACCTTTCTCTGGTACAATTAAAGACATTTATGTTAAAGACGGAGAAGCCATCAGTACAGGTGATCTATTGATTGAAATAACTAAGTAACTCTAAGAGAGTCAGAGACTAGCTTTGAAAGAGGGCGCACGGATGGGATAACATCTGGAGTGCCCTCTTTCAGGCTATCCTTTTAACAGGTATACAAAAAGCCATCATTTTGAATGATGGCTTTTTGTATACCTGTTATTGTTTGAAAAGTCAGACGTCATCTGGCAGGAATGGTCGGTGATACAATTCCCTCATCTCGTTCATTAATAGAAGAAACTTGATTCTCCTTTTCAATAAGTAATGCGTTTTTCTTGCTTCTTGTAGTGAGAAGAAGCAAATAGCTCATCACCCCGAAAAAACAGGCTATAAATAAAGCATGTGCCAATGCAATGTATAGATTTTGTTTAGAAAAGATAATGAAAGCTCCGGCGGTTACTTGTAAAAAGACTAAAATGAATGCTGCATTCCAACCACCATATATGACCCGTTGATGTTTATAGTGTTTATGTGCCAAAAAGGTAGCGTAGGAAACCCATAAGAAAATCATCCCTGCTATCGCCCTATGACCCATTTGTATCCATTCATAGGTGTTAGTAGGTAGGAAGGTTCCATTCCCACATAGAGGCCAATCTTTACATATAAGACTAGATTCAGTATGTCTTACGAGAGCACCGGTATATACGACCAGTAAACAAAAAATCAAAATGCCGGTAATGTGAAATCCCATTCTTTTGTCAACAATCAGTTTATCAGCCTCAAACTTCTTGTCCACTTCGAAAATCAATAGGGTTAATAAAAATACGGAAGCAAAGGATATAAGGGAAATACCAAAGTGGAGAGCCAAAACAAAATCAGATTGAGACCAAAGAACTGCAGCAGCTCCTATTAATCCTTGAAGAACTAGGAAGCCGAATGAAAGAATCGATAGAAAGCGGGCTTCGCGAATATGACCTATTTTTCGCCAAGACATAACTGATAAAAGCAGGACCATGAATCCGCCTACACCTGAGACAACCCGATGGGAGAGTTCAATAACCAATGCGAACGTAATTTTTTCGGGGATTAATTGACCATTACATAATGGCCATGATCTACCACAGCCCATGCCGGAATCGGTCTTTGTGACTAAGGCTCCCCCTATTAAGATAAAGAGCATTACAATCGTAGTTAAAACAGCAAACCATTTAAGTGACGATTTCACCAGTAGTCCCACCTTTTTCTTGGAGTCATATTAGTTAGTTTTATTAAATCCATACCATATTATCATATCATAATGTAATTGATAAATATTTGTAGAACCTCCTCGATATTACACAAAATAGTATGATTTTACAAGTTCGAAAAAAAGTGCATCCCTAAATGCTACCATCAATATGGATTGAAACTCAGAAGGGAATTTGATAAAAATTGAAGAAGTGGGGATGGTAAAAAAGAGTGAAATGGGGGAATATGTAGGATATTTCCATAATGATCGCCACATGGCGATTTAAGTGAAATTCATGATGTTTACAGTATTTTCATCGAAAAATAACTCGACACAATTTGGTCAAAAATTATTCGAAAAAATTTCACAAAAGCTTCCAAAAATGTGTTTTAATATATTGAAGAAATGATTTTACTAATTTTTACTGTTATGGATGAACACTATATAGTATAGTTGCTTTGAATGGTTTCTTAAATTTTCAATGATATAGGCAAAAAGTAAATTATTTACTTTTTGTTTGCGCTTCCTTGGTTACAAATATAGAAAAGTATGAAATAATGATTTATAGTTATGTACTAAGTGTGCTACCTTTTACTTTTGCATGTTTTTGAGTGATTCAAAGGAGGAAAACAAATGTCAGAAACAAGGGGTATGTCAGAAGCTGTCTTGAAGGACAGTAAAGCCACCCTTCAATCGGATATACCAAAAACTACAGCCTGGAAAGACTTTCTGGCACTTATTAAAGTGGGGATTGTCAATTCAAATATAATCACGGCTTTTACTGGGGTGTGGTTAGCGATTCACTTTGCAGGACTTAGCTTTTTTAGTAATCTTGATGTGGTGTTCTATACTCTTGCAGGCTCGGCTCTTATCATGGCTGGATCTTGCAGTTTTAATAATTACTATGATCGGGATATCGATCATTTGATGGAACGAACCAAAAACCGTCCTACTGTAACTGGAAAAGCACAACCTTCCAGGGTGTTGTTCCTAAGTTTTGGACTGATTATTACAGGACTTATTTTACTTGCCTTGACTAATATGACGACGCTATTGATTGGGGCGTTTGGCGTATTCGCCTATGTGGTTCTTTATACGATGATTTTCAAAAGAAGATTTGTTTCGAATACCATAATAGGCAGTATCTCGGGAGCGGTCCCACCCCTGATTGGATGGGCAGCGATCGATCCAAACCTTGATGTGATTGCGTGGGTTTTATTCGCTATCATGTTCCTTTGGCAGCCCCCACATTTTTACGCCCTTGCAATGAGGCGGGTTGAGGAATATCGGGCAGCTGGGGTTCCAATGCTTCCTGTTGTAAAAGGCTTTAAAAGGGCAAAAAAATCAATTATAGTATGGATCATTGCTTTAATGTTCATTCCATTCTTTTTAACTCCCTTAGGCACTCCATTAGTTGTCTTGGCCGCACTATTAAGTACCGGCTGGCTTATTTTGGGATTGAAGGGGTATAAAAAGAAAGATGATATTAAGTGGGCAACTTCCATGTTTGTATATTCGCTTAATTATATGACTATATTATTTGTAGCGATGGTTATCGTTACACTTATTTAAACTTAGTATACATCATAGGGTTGTAGCCCGTTTGTTAATGGGCTGCACCTTACTTGATAATAAATTGGACACTGACCGCTATACATATTATTCAGAAAAACATCATGAGATTCCATCCTTAGAGCGGTTTGATTCACTAGAGTAATCCTTAGTTTAGGGATTCTTTCTTTTAAAGAAATTGACATAGAGAGAATATTCGCAATAGCGCCCATTTTGAATTTTGTGAGAAAATTTTGATGAAAGAGGGGTTTCTGAAGCTATGAAAAAAAGGCTGCACAAATGGCGCCTAATTGCTTTGCTGGGTATAGTAGGACTTGTCCTTTCGGGCTGCGGTGAACCATTCCTATCCACGCTGAAGCCAGCTGGCGATGTTGCGCAAACACAGTTTGATTTACTGGTATTGAGCACATTAATCATGGTACTGGTGATTATTGTAGTAATCATTTTATTCGTTGTAGTTTTATTCCGCTTCCGCCGAAAGAAAGGCGACGAGACAATACCGAAACAAATTGAAGGAAGTCACAAACTCGAAATTATTTGGACTGTTATTCCTATCCTTCTTTTGATTGTTCTGGCTGTTCCGACTGTCGTTACCACTTTTGACTTAGCTGACACTAGTGCAATGGATAAGAAAGATAAAGATGGAAAAACGAAGGATGCTTTGGTGGTCAACGTTAGGGCAAACCTTTATTGGTGGGAATTTGAATATCCAGACCTAGGTGTAATTACCAGTCAGGATTTGGTCGTTCCGACTGATCAGAAAGTTTATTTCAATTTGACAGCTTCAGATGTTAAACATTCATTTTGGATTCCGGCTGCCGGAGGGAAAATGGATACGAACACTGATGGAGTCAATTCATTTTTCTTAGAATTCGATAGCGAAAAGGCAGAAAATTCTAACGATTTATTCTATGGGAAATGTGCTGAGCTTTGCGGGCCATCCCATGCATTAATGGATTTTAAGGTCGTTACGAAATCAAAAGCTGACTTCGAAGCTTGGACTAAAGATATGAAGACTGCAAAAGCACCTGTGGCAAAAGGGGATGTTGCTAAGCAAGGGGAAGAGGTCTTCAATAAAAGCTGTATCGGATGTCATGCGGTTACCCCAAATGACAGTAGACCTGAAGCAGCCCGTCAAGCTCCAAACCTGGCTACATTCGGCGAACGTGAACGAGTGGCGGGAGTATTGGATCACACGGAAGAAAACGTGAAAAAATGGATCAAAAATCCTGAAAAGTATAAACCGGGTAACACAATGACCGGTACTTACGGCGAGCTTTCTGATTCAGAAATTAATGCACTGACAGCTTACCTTTTAGAGCTCAAGGTGGAAGAAAAATAGAACATTGATTAAGGAGGTTAAATCGTGAGTACGCACGCTAATAAAAAAGGTTTTGGCGCTACGATTTGGGATTACCTAACTACGGTAGACCATAAGAAAATCGCCATTTTATATCTAATTGCAGGCGGATTATTCTTTGTGATCGGCGGTTTGGAAGCAATGTTCATCCGTATCCAGCTGGCAATCCCGAATAATGATTTTGTAAGTGCCGGGTTTTATAACGAAATATTGACCATGCACGGCACGACGATGATTTTCCTGGCGGCCATGCCGTTGGTATTTGCGGTAATGAACGCGGTTGTGCCGCTACAAATTGGGGCACGTGATGTTGCGTTCCCATTTTTAAACTCATTAGGTTTCTGGTTGTTTTTCTTCGGGGGTATCTTTTTAAATCTTTCATGGTTTTTAGGTGGAGCCCCTGATGCAGGCTGGACATCTTATGCATCTTTATCCCTTCACTCTGAAGGGCATGGTATTGATTTTTATGTACTGGGACTACAGATTTCCGGTTTGGGAACCTTAATTGCAGGGATTAACTTCCTTGTGACCATAATCAATATGCGTACGCCAGGAATGACCTATATGCGTATGCCACTATTTACATGGTCAACATTTGTTGTTTCTGCATTAATATTATTTGCCTTCCCACCACTTACTGTTGGGCTAGTATTAATGATGTTTGACAGGATGTTCGGAGCCAACTTCTTCGATGTGGCAGCCGGGGGGAATACGATTATTTGGGAGCATTTATTCTGGATATTCGGTCACCCGGAAGTGTATATCTTGATCTTGCCTGCTTTTGGTATATTCTCTGAAATCTTTGCAACTTTTTCGAGAAAAAGATTATTCGGTTATTCATCCATGGTGTTTGCAACCGTCTTAATTGGTTTCTTAGGTTTCATGGTATGGGCACATCATATGTTCACCACTGGTTTAGGACCTATTGCAAATGCAATCTTTGCCGTTGCCACTATGGCAATTGCGGTACCTACCGGTATTAAGATTTTCAACTGGATCTTCACGATGTGGGGCGGAAGTGTGAAATTCACGGTTCCAATGCTTTATGCCGTCGCCTTTATCCCTTCCTTCACAATGGGTGGCGTGACAGGTATCATGAATGCAGCTGCACCAGCTGATTACCAGTTTCATGATAGCTATTTCGTCGTTGCCCATTTCCACTATGTAATCGTCGGTGGGGTTGTATTGGGTTTATTGGCGGGGATTACGTTCTATTGGCCGAAAATGTTTGGAACGATGTTAAATGAAGGCTTAGGGAAAATCACTTTTTGGACTTTCTTGATTGGTTTCCATTTAACATTCTTTATTCAACATTTCCTTGGTCTAATGGGGATGCCACGTCGTGTATTCACATTCTTGGATAACCAAGGACTTAATACAGGAAATATGATTAGTACAGTAGGGGCTTTCCTAATGGCATTTGCTGTCATCGTTTTAGTCATAAATGTTATCATTACGTCTGTTAAAAACGTCAAGGTCGGCAATGATCCTTGGGGAGATGGCCGTACTCTTGAATGGGCCATCCCATCACCGCCGCCATTCTACAATTTCAAGCAACTTCCGCTTGTCCGCGGGTTAGATCCATATTGGGTCGAGAAAATGGAAGGTAAAAAGGAAATGACGCCAGCAGAGCCACTTGGTGATATTCATATGCCTAATAATTCTATCCTTCCTGTAGTAATGTCATTCGGTTTATTTGTAGCCGCATTTGGTGCTTTATATAATATGGATGATAAAAATTGGACCTTGCCTGTAATCATAATCGGGCTTTTGATTACATTTGGTTCCATGTTCATACGTTCTGTCAAAGACGACCATGGATATCATATTCATAAAGAAGACCTTATGGATGATGATGATAAGGAGGTTAAGGCATAATGCAAGCAGATGAAAAATTCACGGATGCTACTTGGCCTGCTTCTCCTGAGAAAGCGACTTTAGAAGGTAAAAATAAATATTTAGGATTCTGGTTGTTTCTTGGTGGAGAGACGGTATTATTCGCTTCACTTTTTGCTACGTATCTTGCATTAAAGGATAAAGTTCCTAATGAAAATGCAGCACTGGCAAAAGATCTATTCGAATTACCTCTTACGTTTGTTGCGACCATGCTTTTGCTGACTAGTTCATTAACAAGCGTGTACGCAATGTATCACATGAAAAATAATCATTTTAAACAAATGCAAGCTTGGATCGTTATCACTGTGGCATTAGGTTTTGGTTTCCTCGGTCTTGAGATTTATGAATTTAACCACTATGTTCATGAATTTAAGCATACTTTTACTAGTAGTGCATTCGGTTCGGCGTTCTATACGTTAGTCGGATTTCATGGAGGACACGTTGCCTTCGGTTTAATGTGGTTCATATCCCTGATGCTCCGAAATGCGAAAAGGGGTTTGAATTTATATAATGCCCCTAAATTTTATGTGGCAAGTCTTTACTGGCATTTCATTGACGTTGTTTGGGTATTTATCTTTACAGTCGTATATTTAATGGGAATGGTGGGATAACTGATGGCGAATGAACAGTCAAATTCAGCAAACCCGAATGTCGATTTAAAATATCGTCGTAAGAAAAATGCTGAAGAGATGAAGCATCAAGTAATTACTTTTAGTCTTATGATTTTCTTAACTTTAGTGGCATTTGCCGCTGTAGGAATAGAAGGTTTTTCACATTGGTTCATTAAGCCAGTCATTTTATTGCTGGCAGTTATACAAGTCATTTTCCAGCTTTATTATTTTATGCATATGAAGCATAAAGGTCATGGCACTATTACATTGTTTCTCTTTTCCGGCCTTGCAGTCGGGTTGATTACAGTGCTAGCTTTTATCACGATTGTCTGGATATGATAGATAGGGACCGGCTATTTTTAAAATAGCCGGTTTTCTTATAATTATCGCCCAGTAAAATCCAGGTTTATCTATATTTGTTACTGCGGTTTATTTTAGGTATAATAGAAGGATAGTAATGGAAAAAAGTTTACGAACGAGGTGATTTTATGTCTATTGATATTTTTGGCTTTCGTGCTTTATGGAGTCCATTTTACTTTGCCGTCCTCGTACTTATTACCATTGGCTATTTTTTGATGGTGACAAAGTACAGGAATAGATTTGAGGATAGTTCACCGGTTCCCTTGAAACAGGTAGTCTATTTCTTAATGGCCATGATTCTTCTTTATGTGGTCAAGGGGTCGCCTATCGATTTGCTCAGTCATATCATGTTCAGTGCACATATGTTTCAAATGGCACTGCTTTACTTGGTGATACCTCCCTTATTTATCATTGCGATACCCACATGGGTGTGGAGATCTTTAATAGATATAAGGGGAATGAAGTCGCTGTTTCGCTTCTTCACGAAGCCTCTCTTTGCACTTATGCTATTTAATGTTCTTTTTTCGCTGTATCATATCCCATTGGTATTCGATTTCATCAAAACTGGCATGTTGGTCCATGCAGGCTATACGGTGATTTTATTTGTGACAGCTGTTTTGATGTGGTTTCCTTTGGTTAATCAGCTTCCTGAATATGAAAGCCTTTCGGGGGTTAAAAAAGTAGCATATATTTTTGGTAGTGGCATTTTAATGACCCCTGCGTGTGCATTGATCATTTTTGCCGATTATCCAATGTATGATACGTTCACTAATGCTGAATCTTGGGCTAGTGCCATGGAACTGTGCGTGCCTGCATCGGCATTGTCAGGCCTGACGCTCAGTGGTCCAGAAATGTTTAATGGGCTGCCTTTGCTTGAAGACCAACAGCTAGGTGGAGTATTGATGAAGGTCATTCAAGAAATCGTTTTAGGATATGTTTTAGGTGTCATTTTCTTTGCTTGGTTCAAGAAGGAGAATGGCGGTGAAAGCGAAATTGACCCTATTCCTACAGATTTCCAGACTGTAGAATGATCATTTCGTGAAAGACTTGTCTACTGAGTGGACAAGTCTTTCATTTGCCTTGTTAGGGGTTTCCGGTATTCTTACTTCAAAATATAGGCTAAACATGAAACCGAAGGAAAGGCTAGTTATTTGACTTGGTTTTTTGATAAAAGTGAGCATTGTGTTAAGTTTGCTTGCTTTTATTGAATTTTATGAATACCTCTTATAGAATAATAGATGATTAATAAATATAGAGAGGACTACATCTTATGTCTTTACCGATTCTTCCAACAATTAGCACAGCTTTCATTGTATTAAGTTCAATCACGGTTGCAATAGGCTGGTACCAAATTAAACAGCGCAGAACAGAGACACATAAAAAGACCATGATAGTGGCCGCGATTTTTGCGATAATTTTCTTCACTATCTACCTTTCTCGTACGATTTTCGTTGGTAATACATCTTTCGGAGGACCGGATGATATTAAAATTTATTACACGATCTTTTTGATTTTCCATATCACACTTGCGACTACCGGGGCAGTACTTGGAATCATTATGCTGACAACAGGTTTAAAAGGTAAGTATGCGATTCATAGAAAAATCGGTCCTACGACTAGCATTATTTGGTTTTTCACTGGAATCACTGGTTTGGCCGTTTATCTTTTACTATATGTCATTTATCACGGTGGAGAGACAACATCACTGATTAAAGCGATTCTTGGATCATAAAACTAAAAAAGGCCTGATGTGTAAAAACATCAGGCCTTTTTGATACAAGAAAAGAGGGGTGTTCAGAGATTCCTCTCTTCTGTTTGTTCAGTTTCCAGTCACTTTTACAGTCCATTAAATTGTGTAAGTTCCTCTTTAACCTGAGCCAGGATTTTTTCACACTGTTTCACTAATGAAGGGGGGAAGAACTCTCCTTCTCCATATTCAATGCCATGTGGATAATAGTGTTTTCCTAAAAGTGGAACCATTAGTTTCATTGTGGCCCTATGAGCCCCCACATCACCTTCGACGGCATAGCCTAGTATACGCAGATAAAAAGTGCCTTCTCTCAATTCGAATTTACGGTCATAACTTACTCTCTCATAGTCCCATTGTTCGGCACGTATTAAACCGTATTCCGGCATTAGGTCATCTAATCGGTTTAAGTCGGCTGTGATGTTCTCAATTCCAAAGCTTTCAAATTTCACGAGTAGTACCTCCTATTTTTGCATTTGGGAATTAAAATGACATACAAGGAAAATATTATGTAGTGAAAGTAACGAAAATTCCCCAAGCATATTTATAATATACCATTTTATCCTATATTTTATAATAGTATGAAATGATGGAAGTTGCAATGAACTCGACATTGTATTTTTATGATTCACAAAAGTTCCATTTTTGCAAAATTAAAAAATGATGTAATCTATCGTTAAATAGAAAATTATGATGGAACAATGTTATAATCAGGAAAGAAAGCTAGTATTAGATACATAAGCATAGAGAGAGGGTGTGTCCTCTGCGCAGGTTCGGAAAGGTGTTGCTGTTAAGTATTGTTTTTTTCATAATCGGCATTTATACGAATATCGGTCTGGAGGAAAAGCTGAATCCTCTCATAGATGGAAACAAAGATGTTAATCCTAACGATACGATAAATGAAAAGAATCCGCATATGGAGAAAGATGAAGTAATGGCTAAAGAAGGATTAG
Organism: Peribacillus sp. NPDC097284; assembly: GCF_044761765.1. Taxonomy (NCBI): domain Bacteria; kingdom Bacillati; phylum Bacillota; class Bacilli; order Caryophanales; family Bacillaceae; genus Peribacillus; species Peribacillus sp. NPDC097284. Next base: position 256,555 of record NZ_JBIWCZ010000002.1, read on the forward strand.
CGATTACAATTGGGAAGAATATAAAAGAGGTCAAAAAGGAATTCGGTGAACCGGATCGAATTGATATGTCCGCATATGGATATGATTGGTGGATATATAATAAAGATTATAATGACTATTTTCAATTGGCCATGGAAAATGGGAAAGTCGTTTCTGCATACGGAATCGGGGACAATGTGAATATTTCCCCTTTTAAAATCGGCCAATCCATTGATGCTATCTATTCTAGCTTATATATAGAACCAACGGTTGATATAGAGGCTGGCGATAGCGTCTACCGTTTCGAATTGTCTGAAGAGGATATGAATATGAGACCATTGATAGAACTTGGGGATATTCATGTTCAGTTGTATTTAGATAAGTTTTCTGGAACCGTTTCGAGTGTCCGGTTTTTGGATGATTCCACTCTTTTAAAACAGCAGCCATATGAGCTGACCTATCATGGTTCGCTAGTGCCTGTTAAGGATCTTTCCGAAGAGGAATGGACTAATGTGAGAGTAGGGAATGAACGGCAAATATTTGATATTGCGAATATCATGCGTAGTAGGTTTGATTTGAAGCCATTAAATTGGAATGATTCAATTGCAAAGATTGCTTACCTTAATAGCCAAGAGATGAAAGGCACTCAGGAAGAAACACAAGTCTCTGAAACCAAAGGGGATTTAGCTGACCGATTAAAAGCGGGGAATATCCAGTATAGTGCGGCAGGCGAAAATATTGCAGCAAATTATGTGGACGCAGCGGCTGTTATGGAAGGCTGGCTGAATAGCGAGGGTCATCGGGAAACGATGTTGAGTGAAGAGTTTACCGATTTAGGTGTAGGGGTTTATAAAAAGTATTACACACAGAACTTTATTGCGAAGAAATAAAACGGATCCTTCTGGGATCCGTTTTATTGTCCTTTCATATTCACGATGAAAAAACTACCAGTGGAAACGGCACAAAGTAATCCGTCATCTCGATAAACCTTTCCTTCAAGAATGATGGTTTTATTGCCTGTATGCATAATGTTACACGTACAAGTCAACTGTTCACCGATAGCAGGTTTTACATATCGTACCTGAATGTCCGTTGTCAAAGTAGCATAACCCTTTGGGACTGTCGAGCCGGCAAGAGTGCCCATTGCTGAGTCAATTAGTGTGGCGATGATTCCTCCGTGAGTGATGTTCAATTCATTATGGGATAAAGGGGTGATAGGCATCACCATCGAAAGAGATGTGCCGTCGTGGCTAACCTGTTTGTTAAGCTTAAGGAGATTGGAGATATAGGAGTATTTTTCATTTTTTCTTTTCTCCTTCAGGCTGGAGATGATTCCTGATAATACGCGTAGATCTGCTTCATCGGCCGTGATTGCCAAGTTCTTGAAATCCTCGACAAGTGCTTCTATACTCATAAAAAAACATCCTTTTTTCCAATATTATACTATATGTAGCCGGATGAATGAATAAGATCCATGCACTTTTTCATACATAGAGGCATATCGTAAAATAGGCGATGTCTTAGTGTGAGGTGAAGAGTAATGGCAAAAAAAAAACGCCCCTCCATTGATGGATTTAGGGAGTTTGTCAAGGTGCATCCATATTTAGTGAATGAAGTGAGAAATAAGCAAGCAACATGGCAGGAGCTTTTTGAAGAATGGTACCTACTCGGTGAAGATCATCCACGCTGGCAGGCTGAGGACAGTGTGCAAGCTTCTGTAGGAAAGACTGAACCGGTGGTAACCGCCACAGAAAAGGGAGAGCAGAGCTCTGAGTTACTGGGTACGGTTATGAGTGCCGTTAAAAACATGGATATCGGACAAATACAACAATATATTTCAAGTGCCAACCAAGCAATTGGAGCCATTCAAGGTGTGCTATCGGCTTTCCAGGGAAATAAATCGGGCGGGGACTCCACTCCTCCGCCAAAAGCACCTGAGCAGAGAAGTAATCCATTTTTATTTAACAAGGATTAAGTAGCGGGAGGGAGGAAGGATTCCATGCGTCAAAATGTGTATGACTTCATCCAGACTAATGAGGATATGAAAAAGTATTTAAGGATTCAGCCTGCTTGGTATAAAAGGTTAATGCGTAATCCCCATGAGTTGGATAAATTTGAAACAGAAGCAAAGTACTTTTTTGAAAAATCAATTCCCCATCGAATCTCTAAATTCTCCGATAGTGTTCAGGTTGCTTCGATGATGCTCCATATGTTCCAAGCGATGAATGTACCAAGCGAATGAAGAAAAAAAGAGTAAATTACTCCTTTTGGCAAATAATATTGACAAAAGGGGGACGATGTCATGAAGAGAATGATTATAGTTCTAACAGTGCTGATGGCAGCAACAGGTTGTGGAAAGAAAATCCCTGAACCCAAAAATGTCTCGGCTGCTAGTGTTTCTGACCTTAAGGCTGCCACCACTGTACAAAGCGCCCAAACGATGGATGAGGATTTTCAAGTGAAGACTTTTGTCAAAGGAAACTCTGTATATGTGGAATGTTACCTGAACGACTATAGTTTTTCAGGAGATACTTCAAAACAGTTGGCCACTGTTTCTGTCCTTTTAGATGATAAAAAGAGAATCAATAAGCATACGGCAGCCTTTATCCTAAAAGATATTCCACATGGCGCGCATAAGATCAGGCTGGAGATATTGAATGACTCGGGTCAAAAAACGGGTCTGAATAAAGAGATCGAAGTACATATCACGTCCACTATGTAATCATAGCAATGGCATATGAAAAGAATAAATGGTAAAATGATGGTGGAGGTGAGCTTATTTATGCTTGCTACTATGGAAATTGTTGATATTTTACAACATGCAGACGGATTAGCAGAAACGATCCTTCATTCTGATATAGGGGAAAATTATCTTCTTAGTTTATATAAATTACAAAGCGATAAAGAGGCGCAAACAAAAATCTCCAAGTTTACTTCTCTAAAGGATCTTTTTGAAGATGTACAAAGGTTCGGTAAGTATCATCCGGACTATAAGCGCATCAATATGGAGACCCGAGAGGCAAAACGGGATATGGATATGCACCCTACCATTGCTGAGTTCAAGATGGCAGAAACGGAATTGCAGAGTATCCTAGATGAAATTAGTGGCTTAATCGGCCATGCTGTTTCGGAACAAGTGAAAACACCTGCAGGAAATCCATTTTTCGTATCTTCAGGCGGCTGCTCGTCAGGAAGTTGCGGAACAGGTGGAAGCTGTGGTTGTTCTGCATAAGATGATGAAAGCCTGGACATTTCACCAGGCTTTTTTTTTCGGCAAATGTTCATTTCACTCACGAGCAAGATACAGTCTGGACAATCATTACTTCTTAGTCACTCAATGGTTTTTATCCCCTTTTACTCATGACCCCGAAATGATTCATAATAGTAAGAGAATTTTGTTTATAATCATTTTTCTTGGTTGAAAGAAAGGATTCTGCTATGCTAAAATTAGTTAAAGCCTTTATAAAAGGGAGTTATTGATATGCTTGGAGCAAGACAAGGAATTATCGTCTATTTACATACATTAAAACAAGCCAAAATGCTTAGGAAGTTTGGAAATATCCATTACGTTTCAAAGAAGCTGAAATATGTCGTCCTTTATACGAACATGGATGAAGTTGAACCATTGGTTGAAAAGCTGAATAATTACTCCTTTGTCAAAAAGGTTGATCTTTCTTATAAACCTTTCCTTAAAATGGAATTCGAAAATTCTAAACCGGATAAGGCTAAGGAATACGATTATAAAATGGGTATCTAAAAAGTGCTGACTCGAGGAGTCAGCACTTTTTTTCATCTCTTCAGCCCAATGGCGGTAGGTATCTATTCATACGCAAAATACCTATCAAGTGCTGATAGTACAATTCTATTTCGGCGAAAAGTTTTGAAGACTTCACATCTATTTCTATAATTGGTCTGTCTAGTTCTTTAGCCAGATCTTCAAATAGTTGATATCGTTTATTGGCGGTAAAATGAGGGTTTGGGATCCCCTCACGGCAAATATATAGAGGTTGGAATTTTCCCGGATCTGTTGGTTGCATGACGATAACCAATGAAGTTACCTTTTTATCATCAAGCGTAGTATGCATGGCCAGCATCCTAGCTACACGGTGTTGCTGATTGCGCCCTACCTCGATCAGTTCATATATATCTGAATAACCTTGTCCAAGTTCTATAAAACGTTGAATCAATTAAACCTCTCCTCACTAACTTATCTTTCATTACTTTATCATTTTATCCCGTAAAAGAGAAGAGCCAACTTAAAGCTGAATCGGTTCTAAAAGCCCATGATAACGGCAGTTTCATAAAAAAAACCCTGCACTTTCATGCAGGGTCCTTCTATGTCTAATTAAGGACCAGAAGGCAAAGGGAGAGGAGAAACCGGAGGAAGACTTATGGGGAAACGTAAGCCTTCTCCGCGGTTGGCAACAACACTTAATAAGTCATGTTGTTATTTTCATTATGACCAAAATCAGCTTATCTATTCAAACTATTAGAGATTTTAATGAGGAGGATATGCCCTTTTTATTTAAAGGGGGAATGTATTTAAATTGTTCTCGCTTAAACGGGTGTATTTGGCTTTTGTTATTGGCTAGTAATTTCTAATATGTTAGGATAGGAAAGTAACAGAAATTTGTCATAAAATGTGGTGAGAATGATGAGGGTCGTTTCCGGAAGTTGCAAAGGAAGACCACTTAAGGCTGTACCGGGTACAGGAACCCGGCCGACTACGGATAAAGTCAAGGAATCCATTTTTAACATGATTGGTCCTTATTTTGAGGGCGGGATTGTTTTAGACTTGTTTGCCGGCAGTGGTGGATTGGGAATCGAGTCCTTGAGCAGGGGGATGGATCGAGCTATCTTTGTAGACCGCGATTTTAAAGCTAACCAAACTGTCAAGGCGAACTTGGAATTATGTAAATTCACGGACTGTGCTGAGGTTTATAAAAATGATTCAGAACGTGCTTTAAAGGCGTTGGTGAAAAGAGAAATGATCTTTGATTTGATTTTTCTTGATCCACCTTATAAAAAGCAAAAGCTCGTGGATTTATTGGAAGAGATACATAAAAACCGCTTGCTCAGCGATATGGGGTATATTGTTTGTGAGCATGGCGATGATGTTTCGTTGCCAGAACAAATTGGCGACTTTACAATCAAGAGAAAAGAAGTATATGGGAGTATTGCGGTAACGATTTATCAGTGGGGGAACGTACACGAATAGGGGGAACGATGAATGTCGAAAATAGCGATTTGTCCGGGAAGTTTTGATCCGATTACTTTTGGCCATCTTGATATCATTCAAAGGGGAGCTAACGTATTTGATGAGGTCTATGTAGTTGTTGTGAACAATTCAGCAAAACATTCACTGTTTACTGTAGAAGAGAGATTGAAGTTAATCACTGAAGCAACGGCTCATATGCCGAATGTTAAGGTGGATTCCTACCAGGGATTGACGGTCGATTATGCTGAAAGCGTTTCCGCCAATGCAATTATCAGGGGCTTGAGGGCGACTTCAGATTTTGAATATGAGATGCAAGGAACCTCGATGAATAGATTTTTGAACAACAATATTGAGTCATTTTTCATCATGACGAAAAATCAATATTCATTCTTAAGTTCCAGTATCGTAAAAGAGGTCGCGAAATATGGTGGGGATATAACAGAATTAGTACCGCCTGTTGTTCAGAAAGCTTTGACACAAAAGTACGAAGAACAAAAAGCATAGGAAAGAGAGCATGGCCCGCTTTGTGGACTGTGCTCTTTTTTATTTATGAAAGTCGCTGATGAGACGTTTAGCGAATAAGATGATGTAAATCATGAGAAAAGCGAGTGTGAGAAGCGGACCAAAATCCAACATGTATTGGTAAAGAGAATGTGCACGTTCTCCTGTAAATCCATTGACCGGGAAATCATTAATTACATTTCCATTGTAATCAGTGCCTCTATAGAAGGGTTCCCAGAGTATAACGGTAAAAATGGCGGCAAAGAAGCCATGTGCAATTCTGGCCAGGAAAAATGGCATAAAACGAATATCGGTCGTTGCGATGATACTGGCCACTTGGGCTTGAATGCTAAATCCATTGAAAGCAAGGATGAAACTAGTCATGATTGTCTGTTGCAGGAGGCTCGCATTTTCTATCTTGCTGGTTAATTTAGATCCAAGAGTCATTTCAAACATGCCTGAGATGAATGGAAGGCTTAAAGAATCGGGAAATTTCATGAGATGCAATATCCCTCCGATTCCTGTCGCAAGCAGGCTGGTTATATTCATATGAAATAAAAGTCGATTGACAACAGAAAATAGGATGATGAATCCACCTATCATAAGGAGCGTTTGAATGGAGGATAGAACGGCATCACCAAGCAACGTTCCAAACGGCCGGGTTTCTTTTAAGCGTGTGCGGTGCATTTGACTAAAGGCTTGTCTGATGGAAGGCAGTTTAGCTGTGCTTTTGGGCTGGAATTTCCCCTTTTCCTCTTTTCTCCGATAAAAGCGCATCAAAATCCCTACACACAGATTGCCTAAATAATGGGCAAGTGCCAGGATGATGCCCAAGTGGGGATTGTGGAAAAATCCTACGGCAACTGCAACGAATAGGAACAGAGGGTTGGATGAATTAGTGAAGCAAACGAGTCTTTCCGCTTCAATTTGGCTGACTTGTTTCTCTTGACGGAGCCTTACCGTGAATTTGGCTCCTGCCGGAAAACCTGATGCAAGCCCCATAGCCCATACAAACCCTCCAACACCGGGTACGCGGAATAAGGGTCGCATGAAAGGTTCGAGTATCACACCGATGAACTTGACTACGCCAAAGCTAATTAATAACTCCGAAAAAATCAAGAAAGGAAGGAGGGAGGGAAAAACAATTTTCCACCACATATTTAATCCACCTTTAGAAGCGTCAAAGGATTCCTGGGGGAAGATGACTAAGCCAACTGCCATCATGGTAACCGTGATGGCTAATACTATTGTTTTAGATTTTGATTTAAGCAAGTTCTGAGCCTCCTCCTAAAAGGGTTACGAATAGCGTAGGGTCTACTGGTAAAACATGATAAAATGTAGATAATAGATACAGTGAAAGGCTATATGCTTCGGTAAGTTATCTGAATCTTCTGTTGTTTGGCTTGTTTTACTGTCAATATAAACAATATGCTTCTATAAAACTGTTTAAGACCATAACTTTGTATGAGTACGATTTTGAAAAGAATTGAACTTTTATAGTGAGGGGAGATTTTTATGCCGCATCCAAAGATCGGGTTAGCACTCGGGTCGGGGGGAGCGAGAGGTTTTGCACATATTGGGGTAATTAAGGTGTTGCAAAAAGAAGGCATTCCAATAGATATGATCGCCGGAAGCAGCATGGGAGCGATGGTGGCTACCTTTTATGGCGCGGGTTCAGATATTGAGAGGCTTTATACACTTTCGCGAGCATTTAAACGTAAATATTACTTGGATTTTACGATACCAAAAATGGGCTTTATTTCAGGTAAACGAACGAAGGATTTAATCCGGGTTTTCACATACGGCAAGAATCTTGAAGATTTGGATATACCGGTGGCTGTTGTTGCCACGGATATCAGGACGGGGGAAAAGGTCGTATTTCGTGAAGGACCGCTAGCCCCTGCGGTAAGAGCCAGTATCTCGGTCCCGGGAATTTTCGTTCCTGAGAAAATTGGAGATCGACTCCTTGTCGATGGAGGGGTAATTGATAGGGTCCCGGTTTCGGTCGTAAAGGAAATGGGAGCGGATATTATCATTGCTGTGGATGTTGCACATGTGAAACAGGACGTAGAAATAAATTCGATATATGACGTTATCATGCAGAGTCTCGACATCTTGCAAATGGAATTGGTCGAAAGTAGAGTAGTTGCCTCGGATGTCATGATCCGACCAAGAGTGGAAAAATACAGTTCAAAGGCATTTACAAATATACAGGAAATAATTAGTATTGGAGAAGATGCTGCTAGGGATAAGGTAGATCAGATTAAGCAAAGTATCAGTGCTTGGAAGGAGTCTTATGTAGATGAATCGTAAAATGTTTGTACGCACTATCCTGGTGGCCGCTATACTCCTTATAGCCTCGGCGCTATATTCTCTCCCATATTATGTGACGAAACCAGGAATGGCTAAAGAATTGGAGCCGATTATTCAAGTATCGGGTGCGGACGAAGAGCAAGGGAGCTTCATGTTGACTACCGTAAGGATGGGGAAGGCGAATATTTACTCCTATTTATTAGCTAAGTGGAGTAAGTACCAGGAAATTTATCCGGAGACCTCGATTCGTAGTCAAGATGAAACAGACGAAGAATATAATGTCAGGCAGTTGCATTTAATGGACGGGTCTAAAAATAACGCAATTAAGATTGCTTATGATAAAGCGGGCAAAGAGGTAGATTATCAATACTTAGGTGTATATGTTCTGGATGTACTCGAAGAAATGCCGGCAGCGAAGGAATTGAAGGCGGGAGATCAGATTATACAAGTCGATCGTGTGAGATTCAAGTCAGCCCAAGAGTTCATGGACTATATCAATGGTAAGAAAGCTGGAGACGAGATTGATTTGGTGTTTAAAAGGGAAGGTGAAGAGAAAAAGGTCACGATTCCTTTAAAAACATTTAAGGATGATTCCAGTAGGGTAGGAATAGGCATCTCCCTTGATGATTATCGTAAGGTTATCACGAAGCCGACCGTTACGATCGATACGGATCAAATTGGTGGGCCCTCAGCTGGATTGATGTTCTCCCTTGAAATTTACAACCAATTAACAGAGGGGGATATTACAAAAGGCTACGATATAGCGGGGACAGGAACCATAACGGATGATGGGACGGTTGGTCCAATCGGCGGAATCCAGCAGAAGATTGTCGCAGCTGATAATTCCGGAGCCGAAATCTTTTTTGCCCCTAATGAAAATGGCGCGTCAGGGTCGAACTATGAAGAGGCGATGATAGCAGCGAAGGACATTAAAACGAAAATGAAAATCATCCCCGTGGATAGTTTTGATGACGCATTAGAGTATTTATCCAAGATCAAGGAAACGAAAAAATGAAAAAAAGCGCAAGCAGTCTAACTGTTTTGCGCTTTTTTGTGTGATAGGGAGAGGATCTGCCTTTCATGTGTCCAACGAATTGGTTTTTATGATTGGAGCTTCAAACTCCCTCTTCATTAGCGCCGTTTGATAAGGTTCGCGTAGCCCCATTGCATATACCTGTGCAGCTCGCATGTCCGTATCGATATGATGATCTTGATAGGCTGAAAGCCTGGATATGAGCGGGACCGGCAACTCTTTTTTTACTTTTCGAAGGTGAGCTTGCCCCCTACGATTCATCCCAAGCAACCTGATATAAGAAGGTTGCTCGGCATGAATCATATCTTCTTTTAACGTATGGGTCAAAATATGGACACACATCCGTTGAATTCGGGTCCAGGTATAGCGTTTTGTTTTCATGGCGGTTATGAAGTCATGAAAGTTCATAGCTTCCTTTGCCATTTCCTTCATCCGATACTCGATTCCTTCCTCTATTTCATAGATGTCGGCCAACTCTGTCAGGGAGGATGCGAGAATCCGATACTTCAATAAAGGCCAATACATATTCCATTCATGTAAAGCATGATAGGTGGCTAGGTAATGTTGAAGCCCATGCAAGGTTGAAGGGGGGATATAAGTCCCCACTGCCTCTAATTCCTGTTTTTGTTCTAGTAGCGCCTTGCGGATCCCTGTTGCGCTCGCGATGGGGCTTGAAGATAGCTGGACATCATGGTAGCCAGCGGCCACCCGTTGTATCGTATAGGGTTCAATCGAGAATCCATTGGATAGGGCCGTACTAACATACTCTTTACCAAGGATATTATTTGGCTTTGTTAAATCCAACATCTCCGTGTTCTTGCTTATCGCTTGGAATGCCTTTGATGCACTTGCAGGGTAACTGTTTCCCTTTTCCATCAAAGATTTAAGAGTTTCGTTATATGTTTCGGCATTTTCAGATAGAATGCCATGGGCCTCGATGAAGGGTTCGATTCGGCCATCTTCACTGCCGAAACAGAAGGAGTCACAGCCCAAATATTCGAGAAGGGATATGGAACCTTTCGCGAATAGTTCCGCTTTTTGGACAGCAAAGGAATAGGGAAGTTCAATGACAAGGTCAATGCCACCCAGTAGGGCCATTTCCGTTCGTGACCACTTACTGACAAGCGCCGGTTCACCTCGCTGTAAAAACGGTCCGCTCATCACAGCAACTACTATATCCGACTCTGTCTTTTGTCTGCTTTCTCTGGCATGGAGTGCATGGCCATTATGAAATGGATTATATTCGACTACTAAACCGCAAGATTTCATTCAATCACCTCAGAGAAAAACTTTGTATTTTTCCAACTTAGTGCTAAAATAGTATTTCAAGTAAGAGAACTAGAATGTTTCGTCCTGATTTTTTGTTTGAAATGATTTTAAACTTGGCAAATCAGTTAGGATGACTACATTATAGTGTAAAGAAAAAATATTGACAAACTTATAATTGAAAGCTATAATTATTTTTGTTGCCTTGAGGTGATTTCATATGAAATGGACAATTAGTCAACTTCAAAAAATTCGGGACAAAAATTTGCAGTTAGATGAATTGGTGGATGTCTTAGACATTAAGGAAAGAGACAAGCAAATACGCGACGTTTCTCCAATTAGAGTAACAGGAAGAGCTGATATCAACTCGACCGAGATTACTTTTCACTTACATCTTACAGGTGAATTAACATTACCTTGTTCCCGTACACTGGTAGACGTGAAATATCCGATTGATATTGATACAAAGGAAACCTTTCTTTTAAAAGCAGATGGCGATCATTTCTACGGAGAAGACGTTACTGTGGTGGAAGGCGATGTTGTAGATCTTATACCGGTAATTAAAGAAAATTTATTGCTAGAAATTCCGATGCAGGTTTTTTGTGAGGATGTCGATCCTAATGAAGCTGCTCCTCAATCCGGGAAAGACTGGGCTGTTATTTCTGAAGAAGAAACTAAACATAAGGTTGATCCTAGATTTGCAAAGCTTGCCGACTTTTTTGACAACAATAAAGAATCTTAATTGGAACGAAAAATCGCTAATCCGATTTTTCCAGCTTTTTTATATTTTTTAAGGAGGTGGGAATAATGGCTGTACCTTTTAGAAGAACGTCGAAAACTGCAAAAAGAAAACGTCGTACGCACTTCAAGCTTCAAGTACCTGGTATGGTAGAATGCCCGAGCTGTGGTGGAATGACTCTTTCACATCACGTGTGTAAAGAATGTGGAACATATAAAGGAAAAGAAGTTGTCGCAAAATAATTTCTTGACCTACTCGAAAGCATTGCTTTCTTGATTATGCAACACGCTAATCAAAGCGCAGAGATAAATCTCTGCGCTTTTTTTACAAATTAATTTAATTGAATATTTAGAATAAATAGAGACATGGAGAAGGTGTTCACGTGTATAACACATTAATCGTTGAAAAGAATGCAAAAGGATACTTGAAGATTTCATTTAATAGACCTGAGAAAAGAAATGCGGTTAATTTTCAGTTGATGGATGAACTAGGAATAGCTTTATCACAAGCGGCTAGTGATAAGGATGTCAAAGTATTACTCTTGACGGGAGAGGGCTCACAGGCTTTCTGCTCGGGGGGCGATTTAAGTGAATTTCAAAATCTTTATACAGAGGAAGAGGCTTTTGCCATGCTATCGAGGATGGGGAAAGTACTGTATGAACTGGCGATCTTTCCGAAACCTACAATTGCCCTACTCAACGGAAGCGCTGTCGGAGGCGGGTGTGAAATTGCCACGGCTTGTGATTTCAGATTGGCGAAAAAGGGGATAAAGTTAGGGTTTGTTCAGGGAACGCTAGGGATAACAACAGGCTGGGGGGCAGCGTCACTCTTGTTTGAAAAACTTCCGGAACAAAAAGCGATGAAGTTACTGCTTGATGCTAAAGTACATAGCTCCGAGGATGCAAAGGAATTTGGTTTCATAGACGAGATAATTGATATGGAAGACTGGGAAAGATTTCCCCAACATTTCCTACGCCATGAACCCGGGGTTTTAATGGCTTATAAAAGAATACTGGTTAAGAAATGGGAAGATGGAGGCCTGAAAGAAAGAATGGATGCGGAAATCCGTGAATGTTCCAAACTATGGGCAACGGAAGCCCATCATGACGCGGTCAGCCGTTTTTTTAATAAAAAAAAATAAATCTTTATCGCTTCTATATTCCGTCTATCTTTCCTATCAAGTGCATATCATGAAGTAAAACTTGCTTGGAGGTAGAGAGATGACGATTGCGAGACAAGATGCATGGACACAGGACGAGGATTTATTGTTGGCTGAAGTGGTGCTAAGGCATATTAGGGAAGGCAGTACGCAACTGAAGGCATTTGAAGAGGTGGGGAAACAGTTAACAAGAACGTCTGCAGCCTGCGGTTTTCGTTGGAATTCTTTTGTCAGAAAGCAATATAAGTCAGGAATTGAGTTGGCTAAAAAGCAGAGAAAAGAACAGGCCATGCGGGATAATGGTTTCGAAGGGGAAGCTGTTGAGAATGAAGAAGTCCCGAACGAACAAGAGGTAGCAGCTGAGTGGAAAAGGGAATTGCCATCATCGCCATCTACTCCTCTCCAAGACGTTATTTCATATTTAACGAAGGTGGATGAAACCTTTAAAATTGATAGGGAAGAAATGGAAAGGAATGCCCGGCATTCTTATAATCTTGAACAGGAAAATGAAAGGCTGCGGGAAGAGAATGAGTTATTACGGGATAATTTAAGAGTAGTGGAAGAAGATTATCGGGCTCTCATGCAAATTATGGAGCGGGCTAGAAAACTCAGTGTCCTAGAAGATGAAAAGTTAAATCCAAAGGTGAGTTTTCAAATGGATAAGAACGGTAACTTGGAAAGGGTAAATAAATGAAAAATGCGGGTGGAAAAAATCCGCCCGCATTTTTCATTTATTCTTGTGTATCTATGATTTCATCTTGTTTTTCAATGGGGGTCCAAATCAAAGGATTTTCTCCGTAGTCACGATCCATTTCATAGGATGCGGGAGAGAAGCCCATCTTTTCCCAGAACGCTTGGGAGTGTACCCTGGAATTCGTTTTGATTGGCATATTAAAGCTTTTGGCGAAGTCGACTAAAGCTTTGCCGTACCCTTTGTTTTGGTAGTTGGGAAGAACTTCGAGCTTCCAGAGGACAAGAAAGTCTTTTGTTTTATCAAAATATCGGTCGAATTTAGCATCTTTTTTGTATAGGCTCATTCTAGCAACCAACATGTCACCATAAAAGATGCCGTAGAAAGGCGATTGACTGTCGTTCTCAATGATATTCCCCTCTAAATCATCGAGCATGGATAATTCTTGCATCCCATATTCCTTGAACTTCTTGAACTCCTCAAGCGTCTTAAAATTCACAAGTAACCGTTCCACCTTGTATTCCATATAAAACTCCCCCTCATTCTGATAAACTACTCCCGTCATGCTTTTAAATCAACAAGTAACCCTAACTACAGTCACCATTAAAACCTTTCCTCACTAAATCGAGTCTAACAAGCCGTTTGATCATTATCCCTTTCCTTTTCTTTATATCGATCATCAAAGAATAAAGATAGGGTATCATTCGTTTGTGTTTAAAAACTTTAAGGAATCCACGACTTTTCATATATAATATACCATTAATTTAGCTCGTGAAGAAGGAGTTATACCCATGGCTGGCGTATTTATACTTCTCTATGTTTTTGTGTTTTTGTGCAATTAGCTGTTGAAAGACGGAAATGGTGATAACGATTTGTTTGTAGCATTTTGTTGGTCCCCCTTGATATGGAAAAAGCAAGGTAGTGAAAAAAGAAAATGTGTTAAAATAGTCAGTATATGAGAAAAGTTAGGAAGGGTAATATGAAAATCGGCGTAATTGGAGGCGGCTCCGTTGGATTGTTATTCGCCTCTTATTTAAGTGAGAGGCACAGTGTAACGATTTATACACGTACAGAGGAACAGGCATCATGTATTAATAGTGAGGGTCTCCGTTGCATCGTGAATGGAGTGACCAGGAAAAGAAATATAACATCCAACGCAATCGAAAGTGGAATAAGGGGAGAAGAGATAATCCTAGTCGCGGTTAAACAGTATCATATACCGCAAGTCCTGCCAGTGATCGAGGGGATGGATGTACCTTTGTTGTTTTTGCAGAACGGCTATGGGCACATTTCTTATTTAAAGGAGTTGAAGTCAGCGACCGTTTGTGTTGGTGTGGTGGAACATGGGGCGTTGAAGCTCGACCCGAATACAGTGGAACATACCGGGTTTGGTATAACCAGAGTTGCGTCTTTCAGGGGGGACTTGAATGTACTTCCATTTCTGGATGCGAACAACGACTACTTTCCATTCCGTAAGTGTGAGGACTACCATGCCATGCTAATGGACAAGTTAATCGTTAACGCTGTAATCAACCCTCTGACCGCGTTATTGGAAGTGGAAAATGGGCGTTTGATCAGTAATCCGTATTATTACCGATTATTCCAGGAACTATTTGCTGAAATATCGTCTGTACTGGAATTACCAGATGCAGAGGAATCTTTTAACCACGTAAAATCCGTGTGTTCGAAGACCTCAGAAAATAGATCTTCCATGCTGAAAGATATTGAACTTGGAAGAAAAACGGAAATCGACGCAATCTTAGGTTATATCATTTCGGAGGCAATACGAAAAGAGAAAAAGGCATGTTTAACGTCTTCTCTTTATGCAATGATCAAAGGAAAAGAGTTCCAAGGGGGATGAGGGTATGCCAAACTTTGTTTCAAGTCTTGCCGCGATTTTCATTACACTTCCATTTATAGGTTATGTCATATTTTTTATTAGTGCCAAGCAATTTACAAGGAACCATAAGCGTTCCGTTCAATTTGCCATGGATATGAGTACTTTGTTTTTTGTATTATCGGTCCATTATTTAATCGTGACAATTTGGGACATACATATTTTTTGGGTGATCATGCTCATCATGATAGCCAATGCATTCGTTGTTGTTCTTGTCCATTATCAAGTTAAAGGAGAAATCATTTTTCAAAAAGTATTGAAAGGATTTTGGAGAGTGAACTTCGCATTCTTTTTTTGCGCGTACCTTCTTTTATTTTCTATAGGATTTATTACGAGAATTACTAGAATCTTTACTGCATAATGAATGGCAAAGCATCAATTTTCTGCTCCTGGGCAACATTTTTTGTTTTCTTAAAACAGAATGTTATACTCTAAAAAGAATTGTAGTTGCAGAGAAAGGGAGAACATACATGGAGATGAAAGATCTCGCGTTACCATCATTAAACCGTTTCGCATCGGACTATTTACAGGGCGAGCTTGAAACGGAAGATTATTTTCACTATGACTTGTCCAACCCGGACATCTATCGCAATAGATATCAAGAGCTGATGAACAGGACTTTTTCACGAGAAGCATTATCCAATTACATACAGACATATATGTCTCGTTTTTCAAGCAGTGAGGCTGTTAATAAAAACATTGAAGAATTACGACGTGATGATTCGGTCGTTGTCGTTGGAGGACAGCAGGCGGGCTTGTTGTCTGGTCCCCTTTATACGATACATAAAGTGATTTCAATCATCAAGCTTGCACTAGAACAAAGGAAGTCACTGGGAAAACCGGTCATTCCTGTGTTTTGGATAGCTGGTGAAGATCATGACCTAGCTGAGGTCAACCATGTGTATGTCATGAAAAATGGTAAACCGGATAAAAAATCTTATCCTTCTTATCAGCCTTTCAAGACCATGATCACAGATATAGAAATCGATGAAAAAAAGATGGAGCAATGGTTCGAAGAAATCATTGAAACATATGGCGAAACCGCCTTTACGAATAAACTCCTTATGGATATGAAGGAAACCGTTAAGCAATCGAATACATTCGTCGACTTTTTTGCTCGTTTGATTCACGAATGGTTCCAAGAATATGGCCTCTTGCTTGTTGACGCAGGAGATCCAGCCCTTAGAAATTTAGAAACAGGCTTTTTTGAGTCGTTGATAGGAAAAAGCGAAAAGATTGCAGAAGAGGTTGGAAAGCAACAAACCTTCATGCAAGAACAAGGTTATTCCAAAATGATTGAAATGGGAGAACAGCCAGCCAATCTGTTTTATTACGATACTGCCAAAAAAGATCGCTGCTTACTTAAACGGTCGGAGGGCAAGTTCACTGCCAGAAATGGTGAGCTCTCTTTCTCGGAGCAGGAACTCTTGCAAATGGCGAAAACCCATCCAGAGCAATTAAGTAATAATGTTGTTACGCGCCCACTCATGCAGGAAATGCTCTTTCCCGTTCTAGCCTTCATTTCTGGACCGGGTGAAATTGCCTATTGGGCAGAATTGAAACGAGCATTTGAACTATTTGCTATGAAGATGCCACCCATCATCCCAAGATTGAATATAACTATCGTTGAGCGGGGTATCCAGACGGACTTGGATGAAACGGAAATAACGTTGAAGACAGTGCTAACCGAAGGGACGGGAAGAACCGTACAGCGTTATCTCGATTCTGTGAAAGATGAAACGGTCGATCACTTATTCCAGACGATGAAATCCCAACTTGAAGAGAACCATCAAAAGTTATCGATGCATGCTGTTTCATTGGATAAGGGGCTTGAACCGATTCTAAATAAAAATATTGAATTCATCCAGAAACAACTAGCATTCATGAACGGTAAGATTGGGGAACGGACGAAAGAACGTCACTCGTTCGTCTTGAAAAAATACGAACGTATCGCCAATTCGCTGTATCCTTTGGAATCTCCCCAAGAGAGAACCTGGAATGTTTTTTATTACTTGAATCAATATGGACCCGATTTTATAAAGGAAATCATGAAACTGGACTATCAGTTTAATAACCAGCATAAACTGATTTACTTGTAAGGTCTCCGCGGTGGAGAAAAGTGGAGGATATAAAGAAGATTAAAGACAGGTGATTCGCCTGTCTTCTTTTTGTTTTCCGAAAACTTTCGACAGGAAAAGAGGAACACTCTCTTAGTTTGTGCCCATTCGAGAAGAAGAGAGGTTTTCGATAAGAATATTGGCTAAATAAACTTCTATGTAAAAGAAGGGGATTTTTACAATAAAGGCGAAAGTAAAAACAAGTGGAGAAAGGTGGGGGAATGTGGTACATTGAGATTAGAATGTGGGGGTAGTGGGTATGTTCATGGGAGAGTACCATCATAACATCGATATAAAAGGCCGTCTGATTGTCCCGGTGAAATTCAGGGACAACCTAGGGGAACAATTTGTGCTTACCCGCGGACTCGATCAATGCCTATTTGGTTATCCTATGAATGAGTGGAAGCTATTGGAAGAGAAGCTGAAAGCCCTGCCCATAACCAAAAAAGACGCTCGTGCCTTTACCCGTTTTTTCTTTTCCGCTGCAACAGAATGCGAAATTGATAAGCAAGGGCGAATTAATATTCCCACGCCGCTTACTTCATATGGCCAATTGGAAAAAGAATGTGTAATTCTTGGTGTTACCAATCGAATTGAGATTTGGAGCAAATCCCTTTGGGAAAACTATTTTTCAGCTTCAGAGGATTCTTTCGCTGAGATAGCAGAAAATATGATTGGCTTTGAAATTTAAGGCTGCCCTCGAATAGAGTGACTCAATTACCGATTGGAAGGATGTCTAACATGTTTCAACATACAACAGTGTTATTAAAAGAGACGGTTGATGGCTTGAACATCAAACCTGATGGAATTTATGTAGATTGTACTTTAGGAGGAGCAGGTCACAGCGAATACTTGCTGTCACAGCTCTCTGACAAAGGCAGATTGTATGCTTTTGATCAGGATGAAACGGCGATTCAGAATGCTAAAGCTAAATTAGAAAGCTATGGGGACCGTGTCGTACTTGTTCCTAATAATTTTAAATATCTTCAAGAAGAGTTGAATGCTCGTGGAGTCAATAAGGTAGATGGGATCCTTTATGATTTAGGTGTGTCCTCTCCACAACTAGATACACCTGAACGTGGATTCAGCTACAATCACGATGCTCCACTGGATATGAGGATGGATCAAAGTGCGGCGACTTCAGCTTATGATGTGGTGAATTCATGGTCTTACCATGACTTGCTCAGGATTTTCTTCCAGTATGGGGAAGAGAAATTCTCCAAGCAAATTGCCCGGAAAATAGAAGCGGCCCGTGAAATAAAACCGATTGAAACGACATTTGAGTTAGTGGAATTAATTAAAGAAGGAATTCCTGCCCCGGCCCGACGTAAAGGTGGACACCCTGCGAAACGAGTATTCCAGGCAATCAGAATCGCTGTAAATGATGAATTGGGCGTATTTGAGGATTCCCTTGAACAAGCGATATCCATGTTGAATCCCGAGGGAAGAATATCTGTCATCACTTTCCATTCATTGGAAGATCGGATATGTAAGACGGTATTTAAAAAAGCCAGCGCCCTACCAGATCTTCCGCATGGCCTACCGATCATCCCTGATGAATTCAAACCGACTCTGAAATTAATTACAAGAAAACCGATTTTACCTTCGGAAGAAGAGCTGGAAGGTAATAACCGATCACGCTCGGCGAAATTAAGGATTGCCGAAAAACAGTAAACTACAGAAAAAAACAGTAAGGGGGAGCATGAATGAGTGCCATAGCAAAAAAAATACAAGAAAAGCAATATGAAGATCAACAGCAACAATCCCAGCAAACTGTTGTCATCCGTAAAGCGAAAATATCGATTGGTGAAGTGTTATTACTATGCGCCATTGCTATCATGATTACCTTTGCGTGTGTGAAGATAGTTTCCAATCAAGCTGCCATTTATGAAACGAATAAAGAAATCCAACAGGTTGAAGCGACCATTGAAGAACAAGGTAAATTGAATGATGATTTAATGGTGCAGGTCGACGAACTTAGTAGATATGAGCGCATTTGGGCAATCGCTGCCAAATTAGGCCTTGGATTGGATGATAATAACGTGAAGGTTGTGCAGAACTGATGCAGAAACAAAAAAATATGAAGCTTGGAGCAGCTGGATTATTCTTCGTATTCAGCCTGCTCTTCTTTGTATTAATCTGCCGCTTTTTATATATTGGTGTGACGGGTACAGCCGGGGGAGAGGTACTTGCTTCAAAAATCGATAAGAAATATGAGAAAGAGCAGGTTATTGAAGCGAAACGTGGCAGTATTCTAGATACTAAGGGAGACGTCATCGCTGTGGATACTTCCTCCTATATCTTACGTGCCATCTTGAGCGAAAAAGAAAGCGAACGGGTGAAAGACCCAGAAATGACCGCGAGTAAGCTTGCTAAATATATAGATATGGATGAACAGGCCATTTATGAACGCCTATCAAAAAAAGGGGCGTATCAAGTGGAGTTTGGGAGTGCTGGAAAAGACTTGACGCAGGACACCAAACAGAAAATCGAAAAATTAGAGTTGCCAGGAATCACGTTTGGAAGAACGAACAAACGCTTCTATCCAAATGGGGTCTTTGCTTCTCATTTGATTGGATATGTAGAAAAGGATGAAGAAACAGAAGAGATGACAGGGAAATTCGGTATCGAAAAGTACCTTAATAAAGAATTGCAGGAAACGGATGGAAAGCTGACCTATGAAAGTGACTTTTGGGGATTGATCTTGCCAGGGGCGGAGGAAAAGGTATCAGCTCCCCATAATGGGAATAATGTTTCGCTCACAATCGATAAGAAAATACAAACATTCCTGGAAGATTCCATGAATAAAGTCCAGGGGAAATATAAACCGGAACAAATCATCGCCATCGTTTCCAATCCTAAAACAGGCGAAATATTGGCGATGGGCCAAAGGCCGACATTCCATCCGACGACGAAGGAAGGGCTTACGGATACTTGGCGCAACCTGGCCATTGAAGAAACCTATGAACCCGGATCCACCTTTAAAACATTTACTCTAGCAGCGGCTGTAGAAGAAGGGGTCTTTAATCCCAACGATAGTTTTACAACAGGTAGATACAAGGCTGCAACAGGTTCCATAGGCGACCATAGCGGGATCGAGCCAGGCAAGACCATGTCCTTTCTTGAAGGGGTTCAACGGTCTTCCAATGTCGCTTTTGCAACCTTAGCCATGGATAAAATAGGTGCGGATACATTCCGCGACTATTTGACGAAGTTTGGCTTTGATAAAAAGACGGGAATAGATCTGCCGAATGAGATTACAGGCAAGATTCAATATAAGTATAAAATGGAAAAAGTCACTACCGCGTTTGGGCAAGGGACAACGGTCACACCAATCCAACAGATACAAGCGGCTTCAGCGGTAGCTAATGACGGAAAGATGATGCAACCCTATGTCATTAAAAGTATTTCCAATCAAGATACCGGAAAAGTGTTGAAAACGACCAAACCGAAAGTGGCGGGGGAACCGATTTCGGCAGAGACGGCAAAACAAGTTCGTGAATATTTAGAAACGGTCGTCTCGGCAAAAAAAGGAACGGGCAAGAAGTACGCGATCGATGGGTATGACGTAGCCGGAAAAACGGGGACTG
This sequence comes from Peribacillus sp. NPDC097284, assembly GCF_044761765.1. NCBI lineage: Bacteria > Bacillati > Bacillota > Bacilli > Caryophanales > Bacillaceae > Peribacillus > Peribacillus sp. NPDC097284. Next base: position 277,058 of record NZ_JBIWCZ010000002.1, read on the forward strand.
CGCAGATTCCTGGGCCGACTGGTCGATATCTTGAAGGTAAGGACAACTATTTCTTTTCCTTCTTGGGAATGGCTCCAGCCGATGACCCGCAACTTGTCGTATATGTGGCTGTCAAACAACCGAAATTAGGTGTTTCCTATGTAGGAGCTGATCCTCTTTCTGAAATATTTAACCCGGTCATGCAAAACAGCCTCATGTATTTAAACATAAAGCCATCCGATTTGAAAAAGCAGGAAACTAACAAGATTGAAGACTATACGGATCAACCTATTAATTCGTCCGTTAAAGAACTCGAGGAGTTAGGATATGAAGTGGAAGTAATCGGAACGGGACGGAAAGTTCTCGACCAATCCCCTAAATCGGGTAGTTCCCTTCTTCAAGGGGAAAAAATTATTCTCCGTTCTGAAGGGGCAATGAAGGTTCCGGACATGGCTGGTTGGTCACTGCGTGATGTTATGAAGGTAGCTAGCATTGCCAAGCTTAATCTGAATACGTCAGGCACAGGATATGTGGGTAAACAGAGTCCTAAAGGTGGCACAAAGGTTAAAGAAGGAGACTCTTTCAAAGTCGAATTAAGGCAGCCGGAAAAGCCACCGAAGGATTCGCCAACAAAAGAGACGACTGTAGAGTAAAATAAGCATGCAAGAAAAAGAGTGGCTCATATGGGTCACTCTTTTTCTTGCATGTTTTTATTCTACCACCAAGTAGACAAGCATATATATTGAGCATGTATGAAATGGAGGTGCCTGTTTTTGCGTGTTTCAAATGTTACCGTCCGAAAACGGCTCGCAATCGCATTGGCAATAGGATTAGTCGTCTTTTTTATCATTGACATTCGCCTAGGGATCGTTCAGTTTTATCTAGGAAATGATTTGACAAGCTTAGCTAAGGATTCGTGGAGTAGGAATATCCCCTTTGAAGCCAAACGTGGTGAAATATTGGATCGAAATGGAGTCGAGTTGGCAACGAACATCTCAGCACCGACAGTATATGTCATCCCACGACAAATAGAGAATCCAAGTGAAACCTCTGAACAGCTAGCTTCCATATTGAATATCACGAAGGAGAAAGCCTTTGAATGGTTAACCAAACCGGCGATGAGCGCCAGGATTCCCGAGGGAAGGAAAATTTCTCATGAAAAGGCAAAGGAAATCAAGGCCCTCGGCATAAAAGGTATATATATCGCGGAAGACTCCAAGCGGCATTACCCATTCGGTGAGTACTTATCACATGTACTGGGGTTCACAGGCTCGGATAACCAGGGATTGATGGGAATCGAACTATCGTATGATAAGGAACTTAATGGAGAAAGAGGGTTTGTGAAATTTTATTCGGATGCAAAAGGGAAAAGACTTGAGAATATGGCGGATGATTTCAAGGCTCCAGTAGACGGAGATAATTTGAAACTGACGATTGATAGCCGAATTCAGACCATTGTGGAACGGGAACTGGATAATGCGGAGGCCACTTATGATCCAGATGGACTCATAGCCATTGCAATGGATCCGAAGACGGGCGAAATACTGGCCATGTCAAGCAGGCCCACCTTCGATCCAGCGAAATTCCAAGATGTACCTGCAGAAGTATATAACCGTAACTTGCCGGTATGGAGCATTTATGAGCCAGGTTCAACTTTTAAAATCATCACCCTTGCCGCTGCTCTAGAGGAAGGAAAGGTGAATCTACAAAACGACCATTTTTATGATCCCGGCCATGTGGAGGTTGCAGGTTCTACATTGCATTGCTGGAAAAGCGGAGGTCATGGTGACCAAACTTTTCTGGAAGTCGTAGAAAACTCATGCAACCCGGGTTTCGTTGAGCTAGGGAACCGGCTTGGTAAAGATAAATTGTTCCAATATATAAATGATTTTGGTTTCGGTCAAAAAACGGGCATTGATTTATCTGGGGAAGGTAGGGGGATCATGTTCAATATGGATCGTGTTGGTCCCGTTGAACAGGCAACCACGGCTTTTGGACAAGGTGTTGCCGTCACGCCCATCCAGCAGGTCACGGCTGTATCGGCAGCTGTGAATGGAGGGACACTATATACCCCTTATATTGCAAAAGAATTGGTCGACCCGAAAACGGGGGAAGTGGTCATGCGGAAAACCCCACAGGCAAAAAAAAAGGTGATTTCCGAAGAAACCTCGAAGAAAGTTCGGGAAGCACTTGAATCCGTTGTGGCAAAAGGAAGCGGTAAGGGAGCTTTCGTGGAATCGTATCGGGTCGGGGGGAAAACAGGAACAGCCCAAAAAGCCGAGAACGGGAGATATTTAGACAATAATTATATACTCTCATTTATTGGTGTCGCCCCAGCGGATGATCCCCAAATCGTCGTGTATATCGCTGTGGATAATCCGAAAGGGACCGTTCAATTTGGTGGTGTGGTCGCTGCCCCGATTGTTGGGAACATCATGGAGGATTCACTAAGGGCGATGGGTGTCAAACCGAGGAAAAACCAGATTGAAAAAGAAAAAGTCTGGACCGATCCGGTGATGATCGAGGTACCAAATGTTGTTGGAATGAGCAAAAAAGAGTTACAAACCCAACTTCTGGACCTTAAGATAGACATGGCCGGTAAGGGGGATAAAGTCATAAAACAAGCTCCTGATGCAGGAGTGAAATTAAAAGAAGGTTCAACAATTAGAATTTATCTTGGCGAACAAACAGAATAAGTATAAAATAAGAATAGTGAAAAGCGGCTGAAAAAAATCAGCCGCTTTGTTTACGGAGTCGATTAAACCCCGTATAATAAAAGCTGGTTTCTCGACAAGCCAAAACTAATCACATATAATTAATCCTCAAATTAAGTTGAGAGGGATGGAAAAATGAAGCTTCACGCATTACTAACTTATTTACACTCCTTGGATGCGCATGAAGGAGAAAATCCGGAGATTACCTCCATTGAAAATGATAACCGTAAAGTTAAAGACGGAAGTTTATTCGTTTGCATAAAAGGTTATACAGTGGATGGTCATGATTTTGCCCAATCAGCCGTAGAAAATGGCGCTGCAGCTGTCATTGCTGAACGACAGCTTAACTTAAATGTACCTGTGATTGTTGTCCGTGACTCAAGTAGGGCCATGGCCGTTCTCGCTGATGCATTTTACGGTCACCCAACCCAAAGGATGAACCTGATAGGAATCACCGGTACGAACGGAAAAACGACCACAAGCCATTTGCTTGAAAAGATTTACGAAGATCAAAAGAAAAAAACGGGCTTGATCGGTACGATGTATACAAAAATCGTCGATAAAGTATTTGAAACGAAGAATACGACGCCAGACAGTGTCACGCTTCAGAAGGCTTTTCATGATATGGCTGAAGCTGGTGTCTCAACGGCCATCATGGAGGTCTCTTCGCATGCTCTTGAACTTGGCCGTGTTCATGGATGTGACTTTGATATAGCAGTATTCACTAACTTAACGCAAGATCATTTAGATTTCCATAAAACGATGGAGCGATATAAACATGCGAAATCATTGTTATTTTCCCAGCTGGGCAATGCGCAATTGGAAAATCGCCCTAAATATGCAGTCCTAAATGCGGATGATGAAGCAACAGCCGATTTTATTAAGGCGACTGCCGCTACAGTTGTTACATACGGAATTGATAAAGATGCTGACATTAGGGCGAGTGATATACAGATTGGCGCTCAAGGCACGACTTTCACTTTAACAGCTGGCAGGGATATACGTAACGTTAAGTTGCAGTTAATTGGGAAATTCAGCGTTTATAACGTCCTTGCTGCCATTGGCGCGGCTTTGTGTGGGGGAATTAATCTAGATGAGACCATAGCATCAATTGAATCAATAAAGGGTGTTACTGGTCGTTTTGAGCTTATTATGGCGAATCAGGATTTCCCCGTCATAGTTGATTATGCGCATACACCAGATAGTCTTGAAAATGTCTTGAAGACCGTAGGGGAGTTTGCAAAAAGTAAAATTTTCGTGATTGTAGGTTGTGGTGGGGATCGGGATAAGACAAAACGGCCCATCATGGCAGCGATTGCCTGCAGATTGGCAACTGACCCTATATTCACTTCCGACAATCCGCGCAGCGAGGATGCATTGCAAATCCTTCGTGATATGGAAGCGGGAGTTGAAGGAGAAGAATATACGGTGATAGTGGACCGAAGAGAAGCGATTGAGTATGCCGTTTCAAAAGCCGAAGCGGGAGACGTCATTTTAATTGCAGGAAAAGGGCATGAAACTTACCAATTGGTCGGAGATGCCATCCTTCACTTTGATGATCGTGAAGAAGCAGAAAAAGCAATTCAAACAAAATTGGGTGCAAATTAATTCACGCCCGCCAAACAAAGAAATAGCAACAAGGATAATGTATATTTGAATTGTGTTAGGAATGAGGGAGTAGGAATGTTGGAACAAGTAATTTTTTATACAATTTTGATGGCATTTTTAGTAACGGTTCTTCTATCACCAATCTTCATACCGTTTTTAAGAAGGCTGAAATTTGGGCAAAGTATCAGGGAGGAAGGCCCACAATCCCATCTAAAGAAGACAGGAACGCCTACTATGGGCGGATTGGTGATTCTATTATCAGTCACCATCGCCACATTAGTTATGACATTTAAATTTTCAGAACCATCCACTGAAACGTACTTATTATTATTCGTTACCTTAGGATTTGGTTTACTAGGGTTCTTGGATGATTTTATCAAAGTCGTCATGAAACGGAACCTAGGCTTGACTTCAAAGCAAAAACTTCTAGGCCAAATCGTGATATCCGTCATTTTTTACTTCGTTTTCAAACAGACTGACGGCTTCAACCCTGAATTGACGATTCCAGGTACTGATTTTTCCATTAATTTTGGTTGGGCGTACCTAATTATCGTGATTTTCTGGTTGGTAGGTTTTTCTAATGCCGTCAATTTGACTGATGGATTGGATGGTCTCGTTTCAGGAACGTCCGCGATTGCTTTCGGTGCTTTTGCCATACTTGCTTGGAGCCAGTCACAATACGACGTGGCGATATTCTCAGTGGCAATCGTCGGCGCAGTCTTAGGCTTTCTAGTCTTTAATGCCCACCCAGCAAAGGTGTTTATGGGGGATACAGGATCGCTAGCCTTAGGGGGAGCGATTGCTACGATTGCTCTATTAACCAAACTTGAATTGCTGTTGGTCATTATTGGTGGAGTCTTCGTCATTGAAACTCTATCCGTCATTTTACAAGTAGGATCGTTTAAGCTTAGAGGTAAGCGTATTTTTAAAATGAGCCCGCTTCATCATCATTATGAGCTTTCTGGCTGGTCTGAATGGCGCGTGGTCGTGACGTTTTGGACAGTTGGATTATTGTGTGCGGTACTCGGAATCTATTTAGAGGTGTGGATATAAATTGAAAGAGACAGAAAAATACTCAGAGAAAAAAGTTTTGGTATTAGGTTTGGCAAAAAGCGGAGTCACGGCAGCTTCGCTTCTACATAAATTAGGTGCGTTCGTAACAGTCAATGATATGAAGCCACTATCGGAAAATCCGGAAGCACAAGGGCTTCTTGAACAAGGGATAAAAGTCATTTGTGGCAGCCACCCGATTGAGCTATTGGATGAGGGATTCGAATTCATTGTGAAGAACCCAGGCATTCCTTATAGCAACCCGCTTGTTAAGGGTGCAATGGAGAAAGGCATTCCGGTCATCACAGAGGTAGAACTCGCTTACCAAATAAGTGAAGCACCATTTTTGGGAATCACGGGTACAAATGGGAAAACGACCACTACTACGTTAATATTCGAAATGATGCAAGCTGGTAAGAAGTCACCACTTATTGCTGGAAATATTGGAACGGTAGCATCCGGTGTTGCTGAAAAGGCAACAGCTGCAGATACGATCGTCATTGAATTGTCATCCTTCCAATTGATGGGAATTGAAGAGTTCCGGCCAGAAATCTCAATCGTGACGAATTTGTATGATGCCCATTTGGATTATCATAGTTCCAAACAAGAATATGCTGAGGCGAAAGCGGCGATTGCAAGAAATCAAACGGCTTCTGATTTCATGATTTTCAATGCAGATCAAGTGGATGTTAAAAACATGACCAAGAAGACGAAGGCAGAACTTGTACCATTTTCTACAGAAGTGAAGCATGAGAATGGGGCCTATGTAGAAGACGGAGCCGTGTATTTTCGCGGTGAAAAAGTGATTGCCGTTTCGGATATTGCCCTCCCGGGAAAACACAACTTGGAAAATGTGCTGGCGGCTATTTCTGCAGTGAAGTTGAAGGGTGTGTCTAATGAGGCCATTCATACCGTTTTGACGACTTTCGGCGGTGTGGAGCACCGTCTGCAATATGTTGCAACGATTGAAAAACGTAAATTCTATAATGACTCCAAAGCGACGAATATCCTTGCAGCATCCAAGGCGCTTACTTCATTCACTGAACCGGTTATTTTGTTGGCTGGCGGATTGGACCGAGGTAATGAATTCGACGAGTTGAAACCGGCTATGAAACACGTCAAAGCGGTCATCACATTTGGTGAAACGGCAGAAAAAATTGAACGGATAGCTAAAGAATTAGGAATAACCCATATCAAACGTGTCGATAATGTAGTAAAGGCCGTACCTGTTGCTTTTGATTTATCGAATGAAGGCGACTGCATCCTCCTCTCTCCTGCTTGTGCAAGCTGGGATCAATATAAAACTTTTGAACAAAGAGGAGACATGTTTATGGAGGCTGTGCATAAACTTAAGTAAGAGCTTTCGCAGAAGGAAGTGAACCTGCTTCTACGTTGACACCTTGAAAAAAAAGCGATAATGAGCCGTTATCGCTTTTTTTTGACTTAAGTGCCGCTAAAAAAGTGGCATATCAGGTAGTGTTTTATATTCGTACAGGCTCGAAAAACTTCCTAGAGGTGGATGTCCGTGCCATTAAAAAAATCCAATCCTGATCTTATTCTCATTATCGTCACCTTAAGCCTTTTGACAATAGGTTTAGTTATGGTTTACAGCGCCAGTGCAATTTGGGCAGACTATAAATTCGATGACTCCTTTTATTTTGCTAAAAGACAGTTGCTGTTTGCCTGTGTAGGTGTCGTAGCCATGTTTTTTATCATGAATGTCGATTACTGGACATGGCGTACTTGGGCCAAATTGCTAATTATTATCTGCTTCATCTTACTGGTGGCCGTTTTGGTACCAGGTATCGGGATGGCAAGAAACGGGTCCCGGAGTTGGATTGGCGTGGGAGCTTTCTCCGTACAGCCGTCCGAATTCATGAAGTTAGCGATGATTGCTTTTTTAGCTAAGTTCTTATCGGAAAGACAAAAACTGATCACTTCCTTTAAAAAAGGGATGATGCCATCGTTGGGCATTGTATTTTTAGCATTTGGGCTTATCATGTTACAGCCTGATCTCGGTACAGGAACAGTGATGGTTGGAACATGTATCGTGATGATTTTTATTTCAGGTGCGAGAATCAGCCATTTTGTTGGCCTAGCCCTACTCGGAGTAGCTGGTTTTGTCGGCCTTATTTTATCGGCCCCATATAGGATAAAACGGATTACCTCCTTCCTCGATCCTTGGGAAGACCCGCTCGGAAGTGGATTTCAAATGATCCAGTCGTTTTATGCAATCGGCCCCGGTGGGTTGTTCGGCCTCGGATTAGGACAAAGTCGTCAAAAGTTTTTCTATTTACCAGAACCGCAAACCGACTTTATATTCGCGATACTATCTGAAGAATTAGGGTTCATTGGAGGTTCACTTGTGATTTTATTATTCGCTCTCATGCTATGGCGTGGGATACGAATCGCCCTTGGTGCGCCAGACTTATACGGTAGCCTGGTAGCGGTCGGGATCATTGCAATGGTAGCTATTCAAGTCATGATCAATATTGGCGTGGTCACTGGTTTAATGCCGGTTACCGGTATCACCTTGCCGCTATTAAGTTATGGTGGCTCCTCCCTGACACTCATGTTGATGGCCATTGGCGTACTGCTGAATATCAGTCGGTATTCAAGGTTTTAAAGCAAGATGATATACATTTCTTAAAGAGGAAGCCCGTCATAAAATCGGGCTTCTTTTTTGGTGGAATGGATGGATTGGAATGGTTGCCGGTGATTTGCCCGGCCCCGTATGAGAAGATTTTGAAAAAAATGAAATGGTGCTTAAATATTACCAAAGAGGAATGTGGGGATATCTACAATAAATATTGGCAATACGGCCTTGTTTAGACTATAGTATAAGAGGGTTCGACCGAAGAGGCGCTTACTCTTGCTCATTTTCAAGTTAAACAAAATAGTGTTTTTGATATTGCATAATTAGAGGCCTCATTACGGTGGGGAAATGAAACTTATAATGTTAAAATCTAGGTGCACAAGGAGGTTAATCATGGATAAAGCGATACAACAATTAACCGACATGCAAATCGGCAAGATACTGGAACATGAGCCACTTGCTAATCATACGACAATGAAAATTGGTGGACCCGCGGATCTATTCATCGAGCCATCCTCCATTGAAAATATTGAAAAAGCGATGAAGGTCATCAAAGATAATAATTTGCCATGGAGAGCAATAGGAAGAGGTTCAAACCTCCTTGTCAGCGATGATGGAATCGAAGGTGTGGTACTGAAGTTAGGTAAAGGTCTGGATCATCTTGAAATCAATGGGACGGAAGTGAAGGCTGGAGCTGGTGTTTCCCTTGTAAGTTTATCAGTGAAGATTAGTAAAAAGGGATATGCCGGGCTGGAGTTTGCCAGTGGAATTCCAGGTTCCGTTGGTGGTGCTGTGTATATGAATGCAGGTGCACACGATTCGGATATGAGTGCCATCCTTAAGCAAGTGCATGTCCTATTTGAAGATGGAACCTTGGCTTGGCTTTCTAAGGAGGAAATGGAGTTTTCGTATCGAACATCTCTCCTTCAAAAGAAAAAACCTGGTATCGTGCTGGAGGCCATCTTTCAATTAGAAGAGGGTAACCGAAGTGAAATCGTCGAGAGAATGCAGAATAACAAAAACTATCGTAAAGATACCCAACCATATAACTTGCCATGTGCTGGAAGCATTTTCAGGAATCCACTGCCAAGACATGCAGGAAGGTTAGTGGAGGATGCTGGCCTTAAGGGGCATTCGATAGGCGGGGCCCAAATTTCCCCTATGCATGGAAACTTCATCGTCAACACTGGTAATGGAAGTGCGGCAGACGTGGAAGCTCTGATTCAACACGCGAAGGATACGGTATATAGCAAGTATGAAATTGAATTGGAAACAGAAGTAGAAATCATCGGGAGAAAACAATAGGATATTCATTCTTTATATCCAAATATTGTGGTATAATGTGTTACTTGAAAAATTCTATTTCTTATTTTTTGGTGAGTGTCACCAATCATCCATTTTAGGAAGAGGTGAAATAGGTGGAAAAGGGGAAAATCGTTTCCATTGAGGACCGCATTCCTAAGCTAAAGCAAATTAGAAAGAGCAAAGCAAATAGACGACTTGTTCTTTTGCTTTCCCTTTTCTTCATTTTGGTTGCTTGTGTATTATATTTTTTATCCCCGCTAAGCTATGTGAAGTCCATAAAGGTAGAGGGAAACCAGTATATTACTTCTAAGCAAATTATTAAATTAAGTAACATCAAGAAAGACCGAAGCATCTGGAAAGTTGACACGGGAGAGACTGCCGCCAACATAAAAAAAAATCCGGATATAAAAAGTGCCAGTGTTGTACCTGTTTTTCCTAATTCCGTTAAAATAACGGTTTCTGAGCATACTAGAATTGCCTATTTATCCATGAATGGTAAATTTGCTCCGATATTGGAAAACGGTGACATCCTAAAAGAGTTAGAGAGTGGTGAAAATCCAGTATTTGCCCCTGTTTTAATTGGTTTCAAAGAGGGTAAAGCATTAAAGTTACTTTTGGAGGAACTGGACAAGCTTCCTGTGGCCATACAAAATGCTATTTCCGAGATTCACCATGACCCGACTAAAACGGATAAATACCATATTGTTATGTACATGAATGATGGATTTGAAGTTAGTGCGACAAGTCGTACTCTATCTGAGAAAATGATACACTATCCATCCATTATCAGCCAATTGGATCCCGAGGTAAAGGGAGTCATCGATCTAGAGGTCGGTTCCTACTTTAAAGCCTTTGATGAGTCTGAACAAAAGGAAGACGAGCCGGAGTGAATCCGTTGCTTTAACAACAATGATTGAACTAAAGTTAGCGTACATTTTCGGAAAAGAATAAGTGTTTGACCAACATAGAAAAGGCAAGTACAGGATGACCGAATGTAATACGTTTTTAGCTAAAAATGGAAGTGGATAATGTGGGTCTGCAGTGATTTTGCTGATAGTGCCAGTAAAAATGAGACTCCAAGAACTATACATATATGGGTCCTTCTCCGCCTTTAATGGGATAGGGGACCATGCCCCAACTGGTTGATTCTCTTGAGTGCTAAAATCCATGGATTTTAGTTGGACCTGATATTCATTTTTGTAGTCTTTGTTGCATGCGGAATTTTTAATGTGGGGAGTTGCGGGGACGTTTCAAACTTCCCGTGAAGATGTGGTATTGGCCGTTGTATTCTTATTTAATAATAGTTTTATCTGCAAGTTTGACTTTTCTAGGTGTACATCTTGGTGTAGACTTGTATTTAGCTGGAATCTTTGTATTTACGTGTGAAACTTTCAAAATACGGGTGAAATTCAAAGGGCACAGTTGGATAAGAGATTTTTTTCTGAAAAAAATGGAAAAAATCTATATTATTAGAGGGAATTGCGGTATAAATGCCGAATAGATTAAGTCAGTATTAAGTTTAGGTAAGACATTTAGATACCAAGAGACGAACGATAACTATTATAAAGATTGTAAACCTACGAGTTTTCTCTTAATAATACGAGATGACACTTTATTATAATATTAGCGAGTTGTAATTAGGTCTGTTATTCTAAAATGAATAGGTCTTTTGATAGGATAATGCTATTCTACTAATATATGTATAAACTGAAGGAGGTGCCATGGAATGAACAGCAACGAAATCTACGTAAGTCTTGACATCGGTACATCCAGTGTAAAAGTAATCATTGGGGAAATGGTCAATGACACATTAAATATCATAGGCGTAGGAAATGTAAAATCAGAAGGGCTAAAGAAAGGCTCCATCGTCGATATAGATGAAACAGTCCAATCCATTCAAAAGGCCGTAGAGCAAGCTGAACGAATGATAGGAATGGAAATCAAAAAAGTGATCGTCGGTATCAGCGGGAACCACGTAACGCTTCAGCCTTGCCATGGGGTAGTAGCCGTATCTAGTGAAAATAAAGAGATTAATGAACACGATGTATTCCGTGTTAGAGAAGCCGCTGAGTTAATTACCATACCATCGGACCGGGAAATTATCGATGTGGTGCCGATTCATTATAAAGTTGATGAGTTGGATGAAATTAGCGATCCAAGGGGCATGATTGGCGTCCGTCTGGAAATGAGAGGCATATTAATAACAGGTCTGCGGACAATTTTACATAATTCCTTGCGGTGTGTGGAACGAGCAGGGTTAGAAATAACGGATATTGCCCTTCAGCCATTGGCAGCAGGTGGGCTGGTTTTATCGAAGGATGAAAAGGAACTTGGAGTAGCGCTTGTCGATATTGGGGGAGGTTCTACCACTCTAGCGATTTTCGAGCAAGGCTATCTACAATATACTTCCGTGATTCCTATAGGCGGGGAGACGCTTACAAAGGATCTCTCCATTGTACTAAGGACTACCATGGAGGAAGCTGAAAAAATTAAAATTAAGCATGGCCATGCCTTTTATGATGATGCGTCAGAAGACGAAGTATTCCAGATACCAATCATCGGCAGCGACCAGCAACAACCATGTAACCAGCTGATGCTCTCAGATATAATTGAGGCGAGGTTGACCGAAATTTTCGAGTTAATACAAGATGATTTGAGAAGACTTGGTTTTCAGGAAGTACCGGGAGGGTTCGTATTGACCGGTGGGGCCGTTAAGATGCCAGGAGTACTGGAACTTGCTCAGTATGTATTCCAAAATCGTGTCAGGACAGCCGAACCAAATTATATTGGTGTCAGAGAACCGCAATATACGACAGCTGTCGGTCTAATTAAACATGCGTGCAAGAAAGAGAGAATGCAAAAGAACACCACAAATAAAACTCCTGTACCAGCTGGTCAGGCACAAGAGAATAATGACCAGCGGAGCCAGAAGTCCTCTCAGAAACATAAAGAGAACACGGCTAAAAAACAAGGTGAAAAAGGTGAATCGAAATTCAAAAAAATCTTGGGTTACTTTTTTGAATAAAAACAAAAAATCGGGAATTTCGTCAAAATAGGAGGATTGTCATGTTGGAGTTTGATTCTAATTTAGAACAATTAGCAACGATAAAGGTTATAGGTGTTGGCGGCGGCGGTAACAATGCGGTAAACAGAATGATCGAACATGGTGTACAAGGTGTCGAATTTATTTCTGTCAATACTGATGCGCAGGCACTTAATTTATCAAAAGCAGAAGTTAAAATGCAAATCGGCGGTAAGCTTACTAGAGGATTGGGTGCTGGTGCGAATCCTGAGGTAGGTAAAAAAGCGGCAGAAGAAAGTAAAGAACAAATCGAAGAAGCGCTAAAAGGCGCTGATATGGTTTTCGTAACGGCTGGAATGGGCGGCGGAACTGGTACGGGTGCTGCCCCAGTTATCGCGGGTATTGCTAAAGATCTTGGTGCACTGACAGTTGGTGTCGTTACACGTCCTTTCACGTTTGAAGGACGCAAACGTGCAACCCAGGCGCAAGGTGGCATTGCCTCCATGAAAGAATCGGTCGATACGCTTATCGTCATTCCGAATGACCGACTTCTTGAAATTGTTGATAAAAGCACACCTATGCTTGAAGCATTCCGTGAAGCGGATAATGTCCTTCGTCAAGGGGTACAGGGGATTTCAGATTTGATCGCTGTTCCTGGTCTTATTAATTTGGATTTTGCCGATGTTAAGACCATCATGTCAAATCGTGGATCGGCCCTGATGGGTATCGGGATCTCCTCTGGAGAAAACCGCGCCGCTGAAGCAGCTAAAAAAGCGATCTCCAGTCCGTTGCTTGAAACGTCCATCGATGGGGCTCAAGGGGTTCTATTGAATATTACTGGTGGAACGAACCTAAGTTTATTCGAGGTCCAAGAGGCAGCCGATATTGTGGCCACCGCTTCTGATCAAGAGGTAAATATGATTTTCGGTTCTGTCATCAATGAAAACTTAAAGGACGAAATTGTTGTTACAGTTATTGCGACGGGATTTACCGAAGCTGAAACGTCCATGCGAGCTCCGGGTCGTTCTACACTTGGACAGCAACAACAGCAAACGAGACCTCAAACACAAGCGCCTACACCTAGTGTAAATCGTGAAGTGAAGAGAGAAGAAGTGAACGAACAGCCTACAAGGAATAATAATCAAGGACAAGGTGAGGAAGCTTTGGATATTCCAACCTTCCTACGCAATCGTAATAGAAGGCGTTAATCTGAAAGAGAAAAGGTCGTTCCCTATGGGAGCGGCCCTTTTTTTGCTTTTTTCGGAAAGATGTTTCGATTGATTATTACTGGTTAATCGCCATATGGACTTTTAAGGCCCTAAGAGCTGCTCTCCACCTGTTTGAACCGTTGGGCTATGCCCTGATCCATAAAATTCATGAAAGGACGTAAAGGCGGCTGGAATGGATAATGGATTTCCAACTTGAATTTGGAGATGGTCCTTTATAACAATGGAACTCTGAGAAGAGAAGCTGAAAGAAATTCTATCTTCTACAACCCATAAATCGACAGCTTTAAATGAGGGAGCGTAACTGGTATGAAGCAGTCTTGAAAAAATCAATAGCTGTTTTTCTACAAAAAGGCTAAAAAAGACTGAAAAACTCTTAAGTTTCCTGTACAAAAAGTGACACACTTTCTATTATCAGGTGCGTTATACTTTTTGCTAGTGGAAGGTTAGATTCTAAAAGGAGGGGTGAGTGTTTGACCTTATATTTAGATGTGATTTGGTTATTGAATTGGTTATTTGACTGCCTCCTCTTATATTGGACTGCAATCATTCTCAAACGGCGGGTCGCCCTTTGGCGGGTTTGTGCCGGCGGGCTGATAGGTTCTCTAATCATCGTATTGGCATTTACCCCTTTTTACGCAATGGCTGACCAATTTTATATGAAAATCGCATTTTCTCTTTTTATGGTCCTGGCCACCTTTGGGTTCATCAGATTCAACCTTTTCCTGAAGTCATTAGCCACTTTATACTTTGTCACGTTTTTATCAGGTGGGATCCTCCTTGGCCTTCACTATCTATTCGAATATCAAATCGTTTCCAAAAACCCTGGTCAATATGCCGGAATCAATCGTTTTGGTGACCCCGTCAGCTGGATTTTTGTGATGGTTGGCTTCCCGCTTGCCTGGCAATTTTCCAAGCGTACTCTAGAAGAAATGGAGATGACAAAACTAACGCATGAGCAACTGGTGTCAGTCACGGTGAAAGTATCAGAGTTTGAAGGGACTTTTCAGGGGCTTGTGGACAGTGGGAATCAATTATATGATCCAATAACCCGTTCGCCTGTTATGATCATTTCACTTTCTGGAGATGAAGCTGGAATCCCTTCGGATATGGTTGAATTGTTCAAGAATCCGGACATCCTGGTCCGACAGGAAGAACAGCCTGAATATACATGGACGGGCCGTATGCGCGTAATTCCATATAAAGTGGTGGGGCATGAACATCAATTGCTAACGGCCATCAAGCCGGACTTCATTAAAATATCCCAAGGGGAAAACGAGTATCAAGTCAAGCAGGGCCTTGTGTCGTTTACCTTTCAACAACTTTCTGCGGACAATAGCTATCAATCTATCGTCCATCCAAAAATGTTAACCGGGATTCCGGTGAAAAATGCCTCATAACATTTTGCTCTTTCAATTTGGCTCCACAATTCGTCTATTTTAGAAGGGAGAATTATTTTGAAGAAATTTATTCTTCGGCTCACCTATTTTTGGTACAAACTCTTGTTCAAGCTCGGATTGAAGACGGACGAAATATTTTATATAGGAGGAAGTGAGGCGCTCCCGCCCCCACTTTCAAAAGAAGAAGAGGCAATATTGATCAATAAGTTACCAAAAGGCGATGAAGCTGCCCGCTCTATCTTAATCGAGAGGAATCTAAGGCTTGTCGTCTATATTGCAAGGAAATTTGAGAATACGGGAATCAATATCGAAGATTTAATTAGCATTGGGACCATTGGCTTGATTAAGGCAGTCAATACATTCAATCCCGAGAAAAAAATCAAACTTGCTACATATGCTTCGAGATGCATCGAGAATGAAATATTAATGTATTTAAGGAGAAATAATAAAATCCGTTCGGAAGTTTCTTTTGATGAGCCCTTGAATATCGATTGGGATGGAAATGAACTCCTGCTCTCAGATGTTCTGGGGACTGATGATGACATCATCACTAAGGATCTAGAGGCGAATGTGGATCGGAAGCTACTGACGAAAGCCCTGACGCAGCTCTCTGATCGGGAAAAACAAATAATGGAACTTCGATTTGGACTTGCTGGCGGAGAAGAAAAGACGCAAAAGGATGTTGCGGATATGCTCGGGATTTCCCAATCCTATATTTCAAGGTTGGAGAAAAGAATTATTAAACGGCTAAGAAAAGAATTTAATAAAATGGTGTAAAAAAATATTTCGAGTATAAAGCTTTTGAGACCGTACTTTCTTGTGCTTGGATGAAGAGATGTTTTGATTTTTCAAAAATACCCTATGCATATTTTTCCCTCCCGCGGAAATACTGTTTTTTGTACAGCACTCCTGTGAGGAGGGAAGAATTTTGTCTCGTAACAAGGTTGAAATCTGCGGTGTGGATACATCGAAATTACCGGTTTTGAAAAATGATGAAATGAGAAAACTCTTTAAAGAATTGCAAGGTGGCGAGCTTTCAGCAAGAGAGAAACTGGTAAACGGGAATCTTCGACTCGTTTTGAGCGTCATTCAACGCTTTAACAATCGGGGAGAATATGTAGATGATCTATTTCAGGTAGGCTGTATAGGGTTGATGAAATCGATAGATAATTTTGACTTGGGTCAGAACGTAAAGTTTTCAACGTATGCTGTACCAATGATTATTGGAGAAATCAGAAGGTATCTTCGTGATAATAATCCAATACGTGTTTCCCGGTCTTTAAGGGACATTGCTTATAAAGCATTGCAGGTTAAGGAAAAACTTATCAGCCAGACTTTACGTGAGCCCACAGCTGAAGAAATCGCCAAAGTGTTAGGATTACCGCACGAAGAAATTGTTTTCGCGTTAGATGCAATCCAAGATCCAGTATCCCTTTTCGAACCGATTTATAATGATGGCGGGGATCCGATTTATGTACTAGACCAATTAAGTGATGAAAAAAATAAGGATAGTACCTGGATTGATGAGATAGCCATAAACGAAGGGATGAGACGGTTGAATGACCGTGAAAAAATGATCCTTCGTAAACGATTTTTCCAAGGGAAGACCCAAATGGAGGTAGCCGAGGAAATCGGCATTTCACAAGCTCAAGTCTCCCGCTTGGAAAAAGCGGCAATCAAGCAAATGAATAAAAACATTCAACAGTAAAAGCTGAGCACGAGTGACAGTTGACTGAAGCGGGTAAGGGATGATTCTCTTGCCCGCCAATCAGCAACCTAGCCGTAGCGGCTTTTTTTTTAGTTTGCTCAAGCCACTGCATAAAGACCTTTATTTCCCGATTCCTTCATTCTTGAACAAAACCAGTCATATACATAAAAAAAGGTTTTTTATCTGGAGAAACACATTTCAGGAGGAGCTGAATGGCGTGACTAGAATTTCTGAATTTCAAATTAAGGATATCGTCAATATAGCAGATGGAAAGAAATTGGGGAATATGACAGACTTAGAAATCAATACGGGGACGGGAATGATTGAAGCAATCATTGTTTCGAATAGTACCAGGCTAATGGGCTTTTTTGGGAGGGAGCAAGATATCGTGATTCCTTGGCGAAAAATAAAAAAAATTGGGGCGGATGTCATCCTTGTCGAACATCAGACGATATTTCAAACAGAGCTGAAAGATGAACGGTTATAGGGGTACCTTTAGAGGGTATTAGAGGGATATTTATGATACACTAAACTAAAAATAAAGAGGAATGAAAGCATGAAAGAACCTTTTGTTTTAGTCGAAGATCAATATTTGCTTGTTGATAGCTGGAGACAACAAAATCTCCAGCTTGTGGCGGGCTTTACAACGAAAAACGGAGGAGTCAGTTCTGGCTGCTTTATATCATTGAATACCGGCTTTCATGTTGGGGACAAGATAGGGGATGTACAGGCAAACCGCCGAATTCTTGCTGAAAAACTATCTTTTCCGCTTAATCATTGGGTAGGGGCCGAGCAGACTCATGAAACTCATATCCAGCAAGTAACGACTCGGGATTGTGGGAAAGGCGCCACTGATTATCCTTCTGGTTTTAGGGCGACAGACGGTTTTTATACGAGAGATAAAAATGTCCTACTGACCCTTTGTTATGCGGATTGTGTGCCTTTATATTTTTATGCTCCTACACATGGAATGGTTGGGGTGGCACATGCCGGCTGGAAGGGAACCGTTAATGGCATTGCGCACAATATGGTAGAGGCGTGGATACATGAAGGTATAAAACCATCAGAAATATTTGCCGTAGTTGGGCCCTCTATTTGTTCGAAATGTTATGTTGTAGATGATAAAGTCATAGATTTAGTGCGGAATTTGCTGGAAGAAAATGACGAGAAGCCCTATAATTTAATTAGTGAAGGACAATATCAACTAGATCTTAAAGAACTGAACGCTATGATCATGGAGAAATCTGGAATCCCGAGGGAGCAGATTGCTGTGACTTCATATTGTACAAGCTGTGATGAGGATTTATTTTTTTCCCATCGCCGGGATAATGGGAAAAGTGGTAGGTTGATGAGCTTTATTGGTTGGAAGGAGGATCTTGAAAAGCGATGAAAGTTGCAGAAAATCTAAAAAACATCGAAGAAAAAATAAATGAAGCGTGTAAAAATAGTGGCAGGCATCGGGAAGATGTCAAATTAATCGGGGTTACAAAATATGTTTCCATCGAGAGGGCAAAAGAGGCATTGGAAGCCGGTGTCACTGATTTAGGTGAAAATCGCGATCAAGGTTTATTGAATAAATATGAAGTGTTGAAGGATACACCGAACTGGCATTATATCGGTTCCATGCAGACACGTAAGGTTAAGAATGTCATTGATAAAGTTGCTTATATTCATTCTTTGGATCGTATATCGTTGGCAGAAGAAATACAAAAACGTTCAAAAGAGCCGATAAACTGTTTAGTGCAGGTCAATGTTTCTGGTGAAGAGTCTAAACACGGTCTGAATCCAGAGTCGACGCTTGAATTTATTAAAGAACTAGGGGCTTTTGACAAGGTGAAGGTCGTTGGGTTGATGACAATGGCACCTTTTACAGAGGACGAACAGGTACTCCGAGGTTGCTTCCGTACATTAAAAAACCTCCAACTGGAAATTCAAAAAGCGGAATTGACTCATGCTCCATGCTCGGAATTATCCATGGGGATGTCCAATGATTTTATGATTGCCATCGAGGAAGGTTCTACCATGATTCGGATTGGTACTGCACTGGTAGGCGAAGAATTATAAGGAGGTACGTAAAAGATGTCATTCGTATCAAAGTTTAAATCCTATTTCGCGCTGGATGATGAGTATGAATATAAGGACGAAGTGGTGGAGGAAGAGGAGATGGAGCGTAAAGCGGTAAAGCCTGCAAAACAGCAGACCCCACCTGCTTCTACAGGAAATAATCCAAATCAAAATATAGTAAGTTTGCAAAGCGTGCAAAAATCTTCTAAAGTAGTATTATTGGAGCCTCGTGCTTATGCAGAAGCTCAGGATGTCGCTGACCATTTGAAAAACCGTCGTGCAGTCGTTGTAAATCTTCAGCGAATCCCGCATGACCAAGGAAAGCGGATTATCGACTTTTTAAGCGGCACTGTATATGCAATCAGTGGGGATATCCAAAAAATCGGTACAGACATATTCTTGTGTACTCCGGATAACGTTGATGTTTCCGGTAATATTACCGGTTTTGAAGTGGATAAGGAGTACGAAGAAGCGAGGTGGTAATGGTTAATGGCTCTAGTGCTTCAAGGTTTATATTATTTAGTTGAAATTTATTCAATGGCATTAATTGTTTACATATTAATGTCTTGGTTCCCTAATGCCCGGGAAACATCGATTGGCCAATTCCTGGTAAAAATTTGCGAACCATATTTAGAACCGTTCAGAAAATTCATCCCACCACTCGGCATGATCGACATATCACCACTTGTAGCCTTGTTGGTTTTAAATTTTGCGAAGAATTATGGGATTTTTTATCTACAAAGCTTATTCGGATGATTTGTAGTTCATACTAAAGACGTAAAATAATAGAATGGCCAGTAACTACACAGCTAGGTGAATTCTTGGCTGTGTAGTAGTAACGAAGGTGTAAGTTACGATTCATTCTTGTGTACAACCATTTATCCATATGTAAGGAGCATGCATTCTACATGAGTATATATCAACATTTCAGGCCGGAGGAAAAGGAATTTATCGACCAGGCAATGAATTGGATTGACCAGGTTAGAGATTCTTATGCTCCTAAACTTTCTGACTTTCTGGATCCGCGTCAGCAGGAAATCCTCACATCCCTATTAGGAAACAAACAGGATGTGCTACTGCAATTTCACGGCGGGAGTGATTTCGTTGAACGGAAACGTGCCCTCATTTATCCTGATTACTACTCTCCTGAATCATCTGATTTCAATATCTCCTTATATGATATCTCCTATCCAAAAAAATTTGTTACACTTGAACACAGGCAAATACTTGGAACCTTGATGTCACTGGGGGTAAAACGTGAAAAATTCGGTGATATTATAGTGACAGAGGAGCAAGTCCAATTTATTGCAACAGGGGAAATGGATTCATACCTTACGGGAAACCTGGATAAGATAGGCAATGCTTCCGTAACCATTAAAAGGATTCCGATTGAGGATATCCTTGTGGTGAAGGACAACTGGGAAGAGCAGGTCAGTACCGTTAGCTCATTAAGGCTTGATAGCGTACTTTCGGCTGTTTTGAATATTTCCCGGCAAAAAGCCCAGACGTTGATATCGTCGGGGAAAACCAAGGTTAATTTCAAGCAAACGGAGAGCGTTTCTGAAGAATGCCGTGAGGGGGATACTCTATCCATCAGGGGTTTCGGTCGATGTAAAATCACTTCAATCGATGGGAAAACGAAAAAGGATAAGTGGAGAATCTCATTAGGTAGGAAAAAATAATTTAGTTGTTAGCAGGATTCACATATTTTTTGTCGAATATAGAGTTTTAATGTAATAGAGTAGAAATTGTTCTGGAGGTGCAACAATGCCCTTAACCCCGATAGATATACATAACAAGGAATTTAGTAAAGTATTTCGAGGGTATGATGAAGATGAGGTTAACGAATTTCTAGACCAAGTCATTAAAGATTATGAATTGATTCTAAGAGAAAAGAAAGAAATGGAAGAAAAATTGAACGAGACGTTCGATCGTTTAGGTCATTTCACGACTATCGAGGGCACGCTTAATAAGTCTATCATTGTCGCGCAGGAAGCTGCAGAAGAATTAAAGCGCAATGCCCAAAAAGAAGCCAAACTGATCATCAAGGAAGCAGAAAAGAATGCTGACCGGATTGTCAATGAGTCGCTTGTGAAAGCAAGAAAAATAGCGATGGATATAGAAGACTTGAAAAAACAATCGAAGGTTTTCCGTACTCGCTTTAAAATGCTTGTCGGAGCACAGCTCGATTTGTTGGATAATGACGACTGGGATCATCTGCTTGAATACGAAGTGGATGCATCTGAAATAGAATTAAATGATGGAGTAGATGAGGAAAATTAAACGTTTCCTTGACTTCAAGCACTTTTTTCGCATATAATTTTTTAACAATACTATTCATGATGACATTAGACGATGACAGGGACAGTAAATTCCTCATATCCTTATATGTAGCGACCC
The DNA here is from genome assembly GCF_044761765.1 of Peribacillus sp. NPDC097284. Taxonomy (NCBI): domain Bacteria; kingdom Bacillati; phylum Bacillota; class Bacilli; order Caryophanales; family Bacillaceae; genus Peribacillus; species Peribacillus sp. NPDC097284. Next base: position 298,130 of record NZ_JBIWCZ010000002.1, read on the forward strand.
GGGGACGGTGTAAGCCCGGGATAAGAGAAGGAATTGAACATCACCCTTGAGTTCTGAATTGAACCTGCTTATGCAGCAAGTAAACGATGCGTATCATTCACGTTACGAATGCTCGAGAGGAAAGGATTCAGCCGTTTTGTGAATCTTTCTAACCAGGGTGGTACCGCGGGAAGCAAAGCTTTCTCGTCCCTTTTTCAGGGATGAGAAGGCTTTTTATTTTGTCTGCGAATCGGGTCAATCAACTCAAATGAAGTTATGGATAGATGGATGGAGGAATTTTATAATGGAATATAAAGATACTTTATTAATGCCTAAAACTGAATTTCCAATGAGGGGCAACCTTCCGAAGCGCGAGCCTGAAATTCAGGAAAAGTGGAAAGAGATGGACATCTATAAAAAAGTGCAAGAGCACACTGAAGGGCGACCGTTATTCATTTTACATGATGGACCTCCATATGCAAACGGTGATATCCATATGGGTCATGCCTTGAATAAAGTTTTAAAAGATTTCATCGTCCGTTTTAAGTCCATGAGCGGTTACCATGCACCGTATGTTCCAGGCTGGGATACGCACGGTCTCCCAATTGAAACGGCTTTGACTAAAAAAGGCGTGAACCGTAAAGAAATGAGCGTCGCTGAATTCAGAAAGCTATGTGAAGAATATGCATACGTACAGATTAACAATCAACGTGAGCAATTCAAGCGGATTGGTGTTCGCGGGGATTGGGATAATCCTTATATTACGTTAAAGCCTGAATATGAAGCACAACAGATCAAGGTTTTTGGTGAAATGGCGAAAAAAGGCTATATCTATAAAGGGAAGAAACCTGTTTACTGGTCCCCTTCGAGTGAATCGGCTCTTGCTGAAGCGGAGATTGAATACCAAGATAAACGTTCGGCTTCAATCTATGTAGCATTTGAAGTGACTGATGGTAAAGGTGTCATTGATGAAGGTGTAAAAATCATCATTTGGACGACAACACCATGGACGATTCCGGCCAACCTTGGAATTTCCCTACATCCACAATTGAATTATGTGGTCGTTGCAGTGGAAAATGAAAAATACTTAGTGGCAGAAGCCTTATTGGAATCTGTTAAAGAAACGCTTGGATGGGAAAACCCAACTATCGAGAAAACGGTAAAAGGCAGTGAGTTGGATCGTGCTGTAGCGAAACATCCTCTATATGATCGTGAATCACTAGTGATGTTAGGTGAGCATGTAACGACTGAAGCTGGAACAGGTTGTGTTCATACAGCTCCAGGACACGGGGAAGATGACTTTATCATCGGTCAGAAATATGGCTTGGATGTTCTTTGCCCAGTCGATGAAAAAGGTGTCATGACTGAAGAAGCAGGGGAGTTTGCTGGATTATTCTATGATAAAGCAAATAAAGCGATTTCCGAAAAATTAACTGAAGTGGGAGCCCTGTTGAATCTTACATTCATCACACATTCATTCCCACATGACTGGCGGACGAAGAAGCCGACGATCTTCCGTGCAACTGCACAGTGGTTCGCTTCAATCAAGGACTTCCGTGATGATTTGCTGAAGGCAGTCGAAGAAACGAAATGGGTACCGGCATGGGGTGAAACACGCCTATTCAATATGGTCCGTGACCGAGGAGATTGGTGTATCTCCCGACAACGTGCATGGGGTGTGCCAATTCCAGTATTTTACGCAGAAAATGGCGAACCAATCATCACGGACGAAACAATCAATCATATTTCAGAATTATTCCGTGAGCACGGTTCAAATATCTGGTTTGAAAAAGAAGCAAAAGATCTTCTACCACAAGGCTTTACACATGAAGGAAGTCCAAACGGTATCTTCACTAAAGAAACGGATATCATGGATGTATGGTTCGACTCCGGTTCTTCCCATCAAGCGGTTCTTGAAGAAAGAGAAGAACTTCAACGTCCGGCTGACCTTTATCTTGAAGGGTCCGATCAATATCGCGGTTGGTTCAACTCATCACTTTCAACAGGTGTTGCCGTGACAGGAAAAGCACCATATAAAGGTGTACTTAGCCATGGGTTCGCATTAGACGGCGAAGGACGTAAAATGAGTAAATCTATTGGTAACGTGGTCCTTCCATCTAAAGTTATGAACCAGCTTGGTGCTGATATTTTACGTCTTTGGGTTGCTTCTGTTGATTATCAATCTGACGTTCGGGTTTCAGATCCTATCTTAAAACAGGTTTCCGAAGTGTATCGTAAAATCCGTAATACATTCCGCTTCCTACTAGGAAATCTGGATGGCTTTAATCCGGAAACGGATAAAGTGGCGGTAGAAGATTTGCGTGAAGTGGATCAATATATGCTAGTAAGATTGAATAAGCTGATCACTCAATCAAAACAAGGCTATGAAAATTATGAATTTGCTACCATTTATAATATGGTCAACAATTTCTGTACGCAGGATTTAAGTTCGTTCTATCTTGATTATGCTAAAGACATTCTTTATTGTGAAGCGCCAAACGGGAAAGACCGTTTAGCAATCCAAACTGTCCTTTATGAGTCCTTAATCAGCTTAACGAAATTAGTGTCTCCAATCCTGTCTCATACTGCGGATGAAGTATGGACGTTCATTCCGGGTGTAACGGAAGAGAGTGTACAGTTGACATTGATGCCTGAGGAAATCTCTGTGGATAATGCCGAAGCGATTGAGGAAAAATGGACGGCATTCATGCATGTTCGTGATAATGTCCTGAAAGCATTGGAAGAAGCACGTAACCAAAAAGTAATCGGGAAATCACTGAACGCAAAAGTGACCGTTTATGTAAACGAAGAGACAAGGAATCTTCTTGATAGTATCGAGGAGAGCTTTGAACAGTTATTCATCGTATCCGAATTTGATATCGCGGGCGATGTGGCCAGTGCCCCATCCGAAGCTGTTAAACTTGAGGATATGGCCATCCTGGTAACTAAAGCAGAAGGAGAAACTTGTGAACGTTGCTGGAATATTTCTCAAGATGTAGGTCAAGTGGAAGAACATCCAACACTTTGCCCACGCTGTGCAACAGTCGTGAAAGAGCATTATACGAATTAATCATTTTAGAACGACCGGTTCCCAGTTAATATGGGAGCCGGTTTTTTATTTGAAATGAGAGCGCATTTGAATAAAGACCGGAATAAAGTTCCTTTCTATTCTAATATTCTTCACCAACTGCTAGATGTAATGCTTTTGGTATTAGTCATTATTTCTAGTTTATGCTACAATTCAAAAGTGAAGATTTGATTAGTTTGGGGGAAGAAATGTGTTTTATTACTTAATTGCCCTTTTGGTCATAGCTTTCGATCAGCTGACAAAATGGATGATTGTGAAAAAAATGGAGTACGGAGAAAGCATTGAAATTATTGAAAACCTTCTATATATTACCTCGCATCGTAACCGTGGGGCAGCATGGGGAATTCTACAAGGTCAAATGTGGTTTTTCTACATCATCACCATCGCTGTCATTATTGGAGTCGTCTATTATATTCAGAAAATGGCGAAGAACAGCCGTCTGCTTGGAGTTTCCCTAGGTCTTATGCTAGGTGGGGCAATAGGAAACTTCATTGACCGTGTTGCTCGCCAGGAAGTAGTCGACTTTGTCCATACTTATATTTTCAGCTATAGTTTCCCGGTATTTAATATTGCCGATGCCGCCCTTTCGATTGGTGTCGTGCTGCTCGTGATTCACATGTTCTTGGAAGAAAAAAACGCTAAGGAGAAAGATAATGGATAAAAAGCTATACAGCATCGACGAAACACTAAAAGGTACAAGGATTGACAAGGCTCTATCTACTTTAAATGAGGAATGGTCACGCACTCAAGTTGCACAATGGATCAAAGATGATCATGTGTTAGTGAACGGGGCTGCCATTAAGTCCAATTATAAATGTAGCATAGGTGACGAAATTGAAGTGCTGATTCCGGAACTTGTGGAGTTGGATGCAGTCGCTGAAGAAATGGATTTGGATATCTATTACGAAGATGAAGACGTACTGGTTGTCAATAAACCGAGTGGTATGGTTGTCCACCCTGCACCGGGGCATGTAACAGGTACTCTTGTTAATGGGTTGATGGCCCATTGTAAGGATCTTTCTGGAATCAATGGCGTTATGCGTCCAGGTATTGTCCACCGTATTGATAAGGATACATCAGGTTTATTGATGGTTGCGAAAAATGACATGGCACACGAGAAACTTGTTCAGCAACTTGTTGATAAAACAGTAACCCGTAAGTATCAAGCTGTGGTCCATGGAGTGATTCCCCATGATTTCGGAACGGTTGATGCCCCGATAGGCCGTGATAAAAAAGACCGTCAGAGCATGACGGTTACGGATTCAAACTCTAAAAATGCGGTAACTCATTTCCGTGTGGTTGAACGTTTCACCGCGTTTACATTAGTAGAGTGTCAGCTTGAAACAGGACGGACCCATCAAATCCGTGTTCATATGAAATATATTGGATTCCCTCTTGCAGGAGATCCTAAATATGGTCCTAAAAAGACGTTGAAATTGGACGGACAAGCGTTACACGCAGGTCTTCTTGGTTTTGTTCATCCACGGACGAATGAATATATGGAGTTTGAAGCGCCAGCTCCTAAAGAATTTACGGAGCTAATCGAACAACTACGTAGAAGTAGTATTTGACAAGACTATTTTTATGAGATAGTATTATATTAACTTAATGAGAACCTTTAACACAGTCCAGAGAGACTGAGAAGGAAACGGATAGCAAAAGGGGAACATATACCCTTTTGTAGAAAAATCCTCACACCTTCTTGGTGTGAGGATTTTTTGTTGAAGGAGAGCTCTCACAGTTCAAAAGAAATTGAGGTGGTCCATTTGAATGAGAAAGCAATCGTGCTCGATGAAAAGGCCATCAGCAGAGCCTTGACGAGAATTGCACATGAGATTATTGAAAAGAATAAAGGGATTGAGGATTGTGTCTTAATCGGGATTAGGACCCGGGGGATCTTCCTTGCTGATCGACTTGCCAAGCGCATCGGTGAAATAGAAAATAAAGTAATTCAATTAGGTGAATTAGACATAACGCTTTATCGTGATGATTTATCGAAAAAGACGAACGATGGTGAACCGGTTGTAAAAGGCTCGGACATTCCGGTCCCAATAACTGATAAGAAAATCATCTTAGTGGACGATGTACTATTTACGGGAAGAACCGTAAGAGCTGCTATGGATGCTTTGGTGGATATGGGAAGACCTTCGCAAATCCAACTTGCTGTATTAGTTGATAGAGGCCATAGGGAACTTCCAATCCGTGCCGATTATGTCGGTAAAAATATTCCAACTTCACAATCCGAGAAGATTACGGTCACTTTAACGGAAGTTGACGAGCTCGATCAAGTCACCATACTAGCGAAATGATAAATTAAATATTGCCCTTTTAAAAACGGTCCAGAGAGGCCGGCAAAGGGAGTGAAATGGAAAGGGACCTTAGCCTGACAGGTATAGGGCAGGCCCATCCGTGAAACCCTCTTTGTATATGCTGCAAAGAGGTTTTTTTTTGTGGCTTAGATGCAATGTTCATAGGGGGAAAAGAAATGGAAGACGAAAGAAAAGACATCATCCTCGACGTGGAAGACGTACCAAGGTTTGGTCAATGGGTGACATTAAGCATCCAGCACCTGTTTGCGATGTTTGGTTCAACGGTGCTAGTGCCATTCCTGGTCGGTCTGAGCCCTGCAGTAGCATTGGTTTCCAGTGGGGTAGGGACATTATCATACTTATTGATTACTAGAGGCCAAATCCCTGCTTATCTTGGTTCATCATTTGCTTTCATAGCACCCATAATCGCGGCCAAGTCACTTGGTGGACCGGAAGCGGCCATGATCGGCTGTTTTGTAGCAGGACTCATATATGGAATAGTGGCGTTGGTCATTCATAAAGTCGGTTTACGCTGGTTGATGGTTCTATTGCCACCGGTGGTCGTCGGTCCCGTCATCATAGTAATCGGGCTGAGCCTCGCTGGGACAGCAGTTGACATGGCCATGTATGATCCGCAAGACAAGTACAGCGTTACTTACATCATCATAGCACTCATCACCTTGGCAGCTACGATTATCTGTAACGTATTTTTTAAAGGCTTTCTTAACCTGATTCCAATATTGATGGGGATCATAGTCGGATATGGCTGCTCGGCAATTGCAGGCATTATCGATTATGGACCGATTGAAACGGCAAAATGGTGGGAAATGCCGGAATTCATGATTCCTGGTATAACCTATACACCCACCTTTTCATGGGAAGTCATCGCCATCATGGTCCCGGTCGCCATCGTCACCTTATCTGAACATATCGGACACCAAATGGTATTAAGTAAAGTGGTAGGTAGAAACTTTTTGGAAAAGCCGGGTTTACATCGATCCATCCTTGGTGACGGCGCAGGCATCATGATTGGTTCCATTATCGGGGGACCACCACTTACATCGTATGGAGAAAATATCGGGGTCCTGACGATGACAAAGGCATTTAGCGTCTACATCATCGGTGGTGCGGCTTTGACTGCTATGATCTTCGGTTTCAACGGGAAGATTTCAGCGGTGATCGGATCAATACCAACGGCCGTCATGGGGGGGATTTCCATTCTTCTCTTTGGTATCATCGCTTCAAGCGGTTTAAGGATGTTGATTGATAATAAAGTGGATTTTGATAAAAAACGTAATTTGATGATTGCTTCGGTCATCTTAGTAATTGGGATTGGTGGAGCATTCGTACAATTATCCGCAAATGTTTCTTTATCCGGAATGGCGCTATCAGCAATAGTGGGGATTGTACTTAACTTGGTATTGCCGGACAGAGAAAAAGTGACCGGAAACATCTTTGAAAAATAAACATTAAATAAATCACCTTTTAAAAGAAGTCCAGAGAGACTTAGAAGGGTGTTGCAGTAAAGACGGAAGAGGAAAGGAAAGGGGGAATTTCCCGAGTACTCCAAGTCTTTATGACCTTCACCCTGTCCTTAAATGACGGGGCTTTTTTTATGCCCCGCATCACAAAAAAAGATTGTGAAAGGAGCAGGAATGATGAAAAAATTATTGACGATGAATGAGCTATCTTTAACTGAAATCGAAACGATCTTATACGAGGCAGAGGGGTTTGCCAATGGAACGAACTGGATGCCTATGCAGCAGACGATGGTCGCCAATCTGTTCTTTGAGCCAAGCACGCGAACCAAATCAAGTTTTGAAATGGCTGAAAGGAAATTAGGACTTGAGGTCATTCCTTTTGATGCGGGGACATCATCCGTGTTAAAAGGAGAAACCTTATACGACACAGCGAAAACATTTGAATCGATTGGAGTCAAAGCTCTCATCATCCGTCATGAGCAGGACAACTATTTTGATGAGTTGAGAGGCAAATTACATATCCCCATCATCAATGCGGGTGATGGTTGCGGAAATCATCCGACACAGTCTCTGCTCGATTTATTGACGATAAAGCAAGAGTTTACTAGTTTTAAAGGTCTGAAAATTTCGATTATTGGAGATGTGAGGCATAGCCGTGTGGCTAAATCCAATGCAGACGCACTCACCCGCCTAGGTGCAGAAGTTGTATTCTCAGGTCCTCCCGAATGGTTTGACGTAAACAATGGATTGGCGAAATACGAAGGTATCGATCAAGCTGTAGCGACAGCGGATGTGGTCATGTTGCTCCGAATCCAACATGAAAGGCATAGTGATAAATATGACGTGGAAAATGGGGAGTATTTGAAAAGGTTTGGCTTGAATAAGATTCGTGAAAAAACGATGAAACCATGTGCCATCATCATGCATCCAGCCCCCATTAACCGCGGAGTTGAGATTGACAGTGATTTGGTCGAATGCAGCCGCTCAAGAATCTTCAAACAAATGCAAAATGGCGTTTTTATCAGAATGGCTGTGTTAAAAAATGTGCTTGAAAAAAATAAGGGAGGAAACACTCATGAAAACTGTCATCAAAAATGGAGTATTGCTAGATAATCAAAATCAATTCAAGAAAGCAGATATAGAAATAGAGGGAAGGTTCATCACGAAAATAGGGGAGAACCTGGCTACGGAAGATAGTAAAGTAGTAGATGCTGATGGGCTGCTTGTTACAGCAGGATTCATAGATCTACATGTACATTTACGTGAGCCGGGGGGAGAACATAAAGAAACCATTGAAACGGGAACCTTGGCGGCGGCCAGAGGTGGCTTTACGACAGTAGCAGCCATGCCCAATACAAGACCTGTACCTGATACTGTGGAGCACCTTGGGGCGTTGAATAAAAAAATTGAAGAAACGGCACATGTTCGCGTGTTGCCCTATGCTTCGATCACGATTAGAGAAGCTGGCAAGGAGCTGACTGATTTTTCAGCACTGAAGAAGACAGGGGCATTCGCCTTTACGGATGATGGTGTTGGCATTCAAGAGGCAGGAATGATGCTTGAAGCGATGAAGCGGGCAGCTGCCATTGATATGGCTGTGGTCGCCCATTGTGAAGATAATAGCTTAATCAATAAAGGCTCCGTTCATGAGGGGAGATTCTCCAAAGAAAATGGAATCAATGGAATTCCTTCTGTATGCGAAGCTGTACATATTGCCCGTGACATATTGCTTGCGGAAGCGGCAGGCTGCCATTACCACGTCTGCCATATATCAACGAAAGAATCGGTAAGAACCGTAAGAGACGCTAAACGTGCCGGTATCAAAGTCACTGCGGAAGTGACCCCACATCATCTATTACTTTCAGAAGATGATATACCAGGGCTTGATACGAATTATAAAATGAACCCTCCTTTAAGGGGACGCGAAGATCGTGATGCTTTAATCGAAGGCTTGCTTGATGGAACCATCGATTTTATCGCAACAGACCATGCCCCTCATAGCGTTGAGGAAAAAGAGCAAAGCATGCAGCTTGCTCCATTCGGAATTGTAGGTCTAGAAACGGCCTTCCCACTGCTTTATACGGAACTGGTCAAAAAAGAAATCATCACTCTGAAACAGTTGGTAGACTTCCTGACCATCAAACCAGCTGATTGCTTCTCGCTTCCATTCGGCCAGCTAAAAGAAGGAGCTGTGGCGGATATCACGTTAATCGATTTGAATGCAAAACAGGCGATCAATAAAGAAGAATTCGCTTCAAAGGGAAAAAATACACCTTTCCATGACAAGAAATGTCAGGGGTGGCCGGTCATGACGATTTCAGAAGGAAAGTTAGCTTGGGAAAAAGGACGTGTTCAGGGATGAAAAGACAGCTTATTTTAGAAGATGGTACGGTTTTCATTGGCGAAGCATTCGGTGGAGACGTGGAGAAAATCGGGGAAGTCGTATTTAACACAGGGATGACAGGCTATCAAGAAATTTTATCTGATCCATCTTATTGTGGTCAAATTGTTACTTTGACATATCCGCTAATTGGGAACTATGGAATAAACCGAGACGATTTTGAATCGATCAATCCAGCCATAGCGGGATTCGTCGTGAAGGAAACTGCAGAATTTCCTTCTAACTGGCGCAACCAATTATCACTTGATGACTATTTGAAAATGAAGAATATCCCTGGAATCTCCGGGATTGACACGAGAAAGCTGACAAGGATCATCAGAAAGACAGGTGCTCTTAAAGGGGCGCTCTGTAATATGAATAAGAAGGCCGATGAGGTTATTGCCCAGCTTAAAGCAACGGTACTCCCGACCACTCAAGTGAAACAGGTATCTACTAAAACGGCCTACTCAAGTCCAGGTAGGGGACCGCGAGTGGTTCTAGTCGATTACGGAATGAAGCATGGTATTTTACGAGAGTTGACGAAACGTGGGTGTGACGTCGTGGTCGTTCCTTATAACATCACGGCACAGGAGATCATGAACTATCATCCGGATGGAGTGATGCTGTCCAATGGACCTGGAGACCCAAAAAGCGTTCGGGAAACGTTAGAAATGATTCGGACAATCCAGAAAGAAGTCCCACTATTCGGAATTTGCCTGGGCCATCAGCTGTTCGCGCTTGCAAACGGGGCAGATACAGACAAACTAAAATTCGGTCATCGCGGATCCAACCATCCAGTAAAGGATCTTCGTACGGGAAAAGTGTCCATTACTTCGCAAAATCACGGTTACACAGTCGAAACGGATTCAATCGAAAATACCGACCTTACCGTTACACATACTGCCTTGAATGATGATACCATCGAAGGTTTACGCCATAAACATTACCCGGCCTTTACGGTTCAGTACCATCCGGAGGCGTCACCAGGACCGGAAGACGCCAATTATCTTTTCGATGAATTTTTACGGAACATTGAAGTTGCCACTACAAAGGGGGAAGAAACATGCCAAAACGCACAGATATAAAAAGCATCTTAGTTATTGGTTCTGGTCCAATCGTAATCGGCCAGGCCGCTGAGTTCGATTATGCAGGAACTCAAGCATGCATCGCATTAAAAGAAGAGGGCTACCGGGTAATTCTGATCAACTCAAACCCCGCGACGATCATGACCGACAGTGAAATGGCTGATGCGGTTTATATCGAACCGATCACCCTGGAATTTGTTAGTAAAATCATCCGCAAAGAGCGTCCGGATGCCTTGCTTCCGACTTTGGGCGGACAGACGGGATTGAATATGGCCGTGGAATTGGCCAATGCGGGGATATTGGAAGAATGCAACGTCCAGATTCTGGGCACGAAACTTTCTGCCATCCAACAAGCGGAAGATAGGGATTTGTTCCGCACGTTAATGAATGAACTCGATGAGCCGGTTCCGGATAGCGACATTATACATAATTTAGATGAGGCCTATGCGTTCGTGGAACGAGTCGGCTATCCAGTCATCGTTCGTCCCGCGTTCACATTGGGGGGAACAGGAGGCGGGATCTGTGAAGACGAAGAGCAATTGATTGAGATTGTTGAAGGCGGCTTGAAAAGCAGCCCTGTCCATCAATGCCTTCTTGAGAAAAGCATTGCCGGTTTTAAAGAAGTGGAATATGAAGTGATGAGAGACTCCAATGATAATGCGATAGTCGTATGTAATATGGAGAACTTCGATCCAGTCGGTGTACATACAGGTGATTCGATTGTTGCGGCACCAAGTCAAACGCTAAGTGACCGAGAGTACCAAATGCTTAGGAACACTTCATTGAAAATCATTCGTGCCTTGAAAATCGAAGGTGGTTGTAATGTTCAGCTTGCCCTTGACCCAGATAGCTACCAATACTATGTGATTGAAGTCAATCCACGGGTAAGCCGTTCATCGGCACTCGCATCGAAAGCGACAGGATACCCGATAGCCAAACTTGCGGCTAAGATTGCAGTCGGTTTGACGCTAGATGAAATGATGAACCCGGTTACGGGCAAAACGTATGCCAGCTTCGAACCGGCGCTAGATTATGTCGTCACGAAAATCCCTCGGTGGCCGTTCGATAAATTTGAAAGTGCCAACCGTAGACTCGGCACGCAAATGAAGGCAACTGGAGAAGTCATGGCGATTGGCCGAACATTCGAGGAATCGATACTTAAAGCTGTTCGTTCCCTTGAAGCCGGGGTATATCACCTCGAGTTGAGTGAGAATTTCAATGATGAATTAATTGAAAAAAGAATCCGGAAAGCGGGAGATGAACGGTTATTCTATATCGGTGAGGCATTAAGAAGAGGAAAAACGATAGAAACCATTCACGAATGGAGTCAAATCGATTTATTATTCCTTCATAAACTGAAGAAAATCATCGACTTTGAACAAGAGTTACGTACTCATATTTATGACACGGAAGTCCTGCAGAAGGCTAAAGAGCTTGGCTTTTCCGACAAAACCATTTCGGAAATCTGGGAAGTCGCTGAAATCAATGTATATGAATATCGAAAACAGCATGGAATCATACCAGTTTATAAAATGGTTGATACGTGTGCCGCAGAATTCGAATCAGAAACGCCGTATTTTTACGGAACGTATGAAGAGGAAAACGAATCGGTGGTAACGGATAAAAAAAGCGTCATCGTACTGGGGTCTGGTCCGATCCGAATTGGTCAAGGTGTTGAATTCGACTATGCGACCGTACATTCCGTGTGGGCCATTAAGGAAGCGGGCTATGAAGCAATCATCATCAATAATAATCCTGAAACGGTATCAACAGATTTCAGTATTTCCGATAAGCTTTACTTCGAGCCGTTGACACTTGAAGATGTGATGCATGTCATCGACTTGGAGAAACCAGAAGGGGTCATCGTCCAATTTGGCGGGCAGACCGCCATCAATCTTGCAGAGGGGTTAGTTCATCGGGGTGTGAAAATACTCGGTACCTCTTTAGAAGACCTGGACCGTGCGGAGAATCGAAACAAATTCGAAACCGCTCTCCAAGAAATGGGCATTCCACAGCCTAAAGGGAAAACGGCCACGTCCGTCGAAGAAGCGATCATCATTGCTGAAGATATCGGATACCCGGTTTTAGTAAGGCCTTCCTATGTACTCGGAGGAAGAGCGATGGAAATTGTCTACAAACAAGAAGAGTTGCTTCATTACATGAAAAATGCGGTGAAAATCAATCCGGAACACCCGGTACTGATTGATCGGTATCTAACGGGTAAAGAAGTGGAGGTGGACGGCATTTCGGATGGCAAGACCGTGGTCATTCCTGGAATCATGGAACACATCGAACGGGCAGGGGTTCACTCGGGCGATTCGATTGCCGTCTATCCGCCCCAAAGCCTAACGGATAAGCAAAAAGAAGTGATCATCGATTACACCACCAGATTGGCAAAAGGATTGAAAATCATTGGTTTGCTGAACATCCAATATGTCATCAGTAATGACGAAGTGTATGTCATAGAAGTGAATCCACGTTCAAGTCGTACGGTTCCATTCTTAAGTAAAATCACAAATGTACCCATGGCGAACCTCGCAACAAAGGTGATTCTGGGACAAAGCCTTGAAAGTCATGGGTATCAGTCAGGAATGGTTCCCGAACAAACCGGGGTCTATGTAAAAGTGCCTGTCTTCTCTTTTGCTAAATTGAGAGGAGTGGACATATCACTCGGGCCTGAAATGAAATCGACTGGGGAAGTCATGGGGAAAGATAGCACACTTGAAAAGGCCCTATACAAAGGACTTGTCGCTTCCGGCTTCACCATACAAAGCCATGGAACGGTCTTGTTAACCATATCGGATAAAGATAAGCAGGAAGCACTTCAATTAGCCAGACGCTTCCATAACATCGGCTTCAAGCTAATTGCCACAAGTGGAACGGCGAATATGCTGGAAGAGTCGGGCATCCCAACTGCTGTCGTAGGAAAAATCGGAGAAGAAGGCAGGAATCTGTTGGATGTCATCCGTCATGGCGAAGCCCAGTTCGTCATCAATACATTGACAAAAGGGAAGCAACCGGAGCGGGATGGGTTCAGGATTCGACGTGAATCGGTTGAAAATGGAGTTACCTGCTTGACATCATTGGATACAGCAGAAGCCATTTTAAGAGTGATCGAATCCATGACATTCTCGACGGAAGCCATGGGAAAGACGAAAAAAAGTCGTGAGGTGAGCTATACATGATCAAGAAGGAAACAATGAAGGTGTTGACACATAAAGAGCTGGCTCCATCTATCTTTGAGCTAACCCTACAAGGTGAGTTAGTTTCTGAAATGAAGCAGCCGGGGCAATTTGTCCAAATTAAACCGACGGAAGGTACCGAGCCGCTGCTAAGACGCCCGATTTCGATTTCTTCTTACAATAAAAGCAAAAAGGAATTCACGATGATTTACCGGGCTGAAGGGAAGGGAACAACATTATTGTCCCAGCGAAAGCAGATGGAAGGGGTAGATATTCTCGGCCCACTTGGCAACGGCTTTCCGGTTGATGAAGCGAAAGCTGGGGAGATTGCATTGTTGGTCGGTGGGGGGATAGGCGTCCCTCCCCTGTTCCAGCTCTCAAAAATGCTGGTTGCCAGAGGCGTTCGGGTTATTCATGTGCTTGGTTTCCAAACGATGGCTGCCGTTTTTTATGAAGAAGAGTTTAGTGAATTAGGAGATACATATATTGCAACGGTGGATGGATCATATGGGACAAAAGGATTCGTTACGACGGTAATCGAGAAGCTGGGTGCGGAATTTGAAACGGTCTTTTCCTGCGGGCCAACGCCGATGTTGAAGGCGTTGGAAGCGGGGTATAGCGACAAGAAGCTTTATCTATCGCTAGAGGAAAGGATGGGGTGTGGCATCGGTGCTTGTTTTGCCTGCATATGTCACACTGCAGACGATCCGGAAGGCTTTAGTTATAAGAAGGTATGCAGTGACGGACCCGTATTTCGTTCAGGAGAGGTGGTACTATGAGCAGATTATCGGTAGAACTACCCGGTTTACACTTAAAAAATCCGGTCATGCCAGCTTCGGGCTGTTTTGGATTCGGGCGTGAATACAGCCAGTTCTTTGATTTGGATATATTGGGAGCCATCATGATTAAAGCGACCACACCAGAGCCTCGTTTTGGCAATCCGACACCGCGTGTCGCCGAAACCTCCTCAGGGATGCTGAATGCAATCGGATTGCAAAACCCGGGTCTGGATAAAGTCATCAATGAAGAATTGGCGTGGCTCGATAAATATGATGTGCCGATCATCGCAAACATTGCCGGATCCCATATAGCCGATTATGTGAAAGTTGCCCGGGACATAAGCAAGGCAGAGAATGTCGTGGCACTTGAATTGAATATCTCCTGCCCGAATGTGAAAGAAGGCGGCATCGCTTTTGGGACGATTCCCGAAGTTGCAAAGGAAGTAACTAAGGCAGTAAAGGAAGTTTCCTCGGTCCCTGTTTATGTGAAGCTTTCTCCCAATGTCAGCGATATTGTAGCCATGGCCAAAGCGGTTGAAGAGGGAGGGGCCGACGGTCTGACAATGATCAATACGCTAGTCGGCATGCGGTTGGATTTAAAAACGGGTCAGCCGATCCTTTCAAACAAGACTGGTGGATTGTCTGGTCCTGCCATTAAACCAGTCGCACTTAGGATGATTTATGAAGTGAGTCAGCAAGTTTCGATTCCAATCATTGGTATGGGCGGCATCTCTTCTGCGGAGGATGTCATTGAATTTTTCTATGCAGGTGCAAGCGCAGTTGCGGTGGGAACAGCAAACTTTGTGGATCCCTTTGTGTGCCCGACGATTATTGAAGAATTGCCCAAATTGTTGGATGAGTTAGGATTTGAGCATATTTCGCAATGTACCGGAAGGAGTTGGAAGCAGAATGAAGCAATCGTTAATCATCGCGCTTGATTTTCCTAGCCTGATTCAAACGAAGCAATTTTTACAACATTTTCAATCGGAGAAACTAGCAGTTAAAGTCGGGATGGAGTTGTTTTATCAGAACGGACCGGGAATCATTTCATTTGTAAAAGAACAAGGGCATGATATTTTTCTAGATTTGAAGCTTCATGATATCCCTAATACGGTCAAAATGGCAATGAGGGGGCTTGCTACATTGAATGTGGATATGGTGAATGTCCATGCGGCCGGCGGAAGCAGAATGATGGAAGCGGCACTTGAAGGCCTTGATAGTGGAACGGCTACCGGAAAAAAACGCCCATTATGCATAGGGGTGACCCAACTGACAAGTACGTCACAGGAACAAATGAATCTCGAACAAAACATCAACGGAACACTTGAAGATGCAGTACTGCACTATGCAAAGCTCTCAGGCCAGGCCGGCCTTGATGGTGTTGTCTGCTCGACGCATGAAGTAAGAAGAATCCATGAACATATCAGCGACCAATTTATGACGGTCACGCCAGGCATCCGTAATGCAGGTGGACCAACACATGATCAACACAGAATAGCCACTCCTGAGCAGGCAAGGATCATAGGGTCCGATGCAATCGTGGTAGGTAGAGCAATCACATCTGCAAAAGATCCATTACAAACATATTTAGACATGAAGGCATCTTGGGAGGGAATTCGATGTTAAACCAATTAATTGCAGAACGACTTTTAGAAATCAAAGCGGTATTCCTACAGCCAAATGAACCATTCACGTGGGCATCTGGAATCAAGTCACCCATTTATTGCGATAATCGTTTAACTCTTTCCTATCCAGCGGTTCGGAATGAAATCGCCGAGGGATTGAAAAAATTGATTGAACAGAACTTCCCGGATGCTGAGCTAATCGCTGGCACCGCCACGGCTGGAATACCGCATGCCGCTTGGGTGAGTGATAAAATGGACCTGCCGATGTGTTATGTCCGCTCGAAAGCGAAGGAACACGGAAAGGGCAATCAAATTGAGGGGCGTGCTTTGTCAGGTCAAAAAGTGGTTGTCGTTGAAGATTTAATATCTACAGGCGGTAGCGTCATCACGGCAGTAGACGCTCTTAGAAAAGCAGGATGCGAGGTCCTTGGGGTCGTTTCCATCTTTACATACGAATTAGAAAAGGGAAAAGAAAAGTTTACTGCTGAAAACATTACGAACTACTCCTTAAGTGATTATTCCTCATTGATTAAAGTAGCTAATGAAAAAGGCTATATTACTGCAGGGGAACTGGAAAAGCTAAAAAAATGGCGTGAAAATCCCGAAGACTCCGCCTGGATTTCTGCATAAATAGAGCTAATGGGTTGATGTTTGATAGGTACGCTTAAACAGCACCACGTATTCTCTACTGAATATGGGGTGCTGTTTTATACTTTTTTGGTACCGTACCCCCATGACACATATACTATGCCATTACAGTTTTGGCTATGGTGGAAGTAAAAGGGGGTGATCAGGGTTCGTATTAACATAAAAAAGCACACCACTAATACAAGCGGTGTACCAAAGTTTGTTTCATGTGGAAACATTCTAGTTATCACTTTTTTAATAAAATAGCCTTTTTTATACTATTAAATTACCACTTCCAACTGTAAGCAACAGTTTTTACTTCTTTCGCTTTTCCTTTGACGGTAGCTGGAAGTTCTGGATAGTTCAGTTCGAATGCCGTTTTTCCACCTGCATTCAACCCAATATCTAATGAACCATTCAATACGCCTACCAATTTCCCTTCTCCATCATATAAACCAGATGCCAAACGAATGTCATCCGCTTTTTCATCCCCGTCATTTATCACATTCCCTGTGACAGAATAAGGATTATCTGAAAAATCACCGCTCAAAGCGTTCAACTTAACATTTTCCGTTTTTAAATAGGCTGGTTCCTCATCTGTTGTATCGAAATCTATATTAGAATACGCTTTATTGACCAATTTAGGGTCTTTCACAGAATCTAAAATAGTGGATTCACCAATATACGCCGTTTCACCTGGCATGATGACATCAGGTGTAGCCGTTATCATACTGGCCGTACCAAGGACGCTTCCGTCTTCCCCTTCAAAATTAATTTGGATATCACTTAACGAAGCAGGGGCATTTCCGGTATTTTTCACTTCGGCAGAATAGTTCACCCAAACAGAATCAATAGAATCTTTCCAAGCACCGAATGTTTCTTGCATTATTTCTACTTTCGCTTCTTTTTTATCTTTTTGTTCAGCTTTTGTATTGGTAGAAGAACCTTTCTCAGTTGAAACAGTTTGTTCCTCACCTGAACAGGCAGTCAATAGTAAAACCACCAACAAAAGACTCATACTCCATATTTTTTTCATTGAAATAATTCCTCCCTTTTACAACAGGAACTATATTACCATAGTTTTTACGGATTTGGTTGAAAAAATCAAACCTTCAGTGCTTTACAAATGATGGACTAGAGAAGCATAGATCTTTGAATAGGTATTTATTCCATCTTGATTTCTAAAATATGTATTTATTTTTTTTGTTTTTACTATTTAACAAGACTTTCGACCTGGTGACATTCAAGGCATCGTTTTTTCATGAGATCAAAAGGGCCCTTCTCTTTACGATTTCTATTAGTATATTCTTCACTTTTACCATCTCTAAGATGATGCTTCAACCAAAATAAAAACTGCACCCCGCTTGTTAGGTCATGTCTAACAAGCGGGGTGCAGTTCACATGGTATTGTTTTTATTAATACTTATCCTTTTACGTGTGTCGCTTCTTTTAAAGAAATGACCGTATCGGCATCAGGGGTAACATAAACGGTTTGCTGTTGTTCATAGATGACAAACCCAGGTTTCGATCCATTTGGTTTCTTCACATGGCGAACTTGGGTGAAATCGACAGGCACCGAACTTGATTGCTTGGCTTTGCTGAAGAATGCAGCTAAAGCGGCCGCTTCCTTTATCGTATTTTCACTTGGTGATTCATTCCGAATCACGACATGTGAGCCGGGAATATCCTTCGTATGAAGCCAGATTTCATCACGACGGGCAAATTTATTCGTCAAGTAATCATTTTGCTTATTATTTTTCCCGACAAATATGAGGTCTCCATCACTACTGTAATAAGTCTCAAGCTGCGGTTTGGCATTGGCAGGTTTTTTCATGCCCTTTTTCTTTTTCTGGCGGATGTAGCCTTCTTCTTGTAGTTCTTCGCGTATTTCCTCGATATCTTTTGGTGAGGCAGACTGCAATTGCTGATGCAAGGCTTCAAAGTAAGCCAATTCCAGTTGGGCTTTTTCGATTTGCTCTTGGACGACAACGACCGCATTTTTGGACTTTTGATATTTTGAAAAGTACTTCTGTGCATTATCAGATGGGTTTTTTAATGGATTAAGCGGGATAACGACAGTCTCTTGATCTTCATTGTAATAATTGATGACCTCGATTTCCTTCATGCCTTTTTTCATTTGATATAAGTTGGCTGTCAGCAATTCACCGAACAGCTGGTATTGTTCCCCGCGTTCCGTTTCCTTTAGCGTACGTTCCAATTTGCCGATTTTTTTTGAGTTTTTTTCTATTTCATTCGTAATGAAGCGTTCTATATCCTGGCCCTTTTGCTTGACGCGGTCCCGTTCGGCTTTCCCGAAGTAATAGCGGTCAAGCATCTCGCTTAAGGATGGAAATGACCTTTCTTTACCCCTCAGGTGATTCAGGGAAAGCATATAGAAAACTTCTTTACTGCCATCTTGTTTGATGGTCGGGACATACTCTCGATCTGCAATCTCTTTTATAAGGCTAGAGAAAGCAGGTGGAAGTGTCGAACTGTTCGCCAAACCAGCACGGTAAACTGCCTCTTTAGCCGCTAGGGGTGAAACTCCTGAGAAATGGGCTACTAGCTGACGGTCAAGCTTTCCAGCATTAAAGTCCAGCGATTTCCTTATATCATCGTCAGTGGAGTCAAATGGATTTTGCTTCTCCTGTTCTGGGGGGAGAATGTATTCCTGGCCAGGTAATATCGCCCGGTGGCTGTTCACAGCGTGTGATACATGTTTGATGCTGTCTAAAATCATATTCCGCTCTTTATCAACTAAGATGATATTGCTGTGACGACCCATAATTTCGATGATTAGCTGTTTCTGGGAAACATCGCCCAGTTCATTTCTACCTTTCACTTCGAGGATGATCATCCGATCTAGCTCATGTTGATAGATGTCCTCGATTGTATATCCTTCCAGATGCTTCCTGAGCAGCATGCAGAACATTGGTGCCTCTTTCGGATTTTCATAGCTTTCTTCTGTCAGCTGTACCCTTGAATAGCTCGGGTGTGCAGATAATAGTAGCTTTTGATTTTTACCTCCAGCCCGAACCACCAGTATGATTTCGTTTTTATAGGGCTGATGCACTTTATTGATGCGCCCGCCTTTTAATAAAGAAGCGATTTCTTCCGTTATCGCTTTCGTGAATAATCCATCGAATGACATTCATTTTACTTCCTTTACATAAGATTTTCTATAAGGCTCTTTCAATAGCCGTTTTAAAATGGTTGCCTATATTACTGGAATAAACATGGGAATGAGTCTATTCCTGACATTCATTAATCCATCGGTAGGTCGGATAATCCGTTTGTGCAATTTCAGATTAATTATAGCATTTTTTTGGACGAGTCTGAATAATCATGGAAGAAGAGCAGTTGTTTTATGTAGTTTAGTATGCAGGCGGATGAGGGTGAGCAACGCTAAGTGCCTGTTTTGAGCATGTATACTGGGGCCTATTTCATTCTATTCAAAGGGATGTGTGATACTCGATGGAGTTCAAGGAAATGAATAAGCAAGAAATGGAGAAGGCGCTTCAAACGGACGTGAAAGCTGGTTTGAATGAGAAAGAAGTAAAGGACAGGCTGAACAAGCAAGGATTCAATGAACTGAAAGAAGGGGAAAAGCAATCTGCCATTTTACTGTTCTTCGCTCAATTTAAAGATTTTATGGTCATTGTCTTGCTTGCGGCAACCTTGGTCTCTGGCATCTTGGGTGAATATATCGATGCGATTGCCATCATTGCCATTGTTTTTTTAAATGGGGTACTTGGGTTTTTTCAAGAACGTAAGGCTGAAAAATCATTGGATGCCTTAAAGGAAATGACAGCCCCACAGGTTCAGGCATTAAGGAACGGGCAATGGCTGAAGATCCCTTCAAGGGAAGTGGTAGTAGGGGATATCTTGAAATTTGCAAGCGGGGACCGAATAGGGGCAGATTTACGGATCGTCGACCATTCCAGCCTTGAAATTGAAGAATCAGCTCTAACTGGCGAGTCCATTCCAGCCGTGAAATGCTCCGATCCATTAATGGGCGAGGCGGAAAGCATCGGGGATCAGGAAAATATGGCGTTCATGGGAACGATGGTCACTAGAGGAAATGGTATTGGAATTGTTGTCGCGACAGGAATGAACACAGCAATGGGGAAGATAGCGGACCTTCTTCAAACAGCAGAAACCAAGGAAACGCCACTACAACGACGATTGGAACAATTGGGAAAAATCTTAATCATTACCGCGTTGATCTTAACTGGAGTCGTCGTATTAACGGGTGTCCTTCAAGGGCATGATCTTTATACCATGTTTTTAGCCGGTGTTTCCTTGGCTGTTGCGGCCATCCCGGAAGGCTTGCCTGCCATTGTGACAGTAGCCTTGTCTCTTGGCGTTCAACGGATGATTAAACAAAAGGCCATTGTTAGGAAGTTGCCTGCGGTTGAAACGCTTGGATGTGCCACGGTGATATGTTCCGACAAAACTGGAACATTGACCCAGAATAAAATGACGGTTACGAAAATTTGGAGTGGCGGGAAGACATGGGATGTAAGTGGGACAGGATATCATCCGACTGGGGAGTTTTCTTCAGGAGGAGTTTCGGTCGCTCCAAAAAATGAAAAGGCTCTCCTCCAAATGGTGACATTTGGGATTCTTTGCAACAAAGCCGAGGTAAATGAGAGAGGTAAAGGATATATTCTTGACGGAGATCCGACAGAAGGCGCGATGGTAGTAGCGGCGATGAAGGCGGGTTTGACGAGGGAGCATTTGTCAAACCAGTTCACGATCGTGAGGGAGTTTCCATTCGATTCTGAAAGGAAGATGATGAGTGTTGTAGTCAAGGATGATAAAGAAAACCATTTTGTCGTAGTAAAAGGGGCACCAGATGTTTTGCTAGCCCAGAGTGATACGATTTTAGTGGACGGTAGAACGGACCCGCTAAATCGGGAAAACAAGGAACGGGTTCAACTGAAAATGAATGAGCTTGCATCAAGTGCACTTCGGATGATTGCAGTGGGTTACAAACCACTTTCAAAGGGAACCATTCTACTCCATGAGACAGAGGCCGAACGGAATTTGACCTTCATGGGGCTGCAGGGCATGATAGACCCACCTCGTCCTGAAGTGAAACAAGCAGTGAAGGAATGCCGGGATGCGGGAATTAAAACGGTCATGATAACGGGCGACCATGTTATAACAGCCAGGGCTATTGCTAAAGATCTTGGTATTTTAAGAGGGAAAGACCGTGTACTCGAAGGTCATCAATTATCGGCGATGGAAGTTGACGAGCTCGAAGAAATCGTTGAAGGAGTGTCTGTGTTCGCCCGTGTTTCCCCGGAACATAAGTTGAAAATCGTGAAGGCTTTACAGAATAAAGGACATGTTGTTGCGATGACGGGGGATGGCGTCAATGACGCTCCGGCAATAAAGTCGGCCGATATCGGTATATCAATGGGCATCACGGGTACAGACGTCGCAAAGGAGGCTTCTTCCTTGATTTTGGTCGATGATAATTTCGCCACGATTAAATCGGCTATTAAAGAAGGAAGGAACATCTATGAAAACATTCGGAAGTTTATCCGGTATTTGTTGGCATCGAATGTTGGTGAAATTCTTGTCATGTTTTTCGCCATGCTTTGTGCCTTACCTTTACCATTGATTCCCATTCAAATCCTATTCGTCAACTTGGTGACGGACGGACTCCCGGCTATGGCTTTGGGTCTCGATGATCCTGAAGAAGATGTGATGAAAAGGAATCCGAGAAATGCTAATGAAGGGGTTTTTGGGAGGGGACTAGGCTGGAAAATCCTCTCACGTGGTTTTTTAATTGGGATCTCGACGTTAATTGCCTTTTATGTGGTATATCGTGCGAATCCTGATAATCTTGCATATGCACAGACCATCGCATTTGCGACCCTTGTACTTGCCCAGTTGATCCATGTTTTTGACTGTCGGAGTGAAAAGTCCATTTTCTCAAGAAATCCGTTTGGCAATCTGTATTTAGTGGGAGCAGTGCTCTCTTCCCTGTTGTTAATGCTTGCTGTCATGTATGTACAGCCGCTACAGGCAATCTTTCACACCGTTCCGATTTCGGGCAGGGATTGGCTATTAGTGGTAGGAATGTCATCAATCCCAACTTTTTTACTGGCGGGAACCTTTTTAGCAAGAAAAGCACAATAAAATATGATATAATCTTTTAGGTGATAGAGTCTTTCTCTATTACCTTTTTATTTTTAGAACCTTTTATTTATACTGATCATGACGTGAAAATGCTGATATAGATTGAATGAACATACCAAGTTACTACATTATGTTTGATTGGAAGTGGAGACATGGTTACCAGTATGACGGGCTATGGAAGAGGAGAATCACAAAACGAACAGGTCAAGGTCTTTGCAGAAATCAAGACCGTCAACCATCGTTTCTGCGAATATACGATTCGAATGCCGCGCCAGCTGTTGGTTCTGGAAGAAAAAGTGAAAAAAATGGCGAGTGAATACATAAGAAGGGGACGGGTGGAACTCTTCATAACGGTCGAAGGGAAAAGCCTGGTTTCTAAAAATGTTGATATCGATTGGAATCTTGCAGATCAATATGTAAGCCTGATGGATGCAGTGAAGGGGAAATATAACCTTGGCGGTTCCATTTCGCTTCAAGATATACTGCAACTCGAATCGATTTTCTTGATGGAAGAAGTAGCGACCGTTCCTAGTGATTTGGAAAAGTTGCTTATGGAATCAGTAAAGGGTGCCCTAGAAAACCTGAAACAAATGCGTGTTCAGGAAGGACAGGGGCTGGCCAGTGATTTGCAAAGTCAGTTAAAGAAGTTTGCTGAGATTGTAGCGGGGGTTAAAACCTATGCGCCTTCTGTTGTAAAGCAATATAAGGATCGACTGACAATAAAGCTTTCCGAGTTGACTGATGGAATGATTGAAGATAGTCGCATTGTCACAGAGGCGGCCATATTTGCGGATAAATGTGATATAAATGAAGAATTGACTAGGCTCGATAGCCATGTGCAACAGTTTTCGGATACCCTTAAGCAAGGCCAACCGATTGGGAGGAAATTGGATTTTCTCGTTCAAGAGATGAACAGGGAAGTCAATACGATCGGTTCAAAGGCAAATGACTCAGCCATTACAAAAGAAGTGGTTGAAATGAAAAGCCTGCTTGAAAAATTGAAGGAACAGGTTCAAAATATCGAATAATCGGTTTATGATAACCCTGTCAAGGCGACAATAGAATATGAATGGGGGACAAAAATGTCAATTAAGCTCATTAATATTGGTTTTGGTAATATCGTTTCCGCAAATCGGATCGTATCCATTGTAAGTCCTGAATCTGCTCCAATAAAAAGGATTATCCAGGATGCCCGTGATCGCGGATCATTAATAGATGCTACATACGGCAGAAGAACAAGGGCCGTTATTATTACAGACAGCGACCATGTCATCTTATCCGCCGTTCAACCGGAAACGGTTGCAGCAAGGCTTCAAGATCGAGATGATAGCGTAGAAGAGGGGTAACTGAAAGATTATGAGAGAAAAAGGTTTATTAATTGTTTTGTCCGGCCCATCAGGTGTGGGTAAGGGTACCGTAAGAAAGGCAATCTTTTCTCAGCCGGGTACGGCATTCGAGTATTCAATTTCGATGACGACACGACTTCCACGGCAAGGTGAGGTGGATGGGGTAGATTATTTCTTTAAAAAGCGTGAGGATTTCGAAGCGTTGATTGAAGAAGGAAAGCTCCTGGAATATGCGGAGTTCGTCGGCAATTATTATGGAACACCTGTTGATTATGTCCGAGAAACGATTGATTCCGGAAAAGATGTTTTTCTTGAAATCGAAGTACAAGGAGCTAGGCAGGTTCGGGAAAAGTTTCCTGAAGGCCTATTCATTTTCCTTGCCCCGCCAAGCTTGAGTGAACTTGAAAGTCGGATCGTAACCCGTGGTACCGAGACGGAGGAAGCGATCAAAGGGCGCATGAAGGTGGCTAAAGAGGAAATAGAGCTTATGGATCTGTATGATTACGTCGTTGAAAATGACCATGTAGATGCTGCTTGTGCTAGAATTAATGCAATTGTAATTGCCGAACATTGCCGTCGGGAAAGAGTTGCTGTTCTTTATAAAAAAATGTTGGAGGCGGAATAAACTATGTTATATCCATCTATTGATTCATTATTACTGAAAATCGATTCAAAATACTCACTTGTATCTGTGGCAGCCAAGCGTGCTAGAGAAATGCAAATTAAAGATAACTGCATGATTGCTAAACCAGTTTCTCACAAATCAGTCGGTCGTGCCCTTGAAGAAATCTATTCTGGTAAATTATCATATGATAATTCATCTGAAGTAAAATAATTGAACACTTAAGCTTGACCTATCGGGCCTGACACCCTAACAGCAAACAGGATGCGTTACTTTTGGAACTTGCTTCCTTCCTGCGGCAAAGGTGTGTCAGGCCTGTTTGTTTTGATTTTGGATAGGAGCAAACAAACAGCAATCCAAAAAGCGGTTATGGACTTTATTGACACTTACCAAGGTTCTTGCGCATATATAATGAAATTTTACCTGTAAACCTTCATAATTAGTTAATAATAGAATGTATAGTTAGGGGAAATTTGCATGCTAATCGATAAAAAGGTTCTACTTTGTGTCACTGGCGGAATTGCTGTATATAAGGCTGCAGCCCTGACCAGTAAACTGACGCAGGCAGGGGCTCACGTTAAGGTGATCATGAGTGCCTCGGCGCGCCAATTCGTGACGCCTCTTACCTTTCAGGCACTTTCAAGACATGATGTTTATACCGATACATTTGATGAAAAAGATTCCTCGGTCATTGCCCATATCGACCTTGCTGATTGGGCGGATATTGTCCTGGTGGCGCCTGCCACAGCGAATGTTATTGGCAAGATAGCCAATGGCATCGCGGATGATATGATCACGACCACGTTGCTTGCAACGGAGGCCCCTGTTTGGGTAGCTCCGGCTATGAATGTCCATATGTACGCTCATCCGGCTGTGCAGAAGAATATGGAGACGCTTCGTACGTTTGGTTATCAATTCATAGAGCCCGGTGAAGGGTATTTGGCTTGCGGCTATGTAGGAAAGGGAAGACTGGAAGAACCGGAAACGATTGTACAACATCTACAAGAATACTTTGGGGAAGTTGGCTTGAAACCACTTAAGGGTAAGAAATTCTTAATCACGGCGGGGCCTACCCGTGAAGCAATCGATCCTGTACGCTTCGTGACGAACCATTCTAGTGGCAAGATGGGCTATGCCATTGCCGAGCAGGCAGCCAATCAGGGAGCCGATGTGACCTTGGTCACCGGGCCCGTGAGTTTGGCTCCGCCTTCGAAGGTGAAGGTCATTCCCGTCGAATCAGCCGCAGATATGTATGAAGCGGTGTTTGAGCAATTTGACTCGAGTGATGTGGTAATTATGACGGCTGCGGTTGCCGACTATAAACCCAAATTCTATCATGAACAGAAAATGAAAAAGCAGCCTGGTGAAAATGTGATTGAATTTGAACGGACAAAGGACATTCTTATGGAATTGGGCAAGAATAAGACTCATCAGCTCTTAGTCGGTTTTGCAGCCGAAACGAATAATGTGGAAGAGTATGCAAAAGGGAAATTGGTGAAGAAGAATGCCGATATGATCGTAGCCAATAATGTTACGGTATCGGGTGCAGGCTTCGGCACGGATACAAATATTGTTACGATCTTTAATAAGGATGGGCGTTCCATCGAACTTCCAAAAATGAGTAAAGCGGATATCGCCAAAAGTATTTTGGCAGAAGTATCCTGCATGCAAAAGGATTGATGTCTAATGGATATTGCATCCGTCATAGTGGATGTACCTGCAAAACAAACGGATAGGGAATTCGATTATCGAATTCCTAAGAAATGGATCCAGGTCATTAAACCTGGCATGCGAGTCATTGTTCCGTTTGGTCCCAGAATGGTGCAGGGATTCGTAACGGGGCTAAAAGATAAAAGTGAATTTGCTAAGCTCCGCCATATTAAAGAACTGATGGATTTGGAGCCTGTTTTAAATGATGAATTGCTGCAACTTGGTGACTGGTTGACGAAAGAGGCCATGTGTTTCAAAATTTCGGCGCTGCAAGCGATGCTACCGGCAGCAATGAAAGCAAAATATGAAAAAGTCATCAATATCGTAGACGGTAAAAAGGCCCAGCTGTCCACGATGATACAAGCTCTTTTTGGCAAGCATGATTCGCTATCATGGAAAGATGCGATAGAAGGGGAACATGCTTCCCTTCTTCAAAAAGAGTTGCAAAAAGGCAATTTAGAGTTAGTGTATTTTGTGAAAAACCGTCTCAATAAAAAGACGGTACGGGTTATAAAACCGTTAGTATCTCCAATGGAATTGAAAGAAATGGGTTCGTCGCTATCCGGAAATGCAAGAAAACAGCAGGAGCTCATCCAATATTTCATTGAACACCCAGACCCGATACCGCTTAAGGAGCTTCTTGAATTGGTTAATGCTTCTAGTGGGACGGTGAAGTCCCTTGTGGCAAAAGGGGCATTGGTCGAACTGGAACAAGAAGTATACCGCGACCCTTATGAAAACCGTGTATTTAATAAATCCAATCCCTTCACATTAACAGATGAGCAGGCTGCCGCGCTTGGGCCCATTCAGGAGAAGATTAAACAGGACGAACATGATGTTTTCCTTTTATATGGTGTAACGGGAAGTGGGAAGACAGAAGTGTATTTACAGGCCATCGCTTCGGTTATGGAGAAAGGGAAGGAAGCCATCATGTTGGTTCCGGAAATTTCTTTGACTCCCCAAACGGTGAAACGGTTTAAAGAACGCTTTGGCGAGCAGGTTGCGGTCATGCATAGTGGTTTATCCGTTGGAGAAAAATATGATGAGTGGAGGAAAATTCATCGTAAAGAAGTAAAAGTAGTGGTAGGGGCACGGTCGGCCGTTTTTGCTCCATTTGAGAATCTTGGGATCGTCATCATTGATGAAGAGCATGAGGCGAGTTACAAGCAAGAAGAAAATCCGCGTTATCATGCAAGGGATGTTGCGATTGAACGAGCGAAATCCTATCAATGCCCTGTCATCCTCGGAGGTGCCACCCCTACCCTAGAATCCTTTGCCCGTGCCAAGAAAAATGTCTATCAGTTATTGACCCTCAGTCGGCGGATGAATAAACATGCTATGCCTGCAGTCGATATCGTGGATATGAGGGAAGAACTAAGATCGGGAAACCGCTCAATGTTTTCCGAACTGCTATTCACGAAGTTGCAAGATCGGCTCGAAAAGGGACAGCAGACGGTACTGATGTTAAATAAGCGTGGGCATTCCTCCTTTGTCATGTGCCGTAGTTGTGGATTGGTGATCAACTGTCCAAATTGTGATATTTCCCTCACTTACCATCGCTTTAATGATATAATGAAATGCCATTATTGCGGGTTTGAGGAAGGGATGCCTTCTGTGTGTCCCGAGTGTGAGAGTGACCATATCCGATTCTTTGGAACGGGTACACAGAAGGTGGAGGAAGAACTTGCCAAGATCCTCCCTGATGCAAGAGTAATTCGGATGGATGTCGATACGACGAGTAGGAAGGGATCACATGAGCGGCTGCTGAATGCATTCGGTGAAGGGAAAGCGGATATACTGCTTGGAACCCAAATGATTGCCAAGGGCCTTGATTTCCCGAATATTACGTTGGTTGGCGTGCTTTCAGCCGATACGATGCTGCATTTGCCTGATTTCCGTTCTTCGGAAAAGACATTCCAGCTATTGACGCAAGTCAGCGGAAGGGCAGGGCGACATACACTTCCTGGTGAAGTGGTGATCCAAACCTATACGCCTGAGCATTACAGTATAGAGCTTTCCGCTATGCAGGATTACGATGCATTTTATGAAAGGGAGATGTACATCCGGAGGCAAGCCCATTATCCTCCTTATTATTATGTAATCCTCGTAACGGTTTCTCATGAGGACTTGATGAAAACCGTGAGTGTGACGGATAAGATTACTAATTTCCTGAGTTCGCGACTGCATAAGGATTCTATCGTCCTCGGGCCGGTCGCCTCCCCAATTAGTCGAATCAACAATAGATATCGATACCAATGTCTGATAAAATACAAACGAGAGCCGGAGCTTTATCACCATTTACGAACGCTTTTGGAGCATTATCAAAAGGAAACGGCCCAAAATCACCTGCAGATTTCCATTGATTTAAATCCGCAGATTATGATGTAGTTGTTATGATATCGCGAGCTGTTCAGGCTTGCGTTTTTATATAGTAAGTTTTGTTTTTTATATTAGGAGGGTACTTTTCGCTTTGACTATTTTACCGATTGTCATGTTTCCTGAAAAAATTTTACAACAAAAATGCGCTAAAATAACAAGTTTTGATAAAAAATTGGCAAAGCTGTTAAATAATATGTACGAAACGATGGTTGAAGCGGATGGAGTGGGTCTTGCAGCCCCACAAGTGGGCGTGAAAAAACAAGTCGCCGTCGTAGAGATAGAGGAAGGATCAGGTGTCATTGAATTGATCAATCCGGAAGTGCTGGAAGTCGAGGGAGAACAGACAGGCGTTGAAGGCTGTCTAAGTTTTCCAGACCTATATGGGGAAGTGTCCCGTCCATACCGTGTCAAAGTGCGTGCACAGGACAGGAAGGGGAATTTTTTCGAAATAGAAGCTGAAGGTTTCCTGGCTAGGGCCATCCAGCATGAAATGGATCATTTGCAAGGGGTGCTATTTACAAGTAAAGTGTCCCGATATATTACAGAGGAAGAGTTAGAAAGGTTTGAAGAAAAATGACAAAAATTATTTTTATGGGGACGCCGGACTTTTCAGTACCGGTGCTTAAGCGAATCATTGACGAGGGGTATGAAGTGATTGCTGTCGTCACTCAGCCGGATCGTCCGGTTGGCAGGAAAAGAGTCTTGACTCCACCACCGGTTAAAGTTGAAGCAATCAAACAAGGGATACCCGTTTACCAGCCAGAGAAAATCCGTGAAAAAGAAGAATTGGAAAAGATCATCCGTTTAAAACCGGACTTAGTGGTGACGGCGGCTTTCGGACAAATTCTTCCTAATGAGTTATTGGAAGCTCCTAAATTTGGCTGTATTAATGTACATGCCTCTTTACTACCTGAACTACGTGGCGGAGCGCCTATTCACTACTCCATCTTACAAGGTAAAGAAAAGACGGGAATCACCATCATGTATATGGCTGAGAAATTAGATGCCGGAGATATTTTAACTCAGGCAGAAGTGGTCATCGAAGAACTAGATAATGTCGGTACGATGCATGATAAGTTGAGTAAGGTCGGTGCGGATTTACTTGCCGACACATTGCCGAAGTTATTGAATGGTGAGCTATCCCCAATTAAGCAAGACGAGGAAAAGGCAACTTTTGCTCCCAACATTAAACGATCAGAGGAAAAAATCGACTGGTCGAAAACGGGAGAGGCCATCTATAATCATGTCCGCGGCTTGAATCCTTGGCCTGTTGCCTATACACTCGTAAACGGGTCTGTCCTGAAAATCTGGCAGACAAAGAAAGTTAAAGGGAACGCTCAAACAAGCCCCGGAACGATCATTGAGGTGCTTGATGAAGGAATGGTCGTGGCGACTGGAAATGAAACGGCGATTCTCATCACCGAACTACAACCATCAGGTAAGAAAAAAATGCCAGCGAAGAATTACTTGATTGGTGCGGGTTCATTCATTAAAGCAGGTATAAAGTTAGGAGAAACTAATGACACAAACTAAAAAGGGAGTACGCGATATTGCTCTCGACATCTTGGAATCTGTAGAGAAAAATCAATCTTATAGCAACCTGTTACTTAATAATTTGATTAAAAAGCATCAATTGTCTGCAGTGGATAGTGGATTGTTAACAGAAATCAGCTACGGAACGATCCAGCGGAAGATGACATTGGATTACTATCTACAGCCATATATAAAAAATCCTAAAAAAACGCAAAGCTGGGTCATTAACCTTCTTAGGCTTTCCGTATACCAAATGGTTTATTTAGATAAAGTGCCAGATCATGCGATTATTTTCGAAGCTGTCGAGATATCGAAAAAACGCGGGCATAAAGGAACGCAGTCAATGGTCAATGGGGTGCTCCGCAATATCCAAAGAAATGGTGTTGCATCATTTGATGATATCAAGGACGACCGTGAACGCCTATCAATTGAAGTGAGTCATCCATTATGGTTGATAAACCGTTGGGTTGAGCAATATGGGTATGAGAAAACAAAGGAAATGTGTGAAATTAACTTAATGGCTCCATTACAGACGGGACGAGTTAACTTGAAACAGATTTCCCGCAGTGAATTAATCAGTATTTTGACTGAAGAGGGATATGATGTGGAAGCCAGTGAATTCGTGCCGGAATCCATTATCAGTTACAAAGGGAACCTGGCACATTCCGAAAGCTATAAATTGGGTCTTCTTTCCATTCAGGACGAAAGTTCGATGCTGGTCGCCCATGCGCTTGGTGCACATGATAACGATGCAGTTTTGGACTGTTGCGCAGCGCCAGGAGGCAAGTCAATGCATATTGCCGAAGGTCTGACGACGGGACAGGTATATGCTCTTGACCTTCATGAACATAAGGTTAAGCTCATCAAGGAACAGGCAGAGCGACTAAAGTTAAGGAACAACATTAAAACGCAGGTCTTAGATAGCAGACATGTTCAGGAACACTTCAATAAAGAAGGGTTTGACCGAATCCTGATAGATGCTCCTTGCTCCGGATTAGGCGTCATGCGTCGTAAGCCTGATGTGAAGTATACAAAAACAAATAATGATATAATGAAACTTTCAAACATACAGAAACAATTATTGGAAGCAGCTGCTCCGCTCCTGAAACAAGGTGGACAGTTAGTATATAGTACATGCACAGTGGACAAAGAAGAAAATGACAGAGTAGCAGCGACGTTCTTGGAACAACATCCGGAGTTCGAAAGCGATACAACATTGTCTGAAAGAATGCCCGAAAGTGTTCAACCATTTGTTGAAGGTCATACCTTGCAAGTGTTCCCGCAATATTTTAGCAGTGACGGTTTCTTTATTGCGAGTTTTAGAAAGAAGGTGCTGTAATGGCAGAGATTACGAAATCATCAAGAGTGAGAAAAGACACAACACCAGAAAAACCATCGATTTATTCGTTGGAGCTTCATCAAATTAAAGAATGGTTGGTTGAAAACGGTGAGAAAGCTTTCCGTGCGGACCAAGTTTATGACTGGCTTTATAAAAAACGCGTTTCAAGTTTTGAGGATATGTCTAACCTATCTAAGACATTGCGAGATAAATTGGAAGATCAATTCACTTTCACGACGTTAAAGACATTGATCCAACAAACATCCAATGATGGAACGATGAAGTTCTTATTTGAATTGCATGATGGGTACTCAATTGAAACCGTATTAATGCGCCATGAATATGGGAATTCCATCTGTGTAACGACACAGGTAGGCTGTAGAATCGGTTGCACATTCTGTGCATCGACGCTTGGTGGTTTAAAACGTAATCTTGAATCAGGGGAAATCGTTGCCCAGGTCGTCAAGGTCCAACAAGCACTTGATGAAGTTGAAGAACGCGTTAGCTCGGTCGTTATCATGGGAATCGGCGAACCATTCGATAACTATGATAATATGATGTCTTTCCTTAAAAATATCAACCATGAAAAAGGGTTGAACATAGGTGCTCGCCATATCACCGTTTCGACTAGTGGGATTATTCCTAAAATCTATAAATTTGCCGAAGAAAGCATGCAAATCAATTTTGCTGTATCACTTCACGCGCCGAACACTGAGTTGAGAAGTAAATTGATGCCGATAAATAAGGCTTATAAGCTTCCTGACTTGATTGAAGCCATCAAATACTACACGGAAAAAACAGGACGCCGTGTCAGCTTTGAATATGGTCTATTCGGTGGAGAAAATGACTCAGTAGAGCACGCTGAAGAACTGGCCGATTTAATAGAAGACATCAAGTGTCATGTCAATTTAATTCCGGTTAACTATGTACCGGAACGCAACTATGTACGTACACCTCGGGATAAGATTTTTGAGTTTGAAAAAACATTGAAAAAACGTGGCATTAATGTAACAATTCGAAGAGAACAAGGCAGTGACATTGACGCAGCCTGTGGCCAGCTTCGGGCTAAGGAGCGTAAAGAAGAGACGAGGTGACCCTATGAGGGCAATATTCAAGACTGACCGTGGGAAAGTCCGCCAACATAATGAAGATAATGGGGGAGTTTTTAGTAATCCGGAAGGCGTACGCCTTGCCATCGTTGCAGATGGCATGGGCGGCCACCGTGCCGGGGATGTAGCGAGTGGGATGACGATTGACCTTTTGAAGGAAAGATGGGAAGAGTCAAGTGGTATTGAAACGGCAAATGATGCTGAAAATTGGTTGAAAACACAAATCCTCCTTGTCAATCAATTGCTTTTTGAACATGCCGAAGCGAACCTGGAATGTAAGGGCATGGGTACAACCATTGTTGCGGCAATATGCACAGATAAATTTGCAACCATCGCAAACATCGGGGACAGCCGGTGTTATTTGTATAACGAAAGCGGATTCAAGCAGGTCACGGAAGACCATTCGCTTGTTAATGAGCTGGTCCGTTCTGGTCAGATCACGAAGGAAGACGCTGAGCATCATCCAAGGAAAAATGTGTTGTTGCGTGCATTGGGCACTGAACTGCAAGTGGAAATGGACATTACGACAGTCATTTTCGAAGAGCAGGATATGCTTTTGCTTTGCTCTGATGGCTTAACGAATAAAGTAAGTGAAGTGGAACTCGAAGAAATGGTTAACAATGGACATTCACTTGAAGAAAAGGCACAGTCGTTAATAGAAATGGCCAATAACTATGGTGGAGAAGATAATATCACCCTTGTGCTTGTTCAATTTATTGATGAAAGCGAAAGCAGGTGAACTCAATGTTGATTGGTAGAAGGATCAACGGCCGTTATAAACTGATCGAGATGGTCGGTGGTGGCGGTATGGCGAATGTTTACCTTGCAAGAGATATGATTTTGGACCGTGATGTTGCCTTGAAGATCCTGAGGATGGATTTTAATAATGACGATGAATTCATTAAACGCTTTAATCGGGAAGCGCAATCAGCAACGAGTCTAGCCCATCCGAATATTGTCAGTATCTATGATGTCGGAGAAGAAAATGATATCTACTATATCGTCATGGAATATGTGGACGGGTTTACTTTAAAGCAATACATACAAAAATACTATCCAATTCCGGTTGAAAAAGCCTTAGATATCATGAAGCAAATTACGGCTGCCATCTCCCATGCCCACCATAACGGAATCATCCATAGGGACATCAAGCCTCAGAATATCCTGATTGATAAAGAAGGAACCGTTAAAATCACTGATTTTGGAATTGCCCTTGCTCTAAGTGCCACGAATATAACCCAGACAAATGCAGTTTTAGGTTCTGTTCATTACTTGTCTCCAGAACAGGCAAGAGGCGGCATGGCCAATAAGAAATCGGATATCTATTCTCTGGGTATCGTGATGTTTGAGATTTTAACTGGCAGGCTCCCTTTTTCAGGTGAATCTGCAGTTTCCATTGCGTTAAAGCATCTCCAGTCGGAAACCCCATCGCCAAAGCGTTGGAATCCTGATATACCGCAAAGTGTGGAAAATATTATTCTAAAAGCAACGGCAAAAGATTCATATTATCGTTATGAAAGCGTCGATTCAATGGAAGATGACATTCGAACTTCGCTTGATCCAGAGCGCTTAAATGAATTGCCTTTTGTCATTCCGGAAGATCATGATGCAACAAAAGCCATCCCCATCATCACGAATGACCAGCTGTCAAGTATAGATGAGACAATCATAAGAGGACCGGAAAAAAATGCGAGCGTAGTTGAACAAGATGAACAAAGTGATGAGCCAGCTACAGCGACTAAGCTTAAAAAGAAACAGAAAAAACAAAAAACGAAATCGAAGCAAAAAAGTAATCGGCGCATAAAATGGCCCGCGATTTTAGTTACCATCTTTTTGGTTTTAGCGGTGGTTGCCATTTTATCCATTACCGTTTTTCCATCCATGCTTGGCACTAAAGAAGTGACCGTCCCTGACTTAAAAGGGGAAGAGCTGGATGATGCCATTTCTACCTTGGTGGAATTAGGACTTGTCACGGGGGACACGATTGAGATTAATGATGAAGAGGTCGAAAAAGGTCTCGTCATCAAGACCAACCCTAAAGAAGGTAAGCTGGTCAAAGAAGGCGCTAAAATAGATATCTATCAAAGCATTGGTAAAGAAACGATTACATTGTCTAGCTATGAAGGAAGAAAGTATGATGATATCGAGAGTATGCTCAATAAGATGGGCTTCAAGGACGTTGCAGTGACAGAGGTATTTGATGAAAGCGAGCCGGGGACGATCATTGATCAAGATCCTTCAGGAGGCTTTGAAGTCATTGCTTCGGAAACGGAGCTCGAACTCATGGTCAGTAAGGGTGCCGATCGATTAACATTAAAGAACCTAACGGGTTTCAATGAGACGGCTTTGAATGATTACTCCAATGAAAGTGGAATAAAAATTGCCGTCGAAAAAAAGGTGTATACGGATTCAGTGGCCGAGGGACTTGTTATTTCGCAGGAACCTGCACCATCTACTAAAGTGGACAAGGGAAGTACGGTAAGCGTGGTCCTTTCAAAAGGGAAAGAAGAGATTCCACCAAAGACGGTAACAGAGGAAATCACGATCGAATATGACCCTGTAGAGCCCGGTAAACCACAGCAAGTTCAAATCTTCATTGAAGACATCAATAATAGCATGACAGAGCCCTATGATACTTTTTCGCTCTTGGAAACTGAAGAAAAAGAGATCAAATTCTTGGTGTCCAAAGATAAGAAAGCCGGATATAAAGTCATGCGTGACGGACAGGTGATAAAGGAAAAAACCATCACTTATCCGGAATGAATTTAATCAAATTAGGAGTGTGGCTATGCCCGAAGGAAAAATCATTAAAGCCTTAAGCGGCTTTTATTATGTTTTAGATGGAGAAGAAGTATTCCAATGCCGGGGTCGAGGCGTTTTTCGTAAAAATAAGGTAACGCCCCTTGTTGGTGATTACGTTGTATATCAGGCTGATAATAAGACGGACGGAACGGTAACGGAGGTCAAGCCACGAAAGAATGAATTGGTTCGTCCACCGATAGCGAATGTCGATCAGGCCATTCTTGTTTTTTCAGCAGTCGAACCCGAGTTCAGTCCAGCTCTGCTTGATCGATTCCTGGTCCTCATTGAAGATAATGAGATCGAGCCCATTATTGTCGTGACCAAAATGGACTTGGTAACGGAAGATAAAAAAGAGAAATTGTCTCAGCATATCAAGGACTATCAGAAGTTAGGCTATACAGTGCTGGAAACTTCTTCGATAACCACAGGAGGCGTCAATCAGCTTATTCCTTTAATAGAAGGGAAAACCAGTGTGTTTGCCGGTCAATCCGGAGTGGGGAAATCCTCGTTGTTGAATGCGATCAACCCGAGCTTGGCCCTAAAGACAGACGACATTTCATCTCATTTGGGACGCGGAAAGCATACCACACGTCATGTGGAACTGATTCACATGGGCACTGGCCTCGTCGCGGATACGCCTGGATTCAGTTCACTTGAATTCACGGAAATGGAAGCAGAACGTCTATCGTATTGTTTTCCTGAGATGCATAAGCTTGGTGAGGACTGCAAGTTCAGGGCCTGCCTCCATGACAAGGAACCGAAGTGCGCTGTGAAAGAAGCGGTAGAAACCGGGGTAATCCCACAATACAGGTACGAACATTATATGCAATTTTTAGAGGAAATAAGAGATAGAAAGCCGAGGTATTAGTATGGTTAAAATTGCACCATCCATATTATCAGCTGATTTCGCAAAGCTGGGAGAAGAAATCTTGGATGTAGAGAGGGGCGGAGCCGACTATATCCATGTAGACGTTATGGATGGCCATTTCGTGCCTAACATCACAATTGGTTCATTGATTGTCGATGCTATCAGACCGGTGACGAAACTCCCTCTAGACGTCCATTTGATGATTGAACGTCCAGATGCCTATATCGAGGCGTTTGCCAAAGCAGGGGCCGACTATATCACTGTCCATGTAGAAGCGTGTACCCACCTACACCGCACGATTCAATTGATAAAGTCCTTTGGTGTTAAAGCGGGGGTAGTCCTCAATCCGGCCACTCCAGCATCCGTGATCCAACCGATCATCGAAGATATAGATATGGTTTTATTGATGACCGTCAATCCAGGATTTGGGGGGCAAAAGTTCATCGCTTCTGTACTGCCAAAAATTTCCGAAGTGAAGGCGATGGCTGATTTGTACAATCCCAATCTTGAAATTGAAGTAGATGGCGGGGTAAATGAAGAAACGGCCAAAGTTTGTATTGAACGGGGAGCAACGGTACTTGTCGCCGGGTCAGCCATATATAACCAGGAAGATCGCCAGGCAGCGATTCAGAGAATTCGTGGAAATTAAAAAGAGAGAAAGCCGACATTATCGTATCTATACTACGATGATGATCGGCTTTTTTAAAACAATCAAACATGTAAAGAATCTTAAGAATAGGGTGGCGGAATATGAAAATAAGCATTATGGCTGGAGGCCCAAAGGATTTGTGGCCTGATTTAACGACTTATAAAGAGAGTACTGACTTGTGGGTTGGGGTCGATCGAGGTGTTTGGTCCTTACTTGAAAATGACATTGTTCCTCAGTGTGGGTTTGGCGATTTCGATTCCGTATCCGAAGAGGAATGGTCCAAGATTCAAAAAAGGATGGAGAATATTCATCTTTACCCTCCTGAGAAGGATGAAACCGATTTGGAAATTGCATTTAAATGGGCAATGGAGCAGGAGCCAAATGAAATACATATTCTAGGTGCAACAGGAGGGCGGCTGGACCATTTTCTCGGCAATATCCAATTATTGCAGAAAGATAGCATCCTGCCTTATCACAAGGATATTGATATGTATATAGTCGATTGTCAGAATAGCTTAACCGTGAAGACGCCAGGATCCTACCCCTTGACCTTGGATGAAGAGAGGAAGTATATTTCCCTGCTTCCGGTAACCGAAGAGATCACCGGCATTACACTCTTGGGGTTTAAGTATCCACTTGTTGATGCAAAGCTTGAATTGGGCTCCACACTCTGTGTCAGCAATGAACTAATTTCTGATTGTGGGAATGTTTCATTTGAGGAAGGCATATTAATGGTGATAAGAAGCAGAGATTAAAATTCATGCTTAGAGCAGATTCGGATATACTTTTCATCCTATATCCGCTTAAAAGCTTATGTTGTAATAGAAAAGTTCCACTTCATCTTAAATTTGTGGGATGTAAAGAGGAGGGGCATTATGAAATTTTATACAATTAAATTGCCAAAAGTTCTGGGCAGTTTGGTAAGGGCCATGCTCGGAGCGTTTAAAAAAGGCTAATAAAACATATTTACGTGACACCTTCTATAAAGGGGGTGTTATTTTTTGGTTTGGCTGGGGACAATAAAGAAACGATAGGTTGGACAGGCTTTTAATGGGTGATGATCTTTCTGAAAGAATCAGATTGTCCAATCATCACCCATTATAAAAGCGGCAGCCATTTTCAAATAAAAAGGCATCCTTAGAGGATGCCGTAACATTATACGCGTTCTACTTTGCCCGATTTAAGAGCTCTTGCAGAAACGTATACACGTTTAGGTTTACCGTCAACTAAAATACGTACTTTTTGAAGGTTAGCGCCGAATGTACGCTTGCTAGCGTTCATTGCGTGAGAGCGGCTGTTACCAGAACGGGTTTTTCTTCCAGTGATTACACATTTACGTGCCATGTCAAATTCCCTCCTAACTACAACAAGCTTAAGTTTACGAAGTTGTCTTAAGTCTTTGTGAAATACTTTAATAATTTATCACACCTACCGTGAGAATGCAATACTTCAGTTAATTACTTTCAAGAAAAAAACCTTGACATACCCCCTTTAAAATTGAATTATATTAAGTACCGTATGACATTTACTTTTAAAACAATAGACATTATAGTAAAATGTCTTTAGTTGAGTTAGTTTTGGGAGGGAAAAAGAAAATGTCTATCGAATTACAAACGAAATATGGACAAATTGATATCTCTAATGATGTAATCGCTACTGTAGCCGGTGGTGCTGCTATTGATTGCTACGGAATAATAGGAATGGCTTCCAAAAAACAATTTAAAGACGGCATTGCCGAAATACTAAGAAAAGAAAACTTTACTAAGGGTGTAATAGTCCGACAAGATGAGGAAGAAGTTCATATCGATATGTATATTATCGTTAGTTATGGAACGAAAATCTCGGAAGTTGCACATAATGTGCAATCAAAGGTAAAATACACTCTGGACAAAACTGTTGGATTAGCTGTAGATTCTGTAAACATTTTTGTACAGGGAGTTCGTGTTACGAACCCTTAAGTATAGGAGGAAAGTTTTGTGTCAATTACAAGTTTAAATGGAAAGCGCTTTGCTGAAATGATCATCCAGGGAGCTAATCATTTAGCAGCCAACGCCCAAATGGTCGATGCATTGAACGTTTTCCCGGTTCCAGATGGAGATACAGGAACAAATATGAATTTATCTATGACTTCCGGCGCTAAGGAAGTACAAAATAATGTACAAGAACATATCGGAAAAGTGGGTACTTCTCTTTCAAGAGGTCTATTGATGGGGGCTCGAGGTAATTCTGGAGTAATCCTTTCACAGCTTTTCCGTGGTTTTGCAAAATCTATCGAAAATAAAGCGGTCATCAATAGTGAAGAATTCGCCCATGCTTTTGAGGCGGGTGTACAAACCGCTTATAAAGCCGTTATGAAGCCTGTTGAAGGCACCATTTTAACAGTCGCGAAGGATGCAGCCAAGCAAGCGGTTTCATCTGCTGCCAAGCATCAGGACCTTATCCAGGTAATGGAGGATATTGTTACTGAGGCAAATGCATCTTTAAAAAGGACACCTGATTTACTTCCTGTATTGAAAGAAGTCGGTGTGGTCGATAGCGGTGGACAAGGGTTGGTTTTCGTTTATGAAGGATTCCTAGCAGAATTGAAGGGTGAAGCTTTACCCGTTCGTTCAGCCAATGGCCCAAGCATGGATGATATGGTGAGTGCTGAACATCACATTAACGTACAAGGACACATTAATACGGAAGATATCGTGTTTGGTTATTGTACGGAATTCATGGTCCGGTTGGAAAAGGATAAGCCAGCTGCCCAATCGTTCAATGAAGAGAAGTTCCGGAATGATTTAAGTGAATTTGGAGATTCATTATTAGTCATCTCTGATGATGAAATAGTTAAAGTACATATTCACTCTGAACAACCTGGTAATTGCCTTAATTATGGTCAGACATACGGTAGTCTTATTAAGTTGAAAGTTGATAATATGCGTGAACAGCATACAGCTATAGTCGGCGAAACTAAAACGCCACTTCAAACAAAACCGAAAGCCAAGGATAAATATGGTGTCGTTTCTGTGGCGATGGGTGCCGGTATCAGCGAGCTTTTCAAAAGCATCGGTGCAAAATCAGTCATTGAAGGCGGACAAACGATGAATCCTAGTACTGAAGACATTGTGAAAGCAGTTGAAGAAGCCCATGCAGAAAAAGTAATCATTCTGCCTAATAATAAAAATATTATTATGGCTGCCAATCAAGCTGCTGATGTCCTTGGGGATAACGTGATGGTCGTTCCTGCCAAAACTGTACCGCAGGGAATGGCAGCATTGCTTGCTTTCAACCCTTCATTGGATATTACAGAGAACCAAAAGGTGATGACCGATGCTCTTTCTCATGTTAAAACAGGTCAAATCACATATGCTGTAAGGAATACAAGCATTGATGGTCTTTCAATCGAGAAGGGCGACTTCATGGGTATTGATGAAGGCACCATCAAAGTGAAAAATAAAGACAAGGCTCAGGCTGCAAAGGATCTTTTATCCAAAATGATGGACGAAGATTCTGAGATCTTGACCATTCTTTATGGTGAAGATGCAACTTCAGAAGAAGTGGATGAGCTTGTCGCGTTTTGTGAAGAAACATTTGAAGATGTTGAAGTTGAAGTCCATAACGGTAAACAGCCGTTATATGCTTTCATTTTCTCAATTGAATAAACTAAACCATCTACTTGGGTAAGATCACCTGATCGTCTTTTGCCCTTTAATAGATGTGATATAGAAGTCTCGATAAAAAGTAATAAACTGCATAGGTCATTAGGCTATGCAGTTTATTTTTGCGGACTAAAGGTTATAAAACAGCATGCATGCAGGAACTGTGACCAATCAGAAGATAACCTCTAGCGTTTTTCTTTAGGTTCTTAAAGTCCAGCGCGTAATGAAGGAGGAATAGAACGTGAAATATAGGAGTGTATTTGATATTATCGGTCCCGTTATGATTGGACCTTCGAGCTCACATACAGCCGGAGCTGCGAGAATAGGCAGGGTGGCAAGGAATCTATTCAACAAAGAACCGAAATGGGCCCGTATTTCTTTTTATGGGTCTTTTGCAAAGACCCATAAAGGTCATGGGACGGATGTGGCCATTGTAGGGGGACTACTTGATTTTGATACTTTTGATGAGAAAATCAAAGAATCTCTTGATATAGCCCGTCAAAAGAACATGGACATTGCCTTCCAAGAAGAAGAGGCCGTTCCGGAACACCCGAATACTGTGAAGATAACGGTTGGTGATGATGCGGATGAACTGGAGCTCGTTGGGATATCGATTGGAGGTGGCAAAATCGAAATAATCGAATTGAATGAATTCAAATTAAGGCTTTCGGGTCACAACCCAGCCATACTTGTCGTTCATGATGACCGTTTCGGAGCTATTGCCAATGTCTCTAACGTTTTGGCCAAGCATCAAATTAATATAGGACAGATGGAAGTATCACGAAAAGAAAAGGGAAAGATGGCACTTATGACCATCGAAGTGGATGTGAATATAGAAGAGCAAGTCATCGATGAAATTTCGAAATTGCCTCATATCACCAAGGTCGCAAGGATTGTCGACTGAGTTACTTGAGGCA
This sequence comes from Peribacillus sp. NPDC097284, assembly GCF_044761765.1. NCBI lineage: Bacteria > Bacillati > Bacillota > Bacilli > Caryophanales > Bacillaceae > Peribacillus > Peribacillus sp. NPDC097284. Next base: position 339,736 of record NZ_JBIWCZ010000002.1, read on the forward strand.
ACCGTTTTCATTAAGGAGGGAAAGAGGACATGTTTCGAAATGTAGCAGAACTAGTAGAATTGGCAGAAGCAAAGCAAGTGAAAATTTCGACGCTCATGATCGAACAGGAAATGGAGGTGTCGGGTAAAACCCGGGACCAAATCATCCACCAGATGGGTGTAAACCTTGACGTCATGGAACAGGCCGTTGAAAAAGGGCTCCAAGGAGTCCGTTCCGTTTCGGGTTTGACAGGTGGGGACGCCGTGCTTCTTCAGAATTATATTAAAACGGGAAACTCATTATCGGGTGAACTTTTGTTGGATGCGGTCAGTAAAGCTGTGGCAACAAATGAAGTGAATGCAGCGATGGGGACGATATGTGCGACGCCAACTGCTGGATCGGCAGGCGTTGTCCCAGGAACTTTGTTCGCTTTGCAGAATAAATTAAAGCCAAATCGGGAACAAAAAATTGAATTCCTCTTCACTGCAGGGGCATTTGGTTTCGTTGTTGCTAATAATGCTTCGATTTCTGGGGCCGCAGGAGGTTGCCAGGCGGAAGTGGGTTCAGCATCAGGGATGGCCGCGGCCGCCATCGTTGAAATGGCTGGTGGAACGCCATCTCAAAGTGCCCACGCCATGGCGATTACATTAAAGAACATGCTTGGTCTGGTTTGTGACCCTGTTGCTGGGCTCGTAGAAGTGCCTTGTGTGAAGCGGAATGCGATGGGGGCAGCTAACGCCATGGTGGCAGCTGATATGGCGTTAGCAGGTATTACAAGCCGAATTCCGTGTGACGAAGTAATCGATGCCATGTACAAAATCGGACAGGCGATGCCATCGGCCTTAAGGGAAACTGCACAAGGAGGATTAGCGGCCACCCCGACTGGACGGAAGTTGGAAGCGAAGATCTTTGGCTTGCCGTTAAGTAACAAGTGAGCAACAGCTTACAGGAACCAATTACGGCAGTTAAGGGCATTGGGGGAGAGACAGCTGCTGCGATGCAGGAAATGGAGATCCATACCGTCAATGATCTTCTAGAGCATCTTCCCTATCGCTATGAAGACTACCGGTTAAGGGACTTAGAAACGGTTGAACATGAGGAACGCGTCACTGTAGAAGGGAAAATTCATACAGTGCCGACCTTGGGCTATTTTGGGAAGAAGAAGTCCAGGCTAACGATTAAGTTGTTGACTGGAAGATATTTAATTACGGTTATATTTTTCAATCAGCCTTATTTGAAATCAAAACTTACAATCGGGGAAACCGTGACAGTGACAGGTAAATGGGATCGTCATCGCCAAACCATCACTGGTTCGGAATGCCATGTTGGAGATCATAGCCGGGAAAAGGAATTCGAACCCGTGTATTCCGTCAAGGGGAGCATTACGGTAAAAGGTATGCGTCGCCATATCACGAATGGTTTTTCCCAATATGGAAATATGATTGAGGAAAACCTCCCACCACAGCTGCTGACAACCTATAAGTTGATGCCACGTAAAGATGCGCTTCGCATGATGCACTTTCCTATATCGGCAGTTGATGTTAAGCAAGCCCGCCGTCGTTTTGTATATGAGGAGTTTTTGCTGTTTCAGCTGAAAATGCAGGCACTTCGTAAAATACAGCGCGAACAGTCAGGAGGGACTGGACAAGAATTTGATAGGCAGCAGGTGAAGGGATTCATTGATACCCTCCCGTTTCCATTAACGACTGCCCAGAACAGGGTTGTCGAGGAAATCCTGACTGACATGGAATCGCCTTACCGCATGAACCGGCTTTTACAAGGAGATGTAGGCTCAGGAAAAACGGTAGTGGCCGCGATTTGCCTATATGCGACCATATCGGCCGGTTTCCAAGGAGCGCTAATGGTCCCGACTGAAATTCTGGCTGAGCAGCATACTCAATCATTGACCGCCATGTTAGAACCAGTCGGAGTAAAGGTGGCTTTATTGACCTCCTCGGTAAAAGGGAAGAAGCGTAGAGAATTATTGGAGAAACTTGAATTAGGGGAACTTGATCTTTTGATTGGAACCCACGCACTGATTCAGGACGAGGTGAACTTCAAGGACCTCGGTTTGGTTATAACGGATGAACAACATCGGTTTGGTGTTGAACAACGACGCGTCCTGCGTGAAAAGGGAGGAAATCCCGATGTCCTTTTCATGACGGCGACACCGATTCCCCGTACACTCGCCATTACAGTGTTCGGCGAGATGGACGTTTCCACAATCGACGAAATGCCGGCTGGACGGAAAGCCATCGAAACGTATTGGGCGAAACACCAAATGCTCGATAGAATCCTCTCCTTTGTAGAAAAGGAACTTCAAAAAGGCAGACAAGCATATGTCATCTGCCCATTGATCGAGGAATCGGAAAAACTTGACTCCTTGCAAAATGTTCTCGATGTCCATGCCATGCTTACGCAATACTTCGTGAATCGTTATAAGGTGGGGCTCATGCATGGGCGTTTGCCTGCGGATGAAAAAGATGAAGTGATGCAGGAATTCAGTTCCAACGAAGCGCAAATCCTTGTTTCCACCACAGTTGTCGAAGTTGGGGTGAATGTACCCAATGCCACGGTGATGGTCATTTATGATGCTGAACGATTTGGTCTTTCCCAGCTGCATCAGTTACGTGGCCGAGTGGGGAGGGGGAGCAACCAGTCTTTTTGCATCCTGCTTGCCGATCCGAAAACGGAAGTCGGCAAAGAGCGGATGAAGATCATGACAGAGACGAATGATGGATTTGTCCTTTCAGAGAAGGATTTGGAGCTTCGAGGTCCAGGGGACTTTTTCGGTAAAAAACAAAGCGGACTTCCCGAATTCAAAGTGGCGGACATGGTCCATGATTACCGGACGCTGGAAGTTGCTAGGGAAGATGCTGCGAAATTGATAGCCTCAAATAGTTTTTGGCATGCACCAGAATACGCGTCGCTCCGGGCACATTTGGAAGGTACAGGCGTATTGACAGGAGAAAAGCTTGACTGATCGTCTTGATTGAATGAAACAGTAAAACAGATTGTGAGAATTTCCACAAAATCTTGCAATCTGTTTTTAAAATATATATACTACTATTAGTACCTAGTCATAATATTATGGATGGTGACCTTCAAATGCGAAGAAACAAGAAGGAACGCCAGCAATTATTAATCGAAACGATTAAACAGAATCCTTTTGTAACGGATGAGGAGCTGGCTGAAAAGTACTCGGTGAGCGTCCAGACAATTAGGCTCGATCGTCTTGAATTATCAATACCGGAGCTTCGTGAACGTATAAAAAACGTAGCCGAGAAGAAATTCAGTGACGAAATAAGGGCATTGCCATTGGATGAGATCATTGGGGAAGTAATAGATTTGAATTTAGATGAAAATGCAATTTCTATTTTAGATATAAAAAAAGAGCATGTTTTTAAGCGCAATGGAATCGCAAGGGGTCATCACCTTTTTGCTCAAGCTAATTCATTGGCGGTGGCGGTCATCAATGATGAACTGGCCTTAACGGCAAAAGCATCCATTCTATTTACTCGTTCCGTCAAGGAAAATGAAAGAGTGGTAGCTAAAGCGAAAGTTAAAAAGGTGGAGTATCAAGCAGATCGTTCCGTAGTGGAAGTCAGAAGCTACGTAGGAAATGAAATGGTATTCAAAGGTGAGTTCGAAATGTATCGCTCTTAACTTGCTTAGAAAAGGATGAACGTTCATGAAAATAACGCTAGATGCAATGGGTGGAGACAATGCTCCAAAGGCACAGGTATTAGGAGCCATGAAAGCAGTCGAGGCCTTTCCCGATGTGGAAATAACCTTAGTAGGGAACGAAGGCGAAATCAACCAGTTCTTAACGAAAAATGAACGGATCAAGATCATACATACGGAAGAAAAGATACTAAGTACCGATGAACCTGTTCGTGCGGTCCGTCGCAAGAAGAATGCATCGATGGTATTAGCAGCCCGCCAAGTGGCCGATGGAGAAGCGGATGCATGCATATCTTCAGGAAATACAGGTGCTTTGATGGCAGCCGGCTTGTTCGTTGTCGGGAGAATCGAAGGAATCGAACGTCCAGCATTGTCCCCAACCTTGCCGACAATAGATGGTAAAGGTTTTGTTTTTCTTGATGTGGGAGCGAATGCAGAAGCGAAACCGGAGCACCTGCTTCAATTTGCCATAATGGGTTCCGTATATGCCCAAAAGGTGCGTGGAATTGAAAAACCGCGTGTGGGCCTTTTAAATATTGGGACTGAAGAGAAAAAAGGGAACGAGCTGACGAAGCAGGCTTTCACGCTCCTTCAGCAATCATCGGACATCTCCTTTATAGGGAATGTAGAGGCCAGGGATCTTCTGAACGGTCCGGCAGATGTAGTTGTGACGGATGGCTTTACAGGAAATATGGTGCTGAAAACGCTTGAGGGAACAGCCATGAGTGTCTTTCATATGTTAAAATCCGCGTTGATGAGCAATATGAAGAGTAAGATTGCCGCAGCACTAGTGAAACCGGAACTAAAAGGCATTAAAAATCAAATGGATTACTCGGAATATGGTGGGGCTGGATTATTCGGTTTGAAGGCACCTGTCATCAAGGCACACGGTTCTTCCGACGCAAATGCGATTTATAACGCGATCCGTCAGACCCGGGATATGGTGAGTCATGATGTGATTCCGACCATTGCGAAGACGATAGAAAAAGTCCAATAAATATAGAGATAGGGGAGTTTGGGATGGGTAAGATTGCTTTTGTCTTTCCAGGACAAGGTTCACAGTCAATAGGGATGGGTTTAGACTTATTTGAGGTAAATGAGCAAGCACGGAAAATTTTTCAAACGGCGGATGAAAAACTGGATTTTGCGCTATCCGAGCTTATATTCAATGGCACTCAGCAGGAATTAACGGTAACCTATAATGCTCAACCTGCGCTATTGACTACAAGTTATGCCTTGTTCAATGCCTTGGCGGAAGCGGGCATCCAGCCTGATTACACTGCAGGACATAGTTTAGGGGAATATACGGCATTGGTAGCCTCAGGTGCAATTTCTTTTGAGGATGCTGTCTATACTGTTAGAAAACGTGGTCAATTCATGGAGGCCGCTGTTCCGAATGGCCAAGGCTCGATGGCCGCAATTCTGGGAATGGACCGTACAGCACTCGCTCTTGTAACGGCTGATATTACTGATGCAGGTGAATCCGTTCAGCTGGCTAACATTAACTGTCCGGGGCAAATCGTCATTTCCGGAACGGCAGAAGGCGTCAAGCTTGCGAGCGCAAAAGCGAAGGAAAGCGGAGCAAAACGTGCTCTCCCTCTTGATGTGAGCGGGCCGTTTCATTCTGAATTAATGAAACCTGCGGCTGAACAACTTCAAAAGGTACTTGATGAAGTGAGTTTCCGACAGGCACCCATTCCGGTGATTTCAAACGTAACGGGCGAGCCTATCACAGAACCATCAGAGATTAAAAATAAATTAATTGAACAATTGTATTCACCAGTTCTTTGGGAAGATAGTGTCAAAAAGCTGCTTGAATTAGGCGTGGACACGTTCATTGAAGTGGGACCAGGCAAGGTACTGGGAGGATTGATTAAAAAAATCGACCGATCCGTCAATATTCACTCAGTATCGAATACAGAAACCCTACATAAAACGGTCGAAGCATTGAAAGGGGAACCAGCATGATTCTTGAAGGTAAGAAGGCACTAGTAACTGGTGCTTCCCGCGGTATCGGCAGGGAAGTGGCATTGGAACTCGCACGGCAGGGAGCGGACGTAGCTGTCAATTATGCTGGAAGCGAAACAAAAGCTAATGAAGTGGTCGATGAAATCAAGGCACTTGGGCGAAAAGCATTTGCCGTTCAATGCGATGTATCAGATAGTGAATCAGTAACAGGCATGATTAAAGAGGTCATTGAACAATTTGGCCGGGTCGACATTTTAGTCAATAATGCTGGAATTACCCGTGATAATTTATTGATGCGGATGAAGGAAGAAGAATGGGATTCGGTCATCGATACGAATTTAAAAGGTGTCTTCCTTTGCACAAAGGCAGTCACAAGACACATGATGAAGCAACGTAGCGGCAAAATCATCAATATGGCTTCCATCGTCGGTGTGATGGGGAATGCGGGGCAGGCAAACTATGTTGCAGCCAAGGCAGGCGTGATTGGCTTGACAAAGTCCACTGCCAAGGAGCTTGCATCAAGAGGGATCACGGTCAATGCGATCGCTCCAGGTTTCATCTCCACGGATATGACTGGTGAACTGACGGAAGACGTGCAAAAAGCGATGCTGTCACAAATACCTTTAGCCCGCTTCGGTGACCCAAAGGATATTGCATCAGTTGCCACGTTTCTCGCTTCAGAGGCAAGCAGCTATATGACGGGTCAAACCCTTCATATTGATGGCGGTATGGTGATGTAAGTTTAGGTTTGATTTTTTTGAAATATAATTTATAATGTCTTGAGGGGAGGTGAACATATTGGCAGATGTATTAGAAAGAGTAACGAAAATCGTTGTAGATCGCTTGAACGTTGAAGAATCAGAAGTAAAGCTTGAAGCTTCATTCAAAGAAGATCTTGGTGCCGATTCCCTAGATGTAGTCGAACTAGTCATGGAGTTTGAAGACGAATTTGATATGGAAATTTCGGACGATGACGCTGAAAAAATCGCCACAGTGGGTGATGCTGTGAATTACATAAAAAGCACTATGTAATGTTAATGTCTTTTGATTAAAAGCTCCGTTTTTTAACGGGGCTTTCTCTTGTAATGTAAGGGTCTGGAAAATAACAGGCTTGAACGAATACGTGCAGTTCCGATTAAGTTCCATGTGTCAAGCATCAACGCTGCTGGCTATTTTTCTTTAAGCGGATTATACTGTATGATGGTACATAGGAAAGCTTGACAGGAATTCCTGCCAGGTTTCTTTTTATATGTAGGAAAAATTTGTTTTTGAACCGTAGTGGAGGGTTTTTGTGATGCGTAGGAACGTAAATAATCGTAAACCATTAAGTAAGGATAATAAATTTAAAGAGTTACAGGACAATCTGGGTTTTCATTTTGAAGATGAAAATTTGTTGAAAAAAGCTTTTACACATTCATCTTATGTGAATGAGCATCGCCGCAAGCCTTACGAAGATAATGAAAGGCTAGAATTTCTAGGAGACGCAGTACTTGAACTGACAATCTCGAAATATCTGTATCAGAAATACCCGATGATGAGTGAAGGAGAGCTTACGAAATTAAGGGCAGCCATTGTCTGTGAGCCGTCACTAGTCGACTTTGCCAACAGCCTCTCTTATGGGGAATATGTATTGCTTGGTAAAGGGGAAGAAATGACAGGCGGTAGAGAACGCCCTGCCATGCTTGCAGATGTATTCGAAGCCTATATTGGCGCTTTATATCTTGACCAAGGATTAGAGCCGGTTGTGCAGTTCTTGAAAAATGTCGTGTTTCCGAAGATAGACGAGGGTGCTTTTTCTCATGTGATGGATTATAAGAGCCAGCTCCAAGAGCTTATCCAACGGGACGCAATTGGGGTTCTGCAATACAAAATACTGCAGGAAAAAGGACCGGCCCATAATAGAGAGTTCGTTTCTACGGTTTCTTTGAATGGGGAAGATCTAGGAACTGGTGTGGGAAAATCGAAAAAAGAGGCAGAGCAACATGCCGCCGAACACGCATTGGCCGTTTTAAAGAAAAAAACTCAACAAGATAGTTGAACAGTAGAGGGGGAAAGGTCATGTTCCTCAAACGCTTGGACGTTGTAGGATTCAAATCTTTCGCAGATAAAATTTCGATTGAATTTGTACCTGGTGTCACGGCAGTGGTTGGACCGAACGGTAGTGGTAAAAGCAATGTGACTGATGCAGTCCGTTGGGTTCTTGGAGAGCAATCCGCAAAATCACTGCGTGGAGCAAAAATGGAAGATATCATCTTCTCAGGAAGTGACACAAGAAAGGCCTTGAATTTTGCAGAGGTTTCCTTGACTTTGGATAATGAGACCAACACCCTTCCAATTGACTTTCATGAAGTTAGTGTGACAAGAAGGGTATATCGATCGGGTGAAAGCGAATTCTTCATTAATAATCAAGGATGCCGCCTGAAAGATATCGTTGAATTATTTATGGATTCAGGACTTGGACGCGAAGCATTTTCCATTATCAGCCAAGGGAAAGTGGAAGAAATCCTAAGCAGCAAAGCAGAAGAAAGACGAGTTATTTTTGAAGAGGCCGCTGGTGTCTTGAAGTATAAAACAAGAAAAAGAAAAGCGGAATCAAAACTGACGGAAACACAAGATAATCTCAACAGGATTCATGACATCCTTCATGAACTAGAAGGTCAAGTGGAACCCTTGAAAATTCAATCTTCCCTGGCCAAAGAATATTTGGATAAGAAAGAGGAACTTGAAAAAATCGAAGTGGCTTTGACCGTTTTTGAAATTGAAGAACTTAATGAAAAATGGGAAAGTCTTACCCAGGAACTTGGGAAACACAATGAGATGGAGCGACAATTGGCTGGAAGGCTTCATGAACGTGAAGAGCATCTTAAAGAGGTTCGAGGAAGCATTGCCGGACTCGAAACATCGATTAACGAGCTTCAAGAAGTGCTATTGAACGCCAGCGAAGAGCTTGAGAAGCTTGAGGGTCGTAAAGAAGTATTGAAAGAACGGAAAAAGAATGCGGCACAAAATAAATCACAGCTTGAAAAAGCGATTATAGAGGGCAAGGCAGCCGTTGAACGTCTTTCTTTACAAAAGGAAAGAGAAACGGAAGTTCTGCATGCATTGAGTTCTGAAGTAAAACAGCTTCAAGAGCTTTTACATGAAAAACAAAAAAGCTTAGGTCTATTCAATACCGACATTGAAGCCCTGATAGAAGTGAAGAAAAGTGACTATATCGAGTGGCTGAACAAGCAGGCTGCCGCCAAAAATGAAAAGCATTACCTTCTGCAGCAACTCACGCAGCAGGAACATAAAAATTCCAAACTGGATCACGAAAATGAAAAATTCCTTACCGAGAGAACGGAAATCACTGCTAAAAAGTCGGAATACTCCAAGCGTATGGAAAAACTGAGCAAGCAGCTTGAAGACCATGTCACTTCTTTCCGAAATCAACAGAATAAGCTACAAACGGCAAAAGATACGTATCAAAAACAGGAAACGACCCTATATAAGGCCTATCAATTCCTTCAACAGGCAAAATCCCGAAAGGAACTGCTTGAAGAGATGGAAGAGGACTATGCAGGCTTCTTTCAAGGTGTTAAGGAAGTCCTAAAAGCAAAAGGTACTCTAAAAGGCATTGAAGGTGCAGTGGCGGAACTGATCAAGGTCCCAAAGGAATATGAAACCGCCATCGAAACAGCACTAGGTGGGGCGATGCAACATGTGGTTGTGGAGAGAGAAGAACATGCCCGTGAAGCCATTTCCTTCTTGAAGAAAAACAGGTTTGGACGGGCGACTTTCCTGCCCTTATCTGTCATCAAAGGAAGAGAGATTTCATCGAACCAGCTATCGATGCTGAAGAATCACCCTGCTTTTGTCGGGACAGGTTCCTCGTTGATCCAATATGATGAAAGACATGCTTCCATCGCGGCAAACCTGCTAGGAACCGTCATTATCACAAAGGACTTAAAAGGAGCCAACGAACTGGCAAAAATGGTGCAGCACCGTTTCCGCTTTGTTACGCTTGAAGGGGATGTCGTCAACCCTGGTGGTTCGATGACGGGTGGAACGATCAAACAAAAATCGACTTCACTACTATCCCGGAAAACCGAGCTTGAAGAATTACATGAGAAGCTAGCCGGGATGGAATTAAAAACGAACCAGCTTGAAAAACAGGTAAAACAGCTGAAGGTGGATGTCGGTGTTCAAGAGCAAACGCTTGAACAAACGAGAAAAACAGGTGAAATGCTACGATTACAGGAGCAATCCCTGAAAGGTGAACTTCGTGAAGTCGAGCTACAAGAAAGAAATGTGAATGATCGCCTACACCTTTATGATTTGGATAAAAACTCCTATTTAGAAGAGCAACAGCAAAAGAAAGCAAGGCTCGAAGAATTGGAAGAACTGCTGAAATCCTGTAAAGTGGAAATCGATGGGCTTGACCGCCTTATAGCGGAAATGACAGAACAAAAACAATCACAGCAATCATCAAAGGAAAGTCTTGCCGAAGAAACGAGCGAGTTAAGGGTAACATTGGCCTCAAAACGCGGTCAGCTTCAAAATCAAAGAGAAAAAATGGAACGGCTTGAGGCGGACATGGAAAAAGAGACCAGCACCTTAACTGAAAACAAGGATGACTTGGGGCTTTTAACAAATGAAATGACGGACAGTTCGAGCGGGGAAGAAACGCTTGAAGACATGGCCCAACAAAGATTGCTTGATAAGAATGCGGCCATTGAAAATATTTCCGCCAAAAAACAGGAAAAGACCGAAATGCAAACTCATCTCGAAACCCTCGAAATAGCTTTGAAAGAGGAAAGTCGTCTCTATAAAGGTATCGTTGAAGTGGTCAAGGATGAAGAGGTCAAATTAACCCGACTTGATGTGGCGCTGGAAAACCGCCTGGATCATTTACGCGAGGAATATACATTATCCTATGAAGGGGCTAAAGAAAAGTATCCATTAATGATACCTATCGAAGAAGCTCAGAAAAAGGTAAAGCTCATTAAGCTGGCCATTGAAGAATTGGGGACGGTCAACTTAGGAGCAATAGACGAGTATGCCCGTGTAGCCGAAAGGTACGAGTTCCTTCTCGGTCAAAAAGAAGATCTGCAGCAGGCTAAGGATACCTTATTCCAGGTTATCGACGAGATGGATGAGGAAATGAAACGACGCTTTTCAGAAACATTCTATGCGATTCGTGAACAGTTCGAACAGGTATTTAAATCACTGTTCGGTGGTGGCAGGGCTGAATTAAAACTGACAGATCCCAATGATTTATTGAATACGGGAGTAGATATCATCGCACAGCCTCCGGGGAAAAAACTACAGAACTTAAGTCTCTTGTCCGGTGGAGAACGAGCATTGACTGCAATTGCTCTTTTATTCTCGATTTTAAAGGTCCGGCCCGTTCCTTTCTGTATCCTCGATGAAGTCGAGGCGGCACTTGATGAAGCGAATGTAGTTCGTTTCAGCCAATTTTTAAGGAAATTCAGTCAAGAGACTCAGTTTATAGTAATCACCCATCGTAAAGGGACGATGGAGGAAGCGGATGTCCTCTATGGCATTACGATGCAAGAGTCAGGTGTTTCCAAATTAGTTTCCGTTCGTATGGAGGAATCAGAGAACTTTGTTGAAATATAAATCCATGAATTAGAGGAAGTGGGACAATGAGTTTCTTCAAGAAGCTAAAAGAAAAATTCACGGCACAAGAAGAAAAAGAAACAGCTGTAGAAACAAAAGTAGAAGTAGAAGTTGAAAAAAAAGCAACATCCGAAATATCAATCGGGGAAAAGTTTAAGCAAGGTTTAACGAAGACGAGGAATTCCTTTACCGGAAGGGTTAATGAACTCGTTGCCCGTTACCGGAAAGTGGATGAAGACTTTTTCGAAGAACTTGAGGAGATTCTCATCCAGGCTGATGTAGGCTTCGATACCGTTATGGAATTAATCGACCAATTAAAAATGGAAGTGAAACTGCGCAATATCTCTGATACGAGAGAAGTGCAATCTGTCATTTCTGAAAAACTTGTTGAAATTTACCAAGGTGATGAAGAAGGAATATCCAGCTTGAACATTCAACAAGACGGCCTGACGGTCATTCTCTTTGTCGGTGTGAACGGTGTAGGTAAAACAACGACAATCGGTAAACTTGCCCATAAGTTTAAGGAAGAAGGCAAATCGGTCGTATTGGCGGCTGGTGATACTTTCCGCGCCGGAGCGATTGAGCAACTCGAAGTGTGGGGAGAACGTGTCGGTGTCAGTGTCATTAAACAAGGAGAAGGATCTGACCCTGCTGCTGTTATGTTCGATGCCGTTCAAGCGGCTAAGGCACGCAAAGCCGATATCCTGATTTGTGATACAGCAGGCCGTCTGCAAAATAAAGTGAATTTGATGAAGGAATTGGAAAAGGTGAAGCGTGTAATTGAACGTGAAGTGCCTGGTGCACCACATGAAGTGCTCCTTGCCCTTGATGCAACGACGGGTCAAAATGCACTCATTCAAGCGAAAACGTTCAAGGAAGCGACAGATGTAACGGGTATCGTCTTAACGAAGCTTGATGGTACAGCAAAAGGCGGAATTGTCATAGCGATCCGAAATGAGCTTTCCATTCCCGTGAAATTTGTCGGACTTGGTGAAAAAATGGACGATCTTCAAGAATTCGATGCTGAAAAATATGTGTATGGGCTCTTTGCCGATATCATTGATAAAGAAGAAGTATAAAGGTGGATAGTTTTAGCCGGAAGGGATTTTCCCTTCCGGTTTTTTGATTTTTTTTTACTTTTTATATAAATACTGTATACTTTTTCGTGATCTAATCGTCTATTAGGAGTATAGAAAAAAAGGGGGAGTTCGGTTGTTCAGAAAATTAAAGGGAATCGCTGCTTGTTTATTATTTTTAGGCCTATTTTTACATTCATATACAGTTCAAGCAAAAGCAGCGGACACGGACATAAAAATCTCGATTGAAACAGGGTTTGATGGATACATAACTCGGGCCAAGGCCATGCCGATGACCGTACATATCGAAAATAAGGGGGAGGCTTTCAGCGGTACGCTGATTTTTCAATTTCAGGCCGATTACGATTTCGGAGGGTCGCAAATTCTAAAAGTGGAATTGCCAAAGGAAAGCAAGAAAACCTATTCTGTTTCACTTCCAGGGTATACCGACGAAAATTATAATTATAATGGGACCGCACTGGCGAAGTCGATTTATCTCTATGAGGGAGATTGGAAGAATGGTAAAGAAGTAGACTATTCCGGCCCGAAGGTACTGGCACCTAAGTTCTTTGATGAAAGCGAGGACCTGATTGGAGTATTAAGTGAAAATTTCGATCGTTTGACGGAATTGAGAGTCTTGCCATCCCTCCAAGCCAGGATGGTCGAGTTGGAAAAAGAAGATTTGCCTAAACAGTCAATTGGCTATGAAATGTTAGATTATTTAATCATTGATGAATTTGCAATTGCCGCTTTGGATGAGGCACAACAGAAAGCACTAAAGGGTTGGATCCGTTCTGGTGGTGTATTGATTTCCGGGTCATCACCAAGTGCCGCTCAATCATACGGGTCCCTGTATAACCTTTTACCGATGAAGATGGATAAAGGAATCAAGATGGATTCATCCTTTCTTACAGAAAAGAAAAAATATCGACCATCCTTTGAACAATTGCCGGGCTTTACTGGTGAAGTGGAGAAAGGGACAGAAATCATTGCGAAGAGCGGGTCATCACCGGCCGTTGTCAAAAAGCAATATGGAAACGGGATGATTGTCCAGACGGCCTTTTCGTTAGGAGATGAGCCACTTGCCTCTTGGAAAGGATACGGCACGTGGTTTGAAGCGATTTTAAAGAAGGTGGAGTTGAATGCGTTTTCCACTTCAAGTGAATTCATGGACGAAGCAAGATGGGAAATGAATGACCCCAATAGTTACTTTGATGATACGAATTTATCCGTGATTCAATTGGCATTGTTGCTGTTAGTCTACGTTGTGATCATTGTACCGATTTTATTTGTTATTCTGAGGAAAATGGATAAAAGGGAGCACGCTTGGTGGATCATTCCTTTGATTGCCTGCATTACGACGATTCTAACGTTTGCCGTCGGAGCGAAAGATCGTCTTGCCAAACCTCAACTCAATCAATTGGGAATCTATCAAATTGAGGATGACCAAATCATCGGCATCCAATCGAATGTCCTCCTGTCCAATAAAGGAGGCAATTACAACCTGACTTTCCCGAAAAATGAGTTAGTTGCGATGCCAATGACTCAGGAGGGATTAGGTGGAAGCGTGAAAAGAGCACCAATGCTTGAAGAGAAAGCTACCGATATGGAATTGACCTTTCCAAACGTCGAATATTGGTCTACCAGGTCCTTTATAGGAAAGGTTTATAAAGAAAATGCAGGTCAATTGAAAAATGACTTGACCGTTGAAAACAGGACCTTGACAGGTACGATTCAAAATGAGACACCTTATGACCTTAAGGAATTAATGATCCTGACCGGCAATGAACGAATCAATCTCGGAACGTTGAAGAAGGGGGCAGAGATCAAGGTAAATGAAGCGTTAAAGAGTGATTTCTTATTTAAACCGTATGGAACGACATCGTCTTCTTGGAATAATGGAACTATGGGAAAAAAAATCGATATTGAAAAAATGCGCAGGGATCAGCTTCTTTATCTGACGGAGGCGTATTTCGGAGGGGCCTCGACAAAATCCGAACCTGTCATCGGCGGTATAACCGACGATTCAATCGTAGACGTTAGACTATCGAAAAAACCGAAAGTGAATATAGATAATCTGATTTTCCAAACATTCAGTCCGAAAACAATTTTGGCTGGGGAAGTGACATTGTCAAAAGAAATGTTCGCGGGGTCTGTGAATGCCCTCCGGGGTTCAGTTGGCGAAGAAGAAGGATATGGTACGTATTGGTTTGAAAGGGGAGAATATGAATATATCAGTTCAGTTCCAAAGATCATGAAGGACGATACATTCAAAGCGTCAGAAATGACGATTAAGTTCAGTAAACAAGATGTTAAGTATGAACTCTATAATTTTTCGACTGAAAAGTATGAATCGATACCTAAGGGAGAACGGGAAATTACTTTCAAAGGGACTAAGGATATATCATCCTATGTATCAAAACAAGGGAACATCCAGATAAAAGTCATGATAGATAATGATGATGACCCGAGTGTAAGGATGCCACAAATCACTGTGAAGGGAGTGGTGGAGAAATGATAGAAATTATACAGTTAACTAAACAATATGGCACGTTCACCGCATTGGATCATTTGGATTTGCAAATAGACAAAGGAACCGTGTTTGGTTTTGTCGGTCAAAATGGGGCAGGGAAATCCACGACTTTTTCCATTTTGGCTACCTTGCTTGCACCAACATCGGGAACGGCTTATATCAATGGCTACAATATATCGAAGGAACCTAAACAAGTCCGTAGCCAGATCGGTTATATGCCTGACTTTTTTGGTGTGTATGATCAATTGAAGGCTGAAGAGTACCTGGATTTTTACGGAGCAAGTTATGGTATACCCGTTTCGGAACGGAGTAAACTGATTCCACAACTGCTCGAGCTCGTAAATTTATCGGATAAAAAGGATTCCTATGTGGATCTTTTATCACGGGGAATGAAGCAACGGCTTTGTCTTGCAAGGAGTCTGATACACGACCCCGAAGTGCTTATTTTGGATGAACCCGCTTCCGGGCTTGACCCGAGGGCTCGTGTTGAAATGCGGGAGATTTTAAAGGAATTGAAACATATGGGTAAAACGATTTTGATATCGTCGCATATTTTACCTGAACTTGCGGAAATGTGTGATGTGCTCGGCATCATCGATCAGGGTAAATTGAAAGCACAAGGGTCGGTCGCGGAAATCCAACATAAGCTGCAGGGCGAAAAGAGCCTGATTATTAAGGTTCATAAGGATATTGAGCGATCCATCGCTTTTCTAGAAGATAATCCGGATATTAGCCAGATCAATACGCATGTTGATGAAAAAACGATTCAGTTTCTATTCAAAGGAGATGCAGGGGCCCAACAACAGCTGCTGAAGTCCTGTATGTTGCAAGACTTGCCCATTGTCTCTTTTTCGGAAATAGAGACGGATCTGGAGGATGTGTTCATGGAAATCACGAAAGGGGTTGAACTGTCATGAAGAGCTGGCTGATGAATCCGGTTTTGAATAAAGAGTTTAAGCTACGCTTTCGCTCTTTTAAAAGTTTTTTAGGTGTATTATTCTATGTTCTTGCGATTGGTGCCATCGTTATCGGTATGATTTTTATTCAGTCTCTTAGTAGCATGGGCGGGCGCGTTGACCCGGATGCAAGCCGGAGTATGTTTATATTTCTATCCGTTACCCAACTGGCCTTGGTCTTGTTCATTACACCTGGACTGACGGCAGGCGTCATCTCGAGTGAGAGGGAGCGACAGACGTTAAATATTTTATTGACGACTTCCCAAAGCTCGACAGGCATCATTTTCGGGAAATTAATTTCATCCATTTCCTACTTGCTATTACTGGTTGTGGCCAGTTTACCGCTATATAGCATCGTCTTTTTATTCGGCGGAATTTCGCCGAATCAGCTTTTGATGGTGCTGGGCTTCAATGTCTTCACCGTCATCGTATATGGCAGTATCGGGGTGCTTTTTTCTACACTTGTGCGAAAAACCATTGCGGCGATGGTCACGACTTATGGAATCACATTGTTTTTAGTAGGTGGCACAGCTTTATTGACCCTACTATTCACTACCATGGCCGTGGGGAATCAGGTAAATGTGACCACACCAACGACTAACCCATTGCCTTACTTAGCGGCCATGCTAAATACCCCAATCGTATTAATCGGCTTTGTTGAACCGACTTACTCTGAGGAAATCCAGAAGTTATCGGGGATTGATTTTCCACTTTGGGCGTCTCATTTGATTTGTTACGCACTTCTACTAATCGGGTCCGTTCTTCTAAGCGTTAAAAAGCTGCGCGTGGGAATGAAGACAAAACGATGAACAAGGATCTTACCCATGATGAACTCCAGTTTCTCAAGTTGATTAAACCCGTTAAGCGGCAACTTTTCATGCAGCATGTGATGAGGGAGGGGCAACTTTTACTCCTTGCCGTGTCTGCATGGACGACTTTACTATTTTTCATGGCACGTATAGTAGTCATACCCTTCGTTTTCCGTTATTTTTTCATTGGAATCATCTGTTTACTTGCTTTTTTTGTCTATAGAATCATTAAAGGAAAACCCGGTAATAAAACGGCTGCTTTGCTGTTTAACCAGTATGTTCCTGATGACCGTGTCGTGTCGGGATTCGCTTTTTTAGGGGAGATTGGTGAGCTTAAGTCACTCCAGCTCAGGGATGCTATTCACCATATGAAAATCCATCAGGAGGAGGCCCTCAGAAGGAAGAAAGTATGGGTACATCCGAAATGGCTGACGCTAGCTCTTTGTTTAGCAATAGGAGGTTCCCTATTGGCAATTTTGCCAAATCAGAAAATGGATCAAGCCAGGCAGGCGGAAAAAGAAGTGAAGCTTGTCGAGGAGGTCAAAAAAGAGCTTGATGAAAAAGTGAAGGAAATAAAGGATCCTGATGTCAAAAAGACATTGAAAGATGTAAAAGAGAAAGTTGCGCTAGAGAAAGAGGCTGAGAAGGCCTTAGAGGCACTCGCCAAACAGTCAAGCGAGCTGCAATTAAAAGAAAAGAAGCAAAGAGAAAAGCAAGAGTCACTGGAAACCTGGAAGGATCAGTCAAAAAAAACCGGCCTTACGGAGCTGTCCAAGGCACTTGAACAAAAGGACATGCGACTGGTCGAAAAAGAACTGAAAGAACTAAATGAAAGATGGGATGAGCTGTCCAAGGAACAGAAGCAGGCCCTAGAGAGCTACACAGAGCAGGAGCTTCCATTAACGGAAGAACAATTGGATGCACTGATGCAGCAGTTGGAGGAAGCGATGGAATCGGGAGAACTTGCCAAGCAGTTAGCATCAGCCAATCAAGCTGTTCGTCAAGCGGGATCCCAACTTCAGAATAAAATGAGTCAAGATGGTATTCCTTCTTCTCAAACAGCTTTTTCTAACAGCGATGGAACACAAGGGAACCAACCCGCCAATCAGCCCCTAGGTCAGCCCTCCTCTACGCCTAATGGACAGCCCAACGCCAATTCTGGGAATAATCCCGGAAGCCAAAAAGGACAAGGACAGGGTCAAGGACAAGGACAAGGTCAAGGACAAGGACAAGGAGCAAGTGGAACCGGCGGAGGAAAAGGAGGCACAAAGGGGGGGGCTGGACAAGGGTCGAGGGAAATGCTGACGATTCCCGAAAAGACCGATGGAAAGCAGAATATGGAAACCGACAATGGGAAACTTGGTGAAGGGAGTGGCGAGCAGGAGGAGGCCGAGGGTCCAGTATTGAGGGGGAACTTGCGGAATTATGAGGAGGTCTATCAGCAGTATGAGGAATCTTATCGCAAAAGTACGGATCGCCTTAGGCTACCCTCTGATTTGAATGATATCGTCAAGAATTATTTTAATAATCTTGATCCGGAAAGGTAGTGGGAAAATGACGGAAAAAGAACAGCAGTTTAATGAAGCAGGGACTATGATTGAGAGAGTTAAGCAGGAAATCTCCCGTTTTATAGTTGGGCAGGAAGACGTGATCGATCAAGTTTTATGGAGCATTTTTGCAGGTGGCCACGTATTGCTTGAAGGCTTGCCGGGACTTGGGAAGACGATGCTCGTTCGGACGATTTCGGAATGCCTGGATTTAGAGTTTTCTAGAATCCAGTTTACACCAGATCTGATGCCTTCCGATATTACGGGAACCATGTTATTGCAACCTGGAGAGGACGGAAGGCAGCAGTTTACCTTCCATGAGGGACCTCTTTTTTCTCATATCGTCTTAGCTGATGAAATCAATCGGGCTACGCCGAAGACACAGAGTTCGCTTTTAGAGGCAATGGGGGAGAGAACTGTAACAGTCATGGGGGAAACGAAACAGCTTGATCAGCCCTTCTTTGTGCTTGCAACCCAGAATCCAATCGATATGGAGGGGACGTATCCATTGCCCGAAGCCCAGATGGACCGGTTTATCTGTAAGATTCTTGTCCGTTATCCATCAAAGCAGGAATTAAAGCAGATTGCCCTTCGAACGACAGGCAGGGAAACCATTTCTATTGAAAAAGCTGCCTCCATCAAGGATGTTTTGTTACTGCAGCAACTAGTAAAGGACGTCCTTATTTCAGAAGAGATGCTGGATTACGCGGTTTCGATTATTTCGAGTACTCATCCAAATGTGGAGGAATCGCCGGAACTTGTCCGGCAATACGTTCAATTCGGAAGCGGACCTCGTGGGTTGCAAAGTTTGATCAAAATGGCAAAGGCGAGGGCTTTATTTGCCGGGCGTTATCATGTTTCTGCCGGTGATTTGAAGCAAACGGCCTATCCTGTGCTGAGGCATCGGATTATACTCAACTTTGAAGCGGAAGCAAACGGGGTTCTCATCGATTCCATTATTTCTGAAGTCGTTGAGTCGGCGTATAAATTAGGAAAAGGAACGCCGGTTTGATGGTAGCTTATGCTTTTTTAGAAAGGCTGCAGAAAAAGAGATTGCTCGTGAAAACGAGGAAGCGTGGGATGCATAAAGGTTCGAGACGGTCGAGTGCGTTTGGTTCTTCGCTTGAGTTCTCCGATTTTCGGGCCTATCAACCGGGAGACGATGTCCGGCAAATCGATTGGAATGTATTTGGCCGAACCCAGAAGCATTATATAAAAAGGTTCCTCGATGAACAGGAGTTATCTGTGGCCGTTTACCTGGATATGTCTTCTTCGATGCGAGCTCTCCCGGGAAAATGGGAACAGGCGCGAAAGCTCGCCGCTTCATTGAGCTTTGTTGTCCTTGCAAGCGAAGACCGTCTGAATTTTGTTCCCGTCGGTAATCAAGGAGCCCATCCTATTCGACGTAAAGGAGCGGTTCACCGTAAAAGGGTTTTTCGAGAGATAGCTGGATTGGAAGATACGGAGAGAAGCGGGGAGTTTTATGAGCAACTTGGCAAAGTGATGGTGAGGAATCAGCAACTTGCGATTATCATCTCGGATGGTCTTGAGCCCATCGAAAAGGTGGAGGCGACTTTAAGAAAGCTACGCTCGGCAAGACAAGAAGTCTGGTTCATTCAACTGCTGGGGAAAGAGGAACTTCAACCTATGTATGATGGGGACCTGAAGTTTGTGGATAGTGAAATGGAAACAGCGGTCAATGTTAGCCTTAATCCGACCCTCATCGACAACTATCGAAGGCGTCTAGCACACCATAACGAGCAGCTTGAAGCTATCTGTGAAAGTCTTGGCAGCCGCTATATGCTCATATCTGCTGAAACGGATATACAAACGATTTTATTTCACGACTTCCCACGCCACGGGCTAATGAATTGAGGTGAAGATATGCATATTTCAAACCCAATCTTTTTTCTATTGACCATTTTTATCGGAGCCGTCATTCTGTTTTATTTTTTCCGGAAGCAATATGAGAAAACGACGATTTCGTCCAATTTATTATGGGAGCAGGTGCTGAATGAATGGCAGGCTTCTCCATGGCTTCATAAATTACAGCATAATCTCTTATTCTGGCTTCAACTTCTCGTACTTCTCCTCCTCATGTTCGCGTTGGTTCGACCCTTTTGGTTTCAAAAGGGCATTCCGGGCGACCACCTAATCCTAATTGTCGACACATCGGCTTCGATGAGTGCAAAAGAAGGGGAGCTCACCCGGTTTGAAAAAGCCAAGCAAGAAGTGGGGGAGATGCTTCAAGCGGTGGATGATCAAGAAGTGACAATCATAGATGCTGGTCAAAAGCCTGTGATACTTGCCAATCACGAAACAAACCGGGCTGAGTTAAAAAAACAAATAAAAGAAATGGAGCTAACATACAGTCATGAGCATGTTGATAAGGCATTGAAACTGGCAGACTCGCTAGCGGCTGGAAAAGAATCGGTCATTCATTTATACTCCGATGCGGTTGTGGAGGAGGACCTTAGGGGGTTATCGGAAGACATTCCCATTGGTGTACATAATTTCAGCAGCCTGACTGGCAATCTCTCCTTGCTTTCATTTGGCACGGCAAGCTCTGAAGGAGGCATTACTGGGGTGGCGGTCATTGAAAATCAAACGAAGCAGGATGAAACGGTGAAATTTCAAGTAACGAATGGAAAAGATGTTCTATTCACAAAAAGGATAATGGTGAAAGCAAGCAGCGAGAAAATAATTGATATACCGGTTCTGAAAGAAAAACCGTATTATACGGCCTCCATCATTTTGGATGATGACTATTCAGCGGACAATGAAATGACGGCCATCCAAACGGCCGTATATGAGAAAGTCTATGCAGTGGGGGATGTGAATCCATTTTTGATTAATGGGCTCGAAACGATTGGCCTTGATATCATCCAGCTTGAGGATAAAGAAAAAGTCGAAATGGATGGAATCGTGATTGCCGAAGGAGTGGACTTAGAGGAACTTGGATCGTACCCGCTTCTTTTTATCAATGCCACTGAAAAAGGAAAACAAAAACTGACAGGTCAACCAAAGGGAACGGGTGACCCACTCATGGACTACGTAAATATGGACAAAGTGTATATTAAATCGTCATCCCCTCCGATCAGCAAGCAATGGCATCATGTTACTACAAGTGAGGGTATACCGCTCATTCAAAAAGGTACGCACCAAGGACAGCCGATCATTGCCCTGAACTTCTCCGTTGCGGACAGCGATTGGCCGTTACAACCTGGATTTCCTATATTTTTATATAATTCCTATCAATGGCTGACCCAACAGTCGAACTTTCTAGGTTACTATCAGCCTGGTGAAGAAAAGTGGTTGAATCTTGGAACGGAAACGGGAAAATTGGCTATATTTACAGAGTCCGGAACGAATCTCTTTTCCATTGATTTGCAAAAGGAGGGCTTTCGAGCGCCAAATAAGCCCGGTATATACGAAGCACTGGCGGGAGAACAGGCATTTTACTTTTCGGTTTTATTGGACGAAAGGGAAAAAAGAGTCGATTCAGCTCCGTCGTTCAAGATGAATATGAAATCATCAGAGTTGAAAGAAGGGGGAAGCGATACAAAACAGGATATCTTATGGTACTGGCTGGCTTGTATGGCCCTTCTGCTACTAATGGCCGAATGGGAGGTATATCGACGTGGGCATTGATGTTACTTATCCCCTGGTTTTTTTATTGCTGCTTCCCTGTGCAGCGCTTATTTATATGTATGTGATAAAATCACGTAATCAAACGAAGCATGTAGAGACGGTCGTTGTGGCCATATTGCGGTCATGTATTTTTTTTCTCATTGTATTGGCACTGAGCGTTCCGCAATTGCTACAACCTATCAAGGGATCGATGGTTGTTTTTTTAGTCGATCGTTCTGCAAGTGTCAAAGACTCTGACACAAAGTCGCTGGCTTGGATTGAGAAAAGTGTTGAAACCATGGGTAGAGACGACTCCTTTGCGGTGGCAGCCTTTGGGGGCAGTGCCGTTGCTGAGCAGGCGTTGTCGACAAAACATACACCCATAAGCCAATTTAGCGGTGAAGTGGAAGAAGAGGCAAGTCAATTGGATTCAGGCATTCAATTTGCTTCCTCGCTCATTCCGAGCTATTCAAGTGGGAGAATCGTCCTTTTTTCGGATGGTAATGAAACGTCGGGAAGCAGTGTGGAGGAGGCCAAACTACTTGCAAATAAAAATATTGAGCTCGACATCGTGCCACTAATCGAATCGATTGGCGAAGATGTCGCCCTGAAGAATGTAACGATTCCCCCATCTATCTATCAAGGCGAAAAAACGGAGATTTCATTGGAGGTCTTTAGCAATACAGCGAAAAAAGCGACTGTCCGCATTTCACTGAATGATCAGGAAATCATCAAAAAGGCAGTGAGTGTAAAAGAAGGGACTAATTTATTCTCTGTTTCTCATACAGCCGAGAAAACTGGACTACAAGTATATAAGGCCGAAATCATCGCTGAAAATGATACATTTGCGGAAAATAACCAATTGCAGGCAATCACGAATGTAAAAGGCACACCAAAAGTATTGATTGTCGAAGGTGAGTCAACAGGACGGCTTGAAAATATTTTGAACGGCAGCGGGCTAATTGTCGAATCGACGATACCGGAAAAACTGCCGACCACTTTATCCGGTTTTTTACAATACCAATCGATTGTGTTTAATAATGTTCCTGCCACCTCAGTCTCGGAAATTCAAATGAAAATGATAGAGCGGTCCGTTAAGGATTTCGGTAATGGGTTCGTGATGACCGGCGGAGAAAATAGTTTCGGGCTCGGCGGGTATTTCAAGACACCAATTGAGAGATTACTTCCAGTAGATATGGACATCAAAGGAAAAAAAGAGATGCCATCTCTTGGACTGATGATTGTTCTCGACCGATCAGGCAGTATGGATGGAAACAAGCTATCATTGGCAAAGGAAGCGGCTGCCCGCTCTGTTGAACTTTTGCGTGAAAAGGATACGTTTGGATTCATTGCCTTCGATGACCGACCATGGGAAATCATCGAAGCAGCCCCACTTAAGGATAAGGAAAAAGTCGTGGAGAAGATTCGTACACTGTCTTCAGGTGGCGGTACTGAAATCTTCAGCTCGCTTGAAATGGCCTATGATAAGTTAAGGAATGAAAGGTTGCAGCGGAAGCACATTATTTTGTTGACCGATGGACAGTCAAACGCTTCAAGTAATTATGAAGACTTGATTGAAGAAGGAAAGGAAGAGAACATAACCCTCTCTACCGTTTCAATTGGAAATGATGCCGATAAGAACCTACTTGAGGACTTGGCCGACTTTGGTGCGGGGCGCTATTACGATGTCACGGATGCTTCCGTTATTCCGAGCATTTTATCGAGGGAAACCGTCATGGCGAGCCGCACTTACATTGAGGATACCCCATTTTATCCATCTATCAAGGACAATCCGGAATGGAACGGATTGTTTAAGGATGGCGTACCTAAGATGAATGCCTACATCGCGACAACTGCAAAGCAGCGTGCATTACAGTCGCTGATCAGTGAAAAAGAGGATCCCGTCCTTGCCGAGTGGCAATATGGAATGGGAACTACGGCAGCTTTCACTTCGGACATTAGTGGGAAATGGTCGGGCGATTGGCCTGCTTGGGGAAAGTGGGGGACATTTCTCAATCAATTGATCACAAACACGCTGCCCAAGTTCGAAAGTGAGCCGTATATGCTCACACAGGATAATGGTGGGGAGGAAACGGTCATCAACCTTGAATCGTCCACACAAAATCACCTTCCTGTATCGGCAAATGTAGTGTCTGAAAAAGGTGAGGAAGTAGACGTCAATACGAAGCTCATCGCGCCGGGAAAATACGAAGTCATCATGCCTAAGCAATCAGGGATGTATTTTCTCAGCATAAAACAAGATACCAAGGGTGGAAGTACGAATCTATATCAAACAGGTTTCACCGTGCCCTATTCAGAGGAATACCTGCAACAAGGCCTAAACAAAGCGCTTATTAAGGAATTATTGGCTGTTTCGGGTGGTCAGGAGTTGAAGGATGAATCTGAGGCATTCCGGCCATTGCAAAATACGTCAAGGCAAGAACAAAGTATTAGTTCTTGGCTGCTTTTATCGGCATTCATGCTCTTATTTTGCGAAATTGCGGTCCGAAGGTTTGGTTGGCACAGAGTTTCGCGTATCTTTACGGGAAGTCGTGAAAAATCAGAAACCACTTCATCTAGGCAAAACGAAAGAGTCGCAAAACTGAAAAAGGTAAAACAAAAAGTTGGTAAGGAAGAAGCATTAAAGAAGCAGCCTGTAGAAAGCGAGCAAAAAAAGGAGCAGGTAAAAGCAGTGCCAGCTCGCCACCACAAGAAGGAACCTGTAAATAAACTATCGGAATCGGAACGTGAAGAGCAGATGAAGCGCCTGATTGAAGCGAGAAAACGAAAAAAATAATGATTTTTATCTTGTGGTAAGGAGTTTAGCTTGACATGAAATAATCGACACTATACAATATAAACTTGTAAAGGGTTTTCACTTAACAGCAGGGAGGCTTGCTAACATGCTTGAAAAGACAACGCGGATTAATTATTTGTATGACTTTTACCAATCGTTGTTAACGGAAAAGCAGCAGAGCTATATGGCCCTCTACTATCTGGATGATTACTCTCTTGGAGAGATTGCCAATGAATACGAAGTCAGTAGGCAGGCAGTCTATGATAATATAAAAAGAACAGAAGCAATGCTCGAAGAATATGAAGCGAAGCTATTGTTATTTCAAAAATTTCAAGAGCGTAACCAATGGATTGCGAATGTGAAGGATCTTTTAGAGAAGGAATCCTTTTCTAAAGAAAAGTTGCTTGACGCAATTACAGCGCTTGAGAAGTTAGATTAGGAGGCGGCAATATGGCATTTGAAGGATTGGCCGACCGACTGCAGAACACGATGCAAAAAATCCGTGGAAAAGGGAAGGTCAACGAAGCAGACGTTAAAGAAATGATGCGTGAAGTTCGTTTGGCCCTGCTTGAAGCGGATGTTAACTTTAAAGTCGTGAAGGAATTTGTGAAGCGTGTAAGTGAGCGTTCGGTAGGTCAGGAAGTGCTAAAAAGCTTAACCCCCGGTCAACAGGTAATTAAAGTAGTTAAGGAAGAATTGACTCAGCTGATGGGCGGCGAACAGAGTAAGATTGCCGTTGCCTCCAAACCACCGACTGTCATTATGATGGTAGGTCTTCAAGGGGCAGGTAAAACGACGACTACCGGAAAGCTGGCAAATCTTCTTAGAAAAAAATACAACCGTAAGCCATTGCTGGTTGCGGCTGATATTTACCGTCCGGCGGCGATTAAGCAGCTTGAAACACTTGGCAAACAATTAAGCATGCCTGTTTTTTCCCTAGGTGATCAGGTCAGTCCTGTAGAAATTGCGAAACAGGCGATTGAAAAGGCGAAGGAAGAACATCATGATTATGTGTTGATTGATACCGCAGGTCGCCTCCATGTTGATGAAAATCTGATGGGCGAACTGAAAGATATCAAGGAATTGACCAAACCGGATGAAATCTTCCTAGTTGTCGATGCGATGACAGGTCAGGATGCTGTCAATGTGGCTCAAAGTTTCAATGAACAGCTCGGTCTAACTGGAGTCGTATTAACGAAGCTAGATGGGGATACTCGTGGTGGTGCGGCACTTTCTATTCGTTCCGTTACGGACACGCCGATTAAATTTGTCGGTATGGGCGAAAAATTGGATGCACTTGAAGCATTCCATCCAGAAAGGATGGCTTCAAGAATCCTTGGTATGGGCGATGTATTGACCCTTATCGAAAAAGCACAAGCCAATGTTGATGAAGAAAAAGCGAAAGAATTAGAGAAAAAGATGCGTACCGCTACTTTTACCTTTGATGATTTCCTTGAACAGCTTGGTCAAGTGCGCAATATGGGACCGCTTGATGATATTTTGAAGATGATTCCTGGTGCGAATAAAATGAAAGGGATGGATAACCTTCAGATCGATGAGAAACAGATTGGTCATGTTGAGGCTATCATCCGTTCAATGACGACGCAAGAGAAAGAACATCCAGAAACCATGAATGCATCCCGCAAGAAACGGATTGCCAAAGGGAGCGGAAGATCGATCCAAGAAGTGAACCGTCTACTGAAGCAATTTGAAGAAATGAAAAAGATGATGAAACAAGTTACAAGCATGCAAAAAGGAAAGAAAAAGGGATTTAAATTCCCGTTCATGTAAGTTTTTTTCATGGGAAATGAGCATAAAAATAGGCTGAAACCGCCTATTTAAACACTTTTTTCACCTGTTAAGAAAAAAACCTTTACAAACATACAAGACATTTGATATTATACTATCTTGTGTGAAACTATTCGGAGGTGCTTATTTAAAATGGCAGTAAAAATTCGCTTAAAACGTATGGGAGCAAAAAAATCTCCTTTCTATCGTATTGTAGTTGCAGATTCTCGTTCACCACGTGACGGACGTTACATCGAAGTAGTGGGAACTTATAACCCGGTGACTCAACCAGCTAAAGTTGACATCAATGAAGAGCTTGCTCTTAAATGGTTACAAGATGGAGCTAAACCATCTGATACAGTTCGCAACTTATTCTCAACTCAAGGCATCATGGAAAAATTCCATGTTGCAAAAAACAGCAAGTAATCGACGCTAGTTGATGAAATCTTTAATTGAAACGATTGTTTCAGCACTTGTGGATCATCCGGAAGAGGTTATTGTAACTTCGAAGGAAGAAGCCGACCGGGTTGTTTATGTCCTCTCCGTTCATAAAGAAGACATGGGCAAGGTCATCGGTAAACAAGGGCGTGTTGCTAAGGCGATTCGAACTGTGGTATATGCAGCAGGATCTTCACAGCAGAAGAAAATCTATTTGGAGATTTCCGAATAAGGAGGGCTAATCCCCTCCTTTTTTTGTACTTCAAGAAAAGTTCAATCCCGGGTCTACTTACAATTTCATGGATTCGGGGTCTAATTTTCATTCTTTTGAGACACATCTTTCACCGTTTTACGTTATACTTAAGAGAATGACCCTCATTTTTCAAAAGATTACCCTATCATACATATTTTTTGAACGAAATAAGAAATCATAGATAATAGGAGGCGCTGGAATGAAAATTCTCCAAAACGTAATCGTTAACCAAGTATTAACGGAATCCAGCAAGAATCAGCTCCTCGATAAGTACAAATCAAAACGACTACAACTTCAAAAAGAAAGTGAACAGCTTCGTTTTGAACTGAAAAAACTTGAAAAGACCCGTAACCTTCAGCCCGCCAGCCTTCGTTCTCATTTTGAAAAAGAAATTAACCAAAGGCAGGAAAAAATCAAACTGCTTGAATTTCAAATGGAACAGTTGGAAATCCTTCCTATTGGAAGCGAACTGAAGGAACGGGAAGTCCAAAGCATTATTGATGTAGAAATCGGGGCAGATTGGGACGATCTTATGACAACGAAGACAATTGTCATTAAAGATGGAATTGTCTCGGAAATTCGTTAGAGGTGAAAGAATGGAAAACTGGTTTAATGTAGGTAAAATCGTCAATACGCACGGTCTTCTAGGAGAAGTCCGTGTTATTTCATCAACAGATTTCCCGGAGAAGCGGTACAAAGTTGGCAATACGCTGTATTTGTTCAGGGAAACAGAGAAAAAACCATTGCCGCTTACAATCAGGTCACACCGGACTCATAAAAACTTTAATCTATTGACGTTTGAAAACTATTATAACGTCGGTCAGGTAGAAGCTTTCCGCAACGGGATTTTGAGAATAAAGGAATCACAGCTTGGCAAACTGGATGAGGGGGAATTTTTCTTCCACGAGATCATCGGCTGTAAGGTCTTCACGGATGAAGAAGAGGAAATAGGAGAAATCGTAGAGGTATTGACTCCAGGTGCCAATGATGTTTGGGTCATTAAAAGGACGGCAGGCAAGGATGTTCTAATCCCGTATATCGATCAGATTGTAAAAGAGGTCGACATCTCGGAGAAAAAGGTTATCATCACGCCGATGGAAGGACTATTGGACTGATGAAAATCGATGTACTTTCTCTTTTTCCAGAAATGTTCGAAGGAGTGCTTGGTTCGTCTATGTTAAAAAAGGCGGCAGAAAAGCAGGCTGTCAGCTATCAAGTGACCAATTTCCGCGATTACGCAGATAATAAACATTCAACTGTTGATGATTACCCATATGGCGGTGGGGCAGGCATGGTGTTGAAGGCACAGCCCATTTTTGATGCTGTAGAAGCGATCAAAGGCCAAGGTGACCTAAAACCTAGGGTAGTACTCCTTTGCCCGCAGGGGGAGCGCTACACGCAGAAAAAAGCAGAGGAACTTGCAAAGGAAGAACATCTCATTTTCGTATGCGGCCATTATGAAGGATATGATGAGCGTATCAGGGAGCATATCGTCACAGATGAGATATCAATAGGCGACTATGTACTTACAGGTGGAGAATTGGGGGCCATGGTCATTATAGATAGTGTTGTCCGCTTGTTGCCGGGTGTTCTTGGAAATGTTGATTCCCCGATTCTTGATTCCTATTCTTCTGGTTTATTAGAGCACCCTCATTACACTAGACCTGCAGATTTCCGGGGCATGAAAGTCCCGGATCCACTCATATCCGGAAATCATAAAAAAATAGATGAGTGGCGGATGAAAGAATCATTACGGAGAACATGGCAGAGACGACCTGATTTGCTTGAAAGCTATGAACTTTCCGATCTTGAGAAAAAATTGCTGTCAGAGATTCAAAAAGAAGAATGATCGCTATTGCATCAATGCATATTGTATGGTAGGATAGACCTTGTGACTTGGGCAAAAGTCCGGTCTTATATCGATGTTCCGCTGCAAAACAATTCAGTATTTGCAAGAGCGTCCAGGAGGAGTTGGAATTCATGCAAAATCTTATTAACGAAATTACAAAAGAACAACTTCGCACAGATCTTCCATCATTCAGACCTGGTGACACAGTACGTGTACACGTTAAGGTTATTGAAGGAACTCGCGAACGTATTCAGTTGTTTGAAGGCGTTGTAATCAAACGTCGTGGCGGCGGAGTTAGTGAAACTTTCACAGTACGTAAGATTTCTTACGGCGTTGGAGTAGAACGTGCTTTCCCTGTTCACACACCAAAAATTGCGAAATTAGAAGTTATCCGTCACGGTAAAGTCCGTCGTGCGAAACTTTATTACCTACGCGAACTTCGTGGTAAAAAAGCACGTATTAAAGAAATTCGTCGTTAATTCTTCGAATCTCTCTATGCGGGTTTACCATGATCCACATAAGGTGCGAAACCAAATCGTATACAAAAAAAGGAGCCTGTTTTACAGGCTCCTTTTTTTATCGATTAAACCATCCGGAAAAGAAGTGAGAGGGTCCTAAACCTGCTCGCTATAGCGTCCGTAACATGTTAAAATGATTAGATGATATGCTTTTCTAAAAGGGTGGTAAGGATGGCGAAAAAGAAAAATGAATTGTGGGAATGGATAAAGGCAGCCCTAATTGCGGTCATTTTAGTAACGCTTATTCGTTATTTCCTTTTGGCCCCAATCTATGTGGACGGCTTTTCCATGATGCCGACTTTGAAGGATACAGACCGTATGCTCGTTAATAAATTCTCTTATTCAGTGGGTGAACCAAAAAGATTCGACATCATCGTCTTTAAAGCGCCGGAAGGCAAGGATTACGTTAAACGGGTCATAGGTCTTCCTGGTGAAAAGGTGGAATATAAAGATGATATACTTTATGTGGATGGAAAAGAATATGGCGAACCATATTTGGATGAATATAAAAAGCAATTGATTGATGGTGGACCATTGACCGAGCCTTTTACATTAAGTGATATCATTGAACAAGAAACGGTGCCTGAAGGACATTTATTTGTTTTGGGAGATAATCGTCGCTTCAGCAAGGACAGCCGCCATATCGGGGTTGTTTCGTACCGGGAAGTGTTAGGCAAAACTAAATTAGTTTACTGGCCAATCAAAGACTTTCGATTGGTGGAATAGTAGAAAGGTGGATTCCATTGACAATACAGTGGTTCCCTGGCCATATGGCCAAAGCGAGACGGGAAGTAACAGAAAAATTAAAACTGGTGGACATCATATTTGAACTTGTGGATGCACGTATCCCGGCATCTTCACGGAATCCGATGATAGATGAGATTATCCAGCATAAACCAAGGCTTATCTTGTTGAATAAAGCCGATATGGCTGATCCGGTAAAAACCAATCAGTGGCTTGATTATTATAAATCACAAGGTAAAACGGCAATTGCTATTAACTCACAGGCGGGAAATGGTCTGCATCAGATTACGACGACTTCTAAAATGCTCTTGAAAGAGAAGTATGATCGGATGGAGTCAAGAGGAATCAAGCCGCGTGCGATTCGTGCGATGATCGTCGGGATTCCGAATGTCGGGAAATCGACGCTGATCAATCGGCTTGCTAGGAAGAACATTGCCAAAACGGGCAACACGCCTGGTGTGACGAAGGCCCAGCAATGGATAAAGTTCGGTAAGGAACTCGAACTTTTAGATACACCGGGGATTCTGTGGCCTAAATTCGAGGATCAGGAAGTCGGTTTAAGATTGGCCTTGACAGGAGCAATCAAGGATACGATTTTAAACTTGCACGAAGTCTCTCTCTATGGTCTTCGCTTCTTGGAAAAAGAATATCCAGATCGGTTGAAATCACGATATAATCTTGATGTTATCCCACAAGAAACGCTGGAACTTTTCGATGCAGTTGGGAAGTTCAGAGGATGTATAGCCTCTGGAGGGTATATCGATTACGATAAGACCGCAGAACTGGTCGTTCGTGAGATCCGTTCTGAAAAGATGGGCCCGCTCACATTCGAGCTACCGCCTAAAGAGGATCAAGAAAACACGCCCGACTAACCTCTGTCTGGGCCAAGCTGTACAGAGAATAAACACGGAGCGGGACTTTAGGCATCGAAGGTTGTTTTAACCTAAATGATGTCTCTTTTCCGCTCCGTATTTTTGATGGAACTATAGGAATGTAACATTTCTGCCGATACTTATAATGATGGGTGATAAAAATGAAAACAGCCATGAATATTAACGAAATTTCTTCAAGATTAAAATCCATAAGTAATCCGGAAGATCCTTTTTTGCAAGAATGCCGAGAGGATGCTCGCAAGGGAGTCGCCGATTTAATCGGCAAATGGAACAAAACCTACGAAAAAGCTCAACAAATCAGGGATACCTTCTTAAAAATGTCAGAGTTTGAGCGAGAGCTGCGCCAACAAGGGTTTTCGGTTCTTGCCGGTATAGATGAAGTAGGAAGAGGGCCCTTGGCTGGTCCGGTAGTGACAAGTGCGGTTATTTTACCAGAGACTTTCTATTTGCCTGGGCTAAATGATTCGAAAAAAATTTCCGAGTCCAAAAGGGAACAATTTTATGAGGCGATTCATAAAGAGGCTATATCAATTGGGATAGGCATTGTACATAGCGAAGAAATCGACGAAATCAATATCTATCAGGCTACGAAAAAGGCCATGATGGCAGCGGTGAACAATCTTTCGGAATTGCCGGATCATTTATTGATTGATGCAATGGAACTGGATATGCCCATTCCTCAGCTCTCGCTAATAAAAGGAGATGCTAGAAGTATTACCATATCTGCGGCTTCAATCGTCGCTAAGGTGACACGTGACAGGATGATGAAGGAATATGGGGTAAAGTACCCGGAGTATGGATTTGAAAAGCATATGGGCTATGGTACGAGCCAACACCTCGAAGCTCTCGATAAGCATGGGCTTACACCATGGCACAGAAGAAGTTTCGCACCTGTAAAGGAAATTTCGGCAAGGAAATAAGGATTAAAGGAGGATGAGGGGATGCAATTAATAACAAATGGTCAGTCTGTTTCTACACCCGTTGAGATACAAGGAAGCACGAATCTAAAGAGTGGGCAAATTCTTTTCGGAAAAGTGAATAAGATCTTTCCGAACCAAACGGCTGAAGTGCAGATTGGCCAACAAAAAATGATTGCGCACCTGGACGTCCCGCTACAGGTTGGGGAAAGATATTGGCTTCAAGTGCAGCCAAATGAGGGACAGGTGGTTTTGAAAGTACTTGATTCCCCGAATGTGAACCTCTCGAATACAAAAGAAGCAGCGGCACAGCTACTTGTTTACCTTGGTGTTAAGTCGGAACCAGAGTCTGCAAAGCTTGCCGAGTTTTTACTGAGAAATCAATTCCCCATCACCAAAGATTTCTTCTCATCAGCATTGCAATGGGTTAAAGCGGCAAGTACAACTGAATCGGGACTTTCCGTTATTAAAACGATGGTTACGCAGCAGCTACCTTTTGTTAAGGAGGTATTTTTTGCATTGGCCGAACTAGCAAAAGGTGAACCTTTTCATAAGTTACTAAGTGGTCTGCAACAACAATTACAGGAAAGCGGATCTGACACAAAGACGCTGGTGCAGCTAAAAGCCGTATTGGAGTCCCTACATATTACTAAACAAGATCAATTGCAACAAACTGGTTTGCACAGACTTATTGCAACTTGGCTTGATTCCAAGTCGACACCAGATATGAAATCAGGAGCCTTTTCCTTGCTTCAAAAGACCGGTTTCATTCCAAGTGGGATAACTGAAACGGAATTACTGAGAAGCATAGTTGCTGAATCGGTGCGGGCGCCGGAACCCATGAAGACCCCAACGGCTAATAAACTACAGCAAGGACTGCAAGCACTAGCAAATGGAACGCTTGGACAAGGGAATATGGAATCTAACCTTATTAAACTATGGGGGAGTTCGGATATAGGAGCGACGGCATCTTCAGATGTAAAAGATGTAATACCGTATAAAAGCATCGCAACCAATGAAAGGTCTGGACTTAATCTAAACCTGCTTGAACGTGCTTTTGGGAAAGGCTCCTCGGCAAGGGAACCAGGGACTATCCCTATGATTCAACGGAATGGAATCCAAAGCGAAAATGAAGGGCCGGAGTTAATCTCAGAATCATTAAAGAGCTCTAAGGCTGATACCCAATGGCAGGGGATGCAACAGACGGTCCGGCAAATTCCAGTGTTTACAAAAGAAGTCCTTAATCTTACTTCACATTTACTTGAACGTGCTTTTTCCGAGGTGTCTGCCAATCGTAAAATCACCCCGGTCGATCTAGAAGTCGATGAATTATTGAGTCAAATAAATAAGGATGTAGGGCAAGTTGGTGAGTCGAAGGGGAAAGTGGGGGATCTTCTACTTCAGGCTTTTAAGCAAGTTCCAGAAACTCCCTCTGCTGCTATCAATCCCGAGAAACTAGTGCTGAGCCATTTAATAGATGAAGGTTTTCAACCAAATGATTTTACAAATGGGACAGCTGTAGCCCAACAACTGAAAGAATGGACCAAAATGCTTGGGCTTCAACTGGAGCATGTTCTTGCTAATCTATCGGGAGGCGAATCGGAAGCGCTATCAGAGGAGTTAGAAACTCTCAAGCCTTTACTCCTAAAATTGTTGAATGAGCAGCATCCACCAGCAATTAAAGACATGGCTGAACAAATAGTGAATCGGCTCACTGCTCAGCAGGTTCTTTCACAGGATAACGGACCCATGCAAAATTTATTGCTCACCCTTCCTCTCAACTTAGGTTCGTTCCAAACGGATTTAACGTTGCAATGGAGTGGAAGGAAAACAAAGGATGGAAAGATCGATCCCGATTACTGTCGTATCCTGTTTTATTTAGAGTTAGAGAACCTTAACGAAACCATCATTGACATGCAAATCCAAAACCGCGTCATCAACGTGACTATCATCAACGAGCAGAATCAAACAATTGAAACTGCGGCGAGTAATTATCTGGACGTGTTGAAGGATAATTTGCGATTGATGGATTACAAGTTATCAGGAGTTTTATTTCAGGACACAACACGCACAAGAAATACGGGTGTGAGGCAGACTACTGTTCCTTTTTCGGAGACAGGAACTTATAGTGGGGTGGACATTCGGATATGAAACAGGAAAAACGGAAAGAAGCGATTGCCTTAAAGTATGATGCAAAGTCATCGCAGGCACCTGTCTTGTTGGCTAAGGGAAAAGGCAAGACGGCAGAGAATATCCTGGTAAAGGCAGAGGAACTGAATATTCCTGTACAGAAGGACGAAACGTTAACGGAACTTTTGGGTCAGCTTGATATTAATCAAACGATACCGGAAGAATTATATGGAGCTGTTGCCGAAGTATTCGCTTTTGTTTATAAGGTGGACCGGAATGCTAAAAGTTAAAACCCTAATTTTATTCGGCAGGTTAAAAAAATGGTCGGATTGTGAAGGAAACCATAAAAAGTACTGAAAAAAATTATTATATTAAAAACATAGTAAACTAATGATAAAAGGATGAAGCAGAAGCTTCGTGCTTTTATTTTTTTTGTCCAAAAAAATAAATCAGGGTGCAAATCTTATAAAAGTGAAGCAAAGAAATTCCTAAAAATGGCTTTAAATAAGGTGTTTAATTAAAAAAGTCTGTAGGTGTAAAATGATCATCCTGAAAATGAGCCTATGAATGAATAATGTATTTTCTTCCATATAATAGAAGGTTAATTAGGTATATTGTAATAATTATTTTTCATAGTCGATAAAGAAAATTATGCATGAAAGAGAATTTTGTTGTAATATGGTAGAGAAAACACGCACCAAATCTAAGTTTTGTTTTTTAGTAGATAAGGAGGATGGGAAATGAATATCCATGAGTATCAGGGGAAAGAGATTTTGAGACAATACGGGGTATCTGTTCCAAATGGCCGAGTTGCCTTTACTGTTGATGAAGCAGTTGAAGCGGCGAAGGAGTTAGGTACAGATGTTGTTGTCGTCAAAGCTCAAATCCATGCGGGTGGCCGCGGAAAAGCCGGCGGAGTTAAGGTTGCGAAGAATCTTGATGAAGCGCGTACATATGCAGAAGAGATTCTTGGTAAAACGTTGGTGACCCATCAAACAGGGCCTGCAGGTAAAGAAGTGAAGCGTTTACTTATCGAGGAAGGCTGCGATATCACCAAGGAATATTACATTGGTCTGGTCTTGGACCGTGCAACGAACAGTGTAGTATTGATGGCCTCCGAAGAAGGCGGAACGGAAATCGAAGAAGTGGCTGAGAAAACTCCCGAGAAAATCTTCAAGGAAGTAATTGACCCTGTGGTCGGTTTAACGGGTTTCCAGGCACGTAGAATCGCTTTTAATATTAATATTCCAGCTCCATTAATAAATAAAGCATCTAAATTGATGATCAACTTATATACAGCATTCGTAGAAAAAGATTGTTCGATTGCCGAAATCAATCCGTTAGTCGTGACGGGGGATGGCAATGTAATGGCCTTGGATGCTAAATTGAATTTTGATGACAATGCAATATACCGTCAGAAAGATATTTCAGAGTACCGTGATTTGGATGAAGAAGATGCTAAAGAAATTGAAGCATCAAAACATGGTCTTAGTTACATATCGCTTGACGGAAATATTGGCTGTATGGTTAATGGCGCCGGGCTTGCAATGGCAACAATGGACATCATTAAACACTATATGGGCGACCCAGCCAATTTCCTTGACGTCGGGGGCGGCGCTACAGAGGAAAAGGTGAAAGAGGCCTTCAAGATTATCCTGTCCGATGAAAAAGTAAAGGGCATCTTTGTCAATATCTTCGGAGGAATCATGAAATGTGACATCATCGCGACAGGCGTCGTAGCTGCTGCAAAAGAGCTAGGCCTGGATGTTCCACTCGTTGTTCGCTTAGAAGGAACGAATGTTGATTTAGGGAAAAGTATTTTGAAAGATTCTGGTCTAAATATCACCGCTGCTGAATCCATGGCAGACGGAGCGCAAAAAATAGTATCACTTGTAGGATAATAGGCAGGGGGGAACATAATGAGCGTTTATATTAATAAAGATACGAAAGTGATCGTTCAGGGAATCACTGGCTCAACAGCATTATTTCATACAAAACAGATGTTAGAATACGGTACGAAAATCGTTGCAGGGGTCACTCCGGGTAAAGGTGGAACAGAAGCGGAAGGGGTACCTGTATATAATACAGTTTCCGAAGCTGTCACTGAAACAGGGGCGAATGCATCGGTTATCTATGTACCAGCTCCATTTGCAGCAGATGCAATTCTAGAAGCGGTTGACGCGGAGATTGATCTCGTCATCTGTATTACCGAGCATATTCCAGTCCTTGATATGGTTAAGGTCAAGCGGTATATGGAAGGCAAAAAAACACGCTTAATTGGACCTAACTGTCCGGGTGTGATTACCCCGGAAGAATGCAAAATCGGGATAATGCCTGGCTATATCCACAAAAAAGGCCATATTGGCGTGGTTTCTCGCTCTGGTACTCTGACTTATGAAGCCGTACATCAATTATCACAAGAAGGTATTGGGCAATCATCAGCTGTCGGCATTGGTGGGGACCCTGTTAATGGGACTGATTTCATTGATGTGCTTAAAGCGTTCAATGAAGATCCAGAAACCCATGCGGTAATCATGATAGGGGAAATCGGTGGCACAGCAGAAGAAGAAGCGGCCATTTGGGTTAAGGAAAATATGACGAAACCGGTTGTTGGATTCATTGGAGGACGTACGGCTCCAGCTGGAAAACGTATGGGACATGCTGGTGCAATTATTTCAGGAGGAAAAGGAACAGCCGATGAAAAAATCCGCGTCATGAATGAATGTGGAATTAAAGTTGCTGAAACACCATCGGTCATGGGAGAAACCTTGATATCCGTCTTAAAAGAAAAAGGCATGTACGAACCTTGTAAAACGCATTAATAAGAGATGGGCCGACCTGATATTGGTCGGCCTTTATTTCACTTCTATAGTAAGTACCCTTCGAAAGTATCCATGACATCTTCGTTTGACAAACCATACGACCATCCCCTGCTTTTGAATAATCCTCAAAGGAGTGCTTCCAAATTGAACAGAAATGAAAAGCTAATCCACCTTCATCATTGTCGTGGTGCAGGCTGGAAAACGATAAACATGATCTTGGCTGCAGACCCATCCCTCACCACCCTCTTTACAAAAACGTATGCTGAATGGAAAGAAATTCTCACCATCCCGAACGACAAACTCCAACTCTTTCTCGCAGACTTGCATTCTTACAATACGATTGAAAAACTGAAACAATATGAAAATAATCAAATCCACTGTATGACGATTTTTGATGAAGACTATCCATATCTATTAAGACAAATTTTCGATCCCCCCTGGGTGCTTTATTTAAAAGGCAATAAACAGCTTTTAGCTAAGAAGAATACCATAGGTGTCGTTGGTACACGGAATCCAACCTCGTACGGGTTAGAGGCCTTAAAAACGATTTTAACGCCACTCGTAAAGAGAAAATTCGTGATTATTAGTGGAGTGGCAGTTGGAATTGACGCGATTGCCCATAAAATCACGTTGAACGAAGGTGGACATACGATAGGGGTTTTAGGAGGGGGATTAATGCACATTTATCCGAAAATCAATATTCCACTCGCAAGGGTGATCATCGATAAGGGATTGCTTCTTTCGGAAACCCCTCCGACTAGGAGATCGGAACCTTGGATGTTCCCTCTCCGCAATAGAATCATCAGTGGTTTATCGCAGGGGATTTTCGTGGTAGAGGCAAAGCAGAGAAGTGGTTCGCTTATCACAGCGCAGGCTGCACTTGACCAGGGAAGGGACGTATTTGCACTTCCTGGTAATATAACCAGTCTTGAATCAATGGGGACTAATCAATTAATTCAAGAGGGAGCTAAATTAGTTTTGACAGCTGAACAGATTGAGGAGGAATATTAAAACAATATAATATAGAAGATATACGGTGAAACCTCCAATTTTTGTCGAAAAAGGTGCTTTTTTAGGTGAATAGAATAAAATATTAGACAAAAAGGTTGAAAAAATTGTAAAACTGTTATAAGTTTTGCAACAGGCACCTCTTGTCAAAATATCTAAATCCTGATGAATCAGCGGGATTGGAAAAGTAAAGAGGTGTTGACAAATGATTTTTGAATGATTAATAATAGTGAAGATTTATATTACCTCTTTGAGGAGGATTTATTGGATGTCAGATTACTTAGTGATTGTGGAATCGCCCGCAAAAGCAAAGACGATAGAGCGATACTTAGGAAAGAAATATAAAGTTAAAGCTTCCATGGGTCATGTACGCGATCTACCTAAAAGTCAAACGGGTGTCGATGTTGAACATGGCTATGAACCTAAATATATAACAATCCGCGGCAAAGGCCCGGTTTTAAAAGAATTGAAAACAGCAGCAAAAAAAGCAAAAAAAATCTATCTCGCAGCTGACCCCGACAGAGAAGGTGAAGCGATTGCCTGGCATTTAGCGCATAGCCTCGACGTCGACATAAACTCGGATTGCCGTGTCGTATTCAATGAGATTACGAAAGAAGCAATCAAAGAATCATTTAAATCTCCGAGACCGATTAATATGCAATTGGTTGATGCCCAGCAGGCAAGGAGGATATTGGATCGTTTGGTCGGGTACAATATTTCCCCTCTATTGTGGAAAAAAGTGAAAAAAGGCTTGAGTGCCGGACGGGTTCAATCAGTTGCAGTCCGAATGA
Source organism: Peribacillus sp. NPDC097284 (assembly GCF_044761765.1). Taxonomy (NCBI): domain Bacteria; kingdom Bacillati; phylum Bacillota; class Bacilli; order Caryophanales; family Bacillaceae; genus Peribacillus; species Peribacillus sp. NPDC097284. Next base: position 378,488 of record NZ_JBIWCZ010000002.1, read on the forward strand.
TCATAGATCGTGAAAAAGAAATCAAAGACTTCGTTCCTGAAGAGTATTGGACAATCAAGGCCGATTTTGTAAAAGGAAAAGAACAGTTTGAGGGTTCCTTTTTCAGCCTTGCGGGAGAACGTACTGAATTGAATACGGAAGAAGACGTGAAGAAGGTTCTGGATTCTTTGAGCGGTGGGGAATTTACAATCGGTACCGTGACGAAAAAAGAAAGAAAACGTAATCCAGCTGCACCATTCACAACTTCTTCCCTACAACAGGAAGCTGCGCGTAAATTGAATTTCAGGGCCAAGAAAACGATGATGCTTGCCCAGCAGCTTTACGAAGGAATTGAGCTAGGAAAAGAAGGAACAGTCGGACTGATTACTTATATGAGAACGGATTCAACCCGGATTTCCGATGTGGCTAAGCTCGAAGCGCATAACTTCATCTCAACTAGTTATGGTGAAGAGTATGTCCAGACGGAACAGCGTAAAGAGAAAAAACAGACAAATGCCCAGGATGCCCATGAAGCAGTGAGACCGACTAGCACACTGCGGGAACCAGGTTTAGTGAAAGAATTTTTATCCAGAGACCAATTCCGTTTATATAAATTGATCTGGGAACGTTTCGTTTCAAGTCAAATGTCTTCTGCTGTTATGGATACAATGAGCATCGACTTACATAACGGAGATGTCATATTCAGAGCAAATGGATCAAAAGTTAAATTTCCTGGTTTTATGAAGGTCTATGTTGAAGGAACGGATGACTCGGTGGAGGAAAAGGAGAATACCCTTCCTGATGTGAAAAAAGGTGATCAATTCTTTTCAAAAGATGTTGAGCCTAAGCAGCATTTCACGCAACCGCCGCCCCGCTATACAGAGGCACGTCTTGTTAAAACTCTGGAAGAATTAGGCATAGGTCGGCCATCCACTTATGCCCCTACTTTGGATACGATACAAAAAAGGGGTTACGTCACGCTTGATAACAAACGATTTATCCCGACCGAACTTGGTGAAATAGTCCTTGAACTAATTCGCGAATTCTTCCCATATATCCTGGATGCTGAATTCACAGCCAAGATGGAACAGGAGTTTGATGGTGTAGAGGCTGGAAGTGTTGAATGGGTTAATGTCATTGATGACTTCTACAAGGATTTTGCTGTTGATTTGGCCAAGGCAGAAGCCGAGATGGAAAAGATTGAAATTAAAGATGAACCTGCTGGCGAGGATTGTGAAGAATGCGGTCATGGAATGGTCTTCAAAATGGGGAGATACGGAAAATTCATGGCATGCAGCAATTTTCCTGACTGCCGTAACACGAAACCAATCGTCAAGGAAATCGGTGTGAAGTGCCCAAAATGTAAAGAAGGAAACATCATCGAGCGGAAAAGTAAAAAACGCCGCCTGTTTTATGGATGCGATACGTATCCAGGGTGTGATTTCATTTCATGGGATAAGCCATTGCCGCGTAATTGTCCAAAATGTGAAGGTACCCTTGTTGAGAAAAAACTTAAAAAAGGCGTACAAGTACAATGTATGGACTGTGATTTCAAAGAGGTACCTCAAGCTTAAGGAAAGGTGGGCAATCATGCCCACCTTTTTCATGTTCACCAAAAAAGGACTGACTCGGGTAGAGCTGAGTTTCTTCATATTAGGTAAGGTATGATATCATGATAAAGAGAAGGATGTTCCTCGCAGAATATATTGGAAAGGCATGAAACTTTTTAATTTTGCTCAAGTATTGTAAAATTCAGTGGACAAGTGCCTTCATTTAAAGTTATAATTCCTCTTTGTGTCCAGTTATTGTTTCTGTAAGAACACGACTTAAGGCATTTATCCAAATAGACATACTTAAAAAGTGCATCAGCAGGAATGTGCAAGATGGGGTATACATATAAACATATCGTTAAAATGAAGATTTTGTAAAAAACAATTTTGATGATAAATCTTCCTGTTTTATCATATCTATACATGGAGGTTCGAAATATGAAAGAAGCAAAAGTAAGTGTAATTGGTGCTGGGCTTGCAGGAAGTGAAGCTGCTTGGCAATTAGCTAAAAGAGGAATAAAAGTTGATTTGTACGAAATGCGTCCGGTTAAGCAAACGCCTGCACACCATACCGATAAATTCGCTGAACTTGTTTGTTCCAATTCACTTCGGGCAAATACGTTAACAAATGCTGTAGGTGTTTTAAAAGAAGAGATGCGAACATTGGATTCCGTTATTATTTCCGCAGCAGATACTTGTGCTGTTCCTGCTGGTGGTGCATTAGCCGTCGATCGTCACGAATTTGCTGACCTTGTAACGGAGAGGGTGAAAAATCATCCAAATGTGACCGTGTTCCATGAAGAAGTGACAGAGATTCCTGAGGGTCCAACCGTTATAGCTACGGGTCCATTGACTAGCCAATCTTTATCGGATAGCTTGAAGCAAATTATGGATGAAGAATATTTATATTTCTATGATGCTGCAGCTCCAATTCTTGAAAAAGAAAGCATCAATATGGATAAAGTCTATTTAAAGTCCCGCTATGATAAAGGGGAAGCTGCTTACTTGAACTGTCCGATGACCGAAGAAGAATTCGATCGGTTTTATGAAGCGCTGATTTCTGCAGAAACTGTGCCACTTAAGGAATTTGAAAAAGAAATCTTCTTCGAAGGGTGCATGCCAATAGAAGTAATGGCATCTCGTGGGAAAAAGACGATGCTATTCGGACCGTTGAAGCCGGTTGGATTGGAAGATCCAAAAACGGGTAAACGACCATTTGCTGTCGTTCAACTTCGTCAAGATGATGCAGCTGGAACCCTTTATAACATTGTTGGTTTTCAGACACATTTAAAATGGGGACCTCAAAAAGAGGTACTTCAGCTGATTCCAGGATTAGAGAATGCTGAAATTGTCCGTTATGGAGTGATGCACCGCAATACATTCATCAACTCTCCGAATGTGTTAAAGCCGACCTATCAATTCAAAAACCGGGAAGATTTATTCTTTGCCGGCCAGATGACGGGTGTGGAAGGGTATGTGGAGTCTGCCGCATCAGGACTGGTCGCCGGAATTAATGCAGCAAGACTGGTTCAAGGGATGGAACCAATCGTTTTCCCTGCTGAAACGACAATAGGGAGCATGGCAAGGTATATTACGTCCACTAACGGGAAGAGCTTCCAGCCGATGAATGCGAATTTTGGTCTCCTCCCAGATTTAGAAATCAGAATCAAGTCGAAAAAGGAACGAAATGAGGCACATGCAAATCGCGCTTTAGACACAATTCAGAACTTTGTGAAAAGTTTGTAAAATCATTTGCCTGCTGTTTTAAAGTATGATACTATTTATAAGCCTTTGCGAGGTGTTTCTATGATCAATCAAAATAAGGCGTTATCTTCCTTCATTGAATATCTACAAATAGAAAAAAATAGTTCACACTACACGATTGAAAATTACAAGCGGGATATTCACGAATTTTTCTTATTCCTGAACGAACAACGGATTACCGATGTCGCGTCAGTCGAATATATGGATGTCCGGCTATATTTGACGAATTTATATGAGAAACAACTTTCAAAGAGGACTGTAGCAAGAAAAACATCTTGTTTGCGTAGTTTTTATAAATTTCTAATGAGGGAAGGGGAAGTCAAGGATAATCCTTTTTCCCTTGCATCTTTACCCAAAAAGGAACAGAGATTGCCTCGCTTTCTGTATGAGGAAGAAGTCAATCAGTTGTTTTCTTCTTTAAAGAAAGATACCCCAATTGAAATCAGAAACGTTGCATTACTGGAATTACTGTATGCTACTGGCATTCGCGTAAGTGAGTGCTGTGAAATCAAAGTACAGGATATCGATCTCTCGCTTGGAACCGTACTGATCCATGGAAAAGGGAAGAAAGATCGGTATGTCCCGGTTGGCAGTTATGCTCAGGAAGCGATAGATTTATACATACGTACAGCCAGGATGGAAATGACATCGTCTGACGCTAAGGCGCATGCTTATTTATTTGTTAACTTTCGCGGAGAACCCCTTACACCTAGGGGGGTCCGTTATATATTAAATGAATTGATTAAAAAGTCGGCCGCTGATGGAAATCTGCATCCCCATATGTTGAGGCATTCATTTGCCACTCACCTTTTAAATAACGGGGCAGATATACGTACGGTTCAGGAACTGCTTGGACATTCAAAAATTTCATCTACGCAAGTGTATACGCATGTAACAAAGGACCAATTAAAAAAAGTCTACAATGCATCACATCCGCGGGCTTAAAAGTTGAAAGGGGACACTTTATGACAACGATATTTGCAGTGCATCATAAAGGAGAATGTGCCATGTCCGGTGATGGGCAGGTTACTTTAGGGAATTCAGTAGTGATGAAGCATACGGCAAGAAAAGTGAGGAAAATCTTTAACGGGAATGTCCTGGCAGGTTTTGCAGGTTCTGTTGCAGACGCATTCACTCTTTTCGAAATGTTTGAAGCCAAGCTTGAGGAATACAATGGGAATCTTCAACGTGCAGCCGTCGAAATGGCGAAGCAATGGCGGAGTGATAATGTGCTTAGAAAGCTGGAAGCAATGTTAATTGTCATGAATAAACAAGATTTGCTTCTCGTTTCCGGTACTGGAGAAGTAATTGAACCTGACGACGGGATTCTAGCCATAGGATCTGGTGGAAATTATGCTCTAGCTGCAGGCAGGGCTTTAAAGCGTTTTTCTAGTGAAAACCTATCGGCAAGGGAAATAGCCCAATCATCTTTACAAATTGCAGCGGAAATTTGTGTATTTACAAATACGAATATAATCGTGGAAGAGTTGTAAGGAGGAGCGCACAATGTCAAAGAAAACTAATTTAACACCGAGGCAAATCGTAGAGAAACTGGATCAATATATTGTAGGACAGAGTGAAGCAAAACGTGCAGTAGCGGTTGCATTGCGTAATCGATATCGTCGTTCTTTACTCTCAGAACAACTTCGTGATGAAGTCGTTCCTAAAAACATATTAATGATTGGACCGACTGGTGTTGGGAAAACAGAAATTGCTCGGAGAATGGCTAAATTGGTTGGTGCTCCTTTTGTGAAAGTGGAAGCAACGAAATTTACGGAAGTCGGTTATGTCGGCCGTGATGTAGAATCCATGGTGCGTGATTTAGTGGAGACTTCCGTCCGCCTCGTGAAGGAAGAAAAGATGGTTAGTGTCAGAGAACGGGCAGAGGAAAATGCCAATCGCCGTTTAATTGATTTATTAGTGCCATCTAATAAAAAACAGAGCAATTTCAAAAACCCTCTCGAAGCATTTTTCGGAGGAGGAACGAATCAAGCTGAACAGGATTCGAGTGACAACTCAGAAGATTTAAGCCTTCAGCAAAAAAGAAAGCTTGTGGCCAATCAGCTGGCTAAAGGCGAGTTAGAGAATGAAATGATTACAGTTGAGGTGGAAGAACAGGCCGCATCCATGTTTGATATGCTACAAGGTTCGGGAATGGAACAAATGGGGATGAATATGCAGGATGCCTTGGGAAGCTTGATGCCCAAGAAAAATAAAAAGCGTAAATTGAAAGTAAGCGAAGCACGAGTTGTCTTGACCAATGAGGAAGCGGCAAAATTAATCGACATGGATGAAGTAACATCGGATGCTGTATACGGTGCAGAGCAAAATGGGATAATATTCATCGATGAAATTGATAAGATCGCTAGCAAACAGTCGGGAAGTTCTTCAGCGGACGTTTCAAGAGAAGGTGTACAACGGGATATCCTTCCAATTGTTGAAGGGTCTACAGTTGTAACAAAATACGGATCCGTTAAAACCGATCATGTACTCTTCATTGCAGCAGGGGCTTTCCATACGGCTAAACCCTCGGATCTTATTCCTGAGCTGCAGGGCCGTTTTCCAATCCGTGTGGAATTAAACAAATTGACCGTCGAAGACTTTGTGAAAATTTTACACGAGCCGGATAATGCTCTGTTAAAGCAATATGTAGCTTTATTAGAAACAGAAGGTATAGAAATTGAATTTTCTGACGAAGCTGTAAGTAAGATAGCAGAAGTGGCTTTCGAGGTTAATCAAAACACAGATAATATTGGGGCAAGGCGCCTTCATACAATCCTGGAGCGTCTTCTAGAGGACTTATCTTTCGAAGCTCCTGACATTACGATGGAGAAGATTACAATCACTCCTCAATATGTCGAAGATAAGCTGGGCTCGATTGCCCGTAATAAAGACTTAAGCCAGTTTATCCTTTAGAATGAACCAGCGGCAATATTCATTGCCTAAGCAAATTACATCACATTACGGAAATACAACTTCATAGTCAATTGTGAACCATGGTATTTTTAGGAGGAACAAGTCAGATGAACTTATTAGCAAAAACAAGAAAAATTAATGCAATGCTCCAAAAAGCAGCAGGAAAAGCAGTTAATTTCAAAGAAATGGCAGAAAGTTTAAGTGAAGTAATCGAAGCGAATGTATTCGTCGTTAGCCGTCGCGGAAAATTACTTGGAATCGCAGTAAGCCAACAAATCGAAAATGAACGTATGTATAAAATGTTAGAAGATAAGCAATTCCCTGAAGTGTATACAAAGAATCTATTCAACATCCAAGAAACATCTTCTAACCTCGATATTGAAAGCGAATATACAGCTTTCCCAATTGAGAATAAAGAGTTGTTTTCAAATGGCCTAACTACCATCGTTCCTATCATGGGCGGGGGAGATCGTTTAGGAACATTGATTCTTGCTCGATTACAAGATAAGTTCCATGATGACGACTTAATCTTGGCGGAGTATGGAGCCACTGTTGTTGGAATGGAAATCCTTCGTGAGAAATCAGAAGAGATTGAAGAAGAGGCACGTAGTAAAGCAGTCGTTCAAATGGCTATATCTTCACTTTCTTACAGTGAATTAGAAGCTATTGAACATATATTCGAAGAACTTAAAGGGAACGAAGGATTACTTGTTGCATCTAAAATTGCAGACAGAGTTGGTATTACTCGTTCAGTAATCGTAAATGCACTTAGAAAACTTGAAAGTGCCGGTGTTATTGAATCACGTTCATTAGGAATGAAAGGGACGTACATCAAAGTATTGAACGATAAATTCCTTAACGAGTTAGAAAAACTTAAAAATAACTAAAATTCAGCTCTAGATATAAAGCTGATAGTACCAAAGGAAAGGGTTCGGGAATTTAATTCCGGATCCTTTTTTTATCTTTAAATGTAGATGGAGAAAATTAGCATCTCGATTTCTAGCAATCTAACCAAAAAGGCACGATCTCTTAGTGGGTGAGAGATCGTGCCTTTTTGGGGTTAGGTACGAAATATAATCGTATATATATTAAATTGCACTTATTTAATATATCCTTCATCCGGTAAAACTAAGGTAGTAGTTATAAGAACATGTAGGAGGTTCAATTTATAATGAAGTTTTCCATTATAGGGTAATTGGAATCAAATTCTAATAGGCAGTATGAGGATAAAGAATCGTTTATCCAAAATACAGTATATTTTTCCTTATAAAGGGTAATTATACTGTAATAGCTATCTGAATAGACAGTCCTCTATGGTCAATAAAAGATTGTCTTCATTAATTTTAAGAATACTTTATATCTCAGGCATTTATTAATCGGAATTTCCGGGAAGTTTAATATGTGGAAAAAAGTCGAATGCTTTAATAGTTTTATATTCTTTTAAAAAAATTAGGGAGTCAGTATTTGTAAAAAATCTGATTTTTTACACGTTAATTCACCCTTTGCTGAAGCAGTATGTAGATTACCATTAAACTATTACCAATATATACCTGATGGTTTCTATACTAATTAGTTCTAAAGTATCAGGTATATGGGTTTGTGATTCTGTATGATAAATAAGTATTTAAAGATAAAAAATGGATAAAATCATAAAATAATGTAATATAACGTCACAATTGACTAGGAATTTAAATGAAAAAGCTATAAATTTGAGCAAATTGTGACATTTTTCGACTATAATAGGTCTAAAGTCTATATATTGATTATAGACATCGTTCTTGCGTTTCTTTAAAATTAAGGATATTAAGATAATGGATTTATTTATCACATAAGTTATTATTTGCTTGGATAGAAAGAGGGGAACGACAAAATGGAGTTATTTTCAAATACCTTTCAATCACTGGAAAACGCTCTGAATTTTTCTAGTACGAAACAAAAGGTCATTTCGCAAAATATTGCTAATTCCGATACGCCGAATTATAAGGCGAAAGATGTTTCTAATACAAAGTCCTTTCGAACAGAACTTGATACGGCTATTCAATCATATCGTACCGATGACAGGCACTTTAGCTTTAAATCAAACGGCAAAGCGACTTCTTCCATTGTTACACAGAACAATGTGAATTATAACAGTAACGGGAACAGTGTGGATGTCGATAAAGAAATGACGGACCTGGCTACGAATCAAATTTATTATAATGCTGTAACGGATAGACTTTCGGGTAAATTCCAGTCATTGGAATCAGTGATTAGGGGTGGGAAGTAATGGGGATTTTTCAGAGTATTAATACGACGGGCTCAGCTTTGACTGCCCAAAGGCTTCGGATGGATGTGATTTCTGCCAATATGGCTAATGCCGATACGACTAGAGCCGAATTTGATGCGGAGTCGGGACAATGGAAACCTTATTCAAGAAAATCGGTTGTTCTGCAAAATAAGGAAGCAAGTTTTGCAAGTTTTCTAGATGCAGCAACCGGAAAAACGAACGGTACGGGTACAGGTGTAAAAGTATCAGGAATTGTTAAAGATGAAACACCATTTGAACTGGATTACAATCCAGATCACCCAGATGCAAATGAAGATGGATATGTAGAGATGCCAAACGTGGATCCACTGAGAGAAATGGTCGACTTAATGAGCGTCACTAGATCCTATGAAGCCAATGTCACTGTTTTGAATGCATCAAAGGGAATGATGATGAAGGCATTAGAAATCGGTAAATAATTTTTGATTGGAGCGTGTGCATTATGGAGGGGATTTCTCTTTCAAGCATAAGCAATATAGATAAAGCATGGAAAAGTCAGCAGACTAACACAAGTACACCATACGAAGCGCAACAAGATTTTGCGTCCGTATTAAAAGAAACTATGAATAAAGTTAACGAGGCCCAGGTATCATCGGACAGCCTTACAGCTAAGTTAGCTAACGGAGAAGACGTGGAACTTCATAATGTGATGATTGCTTCACAAAAGGCGAGCATTACGATGCAGGCTACGTTAGAGGTTCGGAATAAAGTGGTCGAAGCCTACCAGGAAATGATGAGAATGAGCATTTAACATTCATTTTAAAGACCTCATATAAAGAGAGAAAAATGGCTAGGGGGGAAAATGCCTCCTCTCATAAATTCATAGACTGACCGGGGGATTTAAATGAATGATGCACTAGTGAACTTTAAAAATAAAATAACTGGTTACTGGAGTACAAGAAGTAGAAAACAAAAGATGATAATGATTGGTTCAACGGCATTAGTCATCATCATCGTCATGGTTGCCTCATTTTTCGCAACCCGAACGACATTGGTTCCGTTATATTCCAATCTGAAACCATCCGAGACGGGTAGCATAAAAGAAAATTTAGACAGTCAAGGAATAAAAAACGAGATTGCGGATAACGGTACAACCATCAAAGTACCACAAGAAAGTGTTGATACGCTCAAAGTCGAACTAGCGGCTGAGGGAATACCTGAGTCTGGTAGCATCGATTATTCATTCTTTAGCCAGGGAGCTGGATTGGGAATGACTGAAAATGAGTTTAATGTAATTAAATTGGATACGATGCAAACAGAGTTATCCAATTTAATAAAGAAAATTGATGGAGTCGAGGACGCTAGCGTCATGATTACGCTTCCTGATAAAGGAGTCTTTGTCAGCGAATCCGCCGGTGAAGCTTCAGCATCGATTGTATTGAATACGAAATCGGGCTATAAGTTCGAGGAGAGTCAAGTCAATTCCCTATATCATCTTGTTTCGAAAAGTGTTCCCAACCTTCCTACAGATAATATCGTCATCATGAATCAAGATTTTGAGTATTATGACCTTAAAAATGAAAATTCGTCATTCGGTTCTGCTTTTCAATCTCAAAATGAGATAAAAAAAGAAATAGAACGAGATATACAAAGACAAGTGCAAAATATGCTTGGAACTATTATGGGGCGGGATAAAGTGGCCGTTTCCGTTACGACCGACATTGATTTTACTCAAGAAAATCGGGAAGAGAACCTTGTGGAGCCGGTAGATGAGGAAAATATGGCTGGAATAGAAATTTCAGCCCAAAGGATCAACGAATCGTATAGCGGGGACGCAGCTGAAAATGGGGGAATTCCCCAAAGTGAAGACTCCGCGGATTCATTGGGTTCCAGTTATGTAGAAGGTACGACAGGTTCAGGCGATTATGAAAAATCAGATGAAACTATAAATAGTGAAGTGAACCGAATCAAGAAAGAAATCGTTGAAAGTCCATATAAAGTCAAGGATTTAGGCATTCAAGTCATGGTAGAACCACCTACCGCTGATGATCCGAATTCATTATCTCAACAGAGCGTGGATGATATCACACAAATCCTAAGCACGATTATCCGAACGACGATAGATAAAAAAGCGGTAGGGGAAGAACTGACAGATGATGAATTAAATCAGAAGATTGCCATTTCCGTACAACCTTTTAATGGAAAAATGAAGATCTCAGAAGAGGAGAATGCTTCCTCACTACCGATATGGGTTTATATTGTTGGTGGAGTTCTATTGCTAGTCATTATCATTCTATTAGTCTTATTCTTCCGTTCAAGACGTCAACGGGATTTGGAAGAGGAGTATTACGAGGAAGTAGAAGAGGAAGCCCAATTCGAAGTTCCTGATTTAAATAAAGAGACGGAATCGGAGGCCTCTTTAAAAAGGAAACAGCTTGAAAAATTGGCTAAAGAGAAGCCAGATGAATTCGCAAAATTATTAAGAAGCTGGATAGCAGAAGATTAGGAGGCCATGCAAGTGATAGATCGAAAGAAAAAGGGTGGATTGACAGGTAAACAAAAGGCGGCAATCCTCCTTATCTCCTTAGGCCCGGATGTTTCTGCATCCGTATATAAGCATCTTTCAGAAGAAGAAATCGAGAGGCTGACTCTGGAGATTTCAGGAGTTAGAAGTGTCGACTCGCACGATAAGGAAGAGATTTTAGAGGAATTTCATAACATCGCTTTAGCACAGGATTATATTTCGCAAGGTGGGATAGGATACGCGAAGCAGGTTTTGGAAAAGGCGTTAGGTACCGATCAAGCTGCGGCCATCATTAACCGTTTAACTTCATCCCTGCAAGTTCGGCCTTTCGACTTTGCTCGTAAAGCAGACCCAGGGCAAATATTGAACTTTATTCAAAACGAGCACCCTCAGACGATTGCCCTGATTTTATCTTATCTTGATCCAACACAGGCCGGACAAATTTTATCAGAACTGCCTCAAGAAGTGCAGGCAGACATTGCAAGAAGGATTGCTTTGATGGATAGCACTTCGCCAGAGATTATTAATGAAGTGGAACAGATATTAGAAAGAAAACTTTCTGCAACCGTTACCCAGGACTATACACAAACCGGTGGTGTCGAAGCTGTGGTAGATGTCCTGAACGGAGTCGATCGTTCCACGGAACGAACCATTTTGGATGCTCTTGAAATTCAAGACCCTGAACTTGCAGAAGAAATCAAGAAGAGGATGTTTGTCTTTGAAGATATCGTGACCCTTGATGGTAGAGCCATTCAACGCGTGGTTCGGGAATCGGATAATGAAGATCTTAAACTTGCACTTAAAGTGGCAAGTGAGGAAGTGAAAGACATTGTATTCCGCAATATGTCCAAACGGATGGTCGAAACCTTTGAGGAAGAAATGGAATATATGGGACCTGTTCGTCTACGTGATGTAGAAGAAGCACAATCAAGAATCGTTGCTGTCATTCGCCGCCTTGAAGAAACTGGTGAAATTGTAATCGCCCGTGGCGGAGGGGATGATATTATTGTCTAGAATTATTAAATCTCATCAGGCGAAGGAAGATGAAAGTAACAAATTCACGATTAAAATCCGGCAATTTGATGTCCAGGTAACAGAAAATGATGAGGGGCAAGTCACCAATCACTTCCCACCTAATGAATTTCTTAATCAAACCATACAAGAAGCGGATGCCATATTAATAGAAGCAAAGCAGCAAGCCGAAACGATTGTCGAAGAAATTCAACAAGCAAAGGATTATTGGGAGCAAGAGGAAAAAAGAATATACATTGAACAAGCACAAAAAGAAGGATACCAACAGGGCATTGAGGATGGACTTCAAAAGGGCTATAACGAGATGGCCGGGGACATCGCTTTTGCTAAAGAAGTGGTGGAGGCATCAAAAGTTGATTATCAGCAGCATCTTGAATCCTCTGAATCAGTCATTCTAGATATAGCATTGAACGTAGCCAAAAAAATCATCGGACAGCAATTGGAGGCTAAGGAAGAAACATTCTTATCTCTCGTTAAGGGAGCGATTAAAGAAGCAAGGGAATACCGGGAAGTTCAGCTGCACATTCATCCGTCCAGATACCAATCGATTCTTTCTCACAAGGATGAACTGATTTCGATTTTTCCAAAAGAAACGGAATTATATATTTATCCTGATGATGAATTGGATGAAGGCAGCTGTATCATAGAGTCGGAGAATGGAAGAATTGATGCAAGTGTCGATAGTCAACTACTAGAAATTAAGGCAAAACTATCCGAACTGTTGGAAGGGGAGTAAAGATGAAAGCGAGAGACCTCATACCCTATATTGATGAAGTCGATACATTTAAACACTATGGCCGAGTCAAGCGTGTCGTAGGGTTGATGATTGAATCTCAAGGCCCTGAAAGCTCTGTTGGAGACGTTTGCTATATCTATACCGGTGTTCAAAAAAAGAAAAAACCGATACTGGCTGAAGTCGTCGGTTTCCGCGATGAAATGGTTATTCTCATGCCATTTACAGCTGTGAGTGATATTTCACCAGGGTGCATCGTCGAAGGAAGTGGGCGTAGCCTTGAGATAAAAGTGGGAAGCGGATTGATTGGCCAGGTTGTCGATCCTCTGGGTTTTCCCATCGATCATTCCCTGCTTCCGAAGGGACTAGCTACGGTACCAGTCGATCAAGATCCTCCCAATCCTATGGAAAGACCACCGATTGATGAACCGATTGATGTTGGTGTCAGGGTGATAGATAGTCTACTAACAGTCGGAAAAGGGCAACGTGTCGGGATTTTCGCTGGGAGTGGAGTAGGGAAAAGTACATTGCTAGGCATGGTGGCCAGGAATACGACAGCTGACTTAAATGTTATTGGACTTGTTGGGGAACGTGGTCGGGAGGTTCGGGAGTTCATTGAGAAGGATCTTGGTCCAGAGGGATTGGCTCGTTCCATTGTGGTGGTGGCAACTTCCGATCAGCCAGCGTTGATGCGGATTAAAGGAGCAATGACAGCAACTGCAATTGCAGAATACTTTCGGGATAAGGGATTGAATGTAATGTTGATGATGGACTCTGTCACAAGGGTGGCGATGGCCCAAAGGGAAATCGGACTAGCTGTCGGTGAGCCACCTACGACAAAAGGGTATACACCATCGGTATTCGCCATTCTTCCAAGACTTTTAGAAAGAACGGGAACAAATCAACTAGGATCTATAACAGCCTTTTATACAGTTCTTGTTGATGGAGACGATATGAATGAACCAATTGCCGATGCAGTCAGGGGAATATTGGACGGGCATTTCATCTTAGACCGTAATTTGGCTAACAAGGGCCAGTATCCCGCGCTTAATGTTTTAAAGAGCATCAGCCGAGTCATGAATAACATCGTTGGAGAAAGACACAAAAAGTCGGCAGAAGAACTACGTGCAAACTTATCTACTTATATGGATTCGGAAGATTTAATTAATATAGGAGCTTATAAAAGGGGATCTTCGAAGGAAATAGATAATTCCATAAAGCGCTACCCGGAAATCATTTCATTTTTAAAGCAGGGCACTCATGAAAAGGCGCCTAAAGATATAAGTATAGGAAACCTTGTAGATTTGATGGAAAGAGGTGAGTAGCTATGATTTATCAATATAAGTTCGAAAAGATCCTTACCATAAAAGAAAAAGAAAAAAGAGATGCACTATCTAAATATAATACAGCGCTGAAAAAGTTTGAAGAAGTGGCTGGAAAACTATATAAGTTCTTGAAGAAAAAAGAGGACTTACTGGCATTCCAAGAGGAAAGGTTGAGAAATGGTTTGTCCATTCAAGAAATTCGCCATCACCAGCTGTTTATGGACAATCTTGAAAAGCTCATAAGTCTTAGCCAGGAGGAAGTCATAGAAGCTCGTTATAAAATGAATGTCCTGCAAGAAGTATTAATGGAAAGAAATATTGAAGTGAAGAAGTACGAGAAAATGAAAGAAAACGATTTTCATAAATTCTTGGATATCATCAAGGAAGATGAGAATAGACAAATGGATGAAATATCTATCAGGCAATTCTTAAGTAAAGGGCGTTAGGTGATAGAATGCGTAAAAAAGAAGAACCAACTGGATTGGATGAATTGGAAGAAAGTAAAATAAGTAAATTTCAATGGTTTCTTGTCATCTTTATCCCTTTGATTTTTGCGGTGACTGTTGCATTGATCGTTTTTACTGTAGCCGGTGTGAATGTCATGGAAAAGGCTAAGGAGCTATCAGGGAAAATCCCCTTAACTGAACTATTTGAAAAAGATGATGAAAAAGTAAAACCTGCACAAGAGATTGGTAAGGATTCAAAAAGATTGGCTAGACTAGAGACTGAAATTAAAGACAAGGAAAAAGAGATAAAGAAACTTGAAAGCATCATTGACACCCGTGATCAAGCGGTCGAAAAGGCTGAGGCAGAAAAACAGCAAATACAAACTCAATTGAATCAGCTTAAAGAAAGCCAGGATGGGAGTAAACGGGCATTCAAGGACATCATACGCACATATGAAACGATGGCTCCTAAAAAATCAGCGCCAATCATTACGGAGATGAACGATGAAGATGCCGTGAAAATCTTGGCAAGTATGAAAGCTGATACATTAGCGAAGGTCTTGGAGCAGATGCCTACCGCAGATGCTGTCAGATTAACGAAGAAACTAACAGAGTCTAGTACGTAAGTCGTATGAAAGGAGGTGATTTAAACGTGAATTCGGCCATTAATTCGATGCTACCTTTGGCATCAGTGAATAAAAAAGTACAACCCAACCAGAGCCAAGGATCAAATGCCCAGTTTGGATCCGCCCTTCAATCCGCATTGACTGTAGAGACAGATTCGGACAAGACGTTGGATGCAGAATCTATCACTCTTTCGGAGGAAAAACTCACAACACTAAAGGATTTGGTGGATTTCTTGAAACAATCCAATTTAAGTGATCTTGAAGGGGGAGTAGCAGCTGAGGACTTGTTAATAAACGAGTCGTCAGGTTCGGGAGAGTTACTTTTACAGCTACTGCAAATTCTTAACGGTGATGACAAAACTAGTCTAGAGAGATTTTTTACAAGTATCGAAGAACTTGATTTAGATAGTGACCAGGAAGAGATGGCACTCGACGCTCAAAGTCTTCTCGGTGCTAATGTCATGGACCTATATACAATCCTTAAACAAGTTGCATCGTTAAGTGAAGATGAGTGGAAACAGCTCCCAATAGAGGGAACGGCAAACCTTTTAAAGCTAGTGAAAGTTCAGGAACTTCTATCAGAAACTAAAGATATGACACAGGACGAAGCATCCATCCAGAAGCAAATGAAGAACGTGCTTGATGGAATAACCGGAAAGCTTGAAAAATGGGTGTCCAATGAGCAACAGAAAAAAAGTGGAGATCTTGATTTTTCAGTTCTAGTGGACAAAGGGCAGAATAAATCTCTCGAAACGGTGAGGAATGCATTCTCTCGGATGGTAGGGGCTGATAAAGAAGGAAACAAGCAAGGTCTGGGTTTGCCAATACAGATTGTAAAGTCAGCTCACTTTAAGCTCACTCTAACGAAAAGTGGAAATTCAGGAACGCTTAGCAATGAAAAGGTTTTAAATGAAGCTATTAACCAAGGTGCAAGTGTACAGGGGCAAATCACAAAACTGGAACAGCTGGTTATGACAGCTTCCAAAGATGGACAGACGGTTAGTCAAGATGAATTCGTCAAGCGATTTGAATCCATCCTGAACAAATCAAATTTCTCAGGAACGAATGGCGTCAATAAGCTGTTAATCAGACTGAATCCTGAACACCTGGGTTCACTTAGAATTGAATTGATCCAAAAAGATGGTCTGATGACAGCAAGAATCTTAGCCACTACAGCACAAGCAAAGGATATGCTGGAGAAACAGGTTCAAGGTTTAAAGCAAGCCTTTAGCGGGCAGAACATTCAAATCGAAAAAATCGAAATTGCACAGGCCTTCAACTCTTTCAATGCAGAGAAATTCAGCCAGAAAGATGCAGAGGACCAAAGCAGACAACACCAAGAAAGCAAGCAGGAAAGTAACGAAGAATCAGAAAGTGAATTTACCAGTTCATTTGCTGAAGCCCTGTTAAATCTAGAAGTGTAGGTGAAGAAATGACGACGATTGATACATCACTCATGTTATCAAACTATCAAACCGAAACAAGAAAAACGGGGGATAATCTAGGAAAAGATGATTTCCTGAAGTTGTTGCTTACTCAACTGCAAAATCAAGACCCTTCAAGCCCGATGGACAATTCGGAGTTCATAGCCCAAATGGCGACTTTTTCATCTTTAGAACAGATGATGAATATCGGAACTAAAATGGACGAGTTGCTTGCATCCAATCAGCAAAATAGTTTGATGAACTATAACTCCTTTGTTGGTAAAGAAGTGACATGGCATAAACTTGACGAGGGTGATGAGAACCTTGCAATTGAAGAAGGAACAGGAATCGTGGATTCAATTCAATTTAAAGGAGATAAAGTTTATTTCCTTTTAGAAGATGGAACCAAACTTGAACCGGCGAATATTTCAGCCATGAAGCAGACGGGAACAGGCTCAAATAGCCTGACGACAGCAAGCGAGCTGATTGGTAAAAGTGTCACGTGGAATGATGAGAAAAACGGTGAGCAGTCGGCCATTGTAACATCAGTATCGATGAATAATGGCAAGCTGCAAATCGAAGTGGATGATGAAACAGGCACAAAATTATCAAGAGAGCAATTGATAAAAATAGCTGGCGCTTAAGGAGCGGAACGATGAATAAACTAGGCTTTCAAACTAATTCCGCTCAAGCGATACCACTGATGAAATCACCCTTGAGACAAAGGCAAACGGTCCAGCAAGGATTTCAACAGCACTTCAAGACAGCTGTAACAGATGTTGAAAAACTGACGATCAGTAAACACGCTCAAATGCGGATGAATCAAAGGAAAATAGAAATAAATCCCCAAACTTGGGATCTAATTGCCGATAAAGCAAGTGAGGCCAAAAAGATGGGAGTGACAGAGTCACTCATAATCACCGATAATGCGGCGCTCGTAGTCAGCACGAAAAATAACAAAGTTATCACTGTCATGGACCGAGATGAAGCATCGTCTCAAATTTTCACGAATATCAATGGAACCATATTACTGGATTAACGGGCCGGCCCTAGTATAGGAAGCCTAGACTGTGGAATGACAGAAGCAGTCGCTAATATGAAAGGGGAACGTTTAATATGCTTCGTTCAATGTACTCAGGAATCAGTGGGTTGAAAAACTTACAAACAAAATTGGATGTCATCGGGAATAATGTGGCTAATGTAAATACGTATGGTTTTAAGAAAAGCCGTGTTACTTTCAGTGATACGATGAACCAAACAATATCAGGGGCAAGTGCTGCAACGGAAAATAGAGGGGGGACCAATGCCAAACAAGTAGGTTTAGGATCTACAATCGCGACGATAGACACGATTCATAGTCAATCAAGCTTGCAAACTACTGGACGTGATCTAGACTTGGCTGTATCCGGTGATGGCTATTTCGTCGTTAAACAAGGTGACGCCTTATCGTATACACGTGCCGGAAATTTCTATTTAGATGATAATGGTACCCTCGTAAACTCGAGTGGATCCAAAGTACAAGCCTACAAGGTTGATGCAAATGGAAAATTATCGAATACAATCGGTGATGTAGCAGTTAACGTAAATGCTGTTTTACCGGCAGTAAAGACAACTACAGTAACCGTGAGTGAGAATCTTGCAGCAGACGCTATTAAAGGTTCCGTATTTAGTCAGCAAATCAAAGTGATTGATGATAAGGGTCAAGAACAAACGAAAACGATGTATTTTCAAAAAACATCTGAACCAAATGCTACTACTGGTTCATGGGATGTATTTGTAGACCAGGAACCACCGACTGTTCCTGGTACTACAGGTTCAGGTCAATTAACTACTCTTGCTTTTGATAATAACGGTAATTACACTTCTGGTAATAAAACAGAAGCTACCATAAATTATAATTTTTCAAACCTTACCCAAGTTGCAGGAACAACAACAGCTCTTGTCAATCCAAACGGTAATAAAGAAGGAAAACTGGAAAGCTTTAACTTCGGCGCTTCAGGTGAAATTAATGGAATATACTCAAACGGGAAAATCGTGACATTGGGTCAGTTGGCCATCGCCAAGTTCTCAAACGCTTCTGGTTTAACCAAAACTGGCGGTAGCACATTCCAGGAATCGATTAACTCAGGAACGGCGAACATCGGTGTAGCTGGGGATGGCCGCGGAACACTTGCATCCGGGTCATTGGAAATGTCCAACGTCGATTTATCCGAAGAGTTCACGGAGATGATTGTTGCTCAGCGTGGTTTCCAGTCGAATTCGCGGATCATCACGACGTCTGATGAAATTCTGCAAGAACTGGTTAACTTAAAACGATAGGTTAAGGGAGGGAGGAGCCAGGCGCTGATTTGCTCTGGCTCCTACATATTATTATTAAAGTGACAAGGCTGAATGGCAAAAGATTTCATATTAATGCATTGTACATAGATACGGTCGAATCGCTGCCGGATACGACCATTACTTTTACAAATGGCAAGAAGATTGTAGTACTTGAGAAAGAAGAGGAATTGATTCAGGCTATCATTCAATTCTACCGTTCCGTTAACGTTCTTGGATTTCAAAAAGATGGGGAGGGAAGCGTATGAAAAAAAAGCTATTGACGATTATATTGATTATGCTTGTGGCGATAACCCTGGTTGGCGTCATAGCAGTAGTGGTTGTTACGAAGTTATCTGACCCCACATCGGCAGAAGACAAGCCAAGTATAGATGAAATCGTTAAATCTTCTGTTGAAATTCCTGAGATTACGACGAATCTAGCGGGCAATGATTATATTAAAATATCATTTATGGTCCAGACAGATAGTAAAAAGGCTAAAGAAGAACTGGAAAAAAGGAATTTTCAAGTGAAAAATATCATTATAACCGAGCTTTCCGAAATGAAGGCAACAGATTTGACAGGTAAAAAGGGCAAGGAAAAACTTCAGAATACATTAAAGACTAAAATTAATGAATTAATGGAAGAAGGAAAAGTTGAAAAGGTTTATATAACCTCCTCGATTCTTCAATAAGAACATCCTGACTTCATTAAATAAGAAGGGGAAGTTTTGGAGGTGAATGCTAATGTCCGGGGAAATATTATCGCAAAATGAAATTGATGCACTACTATCAGCGATTTCTACAGGAGAAATGGATGCAGACGATTTAAAGAAAGAAGAAATAGAAAAAAGGGTGAAAGTGTACGACTTCAAGAGAGCGCTCCGGTTCTCGAAAGACCAAATTAGGAGTTTGACACGCATCCATGACAATTTCGCAAGGTTATTGACAACCTATTTTTCAGCGCAGCTAAGAACCTATGTTCAAATTTCGGTCGCTTCCGCTGACCAAATCCCTTATGAAGAATTTATACGGTCCATCCCAAAAATGACAATTTTGAATGTATTCGAGGTCCCACCCTTGGATGGTCGCATCATACTGGAGGTCAACCCGAATATTGCGTACTCCATGATGGACCGGGTGTTGGGCGGCAGGGGCGTCAGTGCAAATAAAGTTGACAGTCTAACGGAAATCGAAACGAAAATCATGTCAAATCTCTTTGAGAAGGCTTTTGAAAATTTACAGGAAGCCTGGGAGACAATTGTCGAAATCGAACCGGTGATGACGGAATTCGAAGTGAATCCGCAGTTCTTACAGCTAGTTTCACCCAATGACACAGTGGTGGTCATTTCGTTGAATACCCAGATTGGTGAAACAAGTGGAATGATCAATATATGTATACCGCACGTCGTATTAGAACCAATCATACCAAAGTTATCTGCTCATTACTGGATGGAAACGTCCCAAAAAGAAAGACTGCCTGAGGAAATCAAGGTCTTGGAAACGCGTATCAGGAATTCAGACCTCCCGATTATATCCGAGCTTGGAACCACTGATATTACCATACAGGATTTTCTGCTTCTTGATGTAGGTGATGTTATCGATTTAAATCAGGCAATCGATCAACCTTTATTAATTAAAGTTGGAGGAATTCCAAAATATAGTGGGCAGCCAGGCAAAGTAGGTAAAAAACATGCCATCCAGATTCTTGATATTTTGAAAGGGGGAGACGAAGATGGTAAGTGACGAAATGCTTTCACAAGACGAAATAGATGCCCTTTTAAAAGGTACAGATGATACAGATGAAGGGGTAAGCTCGCTTCCCATTGCTGATTATTTATCAGCAATGGAACTGGATGCACTCGGTGAAATCGGGAATATCTCTTTCGGAAGCTCAGCAACTGCATTATCTACCTTATTGAACCAAAAGGTGGATATCACGACTCCGACTGTTACCATCATTGAAAAGGGTAAGATAGCAGAGGAGTTTCCACAGCCATATGTGGCCATCCAAGTAAGGTATACGGAGGGTTTTTCCGGTATCAATATGCTTGTTATCAAGCAAAGTGATGCAGCCATCATCGCCGATTTGATGTTGGGTGGTGATGGATTAAGTCCTTCGGATATGCTAGGTGAAATCCAATTAAGCGCGGTCCAGGAAGCAATGAATCAAATGATGGGGTCCGCCGCTACGTCAATGTCGACCATTTTCAGCAAAAAGGTTGATATTTCTCCACCTAGCATAGATTTACTCAATTTTTTGAACGGCGAAGGCGAGGACGCCATCCCGAACGAAGATCTATTTGCAAAAATTTCGTTCCGGTTGCGCGTCGGTGATTTAATTGATTCAAGCATCATGCAGTTATTGCCTTTAGAGTTCGCTAAGGGATTGGTCGATGAACTATTGAATGGTACCGGAGATAGTGAACCTGCCGAAATTCCAAAGGAAATGGAACAGGTGGCCAAAAATCAGCCACAGAGCATTCCGACACAAGCGACAGTTCAATCACAGATGCCGATTACGAACCAATCAGCCCATGATCCATATGCACAAATGCCTTATCAGGCACAACAACAGACTTATCAAATGCCCAATGAACCTCAGCATTTTGGTTCACCAAGTGCATCCAATGGAAAGCCTGTAAATATCCAACCAGCTAGTTTCACAAGTTTTCAGCCTTATCAACTTCAAGAATCGGAAACGAAGAACCTCAGCATGCTGATGGACATTCCTCTTCAAGTAACGGTAGAGCTTGGCAGGACAAAGCGTTCGGTCAAGGAAATCCTGGAGTTGTCATCCGGTTCTATCATTGAATTGGATAAACTGGCTGGGGAACCCGTTGATATTCTTGTAAACAGCCGGTTAATCGCAAAGGGCGAAGTTGTTGTCATTGATGAAAACTTTGGAGTTCGAGTTACTGATATTATGAGTCAGAGCGACCGATTAAAAAAAATTAGATAAAATTTGGGGGAAGAAACAAAATGGCAAATAGAATATTAATTGTAGACGATGCAGCATTTATGAGAATGATGATCAAGGACATCCTTTCTAAAAATGGCTTTGAGATTGTCGGAGAAGCGGCAGATGGAGCCCAAGCAGTTGAGAAATATAAAGAAACGCACCCGGATCTTGTAACGATGGATATAACGATGCCTGAAATGGATGGAATTACCGCATTAAAGGAAATTAAAAAGGTAAATCCTCAAGCCAAGGTCATCATGTGCTCTGCAATGGGCCAACAAGCGATGGTCATTGATGCCATTCAAGCGGGAGCCAAAGATTTCATTGTAAAACCGTTCCAAGCGGATCGCGTATTGGAAGCCATAAATAAAGCACTAAGCTAACTAAGAGGGTGTCTTCATATTGTTTGCTTTAAAAAAATGGCTTCAAGTTTCATTAGCGCTAGTCATTGTGTTTTGCGGGGCCATTCAGGCCCATGCACAAGATCAGGATGACACAGTAAAGAATTTTTTTGAGCCAGAAAATTCAAAAACGGATAAAACTGATAAATCAAAAGAATCCCTTTCTACCGATTCCCAATCTACCGATGAAGCAACGAATCCTGAAAAAGTGGGGATTACTGGATGGGAGTTCCTCAGGATGATTCTTGCGACCATTTTTGTGGTCGTGCTGCTCTATATAGTTTTAAGATTTGTAGGAAAGAAAAGCAAAACGTATCAAAAAGCCAATTCGGTTGAGAATCTGGGAGGTACGAGTCTTGGGGCAAACCGATCCGTACAGCTTGTAAAAGTCGGAGGAAGGATTCTAGTCGTAGGGGTTGGTGAAAACATCCAACTTTTAAAGGAAATAGATGATCCAAAAGAATATGAACAGCTGATAGAAGATTACAATGGGAAAATGGACCAGATGATCCAGCCAAGAGATCTTGTGGCAAAAATGAAAGGCAAATGGCTGAAAAAGGATGAAACAGAGACTAATAGTTTTTCCTCGGAGTTCAAAAATCAGCTCGAGAAAATGTCTAAAAGCAGGAAGAAGCTGTTAAAAGAACTTGATAGGAAAGGAAGAGACAAAGAATGAATGAGTTCATGGAGTTCTTTAACAACAGTGATCCCACTAGCGTCTCTACTTCCGTCAAGTTAGTTCTTTTGCTAACCGTTTTATCTCTTGCTCCTAGTATATTGATTTTAATGACGTGTTTTACGAGGATCATCATCGTACTCAGTTTTGTCAGGACTTCGCTGGCGACGCAACAGATGCCGCCGAACCAGGTACTGGTCGGCTTGGCTCTTTTCATGACTTTTTTCATCATGGCTCCCACTTTCCAGGAAGTGAATGAGAAGGCATTGACTCCTTTATTTAATGAAGAAATTGATTTGGAAGAGGCGTATGAGCAAGCAGCGATTCCTTTTAAGGAATTTATGAGCGCTCATACGAGACAGAAAGACCTGGCCTTATTTCTTGACTATGCCCAGGTAGAACAGCCAAAAACGATACAGGATATCCCCTTGACTGCTTTTGTTCCAGCATTTGCAATCAGTGAAATTAAAACGGCCTTTCAAATAGGATTCATGATTTTCATTCCATTTTTAGTGATAGATATGGTTATTGCCAGCGTCCTGATGTCAATGGGGATGATGATGTTACCGCCGGTCATGATTTCCCTCCCATTCAAGATCCTTCTCTTCATTCTTGTTGATGGTTGGTATTTAGTAGTGAAGTCATTATTACAGAGTTTTTAAGCAGGTGAGAAAAGATGAGTGCAGATTATGTGATTGATGTAGCAGAAAAAGGGATTTATATGGTGTTGATTGTTGCGGGTCCGTTGATGTTGATAGCTCTTGTGGTCGGGTTATTAGTAAGTATCTTTCAGGCAACCACTCAGATTCAGGAGCAAACATTGGCCTTCGTTCCGAAAATTGTGGCTGTTTTATTGGCGCTTATTTTATTGGCCCCATGGATGCTCAGTCATCTATTATCGTACGCCAATGATATATTCGGTAATTTGAATCGATTTGTAGGTTAGGGCATGGAGGAAATATTCCCTTACTTTCCTGCTTTTTTATTAATAGTAGTCAGGGTTACTACCTTTTTCGTGGCCATGCCGATTTTTTCGTATCGATCAATTCCGATACAGCACAGAATCGGGTTGGGGGTTTTCCTGGCTTGGATCATGTACTATACCATCGATGCCCCGGTTCTGGATTTGGATGTGACTTTTTATTTATTGATCATGAAAGAAGCACTTGTAGGACTTTTCATTGGGTTTGCTGCTTATATGATTTTGTCTGCGGTCCAAATTGCCGGTGGGTTAATCGATTTTCAACTGGGCTTTTCGATAGCGAATGTCATCGATCCACAAACAGGAGCACAAAGTCCCTTGATGGGACAATATTTATACACGATAGCCCTATTGTTTCTATTAAGCACCAATGGTCATCATTTACTACTGGATGGAATCTTTTATAGCTATCAATTTATCCCGATTGACCAATTGTTCGTCCCGTTCGGCGACCAAACAATAATAGAGTACTTGGCCAAGGCGTTTAGTAAAGCATTTATGATTGCCTTTCAAATGGCGATCCCAGTTGTGGGGAGCATATTTTTAGTGGATGTCACGCTTGGTATCCTAGCAAGGACCGTTCCTCAACTAAATGTTTTTGTTGTCGGCATCCCTGTGAAAATCATCGTGGGTTTAGCGATTGTCATCATAGTCATGGGAATGATGATGACGGTTGTGTCACAGTTATTTAACTTCATGCTCCTGACGATGCGTCAGTTAATGCAGCTGATCGGGGGCTTATGACAATGGAATGGATACAACTGGATTTACAGTTTTTCGCCGGTGAAAAAACGGAAAAGGCAACCCCAAAAAAACGTCAGGATTCAAAGAAAAAAGGACAAGTTGCCAAAAGTCAGGATGTCAACACATCAGTTAATTTAATCACTGTATTCTCAGTGTTGCTGCTGATGGGACCCTATATGTACAATCATTTACTCTCCCTTATGAAGAAATACCTACAGAACTTCACGATGGCCGATTTCAGTGAAGAGGGGATGCAAGTCATTTTGCTCGAAATTCTTGTAGAGATGGGACTTGTTCTGGGTCCTGTTTTTCTGGCAGCAGTGGTAGCAGGGATTTTGGCCAATGTGATGCAAATCGGTTTTATGTTTTCTACGGAATCGATTCAGTTCAAGCTCGAAAAGCTGGACCCCATTAAAGGGTTTAAACGAATTTTTTCCATGAGGGCAATTGTTGAATTATTGAAATCCATTCTTAAAATATCATTTGTTGGTTTTGTTGCTTTTTATGTACTCTGGAACCGTATGGAAGAGATTATGATTTTATCACAGATATCTGTGGCAGATGCAATGGCAACATTGGCGGATATTACGATTAAAGTAGGGTATTATGCTGCCGTGGCTTTATTGTTCATTGCACTATTGGACTATATGTATCAAAAATATGACTTTGAAAAAAACATCCGGATGTCTAAGCAAGATATTAAGGATGAATATAAAAATTCTGAAGGCGACCCGCTCATTAAATCTAAAATCAGGCAAAAGCAACGTCAGATGGCTGCCCAGAGAATGATGCAGGAAGTGCCGAATGCGGACGTTGTCATTACAAACCCCACGCATTTTGCCATTGCTCTAAAATATGATGAAAATGAAGCGGAAGCTCCCTTTGTCGTGGCGAAGGGTGTGGATTTTGTTGCTCAGAAGATTAAATATATCGCGAAAGAAAATGATGTCGTCATGGTTGAAAATCGGCCTTTGGCAAGATCGTTATATGATCAAGCCGAAGTGGGACAAGCGATACCGGAAGAGTTTTTTAAGGCAGTCGCTGAAATACTGGCCTTTGTATATAAAACGAAAGGCAAGCTTTAAAAGGTAGATTGTTACCTGTTAGTTAGGAGAGAAAAACATGCGAGCAAGAGATTTGGTTGTTATATCGAGTGTCATCATGATTGTCGCCATGTTGGTCATACCATTACCAACTTGGTTATTAAGTATCTTACTTCTTTTAAATATATCTCTTGCGCTGTTGGTTCTATTGACTACGATGAATATGAAAGAGCCGCTTGAGTTTTCAATCTTTCCGTCGCTGCTCTTATTATTAACACTATTCAGACTCGGTTTGAATGTGTCCACGACTCGTGCCATTTTGACGTATGGAGATGCTGGCGGTGTAGTTGAAACCTTTGGCTCCTTTGTGGTTGGAGGGAATGTTCTTGTAGGCTTAGTGGTATTTATAATCTTGGTCATCATCAATTTCATTGTCATCACTAAAGGGTCCGAAAGGGTATCTGAAGTAGCGGCAAGGTTTACGCTGGATGCGATGCCTGGGAAACAAATGGCCATTGACGCCGATTTGAACGCTGGGATGATCTCTGAAGGCGAAGCACGTACAAGGCGAGAAAAAATCAGCAACGAAGCTGATTTCTATGGATCCATGGACGGAGCGAGCAAGTTTGTAAAAGGTGATGCCATTGCAGGTATCATCATTGTCATCATCAACTTGATTTTTGGGATGATCATCGGTGTCATGCAATTGGACATGAGCTTTGGCGAATCGGCCGTCCATTTTTCCATGTTATCGGTGGGCGATGGAATCGTCAGCCAAGTCCCGGCATTACTGATTTCAACGGCTACAGGGATTGTCGTGACTCGTGCGGCCTCTAATGGCAATTTAGGTGCGGATATCGTTGAGCAGTTATTTCAATTTCCTAAAATGCTTTACTTGACTGCAGCAACAATTTTCCTCTTGGGATTATTCACCCCCATATCGGATGTATTCACAATGCCGATTGCCGCTTTGTTGGTTCTGGGTGGATATGTCATTTCCAAAACACCACAACCTGATGAAAGTGAAATCCAGGAGATGGAAGAAGTATTGGAAACGGACGAGATGAAAAGTCCTGAAAGCGTCGTGAACCTTTTGAGTGTCGACCCCATTGAATTTGAGTTTGGCTATGGACTAATCCCCCTTGCCGATACGAATCAGGGAGGAGACCTTCTTGATCGGGTGGTCATGATCCGCAGACAGCTGGCAATCGAAATGGGTCTGATCATCCCGGTGGTGCGGATTCGGGATAATATCCAGTTGAATCCTAATGAATATCGCTTGAAAATCAAGGGAAGTGAAATTGCCAACGGAGAATTACTTTTGAACCACTACTTAGCCATGAGTCCTGGTATAGAGGACGATACAATAGAAGGAATCGATACGGTTGAACCGTCATTCGGTCTGCCTGCTAAATGGATTACGGAAGACATGAAAGAGCATGCGGAAATGATGGGCTATACCGTGGTGGATCCTCCGAGTGTGGTTTCCACGCATTTAACGGAAGTCATCAAAGCTAATGCTCATGAACTTTTGGGCAGGCAGGAAACGAAACAATTAATCGATCATCTACGAGAAACATCGCCGATTCTCGTCGAGGAGGTCACCCCGAATCCATTATCGATTGGGGATGTCCAAAAGGTATTGGCAAAACTATTGAAAGAAAAAGTTTCGATAAGGAACTTACCAATCATTTTTGAAACGCTTGCTGATTATGGAAAGTTATCTACTGATACCGATTTGCTCACTGAATATGTAAGGCAGAATTTAGCAAGGCAAATTACGAACTCCTTTATTTCAGGAGAAAACCGGATAAAAGTCATCACTTTATCGGGAAAAGTGGAGAAGGCGATTGCAGATGCGGTACAACAAACTGAACATGGTAACTTTTTATCGCTCGATCCTACTGTATCCCAGTCGATACTAGAGGCGATTGCCAGTAAATTGGAGGAGCTGACTTTGATGGATCATCAACCGATTGTGCTTTGCTCCCCAGCTGTACGTATGTACGCTCGACAATTGACAGAACGTTATTTTCCCAATGTACCGATTCTTTCATACAATGAACTCGAATCAAATGTAGAAGTACAAAGTGTAGGGGTGGTGAATATTGATTGAGAGTAAAGAAATATATGGCACCTTCCATGTCTGAAGCCATGAAGCAGATACGACAAGAGTTAGGCAGTGAAGCGGTCATTTTAAGTTCGAAAGCGGTATTCACGGGTGGTTTTCTAGGGTTGTTCAAGAAAAGGAATATTGAAGTCATGGCTGCCATCGATCCCGTTTCACAGCCCGCCCAACCCGTAACTAAACAAAAAGAGAAAAAGCTGCCTGTAAAACCGGCACTTGAGAGTACTATAGCGAAAAACAATGAACAGGCTGCATCAAAACAAATCAACCGGGGAGATGTTGAACTGGTAAAGGAAATTGAGGGGTTAAAAGGGATGATAAGAAATATACAAATCCCATCACACGCCCATTATCCGGAGAAACTACAACAAGTTTATGAGTATCTTATCGAACAGGATGTCGATACAGTTATCCGCTCACAAATCATGGACGAGCTCCTTGATAAATGGTTTGCTACTAAAGCGGATTCTACTGATGAAGAGATTAAAAACTGGCTAGAAGCATCTTTGTGTAAACTAGTGGATCAGGTACCGAATGGAAGGCCCGGCCTGCAGAAGAAATATATTAATATTGTAGGTCCGACAGGTGTTGGCAAGACAACAACTTTAGCTAAGGTAGCAGCAGAGACCATGCTGAAGCATGATAAGAAGGTAGCTTTCATTACAACCGACACGTATAGGATAGCTGCTATCGATCAGTTGAAGACATATGCAAAGATTCTAAACGTTCCAATCGAAGTGGCTTATAACTTGGAAGATTTCAAAAAAGCCACAGAACGCTTTTCTCATTATGATTATGTTTTTATCGATACAGCTGGAAGGAATTTTCGCAATCCGCAGTATGTTAAAGACCTAGGGGAAATCATCCACTT
Source organism: Peribacillus sp. NPDC097284 (assembly GCF_044761765.1). Lineage (NCBI taxonomy): Bacteria > Bacillati > Bacillota > Bacilli > Caryophanales > Bacillaceae > Peribacillus > Peribacillus sp. NPDC097284. The sequence continues at coordinate 407,174 of NZ_JBIWCZ010000002.1, forward strand.
CACAGATGAGATGGAAACGTACTTAGTGCTTTCATTGACTTCGAAGCAAAAGGACATGGAGGATATTTATCGACAGTTCACGACGGTTCCGATTAAGCAGGTCATTTTTACGAAAGCGGATGAAACGTCTACTTTTGGTTCGATCTTTAATTTTATTCACACTCATAAATTGGGGGTAGCTTATATAACAAATGGACAAAATGTGCCAGATGATATTGAAAAAGCAACTTCATCCAATTTATTGAAGATGGTTCTTGGAGCTAAAGATTATGAAAGATCAAGCTGAAAACCTAAGAAGGAGACTGGAATTGCAAAAAAACCATTTAATGGCCAAGACACTTGCCATCTTGAGTGGAAAAGGTGGAGTCGGTAAATCCAACTTTTCTTTGAACTTTGCCATTTCCTTGTCGAAACTGGGAAAAAAGGTATTGTTGTTCGATATGGATATTGGAATGGGTAATATAGATATCTTATTTGGGCAGCATTCTCCATATAGCATCGTTGACTTTTTTGAAGATGGTCTAAGCTTGAAAGAGATTATGACCACAGGACCGGAACAAATTTCCGTAATAACAGGTGGAACCGGGCTGACCCACCTTTTTACTTTAGATGAAGATAAATATGCACGTTTTACTGATGAATTTGGTTCTCTGCTAGAGAGTTATGATTATATATTGTTTGATATGGGGGCAGGTATCACACAGGATTCCGCAAAATTCCTTTTGTGTGTGGATGAGTTAATCATCATCACAACCCCAGAACCGACTTCTGTGATGGATGCTTACTCTACGATGAAATACATTCATTCAATAAATGATGAGATTCCATTTTTTCTCGTTTGCAATAGAGTGTTCACGAAAAAGGAAGGGAAAGAAACGATGATCAGACTTCAAAATGCCCTGAGAAAATTCCTTGGAGCGGAGATGGTTACACTTGGATATCTCCCCGATGATAGATCCGTTTCCAAAGCGGTTTCCAAGCAAATTCCTTTTATCCTTTCTTATCCTGATGCGGCTGTTTCCAAATCTCTAATCGAGGTTGTATCTAGATATGTAAATCATGGCTTAGGTGAAGAATCAATTATACAAAAAAGTAATTTCCTGCAAAATATGAAACGATATTTTCTTGGAAAGTAGGTTTCCTTATATGGAAAAGGTTAAAGTGTTGATCGTGGATGATTCCGCGTTTATGAGGAAGCTGATTTCTGAACTTTTAGCAGAAGATAATAGAATGGAAATCATTGGTACGGCCAGGAACGGTAAAGATGCTTTATTAAAAATAAAATCGCTGAAACCGGATGTCGTCACCTTGGATGTTGAAATGCCGGTTATGGATGGATTAGAAGCGTTAAACCGGATTATGGAAGAATGTCCGACAGCAGTGGTCATGCTATCAAGCACGACGAAGGAAGGGACGGAAAGTACATGTATCGCCATGCAGAGTGGCGCCATTGACTTTATTGCTAAGCCTTCAGGGGCTATTTCACTGGATTTGCATAAAATTAAGGAAGAACTATGTGAGAAAGTTATGGCAGCCAGCCTTGCAAATGTTCACAAACTACAAAAAAGTGCGATAAATGTTGGAAGAAACCCATCAGACTGGAAAAAATATAGTAAAATAGAATCAAAAGAAATTAACGATATTGATAATGATATGAAAAAATGGTTCCATGGCAATAAAAAGATTGTAGTTATTGGTACATCGACAGGAGGACCAAGAGCTTTGCAGACAGTATTGACGGGTCTCCCGGAAAATATCGATGCCCCTATTTTGATTGTCCAGCATATGCCTCCCAGCTTCACGAAATCCTTAGCCGATAGGCTCAATTCATTATCGAGGATACGGGTAAAGGAAGCGGAAGATGGGGAGTTGATTCAAAAAGGAGTAGCTTATATCGCGCCGGGGGGCTTCCATTTCAAAGTGAAAAAAGTTGGTTTGAGCCTTGCGGTAGAATTGGATCAATCCGAGCAGCGAAATGGGCACCGTCCTTCGGTGGATGTGCTTTTCGAATCAGTAAGTGAAATAGCGGAATTTGCAAAAATAGCTGTTGTCATGACTGGAATGGGTATGGATGGTTCAAGCGGACTTACCAAGTTGAAAAGAACTGGTCCCTTAAAGGCAATAGCAGAGTCACAGGAGACGTCAATTGTCTTTGGAATGCCAAAGGCGGCAATTGCTACCAATTTAATAGATAGCATAGAGGATGTAGATAAAATAGCAAAAGCCATAATTGGCTATTGCTAACATACGGGGGTGGAGATTGTATGGATATGAATCAGTATTTAGAGGTATTTATTGAAGAAAGTAAAGAACATCTTCAAACGTGTAGTGAACAGCTGTTGGTACTTGAGAAGAACCCGGAGGATCTTTCGATAGTCAATGAGATTTTTCGTTCCGCACATACTTTAAAAGGTATGTCGGCTACAATGGGCTATGAGGATTTAGCTAATTTGACCCATAAAATGGAAAATGTTCTAGACGCGATCCGGAACAGCAAAATTATCCTAACTCCTGAACTGTTCGACGTAATATTCTTGGCGGTGGATGACCTAGAAGCAATTGTCATGTCGATTGCTGAAGGCGGAGATGGCAAACGTGATGTGACGAACGTGGTGCGAAAATTGCAACAAATCGAAAAAGGTGAATCACTGGTTATCCCTACAATTAATGAAACGGCAGCAGCATCTCCCGTTCTAGAAACAATGGAACAAGCAACGATGGGCGAATATGACGAATTCGAAATGACTGTTTTGCAGCAATCCAAGGAACAAGGATTTAAAAGCTATGAAATTTCAATCAGCTTACGTGACGACTGCCTTTTAAAAGCTGCAAGAGTGTTTATGGTGTTTGAAGTTCTTGAAAAGTCAGGTGAGGTGATAAAATCGAATCCACCCGCTGAACTTTTGGAGGAAGAACAATTTGATCAGAAATTCACGGTTACATTGGTGACCAATGAATCGATTGAAGAGACCAAGAAAAAAATCATGAAGGTTTCAGAAGTGGATGTCGTCGAAATAACAGCCCTAAATCTGGAAGAACTACGTCATGCTGCAAATATTAAAGAGGAAAAAAAAGCGGCCGATAAAAAGCCTCAGGAAGGTACGGACCAGTCACCTTCAATCAATGAGGCTAAAGAAACAAAAAAAGCGGTCAAGCATGCTCCAAGCAAGACCATTCGGGTAAATATCGAGCGGCTAGATATATTAATGAACTTATTTGAAGAACTAGTTATCGATAGAGGAAGGTTAGATCAAATTTCAAGCGATTTGGATAACCAGGAACTGCACGAAACTGTGGAAAGAATGTCTCGCGTAACAAGCGATTTGCAAACGATTGTGTTGAACATGCGCATGGTTCCTGTCGAAACGGTATTCAACCGTTTTCCGAAAATGGTACGCCAATTAGCGAGGGATTTAAATAAAAAGGTAGATTTAGAGATTATCGGCGCTGAAACTGAATTGGACCGAACGGTCATTGATGAAATTGGCGACCCACTCGTTCATTTATTAAGAAACGCGATGGATCATGGAGTGGAGACACCTGAAAAGCGTCTTTCTATGGGGAAAAATGAAGTAGGGAAGATTCTATTAAAGGCCTATCATAGCGGTAACCATGTGTTCATTGAAATTGAAGATGATGGAGCTGGTATTAATAAAGAACGGGTTTTAAGTAAAGCCCTTTCCAATGGAATACTAACGAAGGAAACCGCCGCAACACTATCGGATAAGCAAATTTATGAATTGATTTTCGCTTCAGGTTTCTCCACAGCCGATACCATTTCGGATGTATCTGGCCGTGGCGTAGGTTTGGATGTCGTGAAGAACACAATAGAATCACTGGGCGGATCGGTAACAATCGACTCTAAGGAGAATGAAGGGTCCATTTTTCTCATACAACTTCCTTTGACGTTATCTATCATTTCCGTCATGTTAGTTGAAATTCAACAGGAGAAATATGCAATCCCTCTTTCTTCTATTATAGAGACAGCCATTATAAGAAAAGAAGATATTATGAATGCCCATAATCAACAAGTGATCGACTTTAGAGGAAAAGTGCTGCCACTCCTGTTCCTAAAGGACATTTTTGAAGTGCCCGTACAAAACGAAGAAGAAGAGTTTCTTTCAATCGTTATAGTCAGGAAAGGCGAAAAAATGGCGGGACTTGTAGTGGATTCCTTTATAGGGCAACTTGAAATCGTCTTGAAGTCATTAGGTAATTATTTATCGACTGCATTTGCTATATCTGGAGCTACTATTTTAGGCGATGGCCAAGTAGCCTTGATTGTCGATTGCAATGCATTGATTCACTGACCATTTTAATATATAGATTCGCTACAATCCTTCCTACCATTTGATTACTGGAGACCCTTTGGAAACAAGGGTCAATGGATGAACAGTAGATATGGTTGAGGGGTAAAAAGAGGAGGATAATTGAATGTCGACCACAAGTCCTGTTCAAGATATAAAAGTAATCGTGTTTCAAATCAAAGACAAAGAATATGCGATTCCGGTGGATAAAGTAAGTGGAATAGAAAAACTTTTGCATATAACAAGGGTGCCCAAAGCCGTTCCATTTGTTAAAGGTGTGATTAATTTAAGGGGTGTGATTACCCCCATTATTGATTTAAGAGTCCGTTTCGGTTTTGAAGAGGTTGAATATAACGATTCAACGAGGATCATCATCGTTGTCCTTGATGACATCGAAGTAGGGTTGATTGTCGATTCAGCCAATGATGTGCTTGACATTCCTGTCGAGAGCATTGAGCCTCAGCCGGAAGTTGTCGGTCATTTAGCTTCGGAATATATCAGCGGTGTCGCAAAAATTGAAAAACGTTTGCTTGTATTGGTGAATTTGGAGAAGGCCTTAAGTCTCGAAGCAAATGAAATCGTGAGAAAAGAAGGATAAAGGGATGTCATTTATTGATAAAATCAACCCCATCCACCTCGATATCCTCAAAGAAATTGGGAATATTGGGGCGGGACATGCTGCTACTGCACTCTCTGCCATTCTTAATAAAAAAATAGATATGAATGTTCCTAATGTCCGGGTAGTTTCCTTTGATGAAATGATGGAATTGGCAGGGGGAGCAGAACATGTTGTGGCTAGTGTCTTTTTGCGAATTGAAGGAGATGCCACTGGAAGCATGATTTTTATCCTTTCATTACCTGTAGCTGAATATTTCATTCAACAGATGATAGGGGATGAAACCTTCTCCATTGATAAACCACAGCATTCTGAATTAGCTCTTTCTTGTCTACAGGAATTAGGGAATATCCTGTCGGGATCCTATCTTTCTTCTTTATCGGATTTTACTAAGTTGAATATATATCCATCGGTTCCTTCCTTGAATATCGATATGGTGGGAGCAACTATCAGTTATGGATTACTGGAATTATCACAAGTAAGTGATTCTGCTATTGTGATAGATACCGTCCTAGCGCAGAATGAGAGGTTTGCTGAATCTATCAATGGCCATTTCTTTTTACTGCCCGATCCTGATTCCTTTGATACTATTTTTGCTGCCCTGGGAGTGACAATAAATGGTTGAATTATTGCAAATCCAAGTTGTTAAAGTGGGGATAGCGGATATGAATACTGTAAAACCTCCTTATTCGATTCGCACTTCAGGGCTTGGTTCATGCGTAGGGGTCGTCATTTATGATGAGAAAAGAGAGATTGCCGGTTTGGCGCATGTCATGTTGCCGGATTCTTCACTTGCTAAGTCTGGTCAGATTAATCGGGCCAAGTTTGCCGATACAGCCGTAAAGGAATTGGTGAATCGTCTGGTGAAGGAAGGAGCAAGGCCTGCTTTTTTAAAAGCAAAGCTGGCTGGAGGTGCACAAATGTTTCAATTTGCCTCTGGGGGGGATTTAATGAGAATAGGACCCCGAAATGTTGTAGCTGTCCGGAAAGAATTGGCTGATTTACGAATACAGGTCGTTTCGGAGGACGTCGGCGGGAACAGTGGTAGGACGATAGAATTCAATGTGACAAAGTGCATGCTTAATATCCGGACAGTAAATAAAGGGACTAGAAATATTTAATTGGGAAGATGAAATTTGCGCAGCCGGAAAGTGACGGGAACACTGCAATCAAAATATTGTTGCACCTAGAGCCTTCGAGGACCGTTTTGATTACAAAACGTAAACAATGTTAGGAGGAAATCCCATGTCTCAACTGACTATCGAAGAAGAACAGTTATGCTGGAAAAATTGGGTCGACTGCAGGGACCCGCAAGCAGGGGACGTTTTGGTGAAGAAATATGTTCCACTTGTATCTTACCATGTCCAACGTATTTCAGTCAGCCTTCCTAGGAATGTCAGTCGTGATGACATTAGGAGTTTAGGGATGATGGGCTTATTTGATGCCTTGGAGCGCTTTGATCCAAAGCGTGATCTGAAATTTGACACATATGCTTCATTCCGGATCCGTGGGGCCATATTGGATGGTTTAAGGAAAGAGGATTGGCTACCGCGGAGTGCGAGGGATAAAGCGAAAAAAATCGATTCAGCTATTGAAAAATTGGAACAAAAATATATGCGGAACCTTACACCAAAGGAAATTGCATTTGAATTAAATATTCCGGAAGATGAAGTATATGCTGCACTTAACGAGCATTTCTTTGCCAATGTTTTATCCATGGATGAAAATCCTCAAGAACAGGATGACAAAGAAAAAACGAATTTCCATATTAAAGATGATAAAGCAGACCTGCCTGAAGAGAATGTTCTAAGACAAGAATTGTATGCAGAGCTAGCAAAGGTCATAGAAACACTAAATGAGAAAGAACAGTTGGTATTGCAACTTTTTTATAAAGAAGAACTTACGCTGACGGAAATTGGACAAGTGATGAGTCTTTCCACATCAAGGATATCGCAAATTCACTCAAGGGCGATATTTAAACTTAGACATGCTATGCAGGATAAAAAAAGTTAACCCATATTTTTATTTAGTGTCATGCTTCGAGGCATGCTCTATGAGAAATGCATGGATTCATCAGTTTGGACAGACCATTCCGAACATTTTGAATCCATGGGAAGAACATGTGTACACAGGCAGTTATACAGAAGAATCACTATAGAAATATAGGGGTGGATGGCTGTGGGTTTAAAAGCAATCGAGATGCAAATTGCCCTTCCAAGAACCCAAGATGCCGGAAAGATCCAAGAACAACTTTTACAAAAAAATCTAATCCAACAGGATCATGCCACCCATCAAGGAAGAAAAGAAGAGGAACGAAAACAAACGACTGTAATGGGCGAGGAACAAAAGCTCCCAGCTCATTTTTATGAAAAGGAAGGTAGCGCGGATAAGGGTCCGTTTTTTAAACAGCGTAGGAAGAAAGACAATACGAGACAAACAACAGAGAATATAGATCCCCATCCCTATAAAGGAAAGAGTATCGACTATTCCGGTTAAGAGGAGGCACCATGTCAGTATTTTTTATGTTACTCCTTTTTAGTCTAAATATTTTCACGATTTTCGCCGTTATTCTTTTATATCTTAGACAAAATCGATTAAGTAAGCTAGAAAAGGAACAAAAAGCCACGATAATTGAAATGGAAGAACTACTAACAGGCTATCTAATGGAAATGAAGGAAGATAACGAAGCCTTGATAAAAGCTTTTACACAAACTGACGTCTTACCTAATGAGAAAAAGATAGAAGAGTCAGTAATAGTAAAAACAAGGCCACCTATAGAAAAGGAAGCAGAACTAGAAAAGGAATCATTCCCTGACTATAAAGAACCAAGTTTTAACGGGAAGAAATTGCAGGCTGCTAATGCTTATATGAACCAGACTGGAATAGAAGAAGAATTCAAGCCAGCCAATGAAGTGAAGGACAAGCTCGAACTTTCGGCGGAGGCCTCCATTTTAACCAAACAAGAGGCACGCGTGGAAAAAGATTTTTCAGCCATGCTACAGGATTCTTTAGAAGAATTATCATTAAATGAACAGGTAGACTATTTAGTGGAGCAAGGTCTTTCAATTGAAGATATCGCCAAAAAATTAAATAGGGGTCAAACGGAAATTGAGCTTTTATTAAAGTTCCGTATGGATAGATAAATATTGCTTGATTGTATCACCTGAGTATGATATATTATGAAATGGTGTTAATACACACGCCCGTGATTCTAGCAGATGGTGCTGTTTATACAGTTTCTGTATGAAAATGATCGGAGCGGAGGAAAAACAAAACCATTTAGGAGGAACTAAAATGTCAGTCATTTCTATGAAACAATTGCTTGAAGCTGGTGTGCATTTCGGACACCAAACACGTCGCTGGAACCCTAAGATGAAGAAATATATCTTCACTGAGCGTAACGGCATCTACATCATCGACCTTCAAAAAACAGTTAAAAAGGTTGAAGAAGCTTATAACTTCGTTAAAGAACTAGCTGCTAACGGTGGAACTGTTCTTTTCGTTGGTACTAAAAAACAAGCTCAAGAATCAGTTAAAGAAGAAGCTATCCGCTCTGGTATGTACTATGTAAACCAACGTTGGTTAGGTGGAACTTTAACAAACTTTGAAACAATCCAAAAACGTATTAATCGTCTTAAAGATATCGAAAAAATGGACGCTAACGGAACTTTCGAAGTGCTTCCTAAAAAAGAAGTAATCCAACTTAAAAAAGAATGGGATCGCTTAGAAAAATTCTTAGGCGGTATTAAAGATATGAAGACTCTTCCAGATGCGATCTTCGTTATCGACCCTCGCAAAGAGCGTATTGCTGTTGCGGAAGCACACAAATTAAACATTCCACTTGTTGGTATCGTTGATACAAACTGTGATCCGGACGAAATCGACGTAGTTATTCCTGCGAATGACGATGCAATCCGTGCTGTTAAATTATTAACAGGTAAAATGGCAGATGCTATCTTAGAAGCTAAACAAGGCGAAGAAACAGCAACTGAAACAACTACTGCTTAATAGTTGACAGAACTGCTTAACTAGTGAGAAAAAAGGTGATAAGAGGATAATGCCTTTTATCCCTTTTTTTTGCACTAAATAAGCATACATAAATCCCGTGCCTTATCACGGCTGATTTTTGAAACTGGAGAGAACCGAGCTTATTTGTCATAACGTTGACCAATAAATATTTTTTGTAAAAATTTGCTGCGATTTGTTGTATTTGTTGTTGAAAACAAGTATTATCTAGCAAAATGGGTAAAAACTGAATAAACCGCACTTAATTTGAGGAGGATTTATATTATGGCAATCACTGCACAATTAGTTAAAGAATTGCGTGAAAAAACTGGCGCTGGCATGATGGACTGCAAAAAAGCACTTGTACAAACTGAAGGAAATATGGATAAAGCGATTGACTTCCTTCGCGAAAAAGGAATTGCAAAAGCTGCCAATAAAGGCGACCGTATCGCTGCTGAAGGGTTAACTTCTATCGTAGTAGACGGAAACCAAGCAGTAATCCTTGAAGTGAACTCAGAAACTGATTTCGTTGCTAAAAACGAAGGTTTCCAAACTCTTGTTAAAGAATTGGCTTCATTCTTATTGGCTAACAAGCCTGAAACTGTAGAAGCTGCTCTTGAGCAAACAATGGAAAACGGTGTGAAAGTTGCTGATCATATCAATGCAGCAGTAGCTAAAATTGGTGAAAAATTAACTCTTCGCCGTTTCCAAGTCGTTACAAAAACAGACAGCGATGCTTTCGGCGCTTACCTACACATGGGTGGACGTATCAGCGTACTTACAGTTCTTGAAGGTACAACTGATGCTGAAGCAGCTAAAGGTGTTTCTATGCACATCGCAGCTCTTAACCCAAAATATGTTTCTCGTGACCAAGTAGACGCTACTGAGCTAGAGCACGAACGTGAAGTTCTTACTCAACAAGCCCTTAACGAAGGCAAGCCAGAAAAAATCGTTGCTAAAATGGTTGAAGGACGTATCAACAAATTCTACGAAGAAATCTGTGTAAACGAACAAGCTTTCGTTAAAAACCCAGATCAAAAAGTAGGACAATTCGTTGAAGCACTAGGCGGAAAAATCCTTTCATTCGTACGTTACGAAGTAGGGGAAGGTCTTGAAAAACGTCAAGAAAACTTTGCTGAAGAAGTAATGAACCAAGTTAAAAAGGACTAATTGATTGTAAGAAAATGGTTAAATAGGGAACACTATAGTGTTCCCTATTTTTTAAAATGTCCTGAATTTTTGATTAATGCAAGAATGAGCATGATGGACGAACAAAAAGATTACATAGTTGGAGGTTCTCATGGCTAAATATAAACGTGTCGTATTGAAACTCAGTGGTGAAGCATTGGCTGGAGACGAGGGTTTCGGAATTAATCCTGCAGTTATAAAGTCGATTGCAGAACAAGTAAAAGAAGTAGCTGAATTGGATGTAGAAGTAGCTGTGGTTGTCGGTGGCGGGAACATATGGCGCGGGAAAATCGGTAGTGAAATGGGCATGGACCGTGCAAATGCCGATTATATGGGCATGCTCGCTACAGTCATGAATTCATTGGCGTTACAAGATAGCCTCGAGCAGCTTGGGATTGAAACGCGCGTCCAAACGTCCATTGAGATGAGACAAGTGGCAGAACCATATATTAGACGACGTGCAATTAGACACCTGGAGAAAAAGAGAGTAGTCATTTTTGCAGCAGGAACAGGAAACCCATATTTCTCAACGGATACGACTGCCGCATTACGTGCAGCTGAAATTGAAGCGGATGTCATCTTGATGGCGAAGAACAATGTGGATGGGGTATACAATGCTGATCCTGTTAAAGACAAAAATGCAGTGAAGTATGATGAGCTTTCATATCTTGATGTGATAAAAGATGGATTACAAGTCATGGATTCTACTGCGTCCTCGCTATGTATGGACAATGATATTCCATTGATTGTCTTCTCTATTATGGAAAAAGGTAATATTAAGCGCGCTGTATTAGGCGAAACGCTTGGAACTATTGTAAGGGGGAAATAAAAGATGCCGAAACAAGTTATTTCGAATGCGAAAACGAAAATGGAAAAAGCCATTAGCGCTTACACACGTGAATTAGCCAGCATCCGTGCCGGAAGAGCAAATGCCTCATTGCTTGATAGAATCTCAATTGATTATTACGGATCCCAAACACCTATCAATCAAATGGCGGGCATTTCTGTACCAGAAGCAAGACTTTTAGTCATCCAGCCTTATGACAAAACGATTTTGGGCGAGATTGAAAAAGCAATTTTGAAATCGGATTTAGGATTAAATCCTTCTAATGATGGTTCTATAATCAGGATTGCCATTCCTGCGTTAACAGAAGAACGTAGGAAAGAACTTGTCAAGGTCGTTAAGAAAGAAGCCGAAGAAGCAAAAATCGCGGTTCGTAACGTTCGCCGTGATGCTAACGATGAGTTGAAAAAGCTTGAGAAAAATGGCGATATCACAGAAGATGATTTGCGCGGTTATGCAGATGACATTCAAAAGATGACGGATGGCAACATCTCAAAAATCGATGATATTACAAAAGATAAAGAAAAAGAAATTCTAGAAGTCTAATCCCTTCTAAAAGCATTGAATAAAAGGGCCGAATCCATTGTGGTCATGTCTTTGATCTAACATATAGGTGTGTTAAAAAGAGAAAACTGTTATAATAAGGTTTCTCCGATTATGATTACGCCTGAGTTAGTAAGAGCTTGAAAATGATGGAGGAGGTCCTTTTTGCCTTTTCTTCTTGAAAGGATATGCATTATTTATTTCTTGCCAACTTCTAATGAAGATAATATTTTCATAATAATAATATGAGAACAAGTTTTTTTTTGATATTATAATATAGATTCTGTTCTTATTTAGAATCCAAAAAATATACATAGTGCACGTAAATATTGCCTTTGTAGAGATAAGTACAACCTAATGGGGGACTAACATATGTATTCACTATGGAAGCGTTTCGTTAAAAAAGATGCTTCTTCCGATGTAGCAAGTAGGATCCAGCATATTAAGGAGTCTAATGTTCCTCAACATATTGCCATTATTATGGATGGAAACGGCCGATGGGCTAAAAAACGTGCGCTGCCACGTGTGGCAGGCCACCATGAAGGAATGAAAACCGTTAGAAAAATAACAAAGATTTCTAATGAGTTGGGAATAAAAACGTTGACCGTTTATGCGTTCTCCACAGAAAATTGGAAACGTCCGAAAAGTGAAGTCGATTTTTTAATGAAACTTCCACAGGAATTCCTAGGCACCTTTTTGCCAGAGCTTATAGCTGAAAATGTAAGGGTGGAGATGATGGGAGACTTATCGTTAATCCCGTCACATACTCAGAAAGCAGTTAAACAAGCGATGGAGGATACGAAAAATAATAACGGGATGATTTTGAACTTTGCCCTTAATTATGGAAGCCGTGGAGAAATAGTTGCGGCGGTCAACAGCATCATACATGATGTGAAAAATGGTATAATAAAGGAAAATGTTTCTGAGGAAATAGTATCAAGCTACTTAATGACACAACATTTGCTCGATCCGGATTTGTTGATCCGTACAAGCGGCGAAAAAAGGTTAAGCAACTTCATGCTTTGGCAGTCAGCGTATACCGAGCTATGGTTTACGGATGTGTTATGGCCGGACTTTAGTGAAGGTCATTTACTACAGGCTGTCGAGGAGTATCAAAAACGTTCACGCAGGTTCGGTGGCGTTTAATGTAGAAGGCGAGGAAATAGGAATAATGAAACAGAGAATTATTACGGCAGTCATCGCTGCCGCCATCTTCATTCCAATCGTGATGATAGGGAAGCTTCCCTTTTTATTGGTAATCTATCTTCTAGCATCTATCGGTTTGTATGAATTGATGAAAATGAAAAAGATGCGTGTATTCTCCTTTGAGGCGATTCTTTCACATGTTTTACTTTGGATATTATTACTGCCGAATGAATATAGCACGTTTTTAACTGAAAATAATTATGACAAAGTACAGCTTTTCTTAATCGGCGTTTTAGTGCTATTGCTTTATACGGTCCTTTCGAAAAATATGTTCACTTTCGATGATGCAGGATTTTTGGTCATTGCGATTCTTTATTTAGGCATCGGCTTTTACTATTTCTTTGAAACACGTGACAATGAATCTCTAGGTCTAGTCTATATCCTTCTTACTTTATTTACGATATGGGCAACCGATTCAGGAGCATACTTCATTGGAAAAGCAATCGGTAAGAGGAAGTTATGGCCTGAAATCAGTCCTAATAAAACAGTCGAGGGATTTTTTGGAGGCGTAGTTTCCGCGTTAGTCGTAGGTGTGCTTTTTTACGTATTTTCATCCCTTGACTATTCGATATGGCAATTGTTGTTGATATCATTAATCATAGCAATCTTCGGCCAACTGGGAGACCTTGTTCAATCGGCTTATAAACGTCATTATGGTGTAAAGGATTCAGGAAAGATCCTACCTGGTCATGGCGGGATTTTAGACAGGCTGGATAGTTTAATATTTATTTTACCAATCTTACATTTATTGCATGTATTATAATTAAAAAGGTAAGGTTATATGGAATTAGGAGATGAACGGATTTGAAGTATATCAGCCTTCTGGGTGCAACAGGTTCGATAGGCAAGCAAACGGCGGATGTGGTCAGGGCCCATCCCGATCAATTTAAGATAGTGGCACTTTCGGCCGGAAAGAATATTGCTTTGGTCAGAACCTATATAAAAGAGTTTGAACCAGAACTAGTTTCCGTACAGACAAAAGAAGATTATGAGGTTTTGAAAAGCGAGTTCTCTAACCGGAAAGATATTGAGTTCATGTATGGCGATGAGGGAATAACGGCAGTGGCTGTGTATAATCAAGCAACAGTCTTAGTGAATGCGGTCATCGGCAGCGTAGGACTTTATCCGACTTTGCAAGCGATTAAAGCCGGTAAGGATATTGCGATTGCCAATAAGGAGACTTTGGTAACAGCGGGCCATTTGGTCATTGATGAAGCGAAAAAGGCCGGGGTAAGGCTGCTTCCGGTCGATAGTGAGCATTCAGCAATTTTTCAAGCACTTCAGGGTGAACAAGAAAAAAATATCGAGCGCTTAGTCATTACTGCCTCTGGTGGAAGTTTCCGTGATCGCACCCGTGAAGAGTTAAAAGGCGTCACGGTAGAAGAGGCTTTAAACCATCCAAACTGGTCTATGGGGGCTAAAATCACCATCGATTCAGCATCCATGATGAACAAGGGATTGGAAGTAATCGAGGCACACTGGTTGTTTGATCTTCCATACGAAAAGATTGACGTGCTTCTCCATAGGGAGAGCATTATCCACTCAATGGTGGAATTTCATGATTCCAGTGTGATGGCACAGTTAGGTACACCTGATATGCGTGTACCCATCCAATTTGCCCTTACATATCCAGATCGACTGCCTCTTGTAGGACGGAAGCGTTTGAATTTGGCTGAAGCGGGAAAACTCCACTTTAGTGAAATGGACTTCACTCGATATCCTTGTTTGCAATTCGCTTACAAAGCAGGTAAAATGGGCGGCACGATGACAACGGTGTTGAATGCTGCAAATGAAGCTGCAGTAGCTGCATTTTTATCTGGAAAAGTTTCTTTCCTAGAAATTGAAACCCTGATAGAAAGAGCGCTTAACAAACATTCTGTCATAGCGAGTCCTGACTTAGAAACGATCCAGGAAGTCGATAAAATGACAAGGAAGTTTATAGAATCCTTAGTGAAAGATAGGTGACCAGAACATGCAGACTCTAGAAACGCTTATAGCGTTCATTATCATTTTTGGCGCTCTTGTTTTTTTCCATGAGCTTGGACACTTAGTATTTGCGAAGCGTGCTGGAATTCTATGCCGCGAATTTGCAATCGGATTTGGACCAAAAGTATTCACATATAAAAAGAAGGAAACGGTCTATACGATACGTCTTCTTCCTCTAGGTGGATACGTTAGAATGGCCGGAGAAGATGCGGAAAATATTGAATTGAAACCTGGTTACCGTGTGGGATTGATGTTTGATGAAGAAGAAACCGTCACGAAAATCATCTTGAACAACAAAGACAAATACCCGGATATTCGGCTTGTCGAAGTGGAAGTGATAGATTTAGATCATAAACTGATACTTACGGGATATGAAGAGGGAGAAGAAGACACGTTAAAAACGTTTTCGATCCATAAGGAAGCCGTAATCGTTGAAAATGGGGTCGAGAACCAAATTGCCCCTTATGATCGCCAGTTTGCATCTAAATCTCTTGGACACCGCTTTTTAACAATCTTAGCAGGCCCAGCAATGAACTTTGTTCTAGCTTTTGTTATTTTTACATTGATTGGTTTATTTCAAGGCGTCGTGGTGGACGAAGCCAAACTGGGTGAATTAACTAAGGACGGTGCAGCCGTTACTTCTGGACTTAAATCAGGGGATGCCATTCAATCGATTGAAGGTACGGAAGTCACAACCTGGGAAGATGTACAGGCGAGTATCCAAAAAAGTCCCGGTAAAGAAATCGAATTCGTTGTATATAGGGACGGTAAAACGTTAGAAGTTCCAGTTACTCCTCAGGAAGTCGAGAGGGAAGGTCAGAAAATTGGAATCATCGGGGTATACCCGCCCGTTGAAAAAGCTCCACTAAAAGCCATTCAATATGGTGCGACGGAGACGTATTTTTGGACGAAACAGATTTTCATCATTCTGGGTGACCTAGTAACGGGTGGCTTTACGATTGACAGTCTATCTGGTCCAGTAGGTATATATAAATCAACTGAGGAAGTCGCAAAACAGGGCTTGTTCACGTTGATGAAATGGGCTGGGTTGCTCAGCATAAATTTAGGAATCATGAATCTTTTACCGTTACCTGCTTTGGACGGCGGACGATTATTATTCTTCGTGGTTGAGTTCTTAAGAGGAAAACCAATTGATCGCCAAAAAGAAGGAATGGTGCATTTCATCGGATTTGCTTTGCTGATGTTGTTAATGATCGTCGTGACATGGAATGACATCCAGAGATTCTTCCTATAAGCTGATATTAATGAAACCAAACAAGCCAGCAGAACTATCTGTTGGCTGTTTGAATCTACTTGTAACTTTTTGAAGAGTTTGGGCAAAATAGTTTGTTTTATCGGGAATTCGTAAGTATAATCGAAAAAGAGCGAATGAAATCAACTTAATTTAAATCAATTAGACAATAATTATGTAATTTTGTATTACATGACCCGTAAATTTCCGTATGGAAGTTTAAAGGAAATATTGAAGAGGTGTAGATATGAAACAAAGTATGACGTTAATCCCTACATTGAGGGAAGTCCCTGCAGATGCAGAAATTAAAAGCCACCAGCTTTTGTTGCGAGCAGGATTCATGAGACAGAATTCAAGTGGCGTTTACAGTTTTATGCCGCTTGGTAATAAAGTGCTTCAAAAGGTTGAAGCGATTGTTCGGGAAGAAATGGACAATGCAGGTGCCGTAGAATTATTGATGCCAGCCCTTCAACAAGCGGAATTTTGGCAGGAATCCGGTCGTTGGTATACATATGGACCCGAATTAATGCGATTAAAAGACCGTAACAACCGTGAATTTGCCCTTGGAGCTACACATGAAGAGGTCGTTACAAGCTTGGTCCGTGACGAAGTGAAGTCATACAAGCGTTTGCCATTGACGGTTTATCAAATCCAAACGAAGTTCCGTGATGAAAAAAGACCTCGTTTTGGTTTATTGCGCGGACGCGAATTCATCATGAAGGATGCTTACTCATTCCATGCAAATCAAGAAAGTCTTGATGCTGTATATGAAAAACTTTATGCGGCCTATTCAAATGTATTTAGCCGTTGTGGCCTTGATTTTCGTGCAGTCATCGCCGATTCAGGAGCGATGGGTGGAAAGGATACACATGAATTCATGGTGCTTTCTGAAATTGGAGAAGACACGATTGCCTATTCAGATACATCCGATTATGCGGCGAATATTGAAATGGCGCCTGTAGCGGTAAAATATGAAAAAGATTCCGTAGAGCAGGGAACACTTGATAAAGTTCATACTCCTGGACAGAAATCAATTGATGATGTAGCTTCATTTTTAAAAACCGATGCTTCAAAATTGATCAAGTCCTTGTTATTTAAAGTGGATGAAAAATATGTACTCGTCTTGGTACGAGGAGATCATGAAGTGAATGATATCAAAGTAAAAAACTTCTACAATGCTGAAGTCGTGGAGTTAGTGGACCCTAACGAAACGAAAGAAGTCTTAGGTTGTGCGGTAGGTTCTCTTGGACCAATCAATATTGCCTCAAGCGTAGAAGTCATCGCCGATTTGGCCATTGAAGCAATGGTTAATGGAGTATGCGGCGCTAATGAGGAAGATTATCATTTTGTGAATGTAAACCCTGACCGTGATTTTAAGGTGGAAAGTTTTATCGATCTTCGTTTTATCCAAGAGGGAGATCCATCACCGGATGGCAACGGAATAATCAAGTTTGCTAAAGGAATTGAAGTCGGTCACGTATTCAAGCTTGGGACTAAATATTCCGAAGCGATGAACGCGACGTTCCTAGATGAAAACGGCCGTTCGCAACCGATGATCATGGGTTGTTACGGTATTGGTGTATCTCGTACACTTGCAGCTGTCGCTGAGCAATTCAATGATGAGAAAGGTTTAGTATGGCCGGTGAATTTGGCTCCGTTCCAGGTCCATTTGATTCCGGTTAATATGAAGGATCAATCTCAAGCTGAACTTGCAGAAAAACTATATGCTGAACTTAAAAAACAAGGCATGGATGTCTTGATGGATGACCGTCATGAACGTGCCGGAGTGAAATTTGCAGATTCTGACTTGATTGGACTTCCTGTCCGCGTAACGGTCGGTAAAAAAGCTTCCGAAGGCATCGTGGAAGTGAAGATCCGTAAAACAGGTGAAGTGCTTGAACTGGAAACATCGGAACTTGCACAGAAGTTATATGAATTATTGGGATAAAGCAGTAAAATCATAGCTTGATTTGGCATCATTCATTTGGATGATGCCTTTCCTTTTCCCTATAATTAGATGTCCGTGAACTGCATCTAGTATGTTATAATAACCACTGTTATTAGAATGAAACTGATGAATAATATCTTTAGATAGTAGATAAAGGGGAGAGAGGAAATGGATCAAAATCCAAACAGCGGTAGAGAGAGATTTCAACTCTTGCTCCAGCAATTGGGCTTGACTGAGGATGCCTTTGTGAATTTTTTCATCGGTGCCGAAATTGATAAACTTTCCATAGAGAGAGAGTCCCAAAAATGGCATTTTGCCTTTAATATACCTGCGTTAATTCCATGCAGTGTTCATACAAGATTTTCAAATCATTTAACTAGTACTTTTGCCCATATTGCCAAGGTTACATTCACCATGAATGTTGCCAATCCGATAGTGACGGAGGAATTGGTCAAAGAATACTGGAAAAATTGCATAAGTGAGCTACAAGGCATATCGCCAGCACTTTTATCACTCTTAAATGAGCAAGAACCCAAAGTGACAGGGTATAAGCTCGTCGTCAATGCACGTAATGGTGCGGAAGCTGGACAGTTAAAACAGAAATACTCCGGTCTCATTTCGAATATTTATCAAACGTATGGTTTCCCTCCATTAACACTTGAAGCAGAAGTGAACGAAAACGTTTCGGAAACTGATTACAAGAAGTTTTTAGCAGAGAAGCAAAAGGAAGATGAGGAAAAGGGACTTGCCGCGTTACTAGAGATGCAGAAGAAAGAATCGGAAAAAGGAGACGAGGGTGTTTACGAAGGCCCAGTTAAAATCGGGTACACCATTAAAGAAGATGCCGATTTCCGTAGCATAGAGCAAATTATTGATGAAGAGCGCAGGATAGCGATTGAAGGTTTCGTGTTTGACGCGGAAGTCCGTGAGCTCCGGAGCGGACGTAGTCTATTGACGTTTAAAGTTACGGATTATACAAGCTCTATTTTAGTTAAAATGTTTTCACGTGACAAAGAGGATGCTGCCATCCTAGCCCGTGTTAAAAAAGGAATGTGGGTACGTGCCCAAGGTAGCATTCAAAATGATACGTTTGTTCGCGATCTAGTTATGATCGCAAACGATATTAATGAGATTTCTAAGCAGGGACGGCAGGATAAGGCTCCTGAGGGTGAAAAACGCGTCGAACTTCATATGCACACACCGATGAGCCAAATGGATGCAGTGACGCCGACATCCGCTCTTGTTGCCCAAGCCGCGAAGTGGGGTCATAAGGCTGTTGCCATCACCGATCATGCAGGGGCTCAATCTTTCCCAGAGGCCTACGGCGCCGGTCAAAAACATGACATCAAGATTTTGTATGGTGTCGAAGTGAATCTCGTGAACGACGGTGTACCAATCGCTTATAATGAAGCACATATACCGCTTTCCGATGCCACCTATATCGTTTTCGATGTCGAGACGACTGGTTTGTCTGCCGTTTATGATACGATCATTGAATTAGCAGCCGTGAAAATTCATGATGGAGACATCATTGATAAATTTGAATCATTCGCTAACCCACATCGACCGTTATCCAATACGATCATCGACTTGACTCATATCACAGATGATATGCTGGTGGATGCACCGGAAGTTTCAGACGTATTGGAAAAGTTCAAGGAATGGGCGGGAGATGCCATCCTTGTTGCGCATAATGCAAGTTTTGATATGGGCTTTTTGAACATGGGCTACAAAAATATTGGGTATCCAAAAGCAACCAATCCCGTATTGGATACGCTGGAATTAGGGAGATTTTTATATCCTGAGTTCAAAAATCACCGGTTGAACACATTGTGTAAAAAGCTCGATATTGATTTGACTCAACATCATAGGGCCATATACGATGCTGAGGCTACGGGGTACCTGATGTTGAAGATGTTGAAGGAAACGATAGCGAGAGGCATTACCCATCATGATCAATTAAATGACAATATGGGAAACGGAAATGCATATCAGCGTTCTCGACCATCTCATTGTACTTTGATTGCACAAACACAGGAAGGCTTGAAAAATCTCTTTAAATTGATTTCATTATCCCATATTAATTATTTTTACAGAGTTCCGCGGATTCCGCGTTCTCAACTAAAAAAATATCGTGAAGGAATTCTCGTTGGTTCTGGATGTGATAAAGGGGAAGTCTTCGAAGGGATGATGCAAAAGGGTTTTGAGGATGTTGTTGAAATTGCCGAGTTTTACGATTATCTTGAAATCCATCCAAAGGATGTTTATCAACATTTGATAGAGCTTGAATTTGTCCGTGATGAAAAGTCGTTAGAGACGATTATTTCAAACATTGTCAAGCTCGGAGAAAAGCTTAATAAACCTGTTGTAGCGACAGGAAATGTGCATTATTTGGACCCGAATGACAAGATATACCGTAAAATCCTTGTGAATTCACAAGGTGGGGCGAATATGCTGAATCGACATAAGCTACCAGATGTCCATTTCCGTACAACGGATGAAATGTTAAGGGACTTTTCCTTCCTTGGTGCCGAGAAGGCAAAAGAAGTCGTAGTCACAAATACGAATAAAATTGCAGATATGATAGAAAACATCAAGCCAATCAAGGACGATCTATATACACCTAAAATCGAGGGTGCAGAAGAAGAAATGCGTGCAATGAGTTATGGAATGGCTAGAAAGATATATGGAGAGAATCTACCGGAAATCGTTGAGGCCCGTCTTGAAAAGGAACTAAAAAGTATTATCGGCCATGGATTCGCCGTTATCTATTTAATTTCTCATAAACTGGTTAAAAAATCATTGAATGATGGCTATCTCGTTGGTTCCCGGGGTTCGGTCGGATCGTCATTCGTTGCGACGATGACAGAAATTACGGAAGTGAACCCGCTGCCGCCTCATTATGTGTGCCCTGTATGTAAGAAATCGGAATTCTTCAATGATGGGTCAGTAGGCTCAGGGTTTGACTTGCCTGATAAAGATTGCCCGGATTGTGGCATTGCCTATACGAAAGACGGTCATGATATTCCATTTGAAACGTTCCTTGGATTTAAAGGGGATAAGGTCCCCGATATTGACTTGAACTTCTCTGGTGAATATCAGCCGAAAGCCCATGATTATACGAAGGTCCTATTTGGAGAAGATTATGTTTATCGTGCCGGTACAATCGGTACGGTGGCTGAAAAGACGGCATACGGATATGTTAAAGGCTATTCAGCCGACAATAATATCCATATGCGTGGTGCAGAAACAGATCGCCTTGTCGCAGGATGTACGGGTGTTAAACGGACAACTGGACAGCATCCAGGGGGAATCATCGTTGTCCCGGATTACATGGATATCTATGATTTCTCACCAATACAGTTCCCTGCGGATGACAGAAACTCAGAGTGGAAAACGACTCACTTTGATTTCCACTCCATTCACGATAATATTTTGAAACTGGATATACTTGGTCATGATGATCCGACGGTGATCAGGATGCTTCAGGATTTAAGTGGTATTGACCCAAAAACGATTCCTACAGATGATCCAGAGGTAATGAAGATATTCAGCAGCACGGAATCGTTAGGTGTGACCGAAGATCAAATCATGTGTAAAACCGGGACACTTGGCATACCTGAATTTGGAACGCGTTTTGTTAGACAAATGCTTGAGGACACTAAACCGACGACATTTTCCGAGCTTGTCCAGATTTCTGGTTTATCCCATGGTACCGATGTATGGCTGAGCAATGCACAAGAACTGATTCATAATAAAATCTGTACACTTAGCGAAGTAATCGGTTGCCGGGATGATATTATGGTTTATCTCATTTATCAGGGACTAGACCCTTCCCTTGCTTTTAAAATCATGGAATCCGTACGTAAAGGGAAAGGCTTGTCTGAGGAATTCGAAGAGGAAATGCGTAAGAATCAAGTGCCGGAATGGTATATAGATTCCTGTAAGAAGATTAAATATATGTTCCCGAAAGCACATGCTGCCGCATATGTGTTGATGGCGGTTCGGATTGCCTATTTCAAAGTGCATTTGCCATTATTGTATTATGCAGCATATTTCACGGTTCGTGCCGATGACTTCGAAATAGATGCCATGACACGTGGGTCACAAGCAATCAAGACCAAGATGGATGAAATAAATGTAAAAGGGTTGGATGCTTCCACGAAAGAGAAAAACACACTGACGGTACTTGAGCTAGCGTTGGAAATGTGTGAGCGTGGATACTCTTTCGCCAAGGTAGACTTGTATAAATCGAGTGCAGACCAATTCATCATTGAGGGTAACACGTTAATTCCACCTTTCAATTCGATTCCAGGTCTTGGTACGAATGCGGCGATCAATATTGTCAATGCGCGCAAAAACGGAGAGTTTCTCTCCAAGGAAGATTTGCAACAACGGGGGAAAGTATCCAAGACAATTCTTGAATACCTTGATAAACAAGGCTGTCTCGAGGCTCTTCCAGAACAAAATCAGCTTTCCTTATTTTAAGTGTGGAACTGCCTATGAAAAGGAAGAAACAGACATGATATTTGCAAAAATATCTTGATTATGGTATATTTTTATTGGAAATACTAAGAGGAACCAATGGCAAGAGTGGGGAAACCCACTCTTTCGTGTTGTATTGACCATTTAATTTTGAATCCGAAACCAAGCGCACACAACGCACGTATGGAGGAAACAAATGAGTAAAAAGGTAACGGAAGTTGTAGAAGAATTAGCTCTACCAATTCTTGAAGAATTGCAGCTTGAATTAGTTGAAGTGGAGTATGTGAAGGAAGGCAAGAACTGGTTCCTTCGAGTGTACATTGATAAAGAGACAGGCGTAGATCTTGAAGATTGCGGGAAAACGAGTGAAAAGCTCAGTGAAAAGCTTGATGAAGTCGATCCAATTCCACAAATTTATTTTCTCGAAGTTTCATCTCCCGGAGCGGAAAGGCCTCTAAAAAAAGAGAAGGATTTCCTTAATGCTATCGGTAAAAATGTTTACATAAAAACATACGAGCCCATTTTAAATGAAAAAGAATTCGAAGGAATCATGACCAATTATGATGGGAATGAAGTGACGCTTGAAATCAAAATCAAGACTAGAAAGAAAATAGTCGTCATTCCATTTGAAAAAGTGGCGAAAGCAAGACTTGCCATTACCTTCTCTTAATCAAGCAATTATTAATTAAATATCCGTAAGGGGGATCACCATGAGCAATGAGTTATTGGATGCTCTCTATATTTTAGAACATGATAAAGGAATTTCGAGAGAAGTTTTGATCGACGCGATTGAGGCTGCACTTATATCGGCATATCGCCGTAACTTTAACCAAGCACAAAATGTACGTATCGACTTGAATTTAGGCAAAGGCACCATGCGAGTATTTGCCAGAAAAGATGTAGTCGAGGAAGTATTCGATTCACGTCTGGAAATTTCCGTTGAAGAAGCAAGAGCAATAGATCCAAACTACCAGTTGGAAGATATTGTGGAAATGGAAGTTACGCCTAAAGATTTCGGCCGTATTGCTGCACAAACAGCCAAGCAGGTCGTAACACAAAGAGTGCGTGAAGCTGAACGTGGTATCATTTACGCAGAATTCATAGACCGTGAAGAGGATATCATGACAGGTATCGTGCAACGCCAGGATTCACGTTTCATCTATGTGAGTTTGGGGAAAATTGAAGCATTGCTTCCTGTCAATGAACAGATGCCAAATGAACAGTATAAACCTCACGACCGCATCAAGGTTTTCATTACAAAAGTTGAAAAGACTTCGAAAGGGCCACAAATTTTTGTATCCCGTTCTCATCCAGGTCTTTTAAAACGTTTGTTTGAGATAGAAGTGCCTGAGATTTTTGATGGAACTGTAGAAATCAAATCAGTTGCCAGAGAAGCAGGCGACCGCTCAAAAATTTCTGTACACTCAGATAATGAGGAAGTCGATCCAGTTGGTTCATGTGTTGGCCAAAAAGGACAGCGTGTCCAGGCTATCGTCAATGAATTAAAAGGTGAGAAGATCGATATCGTTAAATGGTCAGAAAATCCTGTTATCTTTGTTGCGAATGCTTTAAGTCCTTCAAAAGTGCTTGAAGTAATCGTTAAAGAAGAAGACAAAGCGACGACGGTCATTGTTCCTGACTACCAACTTTCACTAGCAATTGGTAAGCGTGGACAAAACGCACGCTTAGCAGCCAAACTGACTGGCTGGAAAATTGATATCAAGAGTGAAACGGAAGCCCGCGAAGCTGGTATTTACCCTGTTGAAGCACAGGAGTTCTTATTAAGCCGGGATAGTTATGTGAATGAAGAGGATGAAGAATTCGAAGAGGATAACGAGTAAGGTAGAGGTGAAAATAGATGAATAGCCGAAAAAAAATCCCGATGCGTAAATGTGTTGCCACTGGCGTTATGAAGCCAAAGAAAGAACTCATTCGTATCGTTCGATCTAAAGAAGGGGAAGTCAGCCTTGATCCGACCGGAAAAAAATCGGGAAGGGGAGCTTATTTGACCCTTGATCGGAATATTATCGAGCTGGCCAAAAAGAAAAATGTGCTGGCAAATCACCTTAGTACTCAAATCGATTCTTCCCTTTATGAACAATTGCTTGAATTAGTGGATAAGGAGCAAGACTAACACCATGACCCAACAACAACAATGGATGTCTCTATTAGGTTTGGCCAATCGAGCACGCAAGCTAATTTCGGGTGAAGAATTAGTGGTTAAAGAGATTAGAAGCGGTAATGCCAAAGTTGTTATTTTAGCCGCGGACGCTTCAAAAAACACTGAGAAAAAAATCTCTGATAAGTGCGCATTTTATCAGGTTCCTTTAAAAAGAGTCGAAGACAGATCTATGCTCGGCCATGCTATTGGCAAAGATGCTAGAGTTGCCGTCGCAGTTCTTGATGAAGGTTTTGCACAAAAACTCCGAATGCTGCTCGATTAAATTTACCGGGGGTGAACGTATGACAAAATTGCGTGTATATGAATATGCAAAACAGAAAAACGTTTCAAGTAAAGACGTAATAAATAAACTTAAAGAAATGAATATAGAGGTAACAAACCATATGACAGCATTAGACGATTCAACTGTAAACAAATTAAACGATTCTCTTAAACCAAAAAGCGAAGAACCAACCCAAGCAGCTGCTGAACCGAAAGCAAATGCAACGGTTGCGAAATACGAAGCTGAAGCAGATGAGAAAAGCACGATCAATAAAGAAAAGCTAAAGAAAAAGCCACCAGTTAAACCGTTGGGCACTAAAAAACCATCAGGACAGTTTAGCAGGGGAAGAAATAACCGTAATAAGAATAACAAACAAAGACAATCGGCGCCGCAGGCACCAGTTACAAAACGTAAGGAAAGAGAACTTCCAGAAAAAATTACGTTTTATGAGTCTTTGACTGTCATGGAACTTGGTAAGAAACTTCACCGTGAACCTTCTGAAATCATTAAGAAGCTTTTCATGCTTGGAGTCATGGCTACAATCAACCAAACGTTGGATAAAGATGCTATCGAATTAATCTGTACTGAGTACGGAGTATTGGCTGAAGAAGAGATTCGTGTTGACTTGACAGATCTTGAGTCATTAGTGACTGAAGATGCTTCTGAAGATTTAATCGAACGTCCAGCAGTCGTAACTATCATGGGTCACGTCGATCATGGTAAAACGACATTGCTTGATTCTATTCGCCATACGAAAGTAACAGAAGGCGAAGCGGGTGGAATCACTCAACATATCGGTGCTTACCAAGTCAAAGTCAATGACAAGAAAATCACATTCCTTGATACACCAGGACATGCTGCGTTTACAACAATGCGTGCTCGTGGAGCTTTAATCACGGATATTACGATTCTTGTTGTAGCAGCGGATGACGGTGTAATGCCGCAAACAATTGAAGCGATTAACCATGCTAAAGCAGCGGATGTTCCAATCATTGTTGCTGTTAATAAAATGGATAAAGAAGCAGCTAATCCTGACCGCGTCATGCAAGAATTAACAGAGCATGGTTTAGTTTCTGAAGCATGGGGTGGAGATACGATCTTCGTACCTATTTCTGCCAAAACGGGCGAAGGAATTGATAACTTGCTGGAAATGATTCTACTAGTTAGTGAAGTAGAAGAATATAAAGCCAATCCAACCCGTAAAGCGAACGGAACGGTTATAGAAGCACGTTTGGATAAAGGCCGTGGCTCTGTAGCGACGTTACTAGTCCAAAACGGTACTTTGAAAGTCGGAGACCCAATCGTTATCGGTAACACTTTCGGCCGTGTACGTGCCATGGTCAGTGATCTTGGACGTCGTGTTAAGGATGCAGGTCCATCAACACCGGTTGAAATCACTGGATTGAATGAAGTTCCACAAGCAGGCGACCGTTTCATCGTCTTTGAAGATGAGAAAACAGCCCGCCAAGTTGGGGAAGTACGTGCACAGAGACAACTTGCTTCACAACGTAATGAAAAATCACGTGTAACGCTTGATACATTGTTTGAACAAATGAAAGAAGGGGAAATTAAGGAATTGAACATCATCTTAAAAGCGGATGTTCAAGGTTCTGCTGAAGCAGTAGCCGCTTCCCTGAATAAAATAGAAGTAGAAGGCGCTAAAGTAAAAATCATTCATATCGGCGTCGGTGCTATCACAGAGTCTGATATCATCCTTGCTACCGCTTCTAATGCAATCGTAATTGGTTTTAATGTTCGTCCAGATGCGAATGCGAAGCGTGCCGCTGAATCAGAACAAGTTGATGTTCGCCTTCACCGTATCATATACAAAGCAATTGAAGAGATTGAATCGGCTATGAAAGGGATGCTTGATCCTGAGTTCGAAGAAAAAATCATTGGTCAAGCTGAAGTTCGTACAACTTTCAAAGTATCTAAAGTTGGTACAATTGCTGGTTCATATGTTACCGAAGGAAAACTTACGCGTGACAGCGGAATTCGCTTAATTCGTGAAGGTGTTGTCATTTACGAAGGTGAAATTGACGCATTGAAACGTTTTAAAGATGACGTTAAAGAAGTGGCAACAAATTATGAATGTGGTATTACCATTAAAAATTACAATGACCTTAAAGAGGGCGATGTAATTGAGGCTTATATAATGGAAGAGATCGAGCGTAAATGATCGTTGGATCCGTCCAATGTGAGTGCATGATCTATGACACCCATTCTTTGAAAGAAAAACGAGCTGTGTTGCAACGTGTCATGACACGGCTTAAGCAGAAGCTTAATGTCTCGGTAGCGGAAACGGATTTCCAGGATCTTTGGCAGCGTACTAAGATTTCTATCGTAACCGTTTCATCCTCAAGGAAAGCTACTGAGAGGGAACTTCAAAATGCCCTTAAATTTCTAGATTCATTTCCGGAAATTGAGCGCACAATAACAGATATAGACTGGCTATAAGCTAGCGAGGTGATATTATGAGCCTTCGAGCAAATCGTGTGGGCGAACAAATGAAAAAAGAGCTGAGTGAAATCATCGGCCGCAAAATTAAAGATCCAAGAATCGGATTCGTCACAGTAACGGATGTTGAAGTGACAGGCGATTTACAACAAGCAACAGTTTATATCTCTGTCTTGGGAGACCAGGAGCAACGGGAAAAAACTTTGCAGGGTCTTGAAAAGGCAAAAGGATTCATGCGTTCAGAAATTGGGCAAAGAATTCGCTTGCGTAAAACTCCGGAGTTGTTTTTTGAATTTGATGAATCCGTCGATTATGGTAACCGTATCGAATCATTAATTTCTCAAATCAAAAAAGAGGAAAAACCTTCAGTAAAAGACGAAGAATAAGCAAGCAGTAAATGGAGGCTGACTCAATAAGTGCTTTGCACTTCTTGGCTCGGCCTCTTTTTTTTGAAATGACAAGATTAATGAGGTGAAGGAATGGACGGCATACTCCCATTATGGAAACCAAAGGGAATGACATCCCATGATTGTGTTTTTAAATTAAGGAAGATTTTAAAAACGAAAAAAGTCGGACATACGGGCACTTTAGATCCTGAAGTCACCGGTGTTTTACCGATATGTATCGGCAGGGCAACGAAAATTGCCGAATACTTAACAGAAGCAGGTAAAGCGTATGAAGGGGAAGTGACGCTTGGTTTTTCAACGGCTACCGAAGATGCGACTGGAGAAAAGGTGGCGGAACAAAAGGTAACCGAAACATTTCAACGTTCACAAATCCTTGAGGTATTGAAATCCCTAACAGGAACAATTGAACAAACTCCACCAATGTTCTCAGCTGTCAAGGTAAATGGCAAAAAGCTATATGAATATGCTCGGGCTGGGATAGAAGTGGAACGTCCAACACGGGAAGTAACTATTCATGATATTACTTTACTGGATGACCGTTTAGAATTCAAAGGTGAAACCATTTCCTTCCGGTTTCGTGTCAAGTGTAGCAAAGGAACCTATATTCGGACATTAGCGGTGATGATGGGCGAAAGATTGGGATACCCGGCACATATGTCGGACTTGGTCCGGATTGAAGCGGCTGGCTTTACGCTTGAGGATTGTTTCACGTTCGCTGAGGTGGAAGAATTCATGGAATCAGAAAAGACAGGAGATTTTCTGTTGCCATTAGAACGTGGATTGTTACATTTGCCGAAATTCCAGATTAATGATAAAGTAGCAAAGAAAGTACTTAACGGTGCGGTATTGGAACAAACGGAGGATGTTGTTTTTGAAAAGGGGCAACCATTTGTCATGATGGATCCCACTGATAAGGCGATTGCCATTTATCAAATACATCCCACAAAAGAAGGGTTAATTAAACCTGTCAAAGTTTTCGCACAAGAATCATAGACCGTTTTTGCCGTCGGAAAGAGGAGATTGAAAGGTGAAAGTGATTGCATTAGAGCATCCTCATCAATTTAAACCGGATGACTTCCCTGAGCTTGTCATGGCACTTGGTTTTTTTGATGGCATCCATAAAGGACATCAAACTGTCATCCAAACCGCTAAGCAAAAGGCTCATGAAATGAATCTTATGTCAGCAGTCATGACATTTGATCCACATCCTTCCGCTGTATTAGGGAAGAAAGTGGGAAACATTCGTTATATTACACCACTGGAAGATAAGATAAAAATCATAGAAACGATGGAAATCGATTACCTATTTGTCGTCAACTTCAGTAAGGAATTCGCTTCGATGCTACCTGAGGAGTTTGTGGATGATTACATAGTGGGTCTGAATGTCCGTCACGTTGTAGCAGGTTTTGATTATTCTTATGGCCGCTATGGTAATGGATCGATGGATGATCTACCTGCCTATGCTAAGGGAAGATTTGGTCAAACCGTCGTTGCAAAGCAGACATTCGAGGACGGAAAGGTAAGTTCCACAAGAATCAGGGAGACGCTCAGCAATGGTGATTTTTCTGACTTCTATCATTTAGCGGGTCGTCGCTATGTAACAAAGGGACATGTAGTCCATGGAGAAAAGCGGGGGAGAAAGTTAGGATTCCCGACCGCGAATATTGAAGTGAGTGATGATTACATATTCCCCGCACCTGGCGTATATGCAGTCAGGATTAAAATAAGTGGATCCTGGTATGATGGGGTGTGCAATGTAGGGTATAAGCCGACATTCCATGAAGAAAAACCCGAATATCCTAGCGTAGAAGTTCATGCATTAGGTTTTACAGGAGATATCTATGGAGAACAGGTGTCAGTCGAGTGGCATATCAGGTTGAGAAGCGAGCGCAAATTCTCGGGACTTGAAGAGTTAGTCAACCAGATTGAAATTGACAAGCAAAATACGCAAGCATATTTTGCCGAATTGAACGGGTAACATTGTAAGAAACCAAAAGGATAGAAGACAAGGCTTGCAATTTTGACGGAAAACATGTATTCTATTGTATGTATGAAAATAACCATTGCTTGGCTAGTCGAGACTCCGACGCTGGCTCGGTAATAGGTGATTTTACAGAATTTTAGGAGGAATAATAACATGGCTATTACACAAGAACGCAAAAACGAACTTATCGCTGAGTTCAGAACTCACGATACTGACACTGGATCTCCAGAAGTTCAAATCGCAGTACTAACAGAAGAAATCAACAACTTGAACGGTCACTTACGCACACACAAAAAAGATCACCATTCTCGTCGCGGTCTTCTTAAAATGGTAGGTAAACGTCGTAATCTTTTAACTTACCTACGTAATAAAGACGTTACTCGTTACCGTACACTAATTAACACATTAGGTCTACGTAGATAATTTTTTCAAAAAAAGCGGGAAATTTCCCGCTTTTTTGATGTTATTCAAATGATTTGGACGCTATCAATTTTTAGGCTAAGCCATCGTCCTTTGGACTCGGCAGCCGCCGAGTTTTTTTCTACTCATAAATGATTAAGATATATACATAATTGAATGAATAAATATTTAGTCATATTACTGTTAACACTTGTTTTTTTCGTGCATAATAGTGATAGTTTGGTTATAACTTGAGTTCAATTACTTTCACATATAATGATTTAATTTAATAAAGGTTTAGGTAAACTAAGCCTCTAATAGCGAAGATTCAGAGAGGGGTTTAATAAATGGGACAGGGAAAACATACGTATTCATTTGACTGGGCCGGCCGTAATGTAACGGTAGAAATCGGTCAGTTGGCCAAACAAGCGAACGGAGCCGTTTTAGTCCGTTATGGCGAAACAGCTGTCTTAAGTACAGCAACTGCTTCTAAAGAACCTAGAAACGTCGACTTCTTCCCGTTGACAGTCAACTACGAAGAAAGACTGTATGCAGTCGGTAAAATTCCAGGGGGCTTCATTAAACGTGAGGGTAGACCGAGCGAAAGAGCTATTTTGGCAAGCCGTCTAATTGACCGTCCAATTCGTCCACTATTTGCGGATGGTTTCAGGAACGACGTTCAAATCATCAGCATGGTCATGAGTGTTGATCAAGATTGTTCTACAGAAATGGCAGCAATGCTAGGTTCTTCCCTTGCACTTTCAGTTTCTGACATTCCGTTTGAAGGACCAATCGCGGGCGTAGTAGTAGGAAGAATCAATAATGAATTCATCATAAACCCTACTGTTGACCAACTTGCGAAAAGTGATATCAACTTAACGGTTGCTGGAACAAAGGACGCTATCAACATGGTTGAAGCTGGAGCGAATGAAGTGCCTGAAGAAACAATGCTTGAAGCCATCATGTTTGGACATGATGAAATCAAGAAGGTCATTGCATTCCAAGAAAAAATCGTTGCTGAAATTGGCAAGGAAAAGCTACAAATCACTTTGTATAAAGTGGATGAAGAACTTGAAGCAGAAGTGAAAGGCCTATGTGAGGCGGAACTTAACAAAGCTGTACAAGTTCAGGAAAAACATGCACGTGAAGCCGCCATCAAAGAGGTTAAAGATGATGTGTTGGCTAAATACGAAGAAGAAACTGATGAAGAAAAACTAAAACAAATTAAAGAAATTTTAAATAAACTGGTTAAATCAGAAGTCCGCCGTTTAATCACGGAAGAAAAAGTACGTCCGGATGGCCGTAATCCTGATGAAATCAGACCATTGTCATCTGAAGTTACGATTTTACCACGTACCCACGGCTCTGGATTGTTCACACGCGGACAAACACAAGCACTATCCATTTGTACACTGGGAGCACTAGGAGATGTACAAATTTTGGACGGGCTTGGAACAGAAGAGTCAAAACGCTTTATGCATCATTATAACTTCCCACATTTCAGTGTTGGGGAAACAGGTCCGATCCGCGGGGCAGGACGTCGTGAAATCGGTCACGGTGCACTTGGTGAAAGAGCATTGGAACCAGTCATTCCAAATGATAAAGACTTCCCTTATACAATCAGACTTGTATCTGAAGTACTTGAATCTAATGGATCAACATCTCAAGCAAGTATCTGTGCTAGTACGCTAGCTATGATGGACGCGGGTGTTCCATTGAAAGCACCGGTTGCAGGTATCGCAATGGGTCTTGTAAAAACAGGTGAGCATTATACGATCCTGACTGATATTCAAGGCATGGAAGATCACCTTGGCGATATGGACTTTAAAGTGGCTGGAACATCTAAAGGTGTTACCGCTCTTCAAATGGATATCAAAATTGATGGTCTTTCAAGAGAAATCCTTGAAGAAGCATTGCTTCAAGCTAAAAAAGGCCGCATGCATATCTTGGAATCGATGATTGCTACAATCAATCAACCGCGTGAAAAATTGTCCAAATATGCGCCTAAAATCGTTACAATGACCATTAATCCGGACAAAATCCGCGATGTTATCGGACCTAGTGGTAAACATATCAATAAAATCATTGAAGAGACCGGCGTGAAAATCGATATCGAACAAGATGGTACGGTATTCATTTCTTCAACGGACGAACCAATGATTGAAAAAGCTAAAAAAATCATTGAAGACATCGTTCGTGAAGTCGTTGTGGGTGAACTATACTTAGGTAAAGTTAAACGCATTGAAAAATTCGGTTGCTTCGTTGAGATTTTCAATGGTAAAGATGGTTTGGTCCATATTTCGGAATTGGCTGAAGAAAGAGTCGGCAAAGTGGAAGATGTCGTTTCACTTGGCGATGAGTTATTAGTAAAGGTCACTGAGATTGATAAACAAGGTAGGGTTAACCTTTCTCGTAAAGCTGTACTTAAAGAACAAAAAGAAGCAGCTAATCCTTCTCAATCATAAGAAAAAAGAATATACGGCATGCGGTTCTCTTTATGAACCTGCATGCTTTTTTTGTTTGAAAAGGCTCCATATTTATAAGCATTTCAGCAATTGAAAGTTGTCATGTTCTACCTTGTCCATTTTCTTCATACATTTCTGTATGAAGGGGGCGTAAAAAATGAATAATAAATGGAAGCAGATAGTTGCGATAAGTGCCATTGCAGGTATATCATGGTTATTAGTGCAAAATCCATATACACAAGTTTATTTGACCCAGTTAACGAATCAATCAGTGGCTACCATGAAGCAGGAAGATGAACTGCTTACCGAGATAAAAGGATCAGCCCAAAAATATGAGATTGCACCCCAAGATGCACGAATAGATTCGGTTTGGAAGACCGTTCCTGGGTATAATGGCCTTACGGTCAATATCCAGGCTTCGTATAAAGCAATGAAGAAGGAGGATAAATTCGATAAGGATAAGCTTGTGTATGAACAAGTTCCCCCAAAAGTCCATTTAAAAGATCTTGAGCCTGCACCCATTTACCGGGCACATCCGGAAAAGCAGGTTGTATCATTTTTAATCAATGTGGCTTGGGGAAATGAATACCTACAAGATATGTTGGCTGTGTTGAAGAAGCATAATGTAAAGGCGACGTTTTTTCTAGAAGGGAAATGGACGAAAAATAATCCGGAATTCGCAAAAATGATTGTGGATGGTGGTCATGAAATAGGTAATCATTCATACTCGCATCCTAATATGCAAACCATTTCCTCACAGGCAACACGGGAGGAAATCACCAAGACGAATGAAGTGGTGGAAGCTGTGACGGGCGTGAAGATGAATTGGTTCGCCCCTCCAAGTGGGAGTTATCGAGACGAAACGGTCAAAATTGCGAGTTCTTTAGGAATGGGGACCGTGATGTGGAGTGTGGATACGATTGACTGGCAAAAACCGAGCCCCGAGGTCCTTCAACAAAGGGTCCTTTCTAAAGTTCACCCTGGAGCTTTTATTTTAATGCATCCGACAGAATCTACAGCCAAATCCTTGGAGACGTTAATTATTAATATAGAAAAGAAAGACCTGGAAGTTGTTAAGGTTTCGGAAGCAGTTAGTGAGGAACGTTTGAATCCGTAACGCTTTGGTTACGATAGCAGCATAGAATGATTGGGAGGAATGTTAGTTGATTAAGAAATACACGTGTCAAAATGGAGTAAGAATAGTATTGGAAAATATTCCAACAGTGCGTTCAGCGGCAATTGGAGTTTGGATCAAGACCGGTTCGCGGAATGAAACACCGGAACTGAATGGTGTATCCCATTTTCTTGAGCATATGTTTTTCAAAGGGACGACAACGAGGAACGCGCGTGAAATCGCCGAGTCGTTTGACAGCATTGGCGGCCAAGTGAATGCATTTACTTCAAAAGAGTATACATGCTACTATGCTAAAGTAATGGATAACCATGCAAGCTATGCTCTTGAAATTCTTGCTGATATGTTCTTCAACTCTACATTTGATGAGGAAGAATTGAAAAAAGAAAAAAATGTTGTCTATGAAGAAATCAAAATGTATGAAGATACACCCGATGATATCGTCCATGACCTTTTGAGCAAGGCTGTCTATGAAAATCATCCTCTTGGCTATCCAATCCTTGGTACGGAAAGTACGTTGGAAACATTCAATAGTGAAACACTTAAGAAATATGTTCATGATATGTATACGCCTGATAAAGTCGTCATCTCGATTGCTGGAAATGTGGACGAGAAGTTGATTCAGGAAGTGGAAAGTTACTTTGGTTCCTATCAAGGTGGGGAAGAGCGTCTTGAATTGGTGAAGCCTTCGTTCCATGAAAATAGAATCACTCGTAAAAAAGAGACTGAACAAGCACACCTATGCCTCGGTTTCAAAGGTTTGGAAATCGGAAATGATAAAACCTATAGTCTAGTCACATTGAATAATATCCTTGGAGGTAGCATGAGTAGCCGTCTATTCCAAGAGGTCCGTGAGCAACGTGGGCTGGCCTACTCGGTATATTCTTACCATTCAAGCTACCAGGATACGGGTTTAGTGACCATTTATGGTGGGACAGGCACAAGCCAGCTTGACAGCTTGTATGATACGATCCAGGAGACGCTTGCTACGCTGAAAAGAGACGGAATCACAGAAAAAGAATTGCGAAATAGTAAGGAACAGCTAAAAGGTAGCTTAATGCTAAGCCTTGAGAGCACAAACAGCCGAATGAGCCGTAATGGCAAAAATGAGCTAATGCTAGGTGAGCATCGTTCACTGGATGATATCATCGTCAAGATTGATGAAGTTACGGAAGATAGTGTCAATGAACTAGCAAACCGTATCTTCACAGAACACTCTTTATCGTTGGTGAGCCCTTTGGAAAATTGGGATAAATAAATATCTACGACCTGTTCTTCTGTTTAGGAGAGCAGGTTTTTTTTGGAAGGAAGGGGACGACTATTTTTATAAATGCCTTCTAAGTTCTCTTGATTTCGGATATAGATGGAATTAAGGAGAAAAAAAGGGGGATACGGATTTGAGGCTGAGTGAATTAAGTGGAAAAGAGATAGTCGATGTGAACAGGGCAGAACGATTAGGTGTCCTGGGACAAACGGATTTGGAATTTGACGAAACGGGACAAATTACCACTTTGGTCATTCCTTCAGTAAAGTGGTTTGGGCTTTTCAGAAATGGAAGTGAAATCAGGGTACCATGGAATCACATTAAAAAAGTGGGAACGGATATGCTCATTATCGATTTTAGGGAAGAACTTGAAGCTCATTCGGTGGAAGACGGAGAACATATGGATGGATAGGAATGAAAATGAGAAAAGACTAAAGAGCGCCTTAGCTGGTAATAGCTATAGGCGTTTTTACTTTTCTAATCACCGTTCTTTATTTCAGTACATAAGATGGATGGAGACTGAATGAATATCGGATAACAAAACGCCTTCAAGAGTTGATCTTGGGCGAGGAGTGGGTTGGATTTTTAAAAAGAAGGTGACGATTTAATGCTCACAGACATGCAAATCGCTGTAATCGGTGGGGATGCGCGTCAGCTTGAAGTTGTTCGTAAACTGACTGAGCTAGATGCGAAGCTGTTTTTAGTAGGGTTTGAACAGCTTGACCATGCGTTTACAGGTGCGGTTAAGGAGAAATTAGAAGATATAAATTTTACGGAACTGGATGCAGTTATCTTGCCTGTGCGAGGGACGGATTCAACCGGTAAAGTGGAAACCATCTTCTCCAGTGAAGATGTTTTCTTGACCGAGTCCATGATAAATGACACGCCAAAGGATTGTGTATTTTATTCAGGAATCAGTAATGATTACCTCGATCGACTATTCAAGGAAGCAGATCGTAAACTCGTACTCTTATTTGAACGAGACGATGTAGCGATATACAATTCGATTCCCACCGTAGAGGGCGCAATCATGATGGCTATTCAACACACGGATTTTACCATCCATGGATCGGATGTTGCCGTTCTAGGCCTAGGAAGGGTTGGGATGAGTGTGGCACGATCATTTCAAGCACTTGGAGCCAAAGTGAAGGTAGGGGCGAGGAAAAGCGAAGATATTGCGAGAATTACTGAAATGGCGATAATCCCTTTTCATCTAAATGATCTTGCGTCCGAAATGAAAAATGTTGATATTTGCATTAATACCATCCCTTTTCCAATCATTACAGCAGACGTTCTTGCAAACATGCCCGTTCACACTTTGATTATTGACCTTGCTTCAAAGCCTGGAGGGACGGATTTTCGTTTTGCGGAAAAAAGGGGAATTAAAGCGTTATTGGCGCCAAGCCTACCGGGGATAGTGGCCCCGAAAACTGCCGGTCAAATTTTGGCGAATGCACTTGGGGTCTTGATCCAAGGGGAATTCTTGAAAAGAAAGGGGAAAAAATTATGAGTCTGAAAGGTAAACGGATCGGTTTTGGATTGACAGGATCGCATTGCACATACGATAGTGTGTTTCCCGAGATAGAAAAACTTATAAATGAAGGGGCAGAAGTCATTCCGATTGTGACATCCACTGTTCAAAATACGGAAACACGCTTTGGAAATGGGGAGGACTGGGTTGCACGTATAGAAAAATTGACGGGAAATGAAGCCGTTGATACAATCGTCAAAGCAGAGCCATTAGGACCTAAATTGCCGCTAGACTGCATGGTCATTGCTCCGTTGACCGGGAATTCGATGAGTAAGATGGCAAATGCCCTTACAGATTCGCCTGTACTTATGGCTGCAAAAGCGACGATGAGAAATCACCGTCCAGTTGTGGTTGCGATTTCAACCAACGATGCCCTTGGTTTGAATGGTGTAAATTTAATGAGGCTGATGGCTGCAAAGGATATTTATTTTGTTCCATACGGCCAAGATAATCCGGTAGGCAAACCGAGCTCGATGGTGGCGAGAATGAGTTTGATTCGGGATACCATCGTGGCGGCAATAGAAGGAGAACAAATACAGCCAGTGATTATTGAAAGGTTCAAAGATGATGTAATCTAATTGTCGTTCCATAATGCCTAAATCCAGGAAATGTCATTTGTTCATGCTTTGCAACCAGTTGGAATTATCGTTAAGAACCAAAAACAATCTATACTACCAGAATATTTTGTTAAAGTGCGTTCTTTCGAATGTTAATGTGTTAAAATATATGATATTCTGAGCAAGTAGAAATAATTAGACAAATTATAAACCAACTTTTAGAGATAGAAAAGGAGTATGGACAAATGACCGGGACACAGGGATTGCATATTGCAGTAGTAGGAGCGACTGGAGCAGTAGGACAACAAATGATTTCAACACTTGAACAACGGGATTTACCGATTAAGAAAATCATCTTTTTATCATCGGCTCGTTCTGCAGGGACTAAATTGTCATTTAAAGGCGAAGAAATCGAAGTTCAGGAAGCAAAACCTGAAAGCTTTGAAGGCATAGATATCGCTCTTTTCAGTGCAGGAGGAAGTGTGTCTAAGGAATTGGCTCCTGAAGCAGTAAAAAGAGGAGCGATAGTAGTAGATAATACAAGCGCGTTCCGCATGGATGAAAATGTTCCGCTTGTTGTACCGGAAGTAAATGAAGAGGACTTGAAACAGCATAACGGGATCATTGCCAACCCGAATTGCTCAACAATCCAGATGGTTGTTGCATTGGAACCAATCCGTCAAGAGTTTGGTTTATCAAAGGTAGTCGTTTCAACATACCAGGCAGTATCTGGAGCTGGAGTCGCTGCGATAAACGAACTAAAGGATCAGGCTCGTGATCTTCTGGATGAAAAAGAAATCGAACCAAAAATCTTGCCGGTAAAAGGGGATGCCAAGCATTATCAAATTGCTTTCAATGTCATTCCACAAATCGATAGGTTCCAAGATAATGGATTCACGTTTGAAGAAATGAAAATGATTAATGAAACAAAGAAAATCATGCATATGGAAGAGCTACCTGTAGCGGCAACTTGCGTAAGGCTTCCTGTTGTAACGGGGCATTCGGAATCCGTATACATCGAAGTCGAAAAAGAAGGCATTTCTGCGTCTGAGATCAAGAATTTGATGAAAACGGCACCGGGAGTCGTATTAGAAGATGAGCCAGAACAACAGGTTTATCCAACGCCTGCATCATCTGTCGGCAAGAATGACGTATTCGTTGGCCGGATCCGTAAAGATTTAGATGAAGATAAAGGCTTCCATTTATGGATAGTTTCCGATAACCTATTAAAAGGGGCAGCATGGAATTCTGTCCAAATAGCTGAAAGCCTTTTAAAATTAGGGTTAGTGACAGTTAAGTAAGGTAAAAACTCAAGCAGCTAAGACTTGTCAACATGATAGAGAGTTAGGTCAGCTTCCTTAACGGGGGAGCTGGCTTATATTTGGGGTGAGAATAGTGAAAATAATCGTCCAGAAATTCGGTGGGACATCAGTCCGGGACGAAGAGAGCCGGGCCCATGCCAAGAATCATATCGAAAGGGCAATTAAAGAAGGCTACAAAGTGGTGGTCGTTGTTTCTGCCATGGGTAGGAAAGGCGATCCATATGCGACGGATACGTTACTTTCTTTAGTGAATGGTTCCAACGCCCGCCTCTCCAAGCGGGAACAGGATTTACTAATGTCGGTAGGGGAAACGATCTCTTCTGTCGTATTTACGAATATGTTATTGGAACATGGAATCGAGGCTACTGCATACACAGGTGCTCAAGCAGGGTTCCAGACGAATTATGAATTTTCGAGTGCGAAAATCATTGAAATGAAATGTGACCGTCTTCTGAAAGAACTTGAATTGAAGGATGTCGTCGTGGTCGCAGGCTTCCAAGGGGCCGCTAAAAATGGGGACATGACAACTATTGGACGAGGTGGAAGTGACACTTCGGCTGCTGCATTGGGGGCGGCTTTACAGGCTGACCGCGTTGATATTTTCACGGACGTCGAAGGTATCATGACCGCTGATCCACGGATTGCAGAGCATGCACGCCCATTATCGATCGTTTCATATACTGAGGTATGCAATATGGCATATCAAGGCGCTAAAGTCATCCATCCCCGCGCGGTCGAAATTGCTATGCAGGCAAAAGTACCAATCCGGATTCGTTCGACATACAGTGAAGGGTTGGGAACTCTGGTTACCAGTGTCAATAAAGGAAGCCAAGGTAGTGATATCAGGGAAAGACTCGTTACAGGAATCGCTCATGTTTCGAAAATCACCCAAATTAAGGTGAATGCAAAAAAAGGACAATATAATTTACAGGCAGAAGTGTTTAAAGCAATGGCAAATGCATCTATTTCCGTAGACTTTATCAATATTTCTCCGCATGGTGTCGTGTATACGGTCACGGAAGAGATGACCGAACTTGCACTTTCCATTCTTACAGGAATGGGACATGAGCCTCTCGTTGAGCGGAATTGTGCGAAGGTATCAGTCGTGGGAGCAGGCATCAACGGAGTACCTGGGGTTGCATCAAAAATTGTCACAGCATTATCGGAAAATGAAATCTCGATTCTACAATCCGCGGATAGCCATACGACTATATGGGTTCTAGTGAAGGAAGAAGATTTAATCAAGGCTGTAAATTCACTTCATGATGCATTCCATTTACATGAAATAGAAGCAGAATAATCTATTATATAGAGGTTTTAAAAATTAAAGAGGTGTTAAATAATGATATTTGGTAGAGTATCAACCGCAATGGTCACCCCTTTCGATAGCAAGGGAAACGTTGATTTTCAAAAAACAACTAAATTAGTCAATTACTTATTATCGAACGGAACGGATTCGCTTGTACTTGCGGGTACAACTGGGGAATCACCGACATTATCCTCGGAAGAGAAGATAGCCTTGCTTCGCCATGTCACCAAGGTTGTAGAAAAACGGGTGCCAATCATCATGGGAACTGGGAGCAATAACACATATGCTTCCATTGAGCTGACTAAAAAAGCAGAAAAGAATGGCGCCGACGCAATCATGTTGGTGGCTCCTTATTATAGTAAAACGAATCAGGAAGGCCTATACCAACATTTTAAAGCGATTGCCGAAAGTACGACATTGCCGGTCATGGTTTATAACATTCCGGGACGTGCTTCGGTCAATATTGAACCGGAGACCATTATTCGCCTTGCGGAAATACCGAATATCGTGGCTGTGAAAGAGGCGAGCGGCGATTTAAACGCCATGACCCAAATCATTGCCGAAACGGATGAAGATTTCGCTTTATATAGTGGCGATGATGCTTTAACCCTTCCTGTACTAGCAATCGGTGGGGTTGGGGTCGTATCGGTTGCTTCCCATGTAGCCGGGAATGAAATGCAGAAAATTGTTGAAGCTTTCGTCACTGGGAACTTATCGGAAGCGGCGAGACTTCATCAGGAGCTACTCCCGCTCATAAAAGGCTTATTTGCAGCACCAAGCCCTGCGCCTGTTAAAACGGCTCTTCAAATTCGTGGCATAGATGTAGGCTCAGTCAGGTTACCAATTGTACCATTGACTGAAAAAGAGCGCTTAACGCTCATATCCGTCTTAAATAAATAAAAATAATCACCAAACAAGCTGATCGTTTAATGATTGGCTTGTTTTTACATAGAGAATGATTAGTTTTGGGATTCCCGTATTATTTTCTTTCCAGTTATAGGATAAAGGCTTATACTTCTAATAGTCTTTTCTTTAAAAAAGACAAAAATTGAGAAGTGGGACCTATACATATACGCATGGCCAAGTAGAGGAAAAAATCTTTCTAAAAATGGTATGTGTTGTCATGTTTTTTGAACTTGAGTTATAATGAAATCATTGGAACTTATGAACGGCTATTTTTTAAGGAGGATATTCGATTGGGTAAAGATAAAAATAATGGAATTAAAGTGATTTCTCTTGGGGGACAAGGGGAACTTGGTAAAAATATGTATGTAGTTGAGGTGAACGATGACCTTTATCTTTTGGATGCAGGTTTGATGTTGCCGGAAGAAGAAATGCTTGGCATCGATGCTGTTATACCTGATATTTCTTATTTGATGGATAACAAAGAACGGATTCAGGGGATTTTTATAACGCATGGTCATGAAGATCATATGGGAGCCCTAGCTTATGTATTGAAGTATTTACCTGTTCCTGTTTATGGGACAAAGTTAACACTAGCGCTGATTAAGACTAAGTTGAAGGAAGATGGCTTTAATGGCCGGGCAATTTTTACTGAGATTGACTCTGATTCCCTTTTGAGTTTCCCAGAGGCTGCTGTTTCCTTTTTCCGTACGAACCATAGTATCCCTGATTCTGTGGGAGTGGTCATCCATACCCGTGAAGGGGCCATCGTCTACACCGGTGATTTCAAGTTTGATCAAGCTGCGACCGAACTGTATAAACCGGAAATAGGCAAAATGGCAAGTATAGGAGAAGAAGGGGTCCTGTGTCTCCTATCTGATAGCACAGGAGCGGAGAAACCAGGCTATACACCATCCGAAGCGGTAGTGGCCAAGGATATTACCGAAGCTTTCCGTTCCACATCCGGAAGAATTATCGTTGCCTGCTTTGCTTCGAACGTAAATCGAATTCAGCATGTTTTCAATGCGGCTGCAGCGAATAAAAGGAAAGTGGCCGTTGTTGGAAAAAGTCTGAAGCGGGTATATGAAACAGCCTTAAATCTAGGTTACTTAAAAGTGGAAGAAGATTTAATCATTCCGGTCAGTGAAATCAGCCAATACGAAGACCGTGAAATTGTGGTGCTATCAACGGGTCATCAAGGGGAGCCGATAGCGGCACTTCAAAAAATGGCGAAGCAGACTCATAAGCAAGTTACGATTAAGAAAGGGGATACGGTCTTGATCAGTGCGTCCCCACTACAGGGTGGAGAACTCATTCTATCAAAAACCGTCGACTTACTTTACCGGGTGGGTGCGGAAGTCGTTTCTTCTAATAAATATAAGGTCCATGTTACGGGCCATGGTAGTCAGGAAGAATTGAAAATGATGATCAACCTGATGAACCCTAAGTTTTTCATACCGGTACATGGGGAATACCGTCACCTTTATTCTCACCAAAAAGTAGGTATCTCTGCCGGAATCAAGCCGGAAAACATCATGATTGCTGAAAAAGGTGACGTCATTGAAATGAATGGTGATAAGATTGCCCTTTCAGGCAAGGTAACTGCTGGAAATATTTTAATTGATGGCAGTGGTGTTGGTGATGTCGGGAATATCGTACTCCGTGATCGCCGTCTGTTATCACAAGATGGTATATTGATTGTTGTTGTCACGTTGAATCGACAAGATAAGAGCATTGCTGCAGGTCCGGAAATCATCTCCCGTGGATTCGTATATGTACGTGAATCAGAAAAAATGATGACGGAAGCAACAGCCATTGTCAATGAGATAGTGAAGAAAAACGGTTCTCGTCAGCCTTTCGATTGGTCCACGCTGAAACAGGAAATGCGTGATGCGCTAAACCAATTCTTCTATGAAAAAACAAAGCGTCGCCCGATGATATTACCCATCATCATGGAATATTAATAAAGAAGGGATTTTCATACCCCTTTTTCAAATAAGTGAAAATGCAAAAGGCAGCAACGTTCATACAACGTTTCTGCCTTTTTGTATTCCTTTCGATTTCGATTTTTATAAGGGGCAAGGCTTTTTCTCATGCAGGCTATCTGACTGGAAGAATGAAGTTTAAGACTCGAGACATAATAAGGGCGTAGGCTTTTGAGAAAGGGGTTGCCATAAGTGGATACACCATTACCAAATGAAAATGAAGGACGGCAGGAAGGTAAAAATTCAACTTTAATTGAGAAGATTCAGCAGTTGGGAACAACAAGTGTCCCACAATTATCGAAAGACTCAAAAATCCATTGTTTGACGATCATTGGTCAAATTGAAGGTCACATGCAACTTCCTCCACAAAATAAAACGACAAAGTATGAGCATGTTATTCCTCAAATTGTTGCGATTGAACAAAATCCTAATATTGAGGGGTTACTTGTCATTTTAAATACCGTCGGAGGAGACGTGGAAGCGGGACTAGCCATTGCCGAGATGTTAGCTTCCTTGTCTAAGCCGTCCGTCTCCATCGTTTTAGGCGGCGGACATTCCATTGGGGTGCCGATTGCCGTATCTTGTGATTATTCCTTTATAGCAGAGACGGCGACCATGACGATCCATCCTATTAGGTTGACAGGTATGGTCATTGGAGTACCGCAAACATTTGAATACTTAGATAAAATGCAGGAACGGGTCATAAAGTTTGTCACACGGCATTCCAATGTTACCGAAGACAGTTTTAAAGATCTAATGTTCGCTAAAGGAAATTTAACGAGGGATATAGGCACGAATGTAATCGGGGTGGAAGCGGTCGATGTAGGAATGATTGATGGTGTCGGAGGAGTAGGGCAGGCGATGAGGAAACTGAATGAATTCATGGAGGAAAGAAGTACAAATAAAGGAGAAGAGGGGCTACTGCAATGACACTTTATACGATCGTTCCAGAAGAAATCATCTTCCCTCATCCCCATGAGAAAATTGCACAAATGATTGAAATGAAGGTGAATGGGGTTCATGTTATGGTGGAACATGAAGGAGGAAGTTCGTTTCGCATTGATCGGATCGTGAGTACGAATCCTGAGGATTACATGAAGACCAATGTACAGCCTGGTGAAGTCGTCAATGTATTCGAACCGTTGAGAAATTAGAAAAAAGGACCAACGGAGAGAAATTATGATATACTAATGAAAAAATTAGCAGCCCTTTGGCTGCTTTATTCATTGGTTTGATTATTCCATGTTAGATAAGACACGAACAAGGGACAACATGATATTTTTTTGATATAATCGATGAGCGAACATTTGTTTCCTATTGAGTTGTACCATATGAATGGAAAGAAGTTTCAAGAAGAATCAGGTGATTTTATGGTGAAGAAGAAAAAAAGGAAAAAGAAAAGTACAGAAAAATTAAAGATTACGCTTAAATATGAATTGATTGGTCTGATTATAATAAGTCTGGCCGTCATTGCCATTGCAAAACTAGGGGCAGTGGGAAATGGTACCGTCCTTTTAGTCCGTTTCTTTATGGGGGAGTGGT
This sequence comes from Peribacillus sp. NPDC097284, assembly GCF_044761765.1. Taxonomy (NCBI): domain Bacteria; kingdom Bacillati; phylum Bacillota; class Bacilli; order Caryophanales; family Bacillaceae; genus Peribacillus; species Peribacillus sp. NPDC097284. The sequence goes on from NZ_JBIWCZ010000002.1 coordinate 451,255, forward strand.
ATATCCTCTTTTTATTAGGGGCAATAACGGCGGGCTTTTATTTGATGATTAAAAGAGAAGTTCCATATTTGCTGAAACGGCAGTTAATTGGTTTGTATTTCATTGTTGCGAGTATGCTACTGCTTAGTCATGTCACCCTCTTTAATTTATTGGCCGAAGGTGGTCCTTTCGCAAAGCCAAGTGTCATTTCGAATACTTGGGAATTGTTCTGGATGGAAGTGACCGGAAATGCTAGCACAAAGGATCTTGGCGGTGGGATGGTTGGTGCTGTTTTATTCGCTGCTTCTTATTTCTTGTTCGATGAAGCGGGTTCAAAAATCGTATCCATCGTCCTAATAATCATCGGGATTGTATTACTGACTGGGAAAACACTAGGCGATACTCTTGGTAAATTTGCCTTCGCCCTTGGTAGCTTTGTTAAAAGGCAATGGACCGCGTTTAGTGATGATATGAAAACCTGGAAGAACGATAAGAAACAGAAGAAAAAAGATCCGGTCAAAAAGAAAAAACGTGAAAAAGAACCAGTGGAAGAAGAGGTTCATGCCATACAGCAGGAAGAAGAGACACAACAAGTGGCGACAGAGCGTATTATTTCAAGCTTTGCAGATAAAGCATACGGTGATGATGAAAAGGATGAACAACCGTCTGCTGAAACGCTACCTTCGGCTGAAGTTGAAGAAGAACATGACGATCCTGTTCCCGCCATCAATTTTACGGAAGTAGAAAATAAAGAATATGCTCTACCGCCACTTTCCTTGTTATCGCAACCGAAAAAAACGGATCAAAGTGGAGAGTATCAATTAATTCATGAAAATGCGGCAAAGCTTGAACGTACTTTTCAGAGCTTTGGGGTCAAAGCAAGAGTCACTCAAGTTTATTTGGGACCGGCTGTCACTAAATATGAAGTGCACCCGGATGTAGGGGTGAAAGTCAGTAAAATAGTGAGCCTTTCCGATGACCTGGCACTGGCACTTGCAGCTAAAGATATCCGGATGGAAGCACCGATTCCAGGTAAATCGGCGATTGGGATTGAGGTGCCGAATTCCGAGGTGGCAATGGTTTCCCTTAGAGAAGTATTGGATGCAAAAGAAGTGGACAAGCCGGATGCCAAGCTGCAAATTGGTCTAGGCCGAAATATTTCCGGTGAAGCGGTTAAGGCGGAACTTAATAAAATGCCCCATTTACTGGTAGCGGGGGCTACAGGCAGTGGGAAATCCGTCTGTATCAACGGCATTATCACAAGTATCTTGATGCGGGCAAAACCTCATGAAGTGAAGATGATGATGATTGATCCGAAAATGGTGGAACTCAATGTCTATAATGGAATTCCGCATTTACTGGCACCAGTCGTGACTAATCCAAAAAAAGCGGCCCAAGCTTTGCAAAAAGTGGTCAGTGAAATGGAACGACGCTACGAGCTCTTTTCACACACGGGTACGCGTAATATAGAAGGCTATAACGATTACGTTAACCGTTTTAACAGTGAAGAAGATTCCAAACAACCGTTGTTACCCTATATAGTAGTGATAGTCGATGAGCTGGCTGATTTGATGATGGTGGCTTCAAATGACGTAGAAGATGCTATCACACGTCTTGCACAGATGGCAAGGGCAGCGGGCATCCACTTAATCATAGCCACTCAGCGACCCTCTGTAGATGTTATTACGGGTGTCATCAAAGCCAACATCCCATCCAGGATCGCTTTTAGTGTCTCCTCCTCAACAGATTCAAGAACCATACTCGATATGGGAGGTGCGGAGAAACTGCTAGGCCGTGGAGATATGCTATTTTTACCTGTTGGATCTTCAAAACCTATTCGCGTCCAAGGGGCTTTCTTATCTGATCATGAAGTTGAAGAAGTGGTCACTTTCGTCATTTCCCAACAGAAAGCTCAGTACAACGAAGAAATGATTCCGGATGAGATACCGGAGACGTCAAGCGGTGAAGTCGAAGATAGTTTATATGGGGAAGCGGTGGCTTTAATTACCGAAATGCAGACAGCTTCTGTCTCGATGCTTCAGCGCCGTTTCAGGATTGGCTATACGCGGGCTGCAAGGTTAATCGATGAAATGGAAGCAAGGGGAATCGTCGGTCCATATGAAGGAAGTAAACCACGTAATGTGTTAATTTCCAAAGATGATCATGATGAAGCGCATTTATCTTAGGTATAAAAAAATACCGGGCAACTGCCCGGTATTTTTTAATTTACTGTCGCTTCGTCTAGATGCTCTAGGCAGAAGGCAGTAATCATGGCTACTTCTTCATCTTCTAACTCGAAATCAAACAGTTGATCGCTGCCTTTTTCTAGAATGTCATATTTAACAAGTCTGCCATTCTGTTCTTCGACAACAAATAAAACCCGGATATATAAACCGTTCTCTGAAAAGAGTTCGTCCTCTTCCGGAACTTCAATATCTAAAAAGTATTCAAAGCGGTCTCCGGATAAGATTCCGAATGGGTCGGTCAATTTTTCTACGGTATATTCTGTAATGTTTAACATAATTCGATCATCCCTTCAAAGAAGATAAGTTCTATTATACAGCAAAACGGATTCTTGGAAAGAAAGCAGTGTCATTTTCGCAATAAGAATTTTACCCATGACCAATAGTTGGATTAGGGCAAATAATCGTAAGATTTGCAACGTTTTTACTACGTGGAAGAAAATAGGGGGGTATATTCTACTAAATTCTTTTCAGTTAATTAGTAAAACTCTATTTATTTATAGTTGAAAAAATGTTATATTATTTTCGATTAGTAGGAATGATTCAACATCAGATGTCTGATGTCTTAAGAAACAAGCTGGGGGAAACTGTATGTCTATTAAATCAGATAGTCGACATTTATATTTGCAGGTCATTGATTACCTGAAGCAAGATATTGAATCAGGAGTTTACAAGGAAAATGAAAAATTCCCTTCTGAATTCGATCTTGCAAAAAAGCTAGGAGTGAGTAGAGCGACGCTTCGTGAAGCACTGCGAATTTTAGAAGAAGAAAATATCATCATTCGCCGCCATGGAGTCGGAACCTTTGTCAATCCTAAGCCACGGTTCACTTCAGGTATCGAGCAACTAAAAAGTGTCACGGATATGATTGAGGAGGCAGGGATGAAGCCGGGGACGTTTTTCTTAAGTTCGACGACTCAAGAACCAACAGAAGAGGATATCCGCAGGTTTTCATGTACACCGGATGAACGCATCGTGATTATTGAACGTGTAAGAACAGCGAATGGTGAGCCTGTCATCTACTGTATCGATAAAATTCCTGAATCTATTCTCTCGGTGAATTTCGACCGTAATGATGAGTCTCTTTTTGATATATTGGAAAGGGACGCTGATAGGAAAATCACCCATGCCGTAGCTGAAATAGAGCCTATCGGATACCATGAGAAGGTTTCTCCTATCCTTAAATGTACGCCTGAAGCTGCCTTGCTCGTTCTAAAGCAGATGCATCTGGATGACTGGGACCAGCCTATCTTGTATTCTGTTAACTACTTTAAAGCCAATATGTTCAGTTTTCATGTCCTTCGGAAACGGGTGTAGGCATAGTCCCTTACATAAGGATGAATGCAAACGTTTGTTTCCACTATGGCACACCGTTAACCGTTTAGTTTTTTTGTGGACCATTGAAAACGCAAACATGAATGACTTTTCAGAACATTCCTGCTCAAACCATCAATCTTAGGAGGAAAAAAAATGAAAAAGCGTAAATTGGGTTTAGCTCTTTCGCTTGTTCTTGCTGCTGGTACATTATTGGGGGCTTGTGGTAATTCAGAGGACGATGATAAAGAATCTTCTACTGGGAAAGACAAGAAAGATAATTTCACAGTAGCGATGGTGACCGATACGGGTGGAGTTGATGATGAGTCTTTCAACCAATCCGCTTGGGTAGGAATTCAGGACTTCGGGAAAGAAAATAACTTGAAAAAAGGTAAGGATGGATACAATTACCTGCAATCGAAATCGGATGCTGACTATGCAAAGAACTTGAATACGCTTGTCCGTGAAGATTACAGTTTGATTTATGCCATTGGTTTCTTATTAGCAGAGTCAGTTGAAGAAGTAGCTGACCAACGTCCTGATTCACATTTTGCTATCGTCGATACTGTTGTGGATAAACCGAATGTTGCAAGTATTAATTTCAAAGAACAGCAAGGTTCCTTCTTGGTTGGGGTTATAGCTGGACTTCAAACGAAAACGAACAAAGTCGGTTTTATCGGCGGAGTTGAATCCGAATTAATCAAAAAATTCGAAATCGGATTCAAAGCTGGTGTATTGGCAGTAAACCCGAAAGCAAAAGTAGAAGTCAAGTATGCCGGTGATTTCAATAAGGCTGATATCGGTAAATCTACTGCTGGGTCTATGTACTCTTCAGGAGCAGATATCATTTATCATGCTGCTGGCGGTACGGGTAAAGGTGTATTCACTGAAGCAGTGGAACAAAAACAAAAAGATCCTAAGAGAGAAATTTATGTAATTGGTGTGGATAGTGATCAAGTTAAACTGGGAGATGTTCCAGGAACAGATGAAAATGTTACATTAACATCCATGATCAAACGCGTTGATATTGCGGTTAAAGACCTTTCTACAAAAGCGAAGGATGGAAAATTCCCTGGTGGAGAAACCATTGAATATGGTATCGAAGAGAATGGTGTAGGCATTTCAGAATCGAAAGACAATGTTTCTGAAGAATCTTTAAAAGCAGTAGAAGAATGGACTGCGAAAATCAAGTCAGGTGATTTAGTGGTTCCTGGCACGGATGATGAATTCAAAAAATTCCAAGAAGAATTATAATCAGAAAGATCGAGAGGGAGTAGGGAACATTTTCCTATTCCTTCTTTTCCCCAAAAACGCTGGTGGAAAAAAATGAATGAAAGACTATGAAAGATTCATAGTTTCTCATTTGGTTTTTTCTAATAAGGTAGGGATAAGCCAATCTTCTAGTTAAGTTTCATATACACTCATTTAGGGGTTGATTATACGTGGATTATGTAATTGAGATGCTGAACATCCGAAAGGAGTTTCCTGGAATCGTCGCTAATGATAATGTAACCCTTCAAGTGAAAAAAGGGGAGATTCACGCATTATTGGGTGAAAATGGTGCCGGAAAATCGACATTGATGAATGTTCTGTTTGGACTTTACCAACCAGAACAAGGGGAAATTCGAGTGAATGGAGAGCCCCATAAAATCACAAGTCCAAATATTGCAAATGATTTAGGAATCGGGATGGTGCATCAGCATTTTATGCTTGTTGATCCTTTTACTGTCACTGAAAATATCATTTTGGGAAAAGAACCTTCAAAGGCTGGGAAAATTGATTTAAAAGAGGCGAGTGAAGAAGTTCGGAAACTATCGGAACAATACCAGCTTCGTGTTGACCCTCATGCGAAAATTGCCGACATTTCGATAGGGATGCAACAACGTGTCGAAATTTTGAAAACACTCTACCGTGGGGCAGAGATTCTCATATTCGATGAACCTACGGCCGTATTGACCCCTCAAGAGATTAAAGAGCTGATAACGATTATGAAGGCGCTCGTTAGAGAAGGGAAATCTATCATTTTGATCACCCACAAACTTAAGGAAATCATGGAAGTTTGTGATCGTGTGACAGTCATCCGTAAAGGACAAGGAATTGGGACGGTTACTGTCAGTGAAACAAACCCCAATGAACTAGCTAGTTTAATGGTTGGCCGGGAAGTCCTATTTAAAACGGAAAAAACGGAAGGTACCCCAACGGATGTCGTTTTAGATGTAAAAGGACTTGAAGTGAAGGATGCCAGGGGAGTTTCAGCCGTAAGGAACCTGGATTTAACCGTCCGTGCTGGAGAAATTGTCGGTATCGCAGGAGTGGATGGCAATGGTCAATCCGAACTCATTGAGGCTTTGGCCGGTTTAAGGAAAACGACAGCTGGTAGCATTCAATTGAATGGCAAGGAAATCCGGAATCTAAAACCACGGAAAATTACGGAATCAGGGGTAGGACATATCCCGGAAGACCGTCATAAGCATGGCTTGGTCCTCGATTATAGCATTGGGGAAAACATTGTCCTGCAAACGTATTATCAACAGCCATTTTCCAAAGGTGGAATCTTGAATTCAAGAAAAATATTCGAAAAAGCTCGTTCTTTAATTAAATCTTATGATGTTCGTACACCAAGTGAGTATACACCTGCAAGGGCTCTATCGGGAGGAAACCAGCAGAAAGCAATCATCGGCCGGGAAGTTGATAGAAACCCGGATTTATTGATTGCCGCACAGCCCACTCGAGGACTCGATGTTGGAGCGATTGAATTTATTCATAAACGTTTGATTGAACAACGTGATGCGGGCAAGGCGGTACTTCTCATCTCATTCGAACTGGATGAAATCATGAATGTGAGCGATAGAATTGCTGTTATATACGAGGGAGAAATCGTGGCCATTGTCAATCCTAAAGAAACGACAGAACAGGAACTTGGGCTTCTTATGGCTGGCAGTAAACGGACGGGAGCAGGTGAGAAACAACATGACTAAAGACAAAATCATGAAGTTTGTATCTAAATATTTATCCAAATTACTAAACCCGGTGATTGCCGTCATCCTCGGTTTAATTGTAGGGGCTATCATCATGTTGGTCAGTGGATACGATCCAATTGCAGGATATGGTTCCATGCTTGGCGGCATTGTTGGGGATTCTTATTATGTGGGAGAATCAGTCAGGACGATCATCCCTTATATCCTTACCGGTTTGGCGGTCGCTTTTGCTTTTCGTACGGGTCTATTCAATATCGGTGTTGAAGGACAATTAATCGTAGGCTGGCTGGCTGCAGTATGGGTAGGAATTGCTTTTGAACTTCCTGGGATCATTCATTTACCTTTAGCGATTTTAGCAGGGGCCGCTGCAGGAGCTCTGTGGGCCTTTATCCCGGGGTATTTAAAAGCGAAATTTCGTGTACACGAAGTAATCGTTTCTATCATGCTAAATTATACGGCCTTATATGTAACGAACTATTTAATCCGGAACGTATTGACGGACAAGCTGGATAAAACAGAGAGAATTGCTGATTCTGCTTCTCTTCGTTCACCTTTCTTTGAAAGTATGACCGATTATTCCCGGATGCACTGGGGAATTGTCGTAGCCATCATATGTGTGATCATCATGTGGTTCATTTTAGAAAAAACCAAAACCGGTTTTGAATTGAAAGCGGTTGGATTTAATCAGCATGCATCTGAGTACGCAGGGATGAGCGTCAATAAGAACATTATCCTATCCATGGTCATTTCAGGTGCATTCGCTGGTCTTGCTGGAGCGATGGAAGGATTGGGTACATTCGGATATGCTGCCGTAAAAGGCGGATTCACAGGTATGGGATTTGATGGTATCGCAGTCGCGTTACTCGGAGCGAATACGGCCATCGGTGTTGTGTTGGCAGCCTTATTATTCGGTGGACTAAAAGCCGGGGCATTGAACATGCCACTTGAAACAGGCATACCTAGTGAAATTGTAGACATTGTCATTGCATTGATCATCTTCTTCGTAGCATCCAGTTACTTTATTCGTTGGATTGCCAATCGTTTTAAGAAAGGGGTGAAATAAGTGGACTTTTATCAAGTTTTACAAATTATTGTACCATCAATGATCGCTCTAGCTGCTCCGCTTATATTCACGGCACTCGGCGGAGTATTTTCTGAACGGGCTGGCGTCATCAATATTGGGTTAGAAGGATTAATGGTCATTGGTGCTTTCACCGGGATTGTATTTAACTTAACCTTTGCCGAAACATTTGGCGCTTGGACTCCGTGGCTGGCAGTTTTAGCCGCTATGGTTGCCGGATTGTTATTTTCGGTTCTCCATGCCGTTGCGTCGATCACATTCAGGGCGGACCAAACGGTTAGTGGGGTCGCCATCAACTTATTGGCAGTCGGGCTCACGATGTTTTTAGTCAAGCTGATTTATGATAAAGGACAAACAGATCGTATTACGGAAACATTCCCGAGGATTGATGTCCCATTATTAAGCGATATCCCATTCATCGGTCCAATCTTCTTCTCGAATGGATACTATATCGTCTATATCGCTATTTTAATTTCATTTGTCGTATGGTATATCCTTTATAAAACGCCGTTCGGCTTACGAATCCGGGCTGTAGGGGAGCACCCGATGGCCGCTGATACGATGGGTGTCAACGTTACGAAAATTCGGTATGCAGGCGTTCTTCTTTCAGGTGCTTTTGGGGGAATCGGCGGAGCAATATATGCGACCATCTTTTCTAATGAATTCAACCATGCGACCATCAATGGTCAAGGGTTCATGGCTATTGCGGCCATGATATTTGGTAAGTGGCACCCAATCGGGGCTATGGGAGCCGCCTTATTCTTTGGACTGGCTCAAAGCTTGAGTATTGTGGGATCAAGCTTACCATTCTTTAAAGACATACCATCTGTCTATCTATTAATTGCGCCTTATGTTCTAACAATTATCGCATTAACTGGATTCATCGGTCGCGCAGATGCACCTAAGGCATCTGGTCAGCCGTATATCAAAGGAAACAGATAAAAGTTTGACGGTCAGCTATTATAATGCTGACCGTTTTTTTTCATGTCAGGGACAGAGTAAAGATAGTTAAGTTGGAACTTTTACAAAAAAAGTACCTGCAACTTGCATGAATTTTCCTTTGACATGTATATTTTAAGGAGATGTTTAAAAGATTACGTATCTACAAACAATAACTTAATTAAGAATGCATTCCATATCGAGGAGGATTAATCCATGTCTATTGCATCCGACACAGTTACAGAAAAAAGCGGATATAAGCTGCATATTGTCCATACGGATAAATATAAAACAAACACGCTCGTGTTGAAAATGAAAGCTCCACTGACTAAGGATTCCGTTACATACCGTGCTTTATTGCCATATGTGCTTCAAAGCAGTACAAGTAAATTCCCAACTACGCCCGAGCTTCGGTCTTATTTGGATGATCTATATGGAGCGGGCTTTTACGTCGATGTGGCAAAAAAAGGGGAATATCAAGTCGTGAGCTTTACCATTGATATCGTCAACGAAAAGTTCTTAAGCGACCCGACCCCCCTTCTGGAAAAAGCTTTTGCGTTGCTTTCTGAAGTGATCTTTCATCCCAAAACAAATGGAGGGGCTTTTGATGCCAAGACTGTTACCAATGAAATCAGGTCATTAAGGCAACGTATTCAGTCAATCTATGATGATAAAATGAGATACTCCGCTACTCGTCTTGTCGAGGAAATGTGTAAAAATGAGCCATATGCTTTGGAGGCCAGTGGCAATTTAGAAGACCTGGAGACCATTACTCCACAATCACTTTATGCTTTTTATGAAAAAATGCTGGCTCAGGATGATATCGATCTGTATGTCATTGGTGATATTGATGAGTCAGAAGTGGAGAAGCTGGCTGACCGATATATTTCCCTTCCGGAACGGGTTCCGGCCCGACTTCAAAGAAATATAGGGGGAAAAGTTGAGAAAGAACAAGAAATCATTGAGAGTGCTGATGTGAAACAAGGGAAGTTGAATATGGGGTATCGGACGCATATTTCATATGGAGATCCCGACTATTATGCCCTCCAGCTGTTTAATGGGATTTTTGGCGGTTTTTCACATTCAAAACTTTTCATCAATGTCAGGGAAAAAGCAAGCCTGGCTTATTATGCTGCCTCAAGACTTGAAAGTCATAAGGGACTTCTAATGGTGATGGCTGGCATCGAAAATGCTAACTATAAGCAGGCGATAGATATCATTCATGAACAAATGAAGGAAATGAAGCAAGGGAATTTTTCGGAAGAAGAATTGGAGCAAACGAAAGCTGTCATTAAAAATCAACTTCTAGAAACCATTGATGTATCAAGGGGATTAGTCGAAATCCTCTATCATAATGTTCTATCGGGGAAAGATATCTCACTTGATGAATGGTTTGAAAAAACGGAACAGACAACCAAGGAAGATATTATCAAAGTTGGCCAAAAGATTGAGCTAGATACAATTTACTTCCTATCTGGAACGGAGGTGCAAGAATAATGGAAAAAATTGAATTCGCCCAATTAAAAGAAGAGCTCTATCATGAAAAAATGGAGAATGGATTAGAGGTATATATTCTTCCAAAAAAAGAGTTTAACAAATCATTCGCCACGTTTACGACAAAGTACGGTTCAGTTGACAGCCATTTCAAACCATTGAACCAAGAAGTATTTACAAAAGTACCGGATGGAATTGCCCATTTCTTAGAGCATAAGTTATTTGAAAAAGAAGACGGAGACGTGTTTCAACAATTCTCTAAGCAGGGTGCGTCCGCCAATGCCTTCACATCGTTTACAAGGACGGCTTATCTTTTTTCGAGCACATCGAATTTTGAAAGGAACTTAACCACATTAATAGACTTCGTCCAAGAACCTTATTTCTCCGAGAAGACCGTCGAGAAGGAAAAAGGCATTATAGGACAAGAAATTAATATGTATGATGACAACCCTGATTGGCGTTTATATTTTGGTACGATTGCGAACATGTACCATCACCATCCTGTGAAGATCGACATCGCAGGCACAGTCGAATCAATCGCAGATATTACGAAAGACATGCTTTATGATTGTTACAATACGTTCTATCATCCAAGCAACATGCTATTATTCGTTGTAGGACCAGTGGATGTGGAGAAAACGATGAAGCAGATACGGGATAATCAAAACGGTAAAGACTACCGGGAACAACCGGAAATCGAACGGAGATTCGAAAAGGAGCCCGATACAGTAGCTAAGGATAAGGACATTTTAAAAATGAATGTTCAAACACCGAAAGTGATGATTGGAATCAAGGCCAATGATGTTTTTCAAACAGGCGAACAACTTTTGAAACGGGAACTGGCAACGAATATATACTTAGAAATGCTGTTCGGGAAAAGTTCATCCCTTCATGAAGGCCTGTATGAGGAGGGATTGATTGATCAAAGCTTCTCGTATGATTATACCCAGGAACAAGGGTTTGGTTTCGCTTTAATTGGTGGAGACACGGCCAATCCTGAAAAATTAACAAAGTCTTTGTTGGAAATCCTGGAGAATTCTAAAAAAGGTACTGGTTTAAGTGAAGAAAGTTTGCAAAGAACAATTAAGAAAAAAATTGGTTCTTTCCTTCGCTCACTGAATTCACCCGAATATATTGCCAACCAATTTACGCGGTATGCATTCAATGAGATGAAATTATTCGATGTGGTAGCAGTTTTGGAAAAACTTAAAATGGAAGACATCGAACAGATTGCCAAGGATCTAATCTCCGTTGAGCGGATGACGGTCTGTGAGGTACTTCCTAAATAACATATAGAGGGGGCATGAAAGTGGAAAAGCGTTTTGCCCTTATAACGGGAGCTAGCGGAGGAATCGGCAGGGAAATTGCTTTAAAACTTGCGGAAGAAAATTATTCACTTTATTTACATTACAATAGCAATGAGGAAGCCATTCATGATCTAATTGAACAACTTCGTCCATTTCAGGTCGAACTCATCCCGATTCAGGCAGATTTGTCTACCGGGGACGGTTACAAAAAATTGGTGGAAAATATATTTGCTCTTCATGCCATCGTCCTTAATAGCGGGAATAGTTATTATGGACTCATATCAGACATGACTGAGCAGATTGTCAATGAAATGGTTCAGCTACATGTGACCAGCCCTTTTCAATTAACCAAGGAATTGTTGCCTAAATTAATGTATCAAGAAAAGGCGGCCATCGTCGCAGTTACATCCATCTGGGGTCAGACAGGTGCTTCATGTGAAGTGCTTTATTCGATGGTCAAGGGAGGGCAAAATGCCTTTATCAAGGCATTAAGCAAAGAAGTATCATTAAATGGACTTCGTGTAAACGCCGTCGCCCCTGGCGCGATTTCAACTTCCATGCTGGAATCTTTTAGTGCGGAGGATTTGGAAATCATTAAAGGCGACATCCCAATGGGCAGGATGGGGAGTGCCAAGGAAGTGGCGGAAGCCGTTTCCTATTTACTTTCCGATAAGGCTTCTTATATAACCGGGCAAATCCTTGGTGTAAATGGCGGTTGGTACACTTGAATAAAATTTTTTAAGATGCATAATTTCATCGTTTCCTTCACAAAATATACTTGTACTATTTTGAAGGAAAGGGTGACCACACATGTCTGTATTAGACAATTGGGATCAATGGAAAAATTTCTTGGGAGACCGTCTTAATGAGGGTGAACGCCAAGGGTTGAATGATGAGACAGTAAATAGCTTGGCTTTCGAAATCGGTGATTACTTAGCTAAGCAGGTTGAGCCCCAAAACGACCAAGAAAAAGTGCTAGCTGATCTTTGGTCCGTTGCGAGCGATGAGGAAAAACAAGCAATGGCAAATGTAATGGTCAAGTTAGTCGAGAACAACGGAACAAAGTAAATATGTGAAGATAAAGGCCCCGTTACCCTTGTAATGGGGCCTTTATCTTGGTTATATAAAATATTCCGCTATCCTTCAATGAAAATGGAGATTTTTTATAGGGTTTTTCCTTTTAACTTATCAAGAAATACTATATTATAGAATCTAGACAGTAATAATTTAAAAGTAAAGAAGATGAAATAGTATGATGGATAAGTAATACTCGATGGTTGGATAAAAGCTTCTAGGCTTAAGGAGTGTTATCGTGGAGAAAAAAGAATGGTATTTTGAATATGAAATTCAAGTTAACCGTCCAGGTTTATTAGGGGACATATCATCTTTGCTGGGTATGCTATCCATTAATATCATCACTATTAACGGTGTCGACCAAGGCAGGCGAGGTTTGCTTTTAAGGGCAAACGACAGCCGAAATATAGAGAGATTTGAGTCCATTCTCCATACGATGGATACGATAAAGGTCATTAAACTTAGAGAACCCAAATTACGCGATCGGCTTGCGGTCAGACATGGCCGTTATATACAACGTGATGCCGATGAAAAAAACACATTCAGATTTGTTCGTGATGAATTGGGCTTACTGGTGGACTTTATGGCCGAACTATTCAAACAAGAAGGTCACAAGTTAATCGGTATTCGAGGAATGCCCCGAGTCGGAAAGACCGAATCGATAGTTGCATCAAGCGTTTGTGCGAATAAAAGATGGTTGTTTGTGTCATCTACCCTTCTAAAGCAGACGATTCGCAGTCAACTTATCGAGGATGAGTACAATAATGATAATTTGTTTATTCTAGACGGAATTGTATCAACCCGTCGCGCCAATGAGAGACATTGGCAGCTTATCCGTGAAATAATGAGGCTTGATGCTGTCAAAGTCATTGAACATCCAGATGTGTTTGTTCAAAATACGGAGTATACGCTCGAAGACTTTGATTATATTATTGAACTAAGAAACAATCCAGAAGAAGAAATTACATATGAAGTTGTGGACCAAAAAGATCAGTTTTCTGGTTCGGAATTTGGATCCTTTGACTTTTAAAATGGCAGGTGTTTTATTTGACTGAATTAGGTAATCGATTAAAAGAAACTAGGGAAGCCAAAGGGCTTACCCTTGATGATTTACAGGAACTGACAAAGATTCAAAAGCGGTATCTTGTAGGGATTGAAGAGGGAAATTATAGTATGATGCCCGGAAAGTTTTATGTGCGGGCATTCATCAAGCAATATTGTGAAGCTGTAGGTCTGGACCCTGATGAAATATTCGAGGAGTTCAAGAGCGACGTGCCATCTGTCTATAGCGAGGAACTGCCTGAACAGCTTTCAAGGGTACAAACCCGTAAGACGATTCCGGCAAAAGACTCCAAATTTGTAGAGATGTTGCCTAAAATCCTAGGTGTGATCGTGGTAATTGGTGTCGCTATATTGATTTGGGTGTTGGTTTCCAATAGTATGAGTAAGTCCAATGACAATGATAAAAAGAGCGATAAACCGAATGAAGTGGTTGGATATAACGAAAGTAATGAGTTTAACGAAAAAGAAGAAAAAGTAGATAAAGACCAGAAAGAAGAAACAGATACAGCTGATAAAAAGGATAAAGACAATGCTGTAGAAGAAGAAGAAGAAAAGATTGAGCAGGATTTGACTGTTGTCAGTTCTAGCGGTAAAAATAGTACGTATGAGTTAAAAGGTTCGGATACTTTCAAATTGAAAGTTTCCTCTAAAGGTTCGCCATGGGTAGGTATTACAAATGGTGAAGGGAAATTACTTTTCCAAGGGACAATCAAGGAAAATGAAAGTGAGGAAATAGATTTTACTGAAGAAAAAGAAGCTGTCATTAATATTGGTAGAGCAAACGAAACGGAAATTTTTGTCAATGATGAAAAGCTTGAGTATACTATTTCACCCAATGATATGACTACGCAATTGGTTACGATACAATTTACGAAAGCGGAATAGTCATCTCTTAGATGACTATTTTTCTCTTTTCTATATGGAAAATGTCCATGTTAAACCGGCATACATCAATGATTTTGAGGTAAATTATACATAGGTAAACCTGGCCATTGGCCACATTACAATGATGGAAAGCGCATTGCCTAAAAGCAAGCGTATATTTTGGAGGTTAAAAGTTTGAATCTGCCTAATAAGATTACAGTAGCAAGAATCTGTCTAATTCCAGTTTTTTTAATCATCATGCTCGTACCTTTTTCTTGGGGAACACTTACTTGGGGAGAGTATACATTGCCGGTGGCGCATCTAGCGGGGGCTATACTTTTCATCATAGCTTCTACTACGGATTGGATTGATGGTCATTTTGCAAGAAAATATAATTTGGTTACTGATTTAGGGAAGTTTTTAGACCCGTTGGCCGATAAATTACTTGTTTCGGCAGCATTGATTGTTTTAGTTGACTTAAATTTAATGTATGGCCAGTCCTGGATTGCCATCGTCATTATCAGTCGGGAATTTGCCGTTACTGGTTTACGCCTGGTTTTAGCCGGTACGGGTGAAGTGGTCGCGGCCAACCAATTGGGTAAAATTAAAACATGGGCACAAATTGTCTCAATATCTGCTTTATTGCTTCATAACCTGCCATTTGCTTTTATTTCGCTTCCATTTGCCAATATCGCTCTATGGATTGCGTTAATCTTTACAATATGGTCTGGGGCCGATTATTTTGTGAAAAACAAGCAAGCTTTCATTAATTCTAAGTAACGAAGGGGTCGTTGATATGGATGCAGAAATCATTGCAGTGGGCTCTGAACTTCTATTGGGGCAAATTAACAATACAAACGGAAGGTTTTTATCGCAACAGTTTGCTGAAATGGGTGTCAATGTTTTTTACCATACTGTCGTCGGAGATAATGACCGTCGTCTGCAACAAGCCATAGAGATTGCTGAGTCACGGGCTAACTTAATTGTCTTTACTGGTGGCCTTGGTCCAACGAAGGATGATTTAACGAAGGAGACAATTTCTCGCCACATTGGGAAAAAGCTCGTCTTTGATGAGGATGCACTACAATCCATAGAAGCGTACTTTCAAAAGCGCGGTCGTCCAATGACTGAAAATAATAAGAAGCAGGCTCTTGTTTTGGAAGGCTGTGATGTATTGCCAAACGACCATGGCATGGCACCCGGAATGGTCTTGGCTAAATCGGGAATCACATATATGCTGCTTCCTGGTCCACCAAGCGAAATGGAACCAATGTTCTTAAACTACGGATATGAAGCAATCATGAAAAGGCTTGAAAAGCATGAACGAATTGATTCGAAGGTTCTTCGTTTCTACGGAATAGGGGAAGCGGAGCTGGAAACGGTGATAGAAGATCTTCTCGTAGACCAAACCAATCCAACCATTGCCCCACTTGCAGCTGAAGGGGAAGTGACTTTAAGGATTACAGCAAAAGAATCGTCTAAAGAAAAGTGTGAAGAGCTTATTTTGGGAGCGGAGAAGGAAATCCTTAGTCGGGTCGGTCAATATTATTATGGAAGTGATAATACATCGCTGATAAAAGAACTGGTTAAAGAATTAACGGTCCGTAAGCTAACGATCGCGGCGGCGGAAAGTTTGACCGGTGGAATGTTTCAAGAACAGTTAACGACCATACCAGGTGCTGGAAAAGTGTTCAAAGGCGGTATTGTCAGCTATACAAACGATGCAAAGGCGGATGTGCTAGGCGTAAGCGAAGGAACCATTTCAACTCATGGCGTCGTGAGCGGAGAGTGTGCCATGGAAATGGCCTCTAAGGTACGGGAGAAGCTTGATGCAGATGTAGGTATCAGTTTTACTGGAGTGGCAGGACCCGATGAACAAGAAGGGAAACCAGTGGGTACTGTATTCATTGGCATTTCCTTACGGGGTGGGGACACTCGCTTTGAAGAGTTGAATTTATCTGGAAGCAGGGCGCAAAACCGAGTAAGAAGTGTAAAATATGGTTGCCATTATTTATTACGGGGTTTATAAGCGACATAAAAGCAGAGCTCAAAAGGCTCTGTTCAGACTGTAGACAAACTCGATGAAAATCGACTTTGCCTACAGTTTTTTTTGTTTTAAAATAGAAGTATTAAAACTTGGAGTGATGAGGATGCT
>NZ_JBIWCZ010000003.1:0-188736 GCF_044761765.1 Peribacillus sp. NPDC097284
TTTTTGAGGAACGGTAGTTTCCTCTTGAATGGTGAGTGGTAGTATAGTTTGTTCCATGTTATAATTTTCTGTAGTAATCTTTGGATTGCTCATAAATAATCGTCCTTTCGTAAATGGTGTGTGGTAACTTCATTTTACTAAAAAGGGCGATTTTTTTGTGCATAAATTTCATAAAAAAAGGGTTGCCCTAAAAGTCATTTTCCTGACTTTTGGGACAGCCCCTTTTTTAATTGTTATTTTCTTTATCTTTGTTTTTGTTTTTGTCTTTTTCTGGGTCAGGAGCGGGCTCAGGAGTATCCGCAGGTTTATCCTCATCAACTTTTCCTGGATCCTCATCTTCGATATCCTCATCGTCTTTGGTGGCATCATCATTGCCATTACCATTACCGTTACCGTTTCCATTGTTCCCATTGTTATCTGTGTTGCCCTGGTCTGGGTTTTTATCTTTCTCTTCGTCTTCATTACCCTCGTCTTCAGTAGGAGTATCTTGTTCCAGATCCTCATCTTCGGCTGGCTCTTCAATATCTTCCTCTTCCTCAGGCTCTTCTTCAATAACGCTAGGAATCTCTACTGTAGCACCAGCAGGGTCGCTTCGTTGATTATCAACGATGGCTACGACAGAAAAAGTATATTTACTTCCCGGTGTAGGGTTTGGAATGGTTAAACTAGTATCCTTCGATTTTTTGAGAACACTTTTTGAGCCGCCGTCAACAGACATTTGGACTTCAAATTGTGGATCTCCATCACTATGAGACCATGAAAGCTGAATTTCATTGCTTTCCTGATTATAAGACGCACTGACACTAGGTGTATCTATTTTCTCATATTCTGTGGTAACTTGTGTTGGCTCGTGGCCTTTAACATAG
The DNA here is from genome assembly GCF_044761765.1 of Peribacillus sp. NPDC097284. NCBI lineage: Bacteria > Bacillati > Bacillota > Bacilli > Caryophanales > Bacillaceae > Peribacillus > Peribacillus sp. NPDC097284. The sequence goes on from NZ_JBIWCZ010000003.1 coordinate 867, forward strand.
TATTCATAACTGATTCTATCACTTGGAGTGTATTGATTGGCTTTCACTACAGGATTCGACCCTTTAATGACACCAACTTTTGCAACACTGCTCGGCTGTTCAAAGTCTTTCGTTGTTTTTGATTGGGCCATGTGTTCCATCAAATTCTTAAAGATGAATTTTGGTATTCTTTGAGAAGAATCGCCTAGGTATTCCATCTTTTTGCCTGCACTATTATCATAACCCGCCCATATGGCAACGGTATAGTTAGTCGTGTAACCAGCCATCCAGCTGTCCTTTACCCCTGAAGCAGGTATGTTGTTTGCTGCACGTTGTGCGGGCGTGAAGTTAGTGGAACCAGTCTTACCAGCGACTGGAAGCCCAGGTATGTTGGCCAATCTACCTGTTCCGTAACTTTCTGTCATGACGCTTTTCAGCATATCCGTGACAATGAAAGCCGTGGAATCTTTCATAACAGGTTTTGTTTCTGTTTTGTTCTTGATGGTTGTTTTATCACGTAATACAATTTTCTTGACGGTATGTGGTTCGTTATAAATCCCGCCATTACCAAAGGCCCCATATGCTCCGGCAAGTTCTAGAGTAGAAACATCTGTGCCACCGCCAATTGAAGCGGATTCGTTGATTTCCTTATCTTTATCAAAAGGAATGCCAAGGTCGATTGCAAAATCACGTGCTCGTTCTTTGCCGACTTCTTGGAATGTTTTCAAGGCCGGTATGTTCAATGATCTTGCGAGAGCTTCTCGAATAGGAACCGTTCCATAATGAGTACCTGATGCATTTTTGAGGGGAGTTCCATCAAAGTAGGTATACTCCTCATCTTTAATAGGTTGATAGGTTGACCAGTTTAAATATTCGACAGCTGGACCATAATCTAAGATAGGTTTGATTGTCGACCCTGGTGAACGCTTAGCATCTGTTGCATAGTTCCACCCGCGTTTGACGTTCGTGTTCCTGCCACCGCCAACGGCTTTAATTTCGCCTGTTTGCGTATCAAGCAAAGTAACACCGGCTTGTAGATCTTCACTTGGATAACTAACGATATCATTACTATTCAACATTTTATAAACGTATTCTTGGGCGTCTTTATCAATGGTCGTTTGGATTTCCAGACCATCTGTAAACACATTATAGTCACCCATATTTCCGACTTCTTCTATTACCAAATCTATGAAGGCATCATAAGCAGTCGTATCGATTTGGTTTTTATCGACCTCTTGAAGTCCGGCTGTTATTTTAACGTTTTGTGCCTTTTTCATTTCCTGTTCGCTAATATATCCATGTTTATTCATGAGATGAAGTACAATATCGCGACGTTCTTTTGCCCGTTCTGGATATTTATATGGATCATAGCGACTTGGGCTTTGCGGTAACCCGACAAGCATGGCCACTTCGTTAAGGTCCAATTTATCCAAGTCTTTCCCGTAATATGTTTGCGAAGCCGTCAGAATCCCGTTTGCACGATTGGCAAAGAAAATTTTGTTCACATACATTTCCAGTATTTCTTGTTTTGTATATTTTCTTTCTAGCTGTATGGCCAGCCACATTTCTTGGACTTTCCTTTTAATCGTTTTATCAGGTGTTAAATAAGAGCGTTTGATAACCTGTTGGGTTAAAGTACTAGCACCTTCTGAACCAAAGCCATTTTTGACATTGGCGAGGACTGCGCTGCCTAAACGAAGGAAGTCAACCCCATGGTGGGAATAAAAACGGGAATCTTCTGTTGCCAGGAATGCGTCTTCGACTAGTTCAGGTATATCTTCATAATTGACAAAGTCACGATTCTCAGTGCCGACCTCTCCAAGTAATTTACCTTCTTCATCAAGGATCTTCGAGGTAACGGGGTCTTTTAAAAGGCTTTCGTCGAGCTTTGGAGCATCACTGATAAAGTAAGCTAATGTAGCTCCTCCAGCAACTAAACAAATAATTCCAATTGTAACGAGAATGAGAAAAACTCGCTTAAGCATGTTCGTGGGTTTTTTCGGCCCTTTTTTTGGTGCCTTCTTCTGTGCCTGACCCTGCTTTCTACGTTCTTCTCTTGTATTATATTTTTCAGCCATTACAGCTAACCTGCCTTTCTAGAAAAAAACTAAAAATTTTCTGCGATAAGTAAATCTACTACTTTAATATAGTCAATTCTCGGTTGAAAGCCAAGCGCAATCTTCTTTGAACTGGTCTTGACCTCTTCAAGGGTAATGGATTTGCGTCCACCGTCTTTCATCCGATTCCAATACAACACCAGTTGTTCGGAGCTCATTAAGTATATACTATCCGTCGCAGAAAAGCGGATAATAACAAATGCAATTCCATCATGCTGAACGATTTGCTTCATATGTTCAACTTGGTGTTCGTGAAAATTCTTGAGAGGGAAAGAGTTCCTATTTTTTGTTTCCTTGGCCTCAAAATCAATATATCTACCTTTATAGACCCCATTGTAATCCGTGGTCGATGCTTGCTTGAAGTAAGCTTCTTTAATAACGGCAGCACTTCTTTTAGGATAGTGGACATCCACAATTTGTACGGGTGTCGGCTTTTTATGTATGACAGCAATCCCGTGCGCTAAATAATACTGATTGGTTTCATTCAAATCATCCTCTAATGTTTTTCCACGATTACTGTAACTGAACTTCTTTAGTGGACTTTTCCTTTCTTTCATGGGCTGCGGTACGAACTTTCGTCCGTTGGGATAATTGAATGCCACTTTTACCCCTCCTTTTTTTTCACCTATCTATATTAGCAAAAAAAGAATCCAAAATGTGAATAAAAAGAATTGTTTCTTAGAACGATAGGATTTAACAATTGAAAAATGTCATAATTCCTGGAAGTGGTGGTTCTTATGTATCAGATTACAAGCATGGAAAAGCAATTGTTATCTATTATAAAAGGTCAAACTGCTAAATGGAACAAAGATAATATATCCAGAACCCAAGCTTATGAAAAATTCTTCCTGCTTCATCCTGAAATAAAATGGTCCTTTCTAGCAGGGATGGTTTCCCGTAATGCAGGTTGGAATATGTGTGATCTTAAAGGGGTCTGGTATTCGCAATTATTAGGTTCTAAATATAAACGTCAGTTATTCCTTGCTTACGAAGAAGCGAATTGGCGGATTTTTGAGGATGCCTATCCGCAGTTACTCATCTATCATTATTCGACGAAATTTAAGCGCCCTTTGTTTCACTTATGTCCATATTTTTTTATTACTGATTTCATCATAAATGAGTGGTACTCTTTTTGGGAGGATGGAAATCAAGAAAGATTAATCACCGCCCTTATTATAAATGAACAGAATATCATTGAACCCATCATAAAAAAGCGATCTCTCGTATTTCATTCCATCTTATTTTTTCTACAGGATTGTATGCATTTTAGCTCCGTATTATTTCCCACATGTAAAGGGGTGTTATATGGCGCATCCGTTTCTCATTTTTGGAATCTAGATGAAAGAATCGAATTGGGGAAAAGGTTGGCTGATCTTCTTTTTAGGAAAGAGCTTTTTCCATTATTTTTGGAATTCGCCAGTCGAACGGAGCCGACCGGATCGAGGTTTGATTATGAACAGTACAGAAAGATACCCAGGCTACATGAAACGCCGATGCTGCGTATGGTTTATCCAATCATCGATCATCATCCCATTCTCCCGGAGAAATGGTGTATAAAGAAAAGATTAAAAAAAGAATGGTTTTTCGAACCGCAGTGGAAAGAAAATCCTCTTTTGACCGATTGGTTCGATCGTAAACAAAAACAATTGCATACGGTCATCTTGCTCAAAAAGCTGGTCTTGAAAAAGAAGTAGGGAAGGCGATGTTTCCGCCTTCCCTGATGTGTGGTCATACCCCTATTCGTTTAGGTAGAGGGTTTGTTTTCACCACTAAGTTTTGGATTACCTTTTCCTGCCTTTTCTGCCGGCGGCTTTTGTCGTTTTTCGTTTTTTTGCTGTCTGCTTTCATTCGACTGCAAATAAATCACCTCCTGCTTGTATTCTTGTTTAAAATGGCCAGCTTCATTCGCTCCATATTGTCGAAGGCCCCTATAAATTAAGAAAATTACACTTTCTTTGCCGATTCCCTTCTAGTTTTGTCAACCTAGAAGGGCTTTTTATTTAAAAAAAGAATAGTAACAGGTATAGAAATGGGAGGGGTCAGCATGATCAATAAAAGTGTAGCAACAGAAGAAATTTTAAGTATGATAGCTGAAATCAGTACCAGTCTGGATCAATTGGAAAATGCTTATGGTGAGACCATGAATACGTCTCGTTGTAAGCTATGGGCGGAGCAGCACAATTTAGTGGATGACGCACAGGAAGCGATGGAGAAAGCCGGGGATTTCTTGGTTGAGACAGAAGAAATAAGCCGACCTTATCCCGTTAAATCAATAAAATCAATGGTGGTACCCAAAATTTTAGCGGAAGTATAAAGTGTATAAGTATGAGTCGCTAGAATTTCATTTTTTCGTCAATTCGATTATACTGTTGGAAACATGCTACGGAGGAATTCATCGTGCAAAAAGAGAAACTTCAAAAATTAACCGAACAATTAATACATTACGTAAGTCAAGCGAATGAAATTTATGAAAGTGTTCGAAAGGAAGGAATAGAAAAAGACTTCTTTACGGAGGTCAAGCCGTTTGCCGATCAAGTCCAAGCAAATTGTGCGGAATGGGAGCATGGAATAAAAGAGTGGATGAAAGAAACGCCATTCAAACATCTATTTCCTGAACAAATCGAACAAACGGCCAATAACCTTTCGGATGTCGCGGTTCAGGCATTCTTTCCGAAGACCAGCTATAAACGGTTTAAAAGCCATGTTCAATCCATTGAGTATATCCTTCACAATGTGAAATCAGAAGTGGACAGATTACTATCATGATCTTCCAAACACTAAAATCCTCTTTTTTCATATAATAATGGAACCATGTCAGGAAAAAAGAGGAGACGCATAGAACATGATGAGATCGGATTATAATCCTGTCTTCCCTAATCAAGAGCAGTACCCGCAATCCATGCCTGAATACTGGGGGGGATATCAGCAACCAATGCCGTACCCTCAGCAGTCACCCATTCAGGACCCGAATATGCACCATTATTCTCCCCAGTATAATGGAGGCTTGGTGCCACCCTATCAAGACCCATACCAGCAACCTGCCTTTCCATCCTACCAACCGGTGCCACAACAGGCCATGAATACAGGGGCGGCCCCGGGCAGTAGTGTAATGCAGCCAATGCCACCGAATCAGACAATGCCACCTATTCAACCTATGTATCCCAATCAACAAATGCCTGTCAATCAATACATGCCAAAACAAACTCAAGGCTTCAACCCTTTTGATAACCCGCTACAGCCGACGAAACGACCTCCGCAAATGCAACAACAAGTTTATAACCCATATCCAAAACAACAATTCATGCAAAAGCAGCAGCCTTCGGGAATTAAGTCTGTCATGAACCAATTTAAAACACAGGACGGATCGATGGATATTACAAAAATGATGAATACGGCTGGACAAATGATGAATACGGTCTCTCAAGTTTCTTCGATGGTCAAGGGAGTAGGGGGGTTCTTCAAAGTTTAGATGGGTAAAATAAAAAAGTAGACGTAAAAGTGACCCAGCCACTTTTTACGTCTACTTAAGTTTGCCCTAATTCAATCGTTGATCTCAATTCGATTCCCTTTCACTTTAGGCAGATTAAGCGTTAGGATGCCATCGCGATGCCTAGCCCTTACATTTTGTTCATCGATTGGTTTTAAAAAGGAAATGGTTTTTGTTAACTGACTAGATGATTGCGTATTTTGAATGAAGCCTGGGGGTTGGCGAAACTTTTCCCCTACTTTGGACTTCGTGGAGATGGTCACGGATTGTGGCAATAAATCGATGGAAATTTGGCTCCTGGGAATACCGGGCAAGCTTGCGGTAAGGATATATTCCGAATTTGTTTCATCAAGGTAGATGGGGAAAGTTTGTTCTTTAGCTGAGCCAAAGAATCCGTCCAGGGACTGTAGCATGCCTCTGGCGGGCCTTTCAGAGAACAAACGATCCATTTTGTTAATGAAGTGGGTAAAAGGTTCTTTTCTTTCTTGGGGTTGATCATTCTTTTCAAAAGGGGTCATCACGGTCCTCCTATCTAAAAAACTCCTTTGCCTATAGGCTATGTAGAGGCTAAAGATGTGTGAATGGACATAAGTGGTTTAGATATAGACCCACGGGGAATAACAATATTAAACATAATCTTGGGGATGGGGGATTGAAGATGACTGGAAGCGGTAATTTATCATACATAGATCGAGGCGAAGGAAAAGATACACTATTGTTAATTCATGGATTTTGCGGGAGCCATGAATATTGGCAGAAGCTAATTCCAAACTTGCAGAAAAAGTATAGAGTCATTGCGGTCGACCTGCGTGGCCATGGAGCAAGCGAATCGAATGTAACATCTTTTTCTATTGAAGATATGGCTGAGGATATTGCACTCTTTTTAGAAGACCAGGATATCGAGCAGGTATATTTATTCGGGCATTCTCTAGGAGGCTATATAACTTTGGCCTTTGCTGAGAAGTTCCCGGAAAAATTGAACGGATTCTCACTTATTCATTCTACTGCTTTTCCGGATGATGAGGGAGGGAAGGAAGGGCGCATGAAGGCAGTTGAAAAAATTGAGGCTGATGGTATGCCGCCTTTCATTGATGGACTCATCCCTAAGTTATTTGCGGATTCCAATGACCCTCAAATCGAGCAGGTTAAGAGGATTGGATATCAAACGAGGGAAACAGCGGCAATTGGATCGTTACATGCTATGAGAAATAGAAAAGATAAAAATTACGTCTTACAGGATACCAAGCTACCAGTCCTTTTGGTCGCAGGTGAAAAGGATAAAGTCATCGCCCCGGAAAAGACCTTTTCCATAAAGGGTAAGAATATAAAAGAGGTAGTCCTAGAAGGATGCGGCCATATGGGAATGCTTGAAGACCCTGAAAGGCTTACGAGTGAAATTGAACATTTCATTGAAGAAGTCAAATAGTAGAAGGTGAAAATTTTATCAATTGGTGAAAGCTAAAATTACACTAACTATGGACCTAAGCAGTTTTAGGTCTTTTTTTGTTTGGCAGTATATCCCAACTGGTCAACCAAACGTTTATTCGGTAAACTATTATGTACAAAGAGGTGACTAGTATGATTGGAAAGAAATCACTTTCGGAATTAATAAAAGAATTAAGGGAAAATGAAAATATAATTAATTGGCATGAAATTGAACCGCGGGAAGCGAAGACGAGACCGTTGCCTTCCAGCGTTGACGATAGAATTAAAAATGCTTTGCAAAAAAGAGGGATTGGTGACCTGTATAGCCATCAATACACAGCATATGAAACATTGAGGAAAGGAGAAAATATTGTAGCCGTAACACCTACGGCTTCGGGAAAAACACTATGTTATAACCTTCCAGTGTTACAATCCATTGCAGAAAATGGGGAAAACCGTGCGTTGTATATTTTCCCGACTAAAGCTCTAGCCCAAGATCAGAAAAGCGAACTGAACGAGATAATCAGTGAAATGGGGATAGACATCAAAAGCTACACCTACGATGGGGATACTTCGCCTGCCATTCGCCAGGTGGTGAGAAAAGCTGGTCATATCGTGATTACAAACCCGGATATGTTGCATTCGGCCATTTTACCGCATCATACAAAGTGGGTGAGTCTCTTTGAAAATCTCAAGTATGTCGTCATTGATGAACTCCATACATATAGGGGCGTGTTTGGAAGCCATGTTGCCAATGTCATTAGAAGGTTGAAACGAATCTGTAAATTTTATGGAAGTAATCCGATCTTTATATGTACATCCGCTACAATCGCCAACCCGAAAGAATTGGCGGAGCAGCTAACTGGTAATCCCATGCGCTTAATAGATGATAACGGAGCGCCTAGCGGTAGAAAACACTTCGTTTTTTATAATCCGCCAATTGTTAATAAGCCCTTGAACATCAGGAAAAGTGCAACTGTAGAGGTTAACAACCTAGCAAAGGAATTCTTGAAGAATAAAATCCAGACCATCGTTTTTGCTCGTAGCCGAGTTAGAGTGGAAATCATATTAAGTCATTTGCAGGACCTCGTGAAAGGTCAAATCGGGTCGAAATCCATTAGGGGCTATCGCGGAGGATATCTCCCAAAACAAAGAAGGGAAATAGAACGGGGCTTAAGGGAAGGCGATATTCTAGGTGTTGTCAGTACGAACGCTTTAGAATTGGGAGTGGATATAGGGCAGTTACAGGTATGTGTCATGACAGGATACCCGGGAAGTGTGGCGAGTACATGGCAACAGGCTGGGAGAGCAGGGAGAAGGCATGGGGAAGCTTTGATACTGATGGTGGCAAGTTCTACCCCCATAGATCAGTACATTGTACAAAATCCAGAATACTTTTTTGACCGTTCTCCTGAATCGGCCCGTATTAATCCGGAAAACTTAATTATCCTGGTTGACCATTTAAAGTGTGCCGCTTACGAACTCCCTTTTAAGGAAAATGAAGAATTTGGTCCCTTGGATGTGAAAGAAATTTTGGAGTATCTAGTGGAAGAAAGGGTTATTCACCAAAATGGTGATACATTCTACTGGGCCAATCAATCTTTCCCGGCTGGAAATATCAGTTTACGGTCTGCGTCCCAAGAAAATGTCGTTATAGTCGATCAATCAGAAACGGCAAATGTAAAAATAATCGGGGAAATGGATAGGTTTAGCGCTATGACACTCCTACATGATGAGGCAATTTATTTACATGAAGGAGTCCAGTATCAAGTTGAAAAACTAGATTGGGAACATAAAAAGGCATATGTGCGGGAAGTGGACGTGGAATATTACACAGATGCAAACTTAGCCGTACAGCTAAAAGTACTGGAAATAGATAAAACGGTCAATACGAGGGAATCGTCAATCAATTATGGCGATGTTACCATAAATATCTTACCAAGCATCTTTAAAAAGATAAAACTAACGACATTTGAAAACATAGGGTCAGGTCCCATTTACTTACCAGAGGAAGAACTGCATACTAGCGCAACTTGGTTGGAAATAAAAGAAGTTGATTCAACACTTGGCGAAAAAACACTGGAGCAGCTCCTACAAGGGGTTGCTAATGTTTTGGGACACGTAGTTCCCATTCTTGTTATGTGCGATAGGAATGATATCCATGTCGTTGCCCAAATAAAAGCGGCACATACCCAGCTACCCACTATATTTATGTACGATCATTATCCAGGTGGAATAGGGCTAGCTGAAGATGTTTATAAGCGTTTTGACCAGGTGAAAGAGGCAGCGAAGAATCTTATAAGAAAATGCCCATGCAAAGATGGGTGCCCTTCATGTATAGGGACTGAAATAGAAGGGGTACGTGCCAAAAAGAGAAGTGTGGAGTTGCTAGACCAATTTTAGTTGAAAGAAAGAACGAGTTAATTTTAAAGCTCTCCGGATGTTGAACCTGTATTTTCGGTAAAACAATTCAATGGCCGGATTACATGAATAGAGGTGTAGCTTTTTGTCATTGAAAAATAAACTGAATCGCATGAAGCCCCATATGAACCATGAAACACAAGATAGACAACCACTGATAAAGGAATGCGACGACATGGTGAAAACTGACATTCCATTTCTTGAAAAGTGGCTTGGAAATGACACGAGTGCCTACCATTTTGATGGAGATTATTGCTTCGTCCGTGAAGTTCGTTATCCCTTGGAACATAAACATGGTTTGTATTCGTTCCTGGAGTTGAAGGGGATAGTAAAGGCATGGAATCAATCTTCTGTAGAGCACCCCTTGTCTGCTAAAGGGATTAAGGGCGAAGATCTCTTTTTCTTTGATACGGAAACGACAGGACTAGGTGGTGGGGCAGGCAACACCATCTTTTTACTGGGTTACGCTTATTTTGAAGGGGATGAAGTCGTCGTCAAACAGCATATCCTGCCCCAGCCTGGTAGCGAGGTCCCGCTTTACCAAAGCTTTCTTGAGAACATCAATTATGAAACACTTGTTACGTATAATGGAAAGGCATTTGACTGGCCACAGTTAAAAACAAGGCATACCTTGATAAAGGAACATGTCCCGAAGCTTCCGGAATTCGGTCACTTTGATTTATATCATGCTTCAAGACGGCTCTGGAAAGATAAATTAGAACGAGTGAAATTATCTGCAGTGGAAACGGACATTTTAGGGTTTGAACGCGAAGATGATATCCCAGGGTACTTGGCACCAATGATTTATTTCGATTTTGTTGAACGGAAGAATCCGGACATTCTTTTTGGCATCATGAAACATAATGAATTGGATATTTTATCGCTAATCACCTTGTATATTCACTTGTCCCGAAAAATCCTACAAATGGACGGATATACGGAAGAATCATTGGAGATTGCCCGTTGGTTCGCCTACTTAGGGAAAAAGGAAGACTCTGTGGAGGCGTATGAAAAAATAAGGGAAGTCGGAAATGAGGAAGACCGGATCTCGGCAGGTCATGCAATAGCTTTTCAGAAAAAGAAACAAGGGAAATATGACGAGGCACTTACAATCTGGAAGGAAGTAGCGTTAAATGGGATACCTCTGATGAGGATTCAGGCTCAGATAGAATGCTCAAAAATTTTGGAGCACCAATCCAAGAATCCCGCTGCTGCCCTTACTTGCACCAAGAAGGCATATCAAGAAATGCTGGAAATGGGCAATGGGAATAGGCTGAACTTGGAGAAAAAACTTTTGGAATTAGAAAAAAGGATGTTGCGGCTTGAAAGGAAAAATAGACTCCTACAATAAAAGCTCTAATGATTAATAAATAACTACCAATTGCCAAATTATTCTTGTGATAAAAATGTAGTAAACAAGTATTGTAGCCTCAAGTCATAATGTGTAAAATGATAGTCGTCGAGGATGAATGTAGAAACATCCATCCGTTCAATAAATTTAATAGTGAAAGCGGAGCGAAGAAATGTATAAAACCACATTATTTCTATTTTTTGTTGTCCTATGTTTGACGATTGTTTTATTTACATCATTAAAAGATAGTTTTTATTCTTTTTTATAAAAAGCACGAGGTAAAGCTGCCCACATAAGATGAAACGTAGTTTGAATTTTCCTTGATTATTGGATTAATTGATATAAATAGGTTATTTCATCAGTACACGTCTACCCTTTTTTTCATAGTCTGTAATGGTAAGGCAAAACTTATCTTGATGAAAGGGGACGAATTATATATGTATTTTCGTAATTGTGGGGGATATCACTCAAATGTAATGGGAGCACACTCCAATGTAATGGGGGCACAATCCAATGTAATGGGAGCACACTCAAATGTAATGGGGGCACAATCCAATGTGATGGGAGCAAAATCCAATGTAATGGGGGCACAATCCAATGTGATGGGAGCGCAACACTATCCGACTGCTGTTTCTCCAGTACATGGTCAAACCCAGGCTCTTCCTACGCAAACGGCACCGGCACAAGTATCTCCTACTCAGCAATACGTAAACACAAATGTATCTAATACAGTGATTCCTGTTATTCACCCATCTCATACAACAACGGTTAATAAACATTGCAACACATATAAACACTATTTCCCGCATACTCAATCTGTAGTGAACGAGTGTTACACTCAAAACTTGATTTGTGGTATGCCGCCAGTCAATCCTTGCTGCCCACCTAGGCAATTTGGATACTGAAAAAATTAAGGGCCTAATAAGCCCTTATTTTTCTTACATAATGTCTGAAAGGGGGAGTGGTCTTTAGATGAAGGTTTTGTATCTAACTGGTTATAAAGCATTTGAATTAGGGATATTTAAAAATGATCATGAAGGCGTACAATACATAAAAAAAGCGATTAGGCAACGGCTCATTCCCTTAGTCGAGGATGGACTTGAATGGGTGATCATTTCCGGTCAGTTAGGATCGGAGCTATGGGGGGCTGAGGTGGTATTCGAGGTGAATGAGGAGTACCCTTCCTTAAAATTGGGTGTGCTTACTCCTTTTTTGAATCAGGAAGAGTCATGGAATGAGACGAATCAGGATTTCTACCGTTCCATTTTGACACGTGCCGACTTTGTCGAATCAATTTTCAAGAAGCCTTATGAAGGACCACAGCAGTTGAAAGTTAAAAATCGTTACATGGTCAAGAAAAGTGATGCCATGTTGATTGTTTTCGATCCTGAAAAGGAAGGATCTGCAAAATATCCATATTATGAAGCCATGAAAAAAGCGGAATCCCTAGCCTATCCCATTTACCAGATTAGCTTTGACGATTTGCAGCAAGTAGCGGAAGAGGATAACTGGGCTAACGATTAAACCATAAAGCAATAAATCATGGACTAAATGTTGTTTCCAGAGCATAATCATATTATGATGAAAATTAGAAACAAAAGGTAGTCCTGCAAGTCGCAAAAAATTTGTCCTTATTTTAAATAAAAATGTGTTTGTTTGACAAATCCAAGCAGATTTGAAAAAATAAAAAAAAGTCGATTGTATTGGCGAAAGTATTGAGGTGAAGTCTTATGCTATCCGATAAGATAAAATTAACGGCTAAAGATATTCTTGAAAAAGATTTTAAAACGGCTATGCGAGGTTATAAACCTGAAGATGTAGACCAGTTTCTAGATCTTATCATCAAGGATTATGAAGTGTTTCATCAGGAAATTGAAGATCTTAAACAAGAAAATCTTAAATTGAAAAAACAAACCGAAGAGAATCCGAAACGTCCGAGTCAACCTGCTCCAGGAGCAACTCCTGGAACTACAAACTTTGATATTCTAAAACGGTTATCCAACTTAGAAAAGCATGTCTTTGGAAATAAACTGTTCGATTAATTGCTTGGTTTTATTTCTTTTTTGAAATTGTATTGTGTTTTATTTGTTTATGGGTTATAATCATTAATGTTATGTTAACGTTTGGGTAATTGCTGCTGCATTTATGCAGTTGAGGAAAGTCCATGCTCGCACGGGCTGAGATGCCCGTAGTGTTCGTGCCTGGCGAAAAAATAAGCTTGGGCAGCAGTCTTTGACTGTTGACGGCCGGGAAAATGCCTAAGTCCTTTTGGATATGGCATGAATACCTATAAAAGTGCCACAGTGACGGAGCCTTTGCAGAAATGCAAAGGGTGGAACGAGGTAAACCCCACGAGCGAGAAACCCAAATTAATGGTAGGGGCGCTTTCTTCCTTGGAATTGAACGAGGAGAAGGACAGAAGCATTGCTTCTGTAGATAGATGATTACCGCCGAAGTACGAGACGCAAGTCGCTTGCAGTACTGAGGAACAAAACATGGCTTACAGAACGTTACCATATAACAATTAAAGAACAACTCTCCTTGTGAAAGGAGAGTTTTTGTTTTGTTTATGAAATTTTATCTAATCTAAATATGTCAAAACAATGTCGGATTTCCCCTTCTTAACACTACGTGTGTAAAATACTTTATCATGGAAGTATAAACTAGTGTACTATCGGAGGTTTTCAACATGAGGGATATGCAGGTTGGTTTTCCGGAAGTGTTTTCATTGGCTGATACCATGCTGCAGCAAATGCAGGAGGGGGCTTTGGTCTATACTGAAGAAGGATTAATTATCCAATGGAATAAGGCGGCGGAGAAAATTATCGGATACTCTGATTTTAATCAATGTGGCCATTTATTTCCTTCTTTATTTGCCAGTGAGCATGAGGTTGAAATGATGAGTAAGGAATTACGAAGTAGTCAATCCTATACTGGCTCTCCAATTATGATCCGTAAAAATGGAGAGCGATTTAAAAGTAAAATGAAAATTAGTGGAATCTCATTAAAGGGACAAATGTTTTACTCTGTTATTTTTGATCATCATGATTTTCAGGTAAGGGAAGAAACAGAAAGGATCCTTGCTGAAAAAATTTTCATGAATATTGAAGAGAGTGTCTTATATACGGACAAGTATGGTGTCATTCTATCCGTGAACCCAGCCTTTCAAATCGTGACAGGATATACAGAAGAAGAGGCAGTTGGAAAAAAGCCAAATATTCTTCAATCCGGATATCATAAAAAAGATTTTTATGATGCCATGTGGAAAGAGATAGGGGAATGTGGAAGATGGAGCGGAGAAATCTGGAATAGACGAAAAAATGGTGAGGTTTTCCTTGAGTGGTTAACGATTCTTGCCATTACGAATGAATCTGGAGAAGTCACACACTATGTTGCGTTGTTTTCTGATATCACCGATAGGAAGCATCAGGAAAATCAACTGCAAAAACTGATTCGGTATGATGCTTTGACGGGAATGGCTAACCGTTCTTTATTGAATGAAGAGCTGTGCCGCTTAATCGAAATGTCTGAAAAATACAATCAAACACTCGCTGTGTTACACTTAGACCTTGCACGATTTAAAGCGATTAATGAAACACTAGGTCATGGATATGGGGATTTATTGCTGAAAAAAGTTGCAGCAAGAATAAAGAGAATGTTGAAAAACGAAAATGTGATTGCACGAATTGGCGGCGACGAGTTTATCATTGTCTTGCCCCATTTAAAGCATGTAAAAGAAGCTGTCCACGTCTCTGAGGATGTCATTTCAACACTCAAACAGCCTTTTTATTTATATGACGAAGAGGTATATACATCAGTTAGTGTCGGAATTAGTTTATATCCCTTTGATGGCTCACAGGTTGAAACATTATTAATAAATGCTGAAAAATCGTTACATAAAGCAAAGGCCAATGGGGTTAATAGCTTTGAATTATATCATGAAGATTTACAAACGGGGAATGATACCCGGAGAAGAACAATAGAAAATAGGCTACATACAGCAATCGAAAACAACGAGCTTCAGGTTCACTATCATCCGCAGGTCCATCTTGAAACAGGGAAAGTGGTGGGTGTGGAAGCACTCCTGCGTTGGAGTGTTCCTGAATTAGGACAGGTTTCTCCTGCCGAGTTCATTCCTATTGCGGAAGAAACAGGACTGATCATCCCAATCAGCCATTGGGTCATTAAACAGGCATGTGAGGAAATTAGAAAATTCCATATTTCTGGGTATCCTGATTTAAAGGTAAGTATCAATATATCAGGATTGCATTTCACCCAGGAAAACTTTGCGAAAGAAGTCATTGGCCTCATACAAGACACTAACATCAATCCCCATCGTGTGGAGTTGGAATTGACCGAAAGCATAATCATGCCTAATGCCCAGAATTCGATAAAAAAATTAGTCTCACTCAAGCAACAAGGATTTAAATTGTCCATTGATGATTTTGGGACTGGTTATTCATCATTGAGTTACTTGCGAAAATTCCCTATTGATACTCTTAAAATCGATCAAAGTTTTATTAAAAACGTAGATAATGACAAAGATGACTCGGCAATAGTGATAGCGATTATTACTATGGCTAAGACGCTTAATCTGGAAATCATAGCAGAAGGCGTGGAACTTAAAAAGCAAGTAGACTTTTTGAAAACGCAAAAGTGTGATATCATTCAAGGGTTTTACTTGTCAAAACCGTTACCCGTTACTGAATTGCATGACTTTTTGGAAATGTGGAAACCGATTTTGATTATAGGAAAGAAGGTGCATGACGAATGAAACAATTCGATATTATTGCAACATCAGCAATGGGATTGGAATCTATTGTTGCAAAGGAAGTCCGTGACTTGGGTTACGACTGTGAAGTTGAAAACGGAAAAATTATGTACAAAGGGGACCAAATGGCCATAGCCCGCTCTAATTTATGGTTACGCAGTGCCGATCGTGTGAAAATTAAGGTCGCTGAATTCAAGGCGTATTCCTTTGATGAGCTGTTTGAAAAAACCAAAGCCTTGAATTGGGAAGATTACCTATCTGTAGATGTTGAGTTTCCAGTCAGCGGTAAATCAGTTAAATCCCAGTTGTATAGTGTTCCTGATTGTCAGGCCATCGTGAAAAAAGCGATTGTCGATCGATTGAAAAGTAAGTATAAGCAAGTTTCCTGGTTTGAAGAGACAGGCCCATTATTTAAAATTGAAGTATCGATTTTAAAAGATTTAGTAACACTTACGATAGATACATCAGGAGCTGGATTACATAAACGTGGCTACCGCACTGGGCAAGGTGAAGCACCTCTTAAAGAAACCTTGGCTGCAGCGTTGGTAATGCTCACGAACTGGAAACCAGATAAGCCATTCATCGACCCATTCTGTGGTTCCGGGACGATTCCTATTGAAGCGGCATTGATTGGACAGAATATTGCTCCTGGATTTAACCGTGACTTCATTTCCGAAACCTGGTCTTGGATGGATAGTAAGGTTTGGGATGAAGCGAGAACCGAAGCTGAGGATTTGGCTGATTACGATCAGTATTTGGATATTTCGGGATGTGATATTGATCACCGCATGGTCGAAATCTCAAAAGCCAATAGTTTCGAAGCAGGTCTTGGAGATTTGATTGATTTTAAGCAAATGCAGGTGAGGGATATCTCGACGAGGAAGGAATATGGCGTCATTGTGGGGAACCCACCATATGGGGAACGTCTTGGTGAAAAGAAAGCCGTTGAGCAGATGTATAAAGAGATGGGAGAGGCATTTAAAAAGCTTGATACGTGGTCTATTTACATGATTACCTCAAACCCGGACTTTGAACAGTTTTATGGGAAACCAGCTACGAAAAAAAGGAAGCTGTTCAATGGATTCATTAGGACGGACTTTTATCAATATTGGGGAAAAAGGCCGGCAAGACAACCTAGAGGCGAATAAGTAGGTATAATATAATATAAGATTTTGAAAAGTCAGGACATTTTATCTAAAGTGGGTTCTATTCTTGATTATCCCTTCCATTTCTGTTATTCTGATAGTGAATTATTTTTGTTCAGATTTAAGGAATACCTTATTAATCAGTGAGCAAGGATAGTAATATAATGTGTGGCAAACACACTAGGAGGCAACAAAAATGGAACAAGGTAAAGTAAAATGGTTTAACGCAGAAAAAGGTTTTGGATTCATCGAACGCGAAGGTGGAGACGATGTATTCGTACATTTCTCAGCTATCCAAGGAGAAGGTTTCAAAACACTTGAAGAAGGCCAAGATGTTACATTTGATGTAGAACAAGGTCAACGCGGACCGCAAGCATCAAACGTAAACAAAGCTTAATTCAACCTTATAGTATTTACAGACAGGCTCTCTAGGGAGTCTGTCTTTTTGTTTTTTTGCAATCCCTAGCAATATAAACACTATAGTACATAAAACTTTTTAATAGCCATGACAAAATACCTTGACTATGTGAAGGAATTGAAGGATAATATACTTTTGCCTAGATATATTTTAAAACCTGAATTCATATACTTAAGATAGATAAAAGGGGAGACCAGGATGCTAAAAACACTGCCTTTTTCGGTAACAAAGGAAGATTCTTTTTATGATAAGCTTTCAGAATGGATGGGTGATGTTTTTTACGATATTCTTCCCGAAAAAGGATTCGAGCTACGTGACGAACAAATATTCATGGCTTTTCAACTAGAAAAGGCCTTTAAGGAAAAAAATATAAGTTTTGCAGAAGCTGGTGTAGGGACGGGTAAAACATTGGTTTATCTGTTATATGCAATCTGTTATGCCAGATACACCAATAAACCGGCAATCATTTCCTGCGCTGATGAGACTTTGATTGAACAGCTCGTTAAAGAAGAAGGCGACATACAAAAAATAAAGAGCGCCTTAGGTATTGAAGTGGACGTTAGGCTTGCGAAATACCACGATCAATATGTGTGCCTAAAGAAGCTGGATCATGCTGTGAATCATGAGGATTCTGAGGGCATCGATCAGCTATTTGATGAACTCCCTAAATTTGTGCATAACAATTCTTCCATGAATGCTTATACGCCTTATGGGGATCGTAAACAATATCCATACCTCAATGATGAAGATTGGTCTAAAGTAGGCTGGGACCAGTTACAAAATTGCTTTACCTGTGATAAACGTCAGCGTTGTGGACAAACACTTTCCCGTGATCATTACCGGAAATCAAGTGACTTAATCATTTGTTCACATGATTTCTTCATGGAACATGTTTGGACGAAAGATAAGCGCAAGCGTGAAGGACAACTACCGTTATTGCCAGAACATAGTTGTGTAATCTTCGACGAAGGTCATTTACTCGAATTCTCTGCACAAAAGGCACTGACATATAAAGTGGGTGAACAAACCCTCGCTTCAGTTTTAGAGTTGTTAACAGCTAATCAAGTGCGTGAGGAAACGCTGTACATCATAGAAGATTTAATTGATATCAACGAAGAGTTTTTTGATTTGCTCGACGAAAAGGCAATTCATGTAAGTGGTTCAAACCGATATGAAATACCGATGTCGAAAGAAATCACCAATTTTGCTAAAAGACTTCATGAAAAGGTGGAAGAACTAGAAGAAAGCCTTGTTTTTGAATCGGAAATGTATACGATTAACGACTATGATTTGAAAGTCACTGAAGAGTATTTAGAACAGTTGGGATACTCACTTTCTCTCTTCGTGAAAGATGAACAAGCCGTTTCGTGGTTTGAAGAAAATGAAATGACTAAAACGTTGGTCATCATGCCTAGACTTGTCCAGGATATTTTATCTGAACAAGTATTCTCGAAAAAAATTCCATACATTTTTTCATCAGCGACCTTATCCGATAATAAATCGTTCCAATATATTGCGGATAGCTTGGGGATTAAAAAGTTCGATAGCTTCTCGGTTGAATCTCCATTTGATTATGAAGAAGTGATGAAGATGAACATGCCGACCTTTGAAAAAGGAGATCGGTTAGCTAAGCTCAGTTATACAATGGGAACAATCGAGGAGAACAAAGGACGGACACTCGTATTGTTTCAATCAAAAGAAGAGTTGCTTTGGTTCAAGGAGAACTGCAAGAAGGGTGATTATCCTTTCTATTTTGAAGGTGAATCGGAGATTAGCGACCTTGTTAAAAAGTTTCAGGATGAAGAGCATTCCGTTCTGTTCTCCTATCATTTATGGGAAGGCCTGGATGTTCCGGGAGATTCATTGCAGAATGTAGTTATACACTCCCTCCCATTCCCGCCACATGATCCCGTATTCGAAGCTAAGAGGAACTCGGTCACCGATCCATTTGAAGCCGTTGACCTCCCGTATATGCTTCTTCGTTTACGTCAGGGTATTGGACGTTTAATCCGGACCAGCAACGACTCTGGAACTGTACAAATACTGATTGACAATGATTTATCAAATCAAGTTAAAGAAAAAATCATTTCTATCCTTCCGGTATCGCTTTAATAATTAACATGTTAAGGTCCAGGGGAAATCCCCTTGGATCTTTTTTGAATTCAATTCGTTCGTTCTGATGTGATTTTCCCTTGTATAATATGGTAAAGTGTAATGTGAAAGGGGATGTTTTATTTGACAGGTAGCGTGGAGCAAGTAGAAAGAGAATTTAAAGAATACGTCAAGAAAATATCGGCATATAACGAGGCGCTTGCACTCATATTCTGGGACTTGCGTACGGGAGCTCCCAAAAAGGGTGTGGAGCAACGATCTGAAGTGATTGGGGTGCTCTCCTCTGAAGTTTTCAATATGACCACAAGTTCCGAAATGAAGCGGTTTATTGATGAGCTCACAACAGAGAAAGCAGAACGAAAACTTAGTGAAGTAACGATGAAAATGGTACAGGAATGTAAGAAAACCTTTGAGAGAAATAATAAGATTCCAGCAGATGAATATAAGGAATTCGTGATATTACAATCCCGTTCGGAAAGTGCGTGGGAAGAAGCAAGGGAAAAAGCGGACTTTTCTATATTTGAACCTTACCTTGAGAGAGTTGTCGCCTATACTCGTAAATTTGTTGAATATTGGGGATACAAGGACCAGCCATACGATACTTTGTTAGATATGTATGAACCGGGTATGACCGTTGAGATCCTAGATCGAGTATTTGGTGAGCTTCAGGCGAGCATCGTTCCCTTGGTCAAGCAAATTGCCGATAGTAAGCATCAACCTGGGACAGATTTCCTTTATAAGGAATTTCCTAAGGAAAAACAACAGCAATTCAACCACGAAGTTTTAAAACAAATCGGGTACGATTTTAAGGCTGGTAGGCTTGATGAAACCGTCCATCCATTTGCAACTGGAATCAATAGAGGCGACGTTCGTGTTACGACCCGGTATGACGAACGTGATTTTAGAGGCGCAATTTTTGGCACCATCCATGAGTGTGGCCACGCTATTTACGAGCAGAATATTGCTGAGGAGTTAACGGGTACACTTCTCGATAGTGGGACTTCGATGGGAATCCATGAATCTCAATCTTTATTTTTTGAAAACTTCATTGGCCGAAGCTTAAGTTTCTGGAAAAACCAATATTCGCTTTTAAAGGAGTTTGCTCCCGAGCAGTTCGCGGATGTTGCACTTGAAGATTTCTATCGTGGAATTAATGAATCGAAGCCTTCTTTTATCCGTATTGAAGCCGATGAGTTAACATACCCACTACATATCATGATTCGCTATGAATTGGAAAAGGCTCTCTTTAATGGTGAGCTTGAAGTGAAGGACTTACCAAGTGCATGGAACAAAAAATACGAGGAGTATCTGGGTATCATACCTGAAGATGATGCAGTGGGTGTTTTGCAAGACGTCCATTGGTCTGACGGAAGTTTTGGGTATTTTCCATCCTATGCACTTGGCTATATGTATGCCGCTCAATTTAAACATGCGATGCTGCAGGATTTACCACAATTTAATGAACTTTTGGAAGCAGGTAACATTGAACCTATCAGGAATTGGCTTAACGAAAAGGTCCATAAATTCGGTAAGTTGAAAAAACCCTTAGAGATTTTGAAAGAAACAACGGGGGAAGGTTTGAATGTGCAATATTTAATCGAGTATCTAGAAGAAAAGTATAAAGCGGTTTATAAAGTTAAATAACATGGATAAAGTGAAGCCTTGGCAACTTGCCAAGGCTTTCTTTAATCACCATAATTTAAAACCCTTTGAACCTGGTGGGGCATTTTGAATGATATCAATAAATGGAATGGTATAGGCGAAAAGAATAAGTGCTGCGGTTATTCCAAGCCATAATTTCCAGTTTTCAAAAACGAGAGAAATCGTTGCATCCTCATTTGATTCACCTACTGGGAATTCTTCATTTCCCTTTGGAGCAAAGAAGGCCAATTGGATGAAAATAATAATATATAAAACGATTCCAATAAATAGTATGGTTCCACCGATTGCCTGGGCGATTTGATAAGGAATCCACTCAAGTGCCTGTGCTGACTCCCCATAAGTAGAAAAAGATGAGCGACGAGGTGCACCCAGTAGTCCGGCAATATGCATAGCCCCAGACATGATGGACATTCCGATTGCCCAAAAGATACCTTGAATGATGGCTAATTTATTAAGTTTTTTAGTCAATATCCGTCCAGTCAAATGAGGAACCAGCCAATAAGAAATGCCGAAAAAAGTTAGAATTACTGAAGTGGCCAATGTTAAATGAAAATGTCCCGTTACCCATATGGTATTATGAACAACCTGGTTCAATTGGTTCGATGCATTGACAAGTCCCCCGGCTCCAGCTGGGACAAAAGCCACCATCCCGATAAAAGGAACGGTAAAACGGGCATCGCCCCAAGGGAGTTTTAGGAACCATCCGAATAAACCTGTAGCATTTTGTGAACGTCCGTATTTTTCAAAAGTGCCGAATAAAGAAAAAGCAGTCATTAAAGAAGGGATTACGACCAAGAAAGTTAATACAACTTGTATATATTTCCAAACAGGGTCTATTCCTGGCTCAAGCAATTGATGATGAAGCCCGACAGGAATGGAGAACAACAGAAATAAAATAAAAGACATCCTCGCTAATGAATCCGAAAATATTTTACCGCCAATGATCTTAGGAATCACTACATACCAGCACATATAGGCTGGTAGCAACCAGAAATAAACAAGTGGATGACCAAAATACCAGAACAAAGTCCTGCTTGCTAAAATGTTAATCGAATCAACCCATCCTAAAGACCAAGGAAGAAGCTGGAACAAGACGGTGATAGCGACCCCTAACGTGGCTACGAACCATAATAAAGTATTGACCACAGCCATGAAACATAATAAGGGGCTGGATTTTCCCTTGTTATTTTTCCGCCATTTATGGTATGTCACCAATAGGGAGCCACCGCTAAACCAACTGCCAACGATGACAAGTGTCAATCCCCCATAGAAAATAGGATGGGCTTGAAGAGGGGCATAAAAAGTATAAAGGACGGAAGCTTCGTTTAATAACACCATAAGAGCCGCCATTGCCGTTCCAACTGTCATTGTCCAAAAACCAACCCAGCCTGAGAATCTTGCCCATTTGGTTAAAGGTCCTATGGTTTTACTGACTGCTGAAAGATGAAACCCCAAAATGAAGAAGGTCGTAAGAATTAGTGCGAGTAAAACGCCATGGACAGTAAGTAGTTGATAATAGGTTATTCCTGCAGGCAATTCGACTTTGCCTGAACGTACAAGTGTTTGAAGGAGTCCCGCAAAGCCCCCTAGTCCCAAGGCAATGATGGCAACATAGAAATGTGCCATGGAAAGCTTCGCATCAAGTGGGTGAATTTTTTCGTTATCAATAGCTTTTGTCATTTTGAAACCACCTCAATTTGAGAGCTCATCATATGGTGACCAACTCCGCAGTATTCATTGCATATAATTAGGTTTTCCCCCACTTTATTGAAAGTAGCGGTATATTCACTGACATAACCAGGTTCAAGCATCATATTGACATTTGTCCCGGCTACTTCAAATCCGTGGATGACATCCTTGGTTGTCGCAATGATTTTGACAGTCGCCCCCTTTGGAATCTCCACCTTTGCTGGGCTGTACGAAAAAGCCGAAGCCACAAATACTAATTCATAATCCCAATCCTTTCCGTCTACTTTATGTAATCCGGGGTCATTGAAGGGGGCAGTGGTATCAACCTTTTCAGGGTCGATGGTTACTAAACAGCTTGGTGGCTGGTTCCCTAAATAGAAAGCACTTACCCCTAGAACTGTTAAGAAAATGAGTAGGGCGACCGTTCCTAAAATGAGCCAAATCTTTTCAAACTTATGCATATGCATCATTTATCCTCCTCACTTAACCTAAACGACCCGTAAATAAAAAATAAATGCTGACCCAAATCACTATTAGAAAAATTCCAAGTAGTAAAACCGAAGCGAGTGTGCCTTTCAAATCAGAATCTTGTTTTATTTGTGTTTTGTTCTTGCCAGTAGGTTCGGACATTTTTTCACACCTTTCCCATTAGAAAAAAATAGAGTAACTAAGCTACTTAATCATACAAAAGTACCAGATGAATAGTAGCTGTTTTTTCTCATTTCACAAATTGTTCAATCATTGTCTTAACAAGTTGGAAATAGGGGAATATTGAAACGTTAAGGAAAGTGTTGGTTTGAAAGGAAGGTGTATTGTGAAAGTATTGTGAAGTTTATGAACTTGCCATTTATATTCCATACGAAAGGATATCTCCAAGATATATATTTTTGAATTTTCAAATAACACGAATGATAAACTATCATTTTAATTTAAAGTTCGTTTTTTTATCAAGTTTTTCTTTTCAAATTGTGAAGGCATTGTTATAATTCTTGTATTATTAAAAATAAATTTTTTTCACTCGTATAATCGCAGGAATATGGCCTGCAAGTTTCTACCGGATTACCGTAAATAATCTGACTATGAGTGAGTAATAGATCTTGTCGCGACTTGAAGGGACTTTATATATCCTTTTTCATGAATGCCCAAGAAATATTGCTTCACTCTACTATGTGATGCAATGTTTCTTGGGCATTTTTCATTTACCAGGAAACAATGACATGACTTAAAATAATCAATCATCTTAGATTGGGAGGAATCTTCATGCAACTATTAAAAGAAAAAATATTGTCAGAGGGGCAAGCGTTATCTAAAGACATTTTAAAAGTGGATTCATTCTTGAACCACCAAATGGATCCTGTGCTAATGAAAGAAATCGGTAAAGAATTTGTAAAACGATTTGCACATAAAGAGATAACAAAGGTGCTTACGATTGAATCTTCGGGGATTGGACCAGGTCTTATGGCAGCTTTGGAATTGGATGTTCCATTAATTTTTGCTCGTAAACGTAAATCCCTTACATTGACTGAGGGGCTAGTGACGGCATCGGTTCATTCCTTTACTAAAAAAGAAACCAATACTATTTCCGTATCGGATAAGTATATTAAAGCCGGTGATAAAGTCTTAATAATCGATGACTTTTTAGCTGTTGGACAGGCTGCCCGGGGGTTGGCGGATATTTGTAAACAGGTAGGCGCTGAAGTGGTCGGTATAGGAATCGTTATAGAGAAAGCTTTCCAAAGTGGTGGCAAAGATCTTAGGGATCAAGGTTTCCAAGTTGAATCCTTAGCAAGGATCAAGGAGTTGAACGTAGGCCAAATAACATTCATTGAGGAGCGGGAAGGAGCTATCGTTCATGTCTGAAAATCAATCCCCATTGAAAGTTGCATCGTTAGGGTTACAACACGTTCTTGCAATGTATGCTGGTGCCATTGTTATCCCCCTTATTGTTGGTGGTGCTATGGGATTGAACTCGACACAGTTGACCTATTTAGTTTCAATCGACATTTTAATGTGTGGTATTGCGACTTTATTGCAAGTCGTAAAAATGAAATATTTTGGGATTGGCCTTCCTGTAGTACTTGGTTGTACTTTCACCGCAGTAAGTCCGATGATTGCAATTGGTACTCAGTATGGGATGAATAGCATTTATGGGGCCATTCTGGTTTCAGGTTTGATTGTGGTTTTGATCAGTAAGTTTTTTGGGAAGCTATCGAGGTTCTTCCCGCCTGTTGTAACAGGATCGGTAGTTACAATCATTGGAATTACGCTCATTCCAGTGGCCATTAATAATCTGGGGGGCGGACAAGGAGCGGTTGATTTTGGTTCCTTGAATAATGTAGCCCTTGGTTTTGGAACGTTGCTATTCATCATTTTGATGTATAAGTTCTCAACGGGCTTTGCCAGGTCCATTGCTATTTTACTTGGATTATTCTTTGGGACATTTGTGGCTTTCTTCATGGGTAAAGTAGAATTCAGTGCCGTAGAGGGCGCTTCATGGCTTCATATGCCACATTTTTTCTATTTCGGTTTTCCTGAGTTTAATATCACGGCCATCATAACCATGACCCTGGTTGCTGTAGTAAGTTTAGTGGAATCAACAGGTGTTTACTATGCTTTGGGGGAAATCACAGATAAAGAAATTTCTGAAGATGACTTGGCGCGGGGGTATCGTTCGGAAGGATTGGCCAGTATAATCGGTGGTCTGTTTAATGCATTTCCATATACGGCTTTTTCGCAAAATGTGGGCCTGATTCAATTATCGGGCATCAAAACAAGAAATGTCATTTATGTAGCTGCGAGCATGCTCATATTAATTGGTTTCGTACCTAAAATAGGTGCGTTCACAACGATCATTCCTCCATCCGTTTTAGGAGGCGCGATGGTAGCCATGTTCGGGATGGTGATTGCAGCGGGAATTAAAATGCTGAGCAGGGTGGATTTTTCCTCCCAGGAAAATTTATTGATCATTGCCTGTTCAGTAGGTATGGGAATAGGGGTGACGGTTGTTCCCGAGGTGTTCGCAAATATTCCTGGCGGCATCCAGATTCTAACCGAAAATGGTATCGTTGCTGGAAGTTTAACTGCGATCTTCTTGAATATCATTTTCAATGTTATCCCGACAAAAGGGAGAGTAAAGAAAGTGCGTATCGAAGGACAAAAAGTAGCCTGATTATTTTCACATGATCAAAAAATGAGACTGTCTTCCTTATCCGGTTCGGTGGGGAGGCAGTTTTTATTTGTCCCCTAGATAACTGAATTAAAATGGTTGGTTTAAAAAATAAAAAGGAAACTCTCTTCACTTTCTGAATATATTATTAGTATCTGTTTAAGAAAGAAAGTGATAGGAATGGAAAAAAAATATTGTATGCATTGTCGGACCATTTTGAATCAGGAATGTAGATGTTTTGTCTGTGGGAAAGAGGAATTTCAGAACATCATCATACAAGTACAAAATCAATCTTCCGTGGAGAAAGAAGAATGAAAGAACCCCCTTACCAGATATGAAGGTAAGGGGGTTCTTTCATGTTGAAACTAGCTTTCAATCATCAGAATAATATGAAGGGTTCCAGCCCCTTCGAGGACGACAGGCAAATTGATGGCTTGATTGAAGCCATACATTTTCGTTTGACCGACAAGGACGGTTGGTGGTGTTATATCCATTAAGGTATCATCATTTGCTAAGGAAGATGCGAGATTACCTGCAAGCATATTACCAAGCTCTGCGGCGAATGACTCTAGCATTTCGCCTTCTAGAGGCATTCCAAACATGACTTCACCTATTTTACTTACACAGTCACTTGTTCCTTCGATAATTAATCTACCCCGAACGGCACCCGTCATTCCAATAAGTACAGAGATGGATTCCTGTTCAAAAGGTTGCATAATGAGGGAAGGCTTCTGGACATCCGAAGAAAAAGGAAGGACGGACTTCACTGCTGAAATCGTACCGTTTAAAACTTTCGTAATGCTAGCGCTGATTTCCATTTAAATTCCTCCGATTGTATGGTTAATCCTATAATATCAAATTTATAGGGTGAAATACCTATTTTATTGAAAAAAATAATGAAAAAATACGTATTTAAGACTACGTGGTTTTTTAGAATCAAATTCAAAGGGAATGGGAAGCTTAACCATATATTGCTTAATAAGGAGTGAATTCATGTCATATCTTTTATCTGCTTCCCACATAAAACTCCCTTATCAACTTTCACAGGAAAAAATCATGGAGTTTTCCCGCGAAATTTTCGGTGCATCTTTTAAGAATATAGAACGATTATTGCAGGCGTTCAAAAACGGCCAAGTTGAAAATAGGTATTTTTCCAATGACCTGGATTGGTTTAGGGAAGATCATACTTTTCAAGAAAAAAATGAAGTATATGTTAAACAGGCTGTCGAATTCGGAAAAGAGGCCGTAGAAAAGTGTTTGGCTAATACTGATTTCTTGAAAAATGGGATTCATCCTAATGAAATTGACGCCTTTTTTTATATTTCAAGTACTGGAATAGCCACCCCAACCATAGATGCGAGGATCATGAATGAACTTCCTTTTAATTCTCATATGAAAAGGATACCGATATGGGGGCTGGGTTGTGCCGGGGGGGCAAGTGGCCTATCACGCGCATTTGAATATTGTAAAGCGTTTCCGAAAGCAAAGGTTATCGTATTGTGTGTAGAACTGTGTAGCTTAACCTTTCAGAAAAATGATATTTCCAAAAGTAATTTAATTGGGACCTCTTTATTTTCCGATGGAATTAGCTGTGTCTTGATCTGCGGTGATGATGCTAAGGTTGAAGGAAAATCAAATAAAGACCACCATCTGCATTTCTTGAATTCACAATCCACCCTTATGCCCAATTCATTGGATGTGATGGGGTGGGATTTGAAAGACCAGGGCCTCCATGTCATCTTCTCAAAAGACATACCTACTATCATCAAGGAATGGCTTAAACCGAACGTGGAAGACTTTTTAAAGGAGGAAGGACTTAGACTTGGGGATATTAAGGATTTTATAGCCCACCCTGGCGGAAAGAAGGTTATTGATGCCTATCATGAATCGTTAGGTTTCAACGAAGGGATGACGGCGGAATCAATGGCGGTTTTAAGAGAGTTTGGTAATATGTCATCGGCTACGATTTTGTATGTACTGGAGAGATTCATGAAGCGTAGTGGTCAAACTGGTCAATATGGTCTTGCCGCTGCATTGGGGCCAGGATTTTCATCTGAATTAGTATTAATGAGGTGGAACTGATGCTATTTGGGATTTTTATAGGCTTGATTGCCTTACAGCGCCTTGCTGAATTATACATCGCCAAGCAAAATGAAAAGCAGATGAAGAGAATTGGGGGAGTCGAGTATGGAGTGGACCATTATCGGTGGATGGTCCTCTTGCACTTGAGTTTCTTTTTAGCACTCATATTTGAGGTAGTTGGATTTACTAGAGCTTTTTCTCCCCTTTGGCCGATTTGGTTATCGTTGTTTTTATTGGCCCAAGTAGGCCGGGTTTGGGTGATCATGTCTCTTGGTAAGCATTGGAATACAAAAATCATAGTCGTTCCTGACGCGGAAGTAATCATCAAAGGCCCCTATAGGTATGTTAAACATCCGAATTACCTCATCGTGGCCACTGAAATAATCGTTATTTCACTGTTATTCAATGCTTATTATACAGCAATGATATTCAGCCTTTTAAATGTCTGGATGATGTCAGTGAGGATACCACTAGAAGAAAGGGCTTTAAAAGAACATACGGAATATTCTACAGCTTTTAAGCAAAAATAATAAAAAGTTTGGTTTTCTTATTGAAAATGATTATCGTTCGTGATAAGATTCTAAATGAAGATGAAAATTATTCTCAATGGTTGTATTGAAAAGAAAAACTATGACAATTAAAACTAAAAATGTACGAATATAAAAGAGGATGGTGTTTTGTAATGATTTGGTTATTCATTTTATTGACAGTCGCTACATATACATTTGTGATGAAACATGTGTTGAATAATATCCAAAAACCGGCTAAGGTGAATCGTTCTTTAACCCAGTCAAATAACGAAAATCAAGCTAGTTACCACCCAACACCCTCACCTCGGTAAGAATCTGCATTCAGTAAAGCAATAAGCCTTATGAAAGCCCACAAAATTGTGGGCTTTTTTGAGTTTTCCAATGCATTACGGCGTCTTTTACTAGTAAAACATCAAGCAAACGGTATGAATAACAAACGAAATCGTTTACAATAGGAGTATCAAAATGACGATAGAATAAGGGGTATGGAAAGATGATTTCTGAAGTAACCAAGCAACAGTCTAAATTGGGGATTTTGACTGCCATGTATGAAAAATTCCAATTGGCAGGCGATACGGGTAATGCCGATAAACTGAAACAGTTAATCATGAAAGTGAATAAAGAAGAATTTATCATTGCTTTTTGTGGTCATTTTTCCGCAGGGAAATCAAGCATGATCAATTACTTTTTGGGTGATCAAGTATTGCCTTCGAGTCCGATTCCTACGAGTGCCAATACAGTTAAAGTTCAAAAAGGAGATGACTATGCCAAGGTCTTTTATCATCATCAGCCACCGGTAGTATTTCCTGCACCATATGATTTTAAAGAGGTAAAGAAATTCGCCAAGGACGGCGATTCCGTATCGGCCATTACCATTAGCTCCAATCAGTTTCAATTGCCAGATTCTTGTGCAATCATGGATACGCCGGGAATTGACTCGACCGATGATGCTCACAGGGTATCGACTGAATCAGCCTTGCATCTAGCAGATGTCGTTTTTTATGTTATGGATTATAACCATGTCCAATCTGAAGTGAATTTCCTTTTCACGAAAGAATTAGTAGAAGCGGAAAAACCGACGTACTTAATTATCAATATGATTGATAAGCATGATGAAAATGAGCTGAGCTTCCAGAATTTTAAATTATCGGTTTCAGAAGCTTTTGCGAATTGGAATGTATATCCTGATGGAATCTTTTTTACGTCTGTTAGAGATTTGGACAATAGCGAGAATGAAATTGAAACTGTGCGGAATTTTCTGTATGAAATGGCGGAAAATGGTTTGTCGAATGGCAAGGACGCCATTATGCAATCTGCGAATGCTCTTGTTGAAAGACATCTTATCTGGTTAAAAGAGCAGTATGAAGAAGAACACGCCAGTGAATTTGAAGTCCTGTCGGAGCTTCCTAATGAAGAGCGGATAAAGTTGACAGGCCAAGTGGATAAACTAATCAAGGAAAAGGGAGCATTAACGGATCGCTTGGAGAAGATAAAAGCCCAGTTTGCCGAGGATTTGGAAGTCATTTTGAAAAGCGCGTATATCATGCCGGCCACTACTCGCGATTTGGGAAAATCATTCTTGGAATCCGTCCAGCCCGATTTTAAAATGGGATTATTATTCGCAAAGAAAAAAACGGAAGCTGAACGTGCGGAGCGCCTTCAATCCTTCTTAGCTGATTTGCAAGAAAAGGTTAAGACTCAACTTGAATGGCACCTTAAGGAGTTGGCGGTGAAGACCCTTACTAAGGCAGAAGTGCATGATCCAACGCTTGAAAGTGATGCCCAGACATTACATATCGAGATTACAGAAGAGTATATCCGGAAATCTCTGAAACCACAGGTCAATGTTACAGGGGAATATGTATTGAACTATACCAATGACCTAGCTTCCACGATTAAAAAGAAGTCCCGTGATGAAGCGGATGTATTTTTCAATAAAGTGATTGTCGCCCTGGAAGAAAGAATTGGTTTACAATCAGAATCCATTGATAAAGAGCTGGAAGGTTTTGCTGATTTTGCAGAAGCCCTTAAGGTTACAGCAGCAATGCACGGTGAAATAGCCGCTCATAAGGAACAGTTGGATGCCATTGCTAATCAGACTGTACAGTCAGCCAAGGAAAGTGATATTGAGGCACTTCTGACTCAATGGGATGAAGAAGATAAAAATATCAAGGTTAAAATAATGAATACGAGTGAAACCGAAGCGGTAAATCAGGAAAAGAAACAGAAGCCATCCCAAACGTCCATGGAAGAAAAAAAGGTGCAAATCGAATCGGTCACCCCTTCTATGAGTAAAGGGGACTTACGTGGTAAGGAAAAATTGATGGATACGGCAAGAAACTTACAAAGTGCAGCCAAACTGATTCAACCTTTGAAAGGTTTCCAATCGCTCTATAAAGAATTAACAGAGAAGGCGAGTAGACTCGAAAAGCAGACATTCACTGTTGCATTATTCGGTGCTTTCAGTGCCGGCAAGTCATCTTTCGCCAATGCATTGATGGGGGAAACCGTTTTACCGGTATCACCGAACCCTACCACTGCCGCAATCAATAAAATCTTGGCTTCGGACAGTGAACATCCACATGGTACAGCGACTGTTAAATTAAAAACCGAAGAAATGCTCCTAGAGGATGTGAAATTGGCTTTAAGTGCGTTTGGCCAAACTGCCAAGTCACTGAGTGAGGCACATCAACTAGCTTTGGAGATTATCGAAAAAGCGGGTGAAGTGGATAAAGGGAAAACTCATCTATCCTTCCTTCGTGCGTTCCATCAAGGAATGCCGCCATACCAAAAAGATTTAGGGTCAGTCATAACGGTGGATTTGGAAGGATTCAAGAGTTTTGCAGCAGAGGAATCGAAGTCATGTCTCGTGGATTTGATTGAATTACGTTACGACTGTGAAATGACAAAGCAGGGCATGGTGCTTGTCGATACCCCTGGAGCGGATTCCATTAATGCCAGGCATACTGGAGCTGCCTTCGAGTATATTAAAAACTCGGATGCGATTCTCTTCGTGACCTATTACAACCATCCCTTTTCAAAGGCTGACCGAGAATTCCTGATCCAACTTGGTCGCGTTAAGGATTCTTTTGCAATGGATAAAATGTTCTTTATCGTCAATGCAGTCGATCTTGCCCAGAATACTGACGAGTTGGAAGAAGTGATGGAGTATGTTACGGATCAATTGAATGGCTTCGGTATCCGTTTTCCAAAGCTATTCCCGCTTACTAGTAAAGGTGCTTTGGCAGAAAAGAAACTTCCTGGTTCATTCAAGCACTCTTTCCTTCAGGATAGTGGAATAACGGAATTTCAATTGCAATTCGATTCGTTCATCGAACATGACTTAACGGGGCTTGCAATCGAATCGGCGCAGGCGGCTGTACGAAGGACCGAAGAATTAATGCGTGATGTTATTACGGCCTCTAAGCAAGATGAGAAAGCCAAGCAAAAGGCCCTTGAGACATTGGCGCAAGAGGCTCAGACCATAACAGGCATTTTGGAAGTCATTAAAGGGGATGCCGAAAAACTACGGTTGAAAAAAGAGATTGATGAATTGACTTTCTATAGTAAACAACGGGTGTTTTTCCGGTTCAATGACTTTTTCAAGGAATCATTCAACCCTGCTGTCATAAAGGACGACGGACAGGACTTGAAACAGGTCCTTAAGTTAGCCTTAAAGGACCTACTCGAATCATTAGGATTCGACCTATCACAGGAAATGCGTGCCACAGCATTGAGGACTGAGATGTTTGTCAATAAATTGTTGAATGAAAAACAAGTCGGTTTGCTCCAACAGATCCAGAATGTCCGAAAAACAATTTCGTTACAACCATATGAACCAAGTGAGAAAGAGTCCCTTGAGTTCACAAGTGCTTTTAACCAAATGGATGCGGGTGAATTCAAAAAAGAGTTAGCTCAGTTCAAGAATCCAAAAAGCTTCTTCGAAAAAAATGAAAAGGTAAAAATGAGTGAGGATATCCAATTGCGCTTGGATGAGCCTGCCTTAATTTACGTGAAAGAACAGGGTGCCCGTCTTTTTGAATTATATACAACGATTCTGGATCAGGAATTGCTATCGATTCAAAAGAAATTCCAAGCGGAAATAGCCGATGTGTTTGCTGGGTTACGTGCTGCTTTAGAGGAAAAGGTAGATTTACCTTACTATGAGGCTGCTGTAGAAAAATTGGTAAAAATGAATTCTTAGAATAATAATGAAAACGAGGTTACTTTATGAAAGAAAACCTTATTTCACTTTTGTCCGAACTTGAAAAGCGTGAACATATTAAAATCATGATGGCTGCTGTAACAGGCAGCCATTCTTTTGGTCTATCATCATCAAGTTCGGATTTCGATGTCAGATTTATTTATGTCCAAAATGAAGTCAAAACCTATTTATCGATAAGCAAGCCTGTCGACTCCATCCAGTTGGTTGAGGGCTCTTTAGACCTCGTAGGATGGGATTTGTTCAAGGCCTCCCGGCTCATGTTAAAGAGTAACCCTTCTGTTTATGAGTTAGTTACGTCTCCCATTCAACTTATCGACGAGCCAACCTATCGCAGAAATATGCTAAGTTTAATGAATGTAGCTTATTCCAAAAAGGTTTTAGGGCATCATTACCTCCGCATGATTATGAGCAATATTCAACGATTGGCTGAAGAAAAGGATACGGAAATTAAAACGTTTAAAACTTGGGTACAAGTTTATCGATCGTATTTGACGTTACACTATCTAATCCAAAAAAAATCGCTACCACCCATAGATGTGTGGGAATTGCTGGAGTCCGTGGTGCTTGAAGAAGATATGAAAAAGAGGATGACTACAATATTCATGGCTAAAAAAAACGAAGATTTTCCGAAACTTGCAAGTGAAGAAAATCTTAAGGTCTTGAAAGGAACATTCCCCTTCTTGGAAGAGAATGTAACAAAGCTTCCGGTGGGAAGGGACATGGAGAAGGAACTCAATCATATAAATTGGTCCATTCTAAAGGGGGAGAGATAGTAAAATGGGATATATAATAGAGGTAGAAGAGTTAATATCCATGAGCAAATTAGAGGATGTCAGAATTTGTGATTGCCGATATAAGCTTGGGTCACCAGAAGTGGGCGGTAAAGAATACGAAAAAGAACATATTACAGGTGCCGTATATTTTGATTTAGAAAAAGACTTATCTGGACAGGTTGAAGAACATGGAGGGAGACATCCGCTTCCGAATTTGGTTCAGTTTAAAAATAAGCTAGAATCATATGGAATAACCAACGATACAATTTTAGTTGCCTATGATGGTGGGGAGGGTAGCTTCGCTTCAAGATTCGTTTGGCTGCTTTCCTATATTGGGCACCAGAATGTCTACATCCTGAATGGTGGATATCAGGCATGGAAGGATGGATGGTACCCTTCGGATTCCAATATACCAGAATATAAACAGGCAGAATATCGACTACACATACATGAACCCATTTTGGCTTCTTACGAAAAGGTGAAGGAGTTTAGCGAAAAGAGACCGGATGACGTGGTGTTGATAGACTCAAGGGAAACTAAACGGTTCTTAGGAATTGTAGAGCCTATCGATAAAAAGGCAGGGCACATACCGGGGGCAATCAATAAGGTATGGACGAATGTTCTTGATGGGGGATATTTCTTGAAAAGGGATGAACTGAAGAAAACATTCGAGGGTATTAGCGGTGATAAGGAAATCATCGTTTATTGTGGTTCAGGTGTGACGGCTTCTCCCAATTATATTGCACTGAAGGAAGCCGGTTTCACTAATGTCAAGGTATATGTAGGAAGCTTCAGTGACTGGATTTCCTACCCGGATAATCCTATAGGATGATTAAGTTATTTCCAATTAACAATCCTCAAAAAGGTGTACAGCTATGGTAAAATAGATATACATCATGATAGAGGTGATAAAGTGTTAACGAATGAAAAAGAACAGCAGCCTTCCTTTATGCTTGTCGATGGAATGGCACTTTTATTTAGAGCCTTTTATGCAACGGCTGTCACAGGCCAGTTTATGATTAATTCTAAAGGGGCCCCCACAAATGCTGTACAGGGTTTCTTAAAGCATATGCTCACAGCGGTAAATCATTTCTCCCCTAGTCATATTGCAGTTTGCTGGGATATGGGTAGTAAAACATTCCGTAATGAATTATTTGATGGGTATAAGGCGAACAGAACGTCTGCCCCAGTGGAAATGATTCCACAATTCGAATTAGCGAAACAAGCGGTCGAGGCTTTTGATATTCCTAATATAGGGCTTCCAGGGTATGAGGCCGATGACTGTATCGGTACCATTGCAAAAGCTTCAGCCAATCATAGTCGCGTCGGAATCCTAACGGGTGACCAAGACATGCTTCAGCTGATTGAAGATAACATTTCCGTTCTCTTACTAAAAAAGGGTTACGGCAATTATGAAGTGCATAACCCCACTAGTTTCTTTGAATGGAAAGGGATTACCCCTAGACAGATGATCGACCTTAAAGCATTGATGGGTGATACTGCAGACAATTATCCAGGTGTAAAAGGGATCGGGGAAAAAACAGCGTTGAAGTTATTGATACAATATCAAAGTATTGAGGGTATCTTGGAAAATGTTGCTTCATTGACGAAGGGACAGCGGACAAAGATTGAATCAGCTCTTGATATGCTTCATTTATCAAGGCAGCTGGCGGAAATCAAATGTGATGTTCCGATATCATGTACCTTAGATCAGGCAATCTATCGATTCGACCGCGAGAAAGTCCAAAATCTTGCCAGGGATCATGAATATAAAACACTATTGCGGATGATATAAAATGAAATGAGCGAATTCCTTATGATAGGGAATTCGCTTTTTATTTAAATAGGGGTTTTTGTCGAAAAATGGATAGGCAAAATCCCTAATTTACGGTAAGATGTAAAAAAGTATGAATGTTGGAGTGGATGCAGTAGTGGGGCAATCAACTGAAGAATATGTGAGATTTCTTGAAGGAAAAGGTTTCTCTTTCGGAGATGATGCCATAGGCTTTATTTATTTTGGCAAACGGTATACGGAAGCGAGTGATACTTTAGTCAATACGGCAATCGAATTGACCTTGAAAATCCAAAAAAAGTTCGATGGCAGTTTTTATATCTCCTTCCTTGAAAACCTAAAGCAAAATGACATTGAAACGCGCTTTGCAGCGGTAGCGTTCGCTAAAGAACAAGGTTTACTTAAATAGGCTGGACTTCGTAAGTAGAAGTCCAGCCTATTTACGTGACTTCCCTTGGTATAGATTTTCTTTGTGGAAGTTCAGCAAGAATCATGCCGGCAAAAATGAATCCACAACCGGTTAAAGAAGCAACTGTCAATTTTTCATCAATCCATATGTATGAGGTCAATGCTGCAAATACAGGTTCCATGGAAAAAATCAAGGCAACCCTAGTGGGCGTCGTATAGGCCTGAAAATAGGTTTGTACAAAAAAAGCAAATGAGGTGGCCATGACTGAAGTTACTAATAAGGCCGTCCAAACCTCTGTCTGTAGCATGACCTCAGCCTTGAAGACTACTGAATAATTCTCACCAAAAATCAAGGCGGAGAGAAAGGATAAAAGGGATACCGTCCCTATTTGTATTAGCGTCAATGGAAGCGCCGGAAGGGTTTTTGCATATTTTGCGGTCGTGATGATTTGCATGGCAAAGCTGATGGCACACAGAAACACTAAGAAATCCCCGACATTCACAGATGAATGGTCAACGAATGCCATTAAGTAAAGGCCAAAAGTTGCAGCAACGACTCCTAGAACCATATTGCGTGACAGCTTCAATTTTAGGAGCACCAACGAAAAAACGGGGACCATCACCACACTTAATCCCGTAATGAAGCCTGTCTTTGCAGGAGTCGTTAACTCTAGCCCTTTTGTTTGAAAGGCATAACCCAAGAAAAGCCAAACCCCGATATGAAGTCCTGCCAACATTGTTTCTTTATGGTATCTATTCCCTTTTTTATGTAAAGTCAAAAAATATGGTACAAGCAAAAACAGAAAGGCAATGAAAAAGCGGATAGCATTAAAGCTAAAGGGTTCAAGAAAAGAGATCGCATTTTGAACCATTACGAATGTGACACCCCAAATAAATACCACGAATAGTAAAGTTGCATCAGCAGTCTTTTTCATGTTGATCCTTATTCAGACGTATGGCCCGTCGAGCTAACTCATCCGCCGATTTATTCTCTATACTTGGTATCCATTTCACGAAAAACAACTCTAGTTGGTCGGTTAGTTTAAGTGCTTCATAAAGTAAGGGCCCGTATTTCTTTTTAGCAAATTTCTTTTCAATAGCCTGGTTAATTGCCTGGGAATCCGTACGGAATGAGACGACTTGATAATTACTGGCAACACAAATCTCTAAAGCCTTAATTAATGCATGGTATTCCGCCTCGTGGTTTTCCATACAGCCAAGTGGAATTGAATGACGCTCTACCACACCGTTATTATTTATGAAAATGCCTGCGCCACTTGGTCCAGGGTTTCCGGCACTTGCACCATCTATATACACTTCAATCATGATGTTCCTCCTCGAGTACACAATATTAATATGATATGATTAAAACTTGTTTCCTATATCATTCTCACTTTGGAAACGAAAAATATTTCATTTCCAAAGTGAGAAATTCGTGTTGTTTAGGGAACTACTATAAAGGAATATTATAAGAATATTTATTAGTATATTTTATATTATAGATGGTATTACGGAAAATAGGTATGAAAATTGTCGAACTTAATCGTATGAAATAGAGCGATTTTAAGGAGCTGAAAATCATTGAAAGTAATCATGCATTGGAAATATAAAACCTCCAGGAAACCTTCAGCGGATTTCACTTCAGATTGGCTTGATGCCGGAAGTGCTTTAATCATAGCTGACGACCTTGAAAAAACGGGCCGACTGAAGGACGTAGAATTCAAGGATGATTTCGATACAACATGGACGAAGAAAGAATTAAAGAAACTTTTGACAGTGGTTGAAGAGGAGCCGCAGGATGTGACGGTCTTTTTTGATGGGGGCTACCAAAAAGATCAAAAAACTGCTGGAATAGGCGTAGCCATTTATTATCGGCAGGGAAAAAAACACTTCCGCAATCGCTCGAATGTAAAGCTTGAACAATTGGAATCCAACAATGAAGCGGAGTATGCTGCATTTTATGAGGCGTTGAATCGGATGGAAGACTTGGGTGTGCATCATCAAAGCTGTTCCTTTAAAGGAGATTCCCTTGTTGTATTGAATCAATTGTCGGGAGATTGGCCATGCATGGAAGAGACCCTAAATAAATGGTTGGATCGCATAGAAGCGAAACTGGAAAAGATGAAAATCATTCCGGTCTATAAGCCAATTTCGCGGAAGGAGAATCAGGAAGCGGATCGTTTGGCAACACTCGCTCTTCAAGGTGAATCCATTTTTAGTAATTTGGAAATTATTGATCAAAGGAGTCGTAATAGCGATGAATCGGAAAAAAATATATGAAGAAGTAGAAGAGGTGATTGTATCTTACTGCCAGGATTGCTTTCTGCAAAAACAATTCCGAAAAGATAAAGGTCGTTCATATGCTCATAAGTTCTGTATATCACAGTGTACTGTGGGAGAAAAATTAAGAGAGCTGGGAAACAAACTGGTTGATGATACACAGGTATAAGAAGTGGGTCCTACTTTTTTCACAATAACATAGAATAATATGGTATTATGGGGAAAAAGAAGGAAAAGTGTGGAGCTATGAATAAAAGAAAAGGAAAGTTAAATAAAGAGTGGAAAGTACCGCTTACCATTCCCGAAATCGATTCTTTGTTGGAAGAACTGAATAAAAAGACAAAAGAAAACCAAGAGTCGTCAGTTAGTGACCTTTATGATAAACAAAAAATGGGGGATCACCTACACCACCAAATAAACGATATTACGGTACAAATAAAGAATATATTTGATGACATACGCAAAGAAGAGAAAATTCAACGCAGGACAATTGACGGAATTCAAGCGGAAATTGTCCCAGTCATTCAAGAGGCAGCCAGGATTCCGGATATTTACTACTTATTCGAAGAAATGCAGTCCAAAAACGAATATACGTATAAGCATAATATAGGGGTCGGGATCATAGCGACCTATTTAGGGAAGAAGCTCGGATTGTCGAGTGAAAGTCTCTCCAATCTTACATTAGCGGCAACCCTTCATGATGTGGGTAAAACTAGGATACCTGAGAGTTTATTAGACAAGCCGGGGAAACTAACCTTAGCAGAATATGAAGAAATGAAACGGCATACGATTTATGGATACGAGCTACTTAAGAACATACCAGGGCTCCATCCTTCTATAGCATTGACGGCACTTCAGCACCATGAGCGTGAGGATGGGCATGGATATCCATTAAACCTGAACGGGAATAATATTTACTATCTTTCCAAAATCGTAGCAATAGCTGATGTGTTTCATGCCATGTCCTCAAATCGGGTTTATCATCAGGCCATGCCATTTTATATGGTCATCGAACAAATGAACCGAGATGTATTCGGAAAATTCAATCCTGAAATTTTGTTGGTATTCATTAATTCCTTGATGGAAACGCTAGTGGGAAAAGAAGTCATGCTGACGAATCAGCAGATTGGGACGATTATCATGATAAACCCATATGACCCTCTTAAAGTACTGATGAAAACCGATGCAGGTTTCGTGGATTTAAGAATGGAAAAGGAATTACAAATTGAGCGGATCATGAGTTAATGAGAAAAAGAGCCGGATTTAAATATCGGGCTCTTTGTCCTTTGGCTTTACCGAATCGAAATAGGCTTTTAACATTACTCTATTTTCAACGAAATCGGCAATTGTATATTGATCAAGAACCTTAAGAAAAGCGTCTAAGGCATTATTAAGTACAAATTTTAAAGAACATACGGGAGAAATCACACAGTTATCATCATCTTTGAAGCATTCTACTAAGTAAAAATCTTCCTCCGTTTTACGGACCAATTCTCCAACATTTATCTCATCAGGTTTTTTTGCCAGCCGTAACCCACCATTTCGTCCGCGTACTGTCTCAATATAACCCAATTTACCAAGGTTATAGACAATTTTCATCAGGTGGTTTTTCGATATATGATAGACTTCAGAAATCTCTTTTATATTTGTCAACGTGCTTTGTTCCTGGGAAGCTAGGTAAATCAAAACTCTTAGTGAATAATCTGAATAACTCGTTAGCCTCATGTTTTTCGCCTCACATTCTATCCCTTTGACTATATCATAAATGTGAACATTTTTTAACATCAATGCTAAAGTGCTAAAAAGAAGTATTCTAGATATTGCTTTTATCGATATTTGGTTTTAAGATAAACATGTATTTAAAATACTTGTTTTTTTAAAAAGAGGAGCCTAAACATGTTATCTCAAAAAACCATTGATATCATAAAATCCACCGTGCCTGTATTAGAAGTGCATGGTACTACCATTACAACTGTTTTTTATAAAAATCTTTTTGAAGCCCATCCAGAGCTATTGAATATTTTTAATCACACTAACCAGAAAAAGGGGCGTCAACAAAACGCATTAGCGAACACGGTGCTAGCTGCCGCTAAATATATCGACCAGCTTGAAACGATTTTACCGGCAGTTAAACAAATTGCTCAAAAACATAGGAGCCTTATTGTGAAACCTGAGCATTATCCTATTGTCGGAGAATACTTATTGGCTGCTATCAAGGAAGTGTTGGGAGATGCAGCTACCGAGGAAATCCTTCAAGCATGGGGAGATGCATACGGTGTCATAGCTGATGTTTTCATTAACATGGAGAAGGAAATGTATGACCAGGCATCTAACCAGAATGGGGGATGGACTGATTTCAAACCGTTTACTGTTATTAAGAAGGTACGGGAAAGTGAAGTCATAACTTCTTTCTATTTAAAACCTGCCGATGGAGAAGCTGTCCCATCATATTTACCTGGGCAATATTTAACAGTACGCATCG
This sequence comes from Peribacillus sp. NPDC097284, assembly GCF_044761765.1. Classification (NCBI taxonomy): domain Bacteria; kingdom Bacillati; phylum Bacillota; class Bacilli; order Caryophanales; family Bacillaceae; genus Peribacillus; species Peribacillus sp. NPDC097284. The sequence goes on from NZ_JBIWCZ010000003.1 coordinate 41,182, forward strand.
AAATCCAGGGTGAACAGTATTTATTCAACCGTCAATATAGTTTATCGGATGCACCAGGAAAAGAATATTTCCGTATCTCCGTCAAAAAAGAAAAAACACAAGTCTCTCCTGATGGAAGGGTCTCGAACCACCTGCACGATGCCATTCAAGTTGGGGATAGTATTGAGGCGACGGTTCCTGCAGGAGACTTTACCCTGGACTTAAAAAAACAATCACCAATTGTCTTTCTTAGCGGAGGTGTTGGAATCACGCCTTTCTTGAGTATGATGCATTCCCTTGCTGACCTACAGTCTGAACGTGATGTACAATTGGTCCATGCTTGTGAGAATGGGGCAGTTCAGCCGTTTAGAGAAGAATTGGCAGGACTTTCACAAAAGCTAGTAAACTATCAATTATCGTATGTTTTCAAGAACCCTAGTAAAGAAGATCAAGATATTCCAAATTATGAAAAACAAGGATACATGGATGTTGAGCTTTTAAGCAATCATATTAAAGCGGATGCAGATTATTATGTATGTGGTCCTGTACCATTTATGAAAACGATCATCACTCACTTGAAGGAGCTAGGGGTCGATTCCGAAAAAATTCATTATGAGTTTTTCGGTCCAGCAATGGCCCTTTAAGATTTAGTAAGGCACCTGGAATGTTGTTGACATCACGACGATAATTTTGCATACTATATTAAAACAATGAACGTTGAGAGAAGATTAGTATGCGAAATATTACTGTGACAGAGAGCGGAGTTTATAGCTGGAAGACCCGCGACAGAAAAGCGCAGAACCTGCTTCTTGAGTCCTATGCAAAACATAGGCGCGAACCCTGGCGTTATTAGGTAAAGTGGGATGTATACATGTGCATCCAATGAAGGTGGTACCACGGAGAGAGCTCTTTTCGTCCTTATTTCGAGGATGAAAAGGGCTTTTTTTCATTTTTAAGATAGTTATTGGAGGAAAAAATCGATGGAAAAGAAGCGCATCGTTGTAAAGATAGGAAGTAGTTCTTTAACAAACAACCAAGGTGAAATCGACCAAAAGAAATTTTCCGATCATATTCACGCAGTAGCGGCCTTACGTTCAGCTGGACATGAAGTGGTTTTAGTTTCATCCGGAGCGGTAGCAACTGGCTTTCGTAAATTAGGTTATCCGACAAGACCTGTTACATTAAAAGGAAAACAAGCGGCAGCCGCCGTCGGTCAAAGTCTATTGATTCAGTCCTATATGGAGCAACTGGGCCAATTCGGGATCGTCCCGGCGCAAATTTTGTTAACAAGAAATGATTTTTCGAATAAAGAACGCTATCAAAATGCCTATGCTACATTGATGGAATTGCTTGAGCGGGGGATTCTTCCGATAATTAATGAAAATGATACCGTATCCATTGCGGAACTGACATTCGGGGATAATGATATGTTATCTGCCCTTGTTAGCGGCCTTGTCCATGCGAACCAGTTAATCATCCTAACCGATATAAACGGGCTTTATGATTCTAATCCGCAGACTAATCCCATGGCTAGCAGATTCGGCCAGCTTTCTGAAATTACCGAAGAATTGCTGCAAATGGCTGAAGGTGCGGGGTCAAGTGTGGGTACGGGTGGTATGAAATCTAAGCTGATTGCAGCTCAGACAGCCCTTTCCCTGGGAGTTAAGGTGTTTATTGGATCCGGAGAGGGGAGAGAGAAACTCCTTACCATCCTAGAAGGAAACGGTGATGGCACATATATCGGCAATGAGGTCCTAACGACTGTTACCAAAAATAAGCAGTGGATTTCCCTTCATTCAAAAGTATCAGGGGCGATTTACATCGATGAAGGTGCTGAAAAGGCTTTAGTTTCGAAAGGGTGCAGCTTATTACCTGCAGGGATATATGAGATCAAAGGGAACTTCACCAAGGGGGATGTCGTCGAAGTGTTCGGTGCCAGCGGTGTTTTGGGACGTGGAGAAGTACTATATTCATCCTCCGAATTGAAGCAGGCGATGGGAAAGCGCACGACTGAGCTTGTCCTTTCTTCGATAGAAGTCATCCATCGTGATAAATGGGTGAAAGCTTAATCAAAAAAATTCAAGGGGGTTTATGCATATGAGTGAAGTGTTAGCAAAAGGAAAAGCGGCCAAGAGCGCAAGTTATCAGCTGATCGGCCTGTCTACTGAAGTGAAAAATGAGGCACTTGAAAAAGTAGCTCAACGCCTGGTCTTAGATAAGGAATACATTTTGGCCGAAAACAAAAAGGATTTAGAAATGGGCCGCCAAAAAGGAATGAATGAATCGGTATTGGACCGCATCATGCTGAATGGAAAACGGATTGAAGATATGGCGGCGGCCATTCGCCTTTTAGTTGACTTAAAAGATCCAGTTGGCGAAGAACTAGAAACGATTGAAAAGGATAATGGCTTATTGATTAAAAAGCTACGAGTTCCGATTGGGGTCATTGGCATGATTTATGAAGCAAGGCCGAATGTGACCATAGATGCTGCGACTTTATCTTTGAAAACGGGTAATGCAGTCATCTTACGTGGTAGTTCATCCGCCAAATCTTCTAATAAGGCCTTGGTTTCGTCTATCCACAAGGCATTAGAGGGTACAGCCATCCCCGTGGATGCCGTTCAACTAATTGAAGACACCAGTCGTGAAACGGCTAAAGAGCTATTCCATCTTAACGATTATTTAGATGTCTTGATTCCTCGGGGAGGAAAGAATTTAATTGAAACCGTCATGAAAGAGTCAAGTGTTCCGGTTCTTGAAACCGGGGCAGGCAATTGTCATATTTTCATTGATGAAACGGCTGATCCGGCTATGGCGGAGAAGGTAGTCTTGAACGGAAAAACTCAGCGCCCTTCCGTGTGCAATGCCATTGAAAGTTTGCTAGTTCATGAAAATTGGTTTGAAAGCCATGGACATCGTTTATTAGAAGCCTTGGATGAAAGTGGTATAGAGATATTTGGGGATGATACGGTCTGTGCCGCTTTTTCACCAGCCAAAATGGCGACGGAAGAAGATTGGTCCGCTGAATATTTAGCACTGAAAATCAGTGTGAAAATTATCAAGGATGTATCTGATGCCATCGAACATATTAATCGTTATGGTACGAAGCATTCCGAAGCGATCCTTACCAACGAAGATTCAAATGCGGCGACCTTCTTGAAAAAGGTAGATGCAGCCGCTGTTTATCATAATGCTTCGACACGCTTTACAGACGGTTTCGAATTCGGATACGGTGCCGAAATTGGCATTTCCACGCAAAAACTTCATGCTCGTGGACCTATGGGGTTACCTGCCTTGACCTCAAGCAAGTATTTTATATATGGTCAAGGTCAAATAAGAGAGTAGAAGCATTCTAGTTCATGATGATTAGTAAAGCATTTTAACGGGTAATGGTATAGTACATTACTTTTTAAAGGAGCAGATACCATGGACAAGAGATTTATAGAAATTTTTAATAATGAAAATGAAGCAATGGTAGCAGTTGAACAGTTAAAGAAAGAAGGATATACATCCGATCAGATTTCAGTTGTGGCAAAAGATAGTAAGAATTTGTCTAATGAAATTGAAGAAGTGAGTCCGACTAAAACGGATGGACTTATAGCGGGTGCAACGGCGGGAGGGGCAGTTGGTTTAACTGGTCTACTTATTGGAATGAGTGCACTTGCAGTACCTGGCATCGGACCTATTTTGGCCGCAGGCCCGTTATTTGCCACATTTGGTGGAGCTGCTGCAGGTGCAGCATCAGGTGCAGGTGGATTGGAAAAACCATTAATGGATTTTGGATTGGATAAGGCTGAAGCAAAACAGTATGTAGAGGATATCAAGGCTGGGAAAATCTTGGTCGTTGCAGATACTCATTTAGATAAATGACAGATAGATTAACTATTGAGAAATACATACCAGAACGTTTCTGTTTCTATGTTAGGAATGTTAGTACTTAGAGGATGCTTAGGCATTCTCTTTTTTTTGTGCGTACAGGTTGTTTCGGGCACTTGAGTGAAACAAAATGTCAGGCTATACCTAGACCTGACATGGAGTAGCACTCTCTTATATTATATTATATTATCAATGTTTACGAGAGGTAATGACTCTTATGTAAATAAAAGCTTTGCTGCTTGAATGGAAAAGTATATACCGATTCCTATTAAAGAAACTCCCGATATTATCGAAATGCCTGTGAGTATAGGTTTCGATAAAAATCGTCTAAGGGAACTGGAGACGATAGCCATCGTGAAATCCCATAATAAAAGTCCAAGAAGAATTCCCAAGCTATAAATGAGTAAATGAGACATATCATATTTTGAAACGGAGTTTGCAAGTACCGAACCATAAATACCTAACCAAAACAAAATGGATAAAGGGTTCGAAAGCGACATAATGAACCCAGATAAGAATGAAGAAGCAAGTCGGTCATTGGACTTTTGATTATTCACTTCAATCTTTCCAGCGCTTAGGAGGCTTTCAATCCCTGTATAAGTCAGAACGAAAAATCCAAAAATCCATAAAAACGTCTTCAGGAAGGAGTTGTCCATAAAATGGATAAAACCAAAAAAGACAAGGGCTATAAAGACAGTATCCGCTAAAATGGCGCCCCAGCCGAAAATCCAGGCATGGAAAAACCCTTTCTTAATTCCAATGTCCAATTGAGCAGCATTAATAGGACCGATAGGAACCGCTATTGACAAGCCTAAGAATACGTAGCTTAAAAAAACAACTAAATCCAAAGTATCACCTCTTCGTCGATATGTCTTAATTGAATGTATTCAAACGGGTTGACTCTCAAACCCATTTTTTTATAATCCTAAAAAGATTGTTCAAAAGAGGGGGGAATCTATTAGATGTCGTGTGCTTGATTTATGTATTCATATTAAATATGGGGTGATTCAGACTTAGATTGTGCACAGAACCTTCCAGGTAAAAGTAATAGGTTGGGGATTTTCTCATAGAATGTACAAGTTATTACCTAAACGAATGGAGGGATGCTTTTGAGTGTACATTTACTTTTAAGTTACTTCTTTTTAGGAATAACCCTTGCTGCCCCGATTGGGCCGGTAAATTCCGCTCGAATAGATAAAGGAATCAAGAATGGATTTTGGCATGCGTGGATTGTAGGGGCAGGATCCATGATAGCAGATGCCATTTTCATGATTTTAGTTTATATTGGCATGGTAAGGTTCTTAGAGATACCAGTCGTTCAAATTTTCCTTTGGCTCTTTGGTGGATTCGTTCTCATTTATACGGGGTTCGAAAGCGTTGTTCAGTCCAACAAAATAACCTTAAATCAATATAGAAATAGGGATTCATTACTTTCCTGTTTTTTAACCGGGTTCATTATGTCGGTAACCAGTCCATTATCCATTTTGTTTTGGTTAGGGATATACGGGTCGATTTTAGCTAAAACCGCATCCAGTTATGGTACGTCACAAGTATTCATTTATAGTGGGATGATATTTCTGGGCCTCACTTGCTGGGATTTTTTTGTAGCCTTATTGACGAATGGGTTTAGGAGATTTTTAACAGAAAGAAGCTTAAGGGTCATATCCATCACCTCGGGTGCATCACTTTTAGGCTTTGGTGGTTATTTTGCTTATCAAGGCATTAAAGCCATCGTTTCATAAGGTTCTAAATCCCTTTAACACATTTCTATTTCATTATGGAACTTCTTTCTAACATAATTCATTGAAGGTTTATTCATACTATGGATGATGGAAGGGGGAATTCTTATGAAAAAAAAGCCAATTGCAACTCAGCAAAAGGGAATGCCGCTAAAAACTCTGCATCAAGTGAACAACAAGGTGACATGAAATGGTGGCAGCTATCATTAGTCGGTGTCGGATGCACGATTGGGACAGGGTATTTTCTAGGTTCGACAATAGGAATTAAAACAACTGGACCATCCATTGTATTTTCCTTTGTATTGGCTGCGTTAGGTACATATATCGTATATAATCTGCTTGCTAAAATGACAGCTGCAGACCCTCAAAAGGGTTCATTTTGTTATTATGCTAATAAAGCATTCGGAAGATGGGCTGGCTTTAGCAGTGGCTGGAATTATTGGTCCTCCAATATTTTGATAATGGGGAGCCAGCTAACAGCACTTTCGCTCCTCTCTCAATTTTGGTTTCCAAAGGTGCCATTATGGCTATTTGCCTCTGGATTCGCACTTGTTTCAATAGTGGTCGTTTTGCTGGGAACAAAGGGTTTTGACAGAGTTGAAAACATCCTTGCAGTTATCAAGACAGCGGCTATCTTCATGTTTATCATCATTGCCATATGTGCGGTAGTCGGTTGGTTTGGACTAGATGGTGGGAAGCCGCCTTCATTTCCGAATACGTACCATGAATTATTTCCAAAAGGTATGAAAGGTTTTTGGACATCGCTCATTTATGCTTTTTATGCATTTGGTGGCATTGAAGTGATAGGGCTGATGGCGATGCAGTTGAAAAAGAAAGAAGATGCGCAAAAGGCAGGAACCATCATGCTTTTAGTGCTGACCATCATCTATGTAATATCTTTAGGATTAGCCGTGACAATGGTTTCTTTGGATGCATTCAGTGAAAAAGAAAGTCCCTTTGTAACAGCCATTGATAGCTATCATCTTTCATTTTTTCCGCATGTTTTTAATGGAGCCATCATTATAGCAGGCTTTTCAACGATGACCGCTTCATTATTTGGGGTAACCAATTTGTTGGTGACGCTTGCAGATGATGGAAATGCCCCTTCATTTTTCATGAAGAAGATAAAGAAGTTTAAAGATCTTCCGTTACCTTCTCTCGTTCTGGCAGCCATCGGACTCCTGGGGTCAATTATTACAGCTTTACTACTGCCAGGAAAGATTTATGAATACATTACAACATCAGCTGGTATCTTACTTTTGTATAATTGGGGTTTCATCATACTTTCTTCGCTTAAAATTCTCGAACATAAATTGTGGAGTAAAGTCATTGCGGTTTTCGGGATTGTATTAATACTTATAACAGTTAGTGGAACCCTTCTTGAAAAAGAGATACGTCCTGGGTTCTTCATTAGTTTATTATTCATCATGATCATCGGTCTTGCTACCATTTATATGAAGTTAAAGGTTTGGAATAAGGACAAGGCGATGACGGCGAGGGCAAAAAGATCGGAACTAGATTAAAAAATGGAACCAGACTTATCGTGTCGGGTTCCATTTTTTGTTTAGATTTTGTTAACGGATTTAACTATGGGAGGAGTTGTTCTTTCTTTGTTCTTCTTCGGCCAGAAACTCAATGAAAACATTCATTGCTAAAAAAGGGTGCTCATTCACTTTTTGATAATAATTATTTTTCCTTGCATCCGTTAGATAGGTACTTTTTTTCATTCTCTCAAGGACAAACTTTTGGCTCATTTTCACTATTTCTTTTTGGTTATGTTTATTTTCTTTCATTAAAGCAAATCCTATTGCACCTATTAGTGCATAAATACATAGTGCTATTTTAGAAATAGGAAAAGAATCATTCATAAACAAGAGGAAAAAAAGATTTATGACGGAAAATCCTATCATTACGGTGGAGAAGAAACCATACTTCATATTTTTCTTCAATAAGGGATTTAATTTCATTTGGATTTTCTTCAATTCACTTTGCATTGAGTGTGGAATATTCTTGACCTTTATATTCATCGTATCCTCCTTCAGTATATATCGCTTCTGTAGTTTTTCTTTCTATATAAAAAAACATCCATTAATATAATCATTTTAAATTTGCTTCGTATTACATAGTAATTTGTTATTACATACATTCTAACGTGTAAAAAATTATTTGTCATTTATTATACGTTAAAGCGGGTACACGAGAAATGGCTAGTAAGAGTGAGAAAGAGTAGAAGAATTTTAGGGATAGGAAAATGGGGGATTATACATGAAAATCTTTAATAATTTAGTAATCACGTATTTTTTTGTCATAAATGCATGACTTTTGTTCTGTTTTATCAAGGTTCGGCTAATTAAAATCGAGTTTTCAGCTAAATCCAGCTATAATGAGTAAGCTAGAAGGATTTATAAGGTTAAGGAGGAAATAGAATGATGTCATGGACGTTAGCCATTTTGTTTGGTGTGGCAGTTTTACTCTTCATTTTTTCGTTTATAAAGACGGATTCGATGAAAGTAGAACAGCAAATTGAACAGGTTACAAGTACTTTTGGAGACGAAGTAAGCCAATTACAAATGCAAATAAGAAGTCTTGAGATAGATGCTGAAATAATGGCACAAGAAGCAGGTTTGCTGTCTGGACCCCCTGAGAAGTGGATTTTGTTGCACGATGTACTAGATTTATATAAACGTGGATATTCAATCGATAGCATAGCAGCAAAAAAAGAACGATCTATTGAAGACATAGAAAACCTACTTGCTCCTTACATAAAAGCAAAGAACGAAAGGAGAAAAGTTGTCAATGACATCTAAATCGATGCGCAGCTTTGCCGGTGGCATTCTTGTTGCAGCAGGTATATGCGGAGCAGTATATTTCTTCGATTCTGAAGAAACGGCTAGCACAAAAACAGTAGAAAAATTATCTGATGATGAGATGAAAAACAAGTTAACTTCTGAAGGGTATGTCATTCATACCGAAAAAGAATATCAAGAGCAACTTGATGAATTGAAAGCCAACCAGGAGGTAGCTGAAAAAGGGACGAGCGAAAAGATTATTTATCGGACGGTCCTGAAAGTTACCAAAGGCATGACCAGCATTGATGTTGGTAAACATCTTAAACGGTCGAAAATCATCCCGAATGCCCAAGATTTCTTTAATGAAGTCGAAAAGAAGGGCAAGGCGAACAATTTACGTCCGGGTTCTTATGTGATAGATAGTGAAATGGAGACTGAGGAAATAATCTCTATTATCTTTAAGTAAGCATATTAATGAAGCAACTCATATGAAAAGCCGACTATCAAATGGATAGTCGGCCTTTTATGTCGTCTACAAACGCCATATCATTTTCGAACTGACTACCTGAATGCAGCAGGATAGTTCAATGTTTTCAAATGGGGACCTGGGACAAAAGCGACCCCCTATCTTTCCGATTTTCATAATTAAGGTATAATATAAGTGTGAAAGTATTTTGTAACGGATTAGGTGAAGAGAATATGAAGCTGATCATTGCCGAGAAACCTGATCAAGGTTCAACATTGGCAGCTCAATTTAAATCGAAGAAACAGCAAGGATATATAGAAATCATGCCAAACGAGCTTTTCCCCGATGGCGCTTATGTAACGTGGGCAGTCGGTCATTTATGTCAACTAGTATCACCGGAAACCTATCATTCTAACTGGAAAAAATGGTCGATTGATACCCTGCCGATGATACCGGAAAAATTTCAATACGAAGTGACCCGCCAAAAGGCCAAACAGTTCAATGTGGTCAAGACTTTGCTGAGAAAACCGAATGTTGATGAAATCATTCATGCTGGGGATGCTGGTCGCGAAGGGGAATTGATTGTACGTAATATCATTCAACTATGCCATGTCAAAAAGCCGATGAAACGTTTGTGGATTTCCTCACTGACTCAAAAGGCCATATATGAAGGGTTTCAAAATCTGATCAGTGAAGAGAAAACTAGGCCGCTTTATCACGAAGCGTATACGCGTGCTTGTGCGGATTGGGTAGTAGGCATGAACGCATCAAGGGTATATAGCATTCTCTTGAAAAAAAAGGGCGTATCGGATGTATTTTCAGCAGGTCGCGTTCAGACCCCAACCCTTGCTTTGATAGTCAAAAGGGAATTAGAAATTGAACGGTTTAAATCAGAACCGTTTTGGGAAGTATTTGCAGACTTCAAGATGGATGGAAAGAAATATCAGGGAAAATGGCAACAAAACAATGATTCGAGAATCCAGACTAAAGAGATGGCAGAGAAAATAGCTGCATTTTGTAAGGGGAAAGAAGCTGAAATTGCCGATATGACAACGGAAAGAAAAGAGTTTCAGCCTCCGCTCCTATTTAATCTGTCGTCACTGCAAGCAACTGTGAATAAGCTCTATAAGTACTCACCTAAAAAAACTCTGGATATCGTTCAAAGTTTATACCAAAAAGGAATTGTATCCTATCCACGGTCGGATTCCAACTATGTCACAAAAGGCGAAGCTGAAACATTTCCGGACATTATGCAAAAATTAAGTGGATTTTCAGAATATCAACCCTTTTTCCCGTTACCTATCTCCAGTATCAGCGACAATAAACGATTTGTTAACGAAAAAAAAGTTACTGATCACTATGCCATCATTCCGACAGAACAGGTTGTAGATCCAAAACGACTTTCCGGTGAGGAACGTAATATATATGACTTAGTGGTACGCAGATTGATTGCGGCACATTATGAAAAAGCCATTTTTGATTACACGACGATCAAGACAAAGGTCGAGAAGAGGGCCGAGTTCATTTCAAAGGGTAAACAGCAGATTCAAGAAGGATGGCGTAAGGTCATTTTTCAAGATGAGAAAGATGATGATGTTCTTTTACCCCTCCTTAAGCAAGGGGATTCTGGGCTAGTGTCCAAGGTAAAAGTGAAAGAAGGAAAAACCCAGCCGCCGAAGCGTTATACAGAGGGTCAGCTAATAACCTTGATGAAAACGGCGGGAAAGCATCTGGAAAATGAAGAGCTTGAAAAGGTCCTGATGAAAACAGAAGGCTTAGGAACCGAAGCGACACGTGCGGGGATCATTACCATGCTGAAAGATCGAAAATATATTGATGTTAAGAAAAACCAGGTATTTGCAACCGATAAAGGGAAGGTTCTCATTACCGCAATTGGCGAGAAAATCCTTGCTTCTCCAGAAATGACGGCTAAATGGGAGCAGCGCCTAAGGGAAATCGGGGAAGGTAAGGCTTCCGCGGGTGCTTTCATGGAAGCCGTTAAAAAGATGTCCACAAAGATTATTAGCGATGCCGTTGAGTCTTGTGAAACCTGGGACTTTCAAGGTTTAGATATCGATTCGATTCAAAGACCGGGTTTTAAGAAAAAAAGTGTGACATCAGTAGGAAGTTGCAAGAAATGTGGTGCTAAAGTTGTCGATAAAGGGGAATTCTATGGATGTGCAAGTTATCAGAAAACCAAATGTAACTTTACCGTCTCAAAAAAAATCCTTAATAAAAAAATCAGTCAGGTCAATGTTAAAAAGCTTTTATCCCATGGAGAAACCGATGTGATCAGTGGTTTCAAAAAAGGGGACAAGACGTTTGATGCTGCTTTAATTTGGTCTGATACCGAGAAGAAGGTAATTTTTAAATTTATATCGGATCAACCAGTTAAGCAAAATTAAGCGTTTCTACCATGCCCTGAGACGATATAATCTTGTTTCAGGGTCGTTTTTATAGTAAGATTTTTAGATATGCGTTTGAATGGGAGGATTCCTGATGCCTACACCGAGCATGGAGGATTACATAGAACAGATATATTTACTTATAGAAGAAAAAGGATATGCAAGGGTTTCGGATATTGCTGAAAACCTTTCTGTACATCCTTCTTCAGTGACGAAGATGGTACAAAAGTTAGACCACGAAAAGTATTTAATCTATGAGAAGTATCGTGGTTTGGTTTTGACAGCAAATGGTAAAAAAGTGGGTAAACGACTTGTTTACCGTCATGAATTATTGGAGCAGATGCTACGATTGATAGGGGTCAAGGAAGAAAATATCTACCATGATGTTGAAGGAATCGAGCATCACCTGAGCTGGAATGCGATAGACCGAATTGGTGACCTTGTAGAATTCTTTGAGGAATCACCTAGCCGGGTTGAGGATTTAAGAAATATACAAAAGAAAAATGAAGAAAATGCAAAATAAGCTGCCATGGGCAGTTTTTTTTTGCTCTAAAACCATCATTCGTTTCTTAAATAAGCAACCACATGACGGGGAAAAGAGGATTTTTAGTCTTAAAACAGAATAGCTATTATAAAGGGGATATTTTGAAATACCATAAAATATATCCATTTAAATCATGAAAAAGTGCGATCAGTAAATCTGAAAAACTATGTGAAATGGGGGAATAACATTTGAATTTAAAAACTTGGCATAAAGAAGCAGAAAAGAAATGGGATGTTTTTGCCCCTACATGGGCGAAGAATTCACAGGAAATGTGGGAGACCGGTAGTCGTAAAAAGATCATTCCTTTCTTTTCTGAGTATGTGGAGGCGGCATCGAAGGTTGTGGATATAGGTTGCGGAGACGGAGTCGGTTCTTCAAAACTCGCCCAAGCCGGTTACATTGTTACAGGTGTGGACCTTTCAACCGTCATGGTTGAATTGGCTAAGGAAAATGCCGACCAACAACCCGGCCTTTCTTTTACTCAAGGAGATTTTTACAGTCTCCCATTTAAGGATGATGAAATGGATGCCGCTTTGGTGATCAATTCACTTGAATATACTGGTGAGCCACTGACGGTGATGAAGGAAATACATCGAATTATAAAGCCCGGGGGATATGTATGTTTTGGAATACTAGGACCTACGGCGGAGCCTCGTAAAAAATTTAGTTACCAACGGTTATTTGGTGAAGATGTGATCATGAATACGATGCAGGCCTGGGAATTTGAAAAGCTTGCACTATCTACTGGTTGGAAGCTAGTCGCTGAGACTGGTGTTGAAAAAAGAGGGGTGGACTACTCCAAGCTAGGTCACTTTTCAAAAGAATTGAAACAATCCGTTTCATTTATGTGGCTCTTCCTCTTTCAAAAAGAAGGTATTCAATGATGGAAAAATATCATATCAATCAATTTGTCGAAAAAACGAAACAGCAGGATAAGGGCCAGGGATTATTTGAACTGGAGACGGAACGAATTCTTGAAATCAATCTCGAACAACAAATCTGGGCTAAAATGGGGACGATGATTTCATACCGGGGCAGTATTAAGTTCGAACGAGAAGGCATGCTGGAGCATGGGATTGGAAAATTATTTAAGAAAGCCTTTACTGGTGAAGGTACCTCTTTAATGAAAGCGACAGGGAAAGGGAAGCTATATGTGGCCGACCAAGGAAAGAAGATTTCGATTATACAATTGAATGGAGAGGCCATTTGTATAAACGGCAATGATTTACTTGCCTTTGAATCAAGTGTGAAATGGGACATTAAAATGATGAGACGCATTGCCGGATTGTTGGCTGGTGGATTGTTCAATGTCAGGCTTGAAGGAAATGGGATGGTTGCGTTCACATCACACTACGAACCCCTCACTTTACTTGTTGAAGAGGGAAAGCCAGTCTATACAGATCCAAATGCGACCGTCGCCTGGTCAGGGAACTTACAGCCAGACTTCGTAACGGATGTATCCTTGAAATCATTTTTTGGGAGAGGAAGCGGAGAGTCAGTTCAGATGAAATTCGAAGGACAGGGGTTTATTGTTGTCCAGCCCTATGAAGAAGTATATTTTGGCGATAAAGAGTCTTAAAAAGTAAAATTAGATTCCTTTTTTTATGATAATAGAAGAGTAGTAAATGAATTATTTGAGAATGAAGAAAAAGGATGAGTAGATACACGTTTGCATTTAACAGACATAGGTATTCAATATCATTTCATTCTAGTGCGAAATAAAAAAATCCTGAGTTTCTCATCAGGATTTTTCCTTAGACAGATGTGTGGCAGGTTCCCCCAAAAAGGGCAATCAACGGACAAAGACCCTTTTTTTCTTTCGCTTTCAATCCCAATCATATGGCGTGGATTGATAGACGTAATAATTGAGCCAGTTGGAAAACATGAGGCTACAGTGACTTTTCCAACGATGCAACGGAGTTTTAGATGGGTCATTATCCGGAAAGTAGTTTTCGGGGAGCTGGGTTTCGATTCCGCGTTCAATATCGCGTTTATATTCGTCACCGAGCGTTCCCGCATCATACTCGAAATGACCAGTCACCATAATTCTCTTTGAATCGGTGGAAGCGGCTATTAACACACCGGCTTGATCTGATTGTGCTAAGATTTTCAGTTCGGGATGATTCACTAACTTTTGATAATCTATGTCAGTATAGCGAGAATGAGGAGCCAAGAAATAATCGTCGAAGCCACGGACGAGGTCTTCATTCGGTTCAAGAACCTCATGTTTATAGATGCCAAAGCATTTTTCCGGAAGCTCATATTTGCCTATACCATAATGGTGGTATAGAGCTGCTTGAGCCCCCCAACAAATATGTAGGGTGGATGTGACATTTTTGCTTGACCAGTTCATGATATCTTTTAATTCTTCCCAATAATTAACTTCTTGAAAGTCCATCTTTTCGACAGGTGCTCCCGTGATGATCATCCCATCATATTTTTTTGAACGAATGTCTTCAAAAGAATTATAAAATTGATTTAAATGAAATTTACTTGTGTTTTTGGATTCATGGGTACTCAAACCCAGAAATGATATATTTACTTGAATAGGCGTGTTGCCAAGAAAACGCAGTAACTGTGCCTCTGTTTTTTCTTTTTCAGGCATAAGGTTTAAAATCAATATATTTAATGGCCGGATTTCCTGGCTGATTGCCCGTTCCTCATCCATTACAAAGATGTTCTCTTCTTCTAAAATCTCTTTAGCTGGCAGGTGTCTTGGTATTTTGATTGGCATAGTTAGCTTTGCCTCCTTTGTGAAATCATAATATTTCAATTATATAGAAAATTTAAAAATAGAAAAGCAATTTTTTTATTTTTTTAGATCCTCATAAGAATTTTGTAGAATGGTAAAATGATGATGAGTTATATAAAACTTGTTTATGACAGTTAAGAATCTAGAAGAGGGGTATATGGATATTGTTTGATCCTACAGCATATGAGAATATGAAAGTGGTATTGGAAGGAGCGGTATATGATCGCGACCTCATTGGGGATATATTGGTTATTGGTCGTGATGATATCGTCAATCTCTCAACACTTGCAAGGAAATATAAAATTGAGTTAGAAATGAAAGAATCAGAGCATACTGATTCTGTGACCGGCGGCTTTGAGGTATACGCTTCACTGGAGAATTTAAGTTCCGAGCTGCTGCAGTCGAACCTGAATGATACGCATTCCGGTTGTGCCGTGAATTTATTCATTTCCATACCGAGAAAGCTCAACAGCTTGGAAGTTAGAAATATATTAATTGAACTCGAGACCCTTTGGGGGAGTGAGAGAATCATTAAATTGACCACTTCTGAAACGGTTAGTGAAAAAGAACCATCCTCATCATGCCATTCAACATTTGGTATTTCTTTCGGAAGACTTATAAAGGAAGAGCAAATGGAAGATTTAGAAGATATGGTAGAGTATCTGATACAATCCATACAAATTGTTGAAGGTTCTTTAAATAACTAATCAAGAACACTCAAACTGGAAAAGTTTCCTTCACTTAAGGTAAAATGACCTCATCAGGGCTAAAGGGAGAGATCATATATGTCCATTTATGAATTTGAAGTGAAAAAGATCAATGGTGATGTCATTTCGCTTGAGGAATACAAGGGAAAAGTATTGATTATAGTTAACACGGCTAGTAAATGTGGATTTTCACCACAGTATGATGACCTGCAGAGCCTATATGTGCAATACAAAGAGGACGGTCTGGAAGTTCTAGGGTTTCCTTGCAATCAGTTCCTCAACCAAGAGCCTGGCGACGAGCTTGAAATCGATTCCTATTGTAAGCTCAATCACGGTGTAACCTTTCCAATGTTTGCGAAAGTGAATGTGAATGGAAAGGATGCTCACCCGCTATTTAGCTATATAACGGAGAATGCACCAGGAATGATGGGATCGAAGTCAATAAAATGGAACTTCACCAAATTCTTGATCGACCGTGAAGGGAATATTGTGAACCGCTATGCTCCCAAAACAAAACCGCTTGAAATGGAAGAAGATATAAAAAAATTGCTATCATGATTCAATGGCCCACCGTGTTCTTATCGGTGGGCTTTTTATTTAAGGAATAAAAGGGTCCGTAATTTAAAGGGGGAAAAATGGGGATAAAGTGGAATATAATAGGTAACAACTATTTTACCCAGGAGGGAAACAATGGAACGGATTGCATGGGTTACGGACAGTACGGCTTTATTGGACGAGGAACTATCTCAAAATGAACATGTATATGTCGTTCCTATGATTGTCATCATGGATGGTGAGGAATACGAAGATGGTGTCGACCTACTACCTGAAGAACTGTATCGCAAAATGAAGGAGGAAAATAAGGTCCCGACCACCTCCCAGCCATCCGTGGGCACCTTTTACGAGTTGTATAGGAAACTTGAAAAAGAATATGATCGGGTGGTTTCCATCCATCTCTCAAGTAAATTGAGTGGGACGGTCTCCTCAAGCCGTCAGGCAGCACAACTTGTCACGATACCTGTGGATGTTTTTGACACCTTGCTTATATCGTATCCGATGATTCTGTTATTAAAAAGGCTCATGCACTATATAAACAGCGGGTTCTCAATGGAAGAAGCTTTCACCCTTACACGGAAGTATGCAGATAGCCATGAGACATATGTCTTGATTGGCTCATTAGACCAACTACACCGGAGTGGGCGGTTAACGGGGACTCAGTATTACCTTGGAAGTCTATTGAGCTTAAAACCGATCATAACCATAGAGAATGGGTTGCTGCAAACCAAAACGAAAACTCGAAATCTTAAGAAAGCGGAAAATCAAATATTCCATGAATTACGCAAATCCATTTCATTGGGCAAGGTAAAAGAATGCAGTATCTTGTACGGAGGTTCACCCGTTCAGGCCGAACCATGGGAAAAGAGGATTACAGAAGAGTTTCCAGAAGTGAAAATACATATATCACCACTAGGTAGTGCAATAGGGGTGCATACAGGTGAACAGACAATCGGGATCAGTTGGTTCAAGGAAGTTTAGGGCAATTTCCCTTTCTAAAAATTAGAACCATGGTAAAATAGAAAGGACATGGAGTGGTGAAATGCAAAAAACAATAATTGAACAAACGGAATCATTTGTCTACGAACAATTAAAATCTGATGTCAGTGGCCATGATTGGTATCATATCAATCGGGTTCGGAAGCTGGCCTTACATATTGCACGTGAAGAAAAAAAGGGTAATGAATTCATAATCGAGATGGCAGCCCTCCTTCATGATATTCCAGATGATAAATTGAATGATGATATGGAAGCAGGTTGGAATAAGCTCGATGATTGGTTGAAGATGACCGGGGTGGACCTGAATACGGTTAAGGAGATAAAGGAGATTATTTCTACCATTTCCTACAGTGCTGGAGAAGTGAATCTGACGTCCGTCGAAGCTGAAATTGTTCAGGATGCCGATCGTTTGGATGCTCTCGGGGCGATTGGAATTGCAAGAACATTTGCGTATGGGGGTAAAAAGGGACAACCTATGTATGATCCATCTCTCACGGTCCGTGAAGAGATGACCAAGCAGGAATATCGAATGGGTAAAAGCTCTTCCGTCCACCATTTTTATGAAAAATTATTACGTTTACAAGACTTGCTTAACACAGATACAGCGAAGAATATCGCGAGTGAACGCCATGAATACATGGTTCGTTTTCTAGAAGAATTCTATAAGGAATGGGATGTACGTTTATGAAAGTTTTTAGCATGGAACATGTAATGAAAACCCAAGGAGAGAAGCTTCTTTTTAAAGATGTTTCTTTATCCATCAGTGAAGGTGAAAAGATCGGGATCGTCGGTATAAATGGGACCGGTAAATCCACGCTGTTGAATATTATAGCTGGATTGGAAGAAAGTGACCTGGGTACGAAGGATCATCCGAATGACTATACAATTTCTTATTTATCACAAGATCCTGACTTTGATGAACAATTGACCATTATGGAGTATATGTATGAAAGTTCGACACCCGTATTCTCCTTGATAAAAGAATATGAAAATACATTGGTGCAATTGCAAATCGATCCCCAAAATAGTGAAGTGCAAAATCGATTATTGAAGCAACAGCAATCTATGGATGCTCTTAATGCCTGGGATACTAGCGCCAATGCCCGGACAATCCTGACTAAGCTAGGCCTTCCTGATCATTCACGGAAATTGGGTGAGCTTTCAGGTGGACAAAAGAAACGGGCAGCATTGGCAAAGACATTGATAGAAACTCCTGATTTGCTCATTTTGGATGAGCCAACCAACCATCTGGATTTTGAAAGTATCACCTGGTTGGAAGAATACTTATCAAAGTATCAGAAATCCGTCTTATTTGTGACCCATGATCGATATTTTCTTGATCGTGTGTCCAATAAAATATGGGAAATAGCTCAAGCTCAGCTTTTTGAATACAAGGGGAATTATGCAGACTACCTTGAATCAAAAGCCATAAGGGAAGAAAATGAATCAACTGAACGTTCAAAAAAAGAGAGTCTCTTCAAAAAAGAATTGGCCTGGATCCGCAAAGGGGCCAAGGCGCGCTCAACGAAGCAAAAGGCTAGGATTCAGCGTTTTGAAACGTTAGAAACCGGTGTTAAGGATAAGCAGAAAAACGAAAGCCTTGAAATGGAATTAAGCGGCGCCCGTCTAGGGAAAAAAGTGTTGGAACTGCAAGGCATCTCCAAATCATTCGGTAATCAGACTATTATCAAAGATTTATCTTTCCTTTTCAAGCCAGGCGATCGTATTGGGATTGTCGGTAATAACGGAAGTGGAAAATCCACACTATTGAATATCTTGGCCGGACGCGAACCGTTGGATGGTGGAAATCTTGAAATCGGGCAAACCGTCAAAATCGGCTACTATACGCAAGAAAGCATCGATATGGATGAAAATCTCCGAATGATCGAATATATCCGGCAAACGGCTGATTCAATTGCTCTTAAAGATGGTAGCTTCATATCCGCTGCACAAATGCTTGAGAGGTTCTTGTTCCCCATGGGTTCGCATGGCACTCCGATACGGAAACTTTCAGGAGGAGAAAAAAGACGACTTTATTTATTGAACATCTTGATGGGTTCACCCAATGTCCTTTTATTGGATGAACCGACAAATGACCTGGATACACAAACCTTGACAGTCCTTGAAGACTATTTAGAAACGTTTTCGGGAGTCGTCATCACCGTTTCGCATGATCGGTACTTTCTTGATAAAACTTGTCACCAACTACTCGTCTTCAAAGATAAAGGTAAAATAGATTTTTATTACGGAAACTACTCTGAGTTTTTAGAGGAAAAGACAGAAGAAACGGTTCCTCAAAAAACTATCGAGCCACAGCCTAATCGGACGGAAAAGAAGAAGAAAAAGCTTACTTATGCGGAAAGTAAGGAATGGGAAGAAATCGAAGGGAAAATGGAGCAAGTCGAAGGTCGCCTGAAGGATATCACAGCCGAAATGTCAGCAGCCGGCAGTGATTTTGAAAAGGTCCGCCTGCTTCTAGAAGAAGAAAAAGAGCTTAACGAAAAGTTAGAGTATACAATGGAAAGATGGACATATCTTGCTGAAAAACTTGAAGGGGAATAAGCTGAAGACTGGGCCAGGATGCGTTAGCTTGGCCCGGTCTTTTTTTCGGTGAATCTCAATTGCATGAGAATCTCTTGCCAGTGTGATAAAATCTAGGACACGAGGAAACGTATTGATAAAGGAGAGAAAAGCATTGAATATTAAATCGATAGAACCTACGCCAAGTCCAAATACAATGAAAATTAATCTTACGGAAGAATTGCCAGCAGGAAAGAGCAATAATTATAAAAAAAATCAAGCGGAACTTGCGCCGCAAATGATAAAAGACATCTTACAAATTGACGGTGTCAAGGGTGTATACCATGTGGCTGACTTTTTAGCAGTCGAACGTAATGCAAAATTTGATTGGAAAGATATTTTGGTCCAAGTTCGCCAAGTTTTCGGTGAGGATACTGGAAAACAAAATCAACAAGCGCAAATAAATGAGCATTATGGAGAAGTTTCCGTTTCCATCCAACAATTTAAAGGTATTCCCATGCAGATTAAAGCAAGTGATAGCACACACGAAAAACGTTTTGCGCTACCGGAGTATTTCATAAAGGCCATATCAGCTGCGCAAAAAGAAGATGATAATGTCGTCCTACTACGTAAATGGAAGGATTACGGCATTCGCTACGGAGAAATGGAAGACATCGTCAAGGAAGTAGCGGCAGAATTGGTTGCAGCTTATCCGGAGGAAAGAATTAATAAATTAGTTGATGCCGCCCAAGAAACCGTGGATAAAAAAGAACCGGTCATCAATCGCCCCAAAATAAAATTGACCGTTGACATGTTAGACGATGAAAGTTGGGAAAAGAGATATCAATTATTGGATCAGATGAGCGATCCGACGGTTGAAGATATTCCGGTACTGGAAAAAGCCCTTGCCGATAGCAAAGTTTCCATTCGTCGACTTGCTGCTGTATATTTAGGGATGATTGAAGACCCAAAAGTCCTTCCTAGCTTATATAAAGCATTGAGGGATTCAAGTGCCGCTGTAAGAAGGACGGCCGGGGACTGTTTATCTGATCTTGGGTTTGAGGAAGCAATGGGTGAAATGGCATTATCTCTATCGGATAAAAATAAACTAGTGAGATGGAGGGCAGCCATGTTTTTATACGAAGTTGGTGATGAATCCATCCTACCTTTTTTAAAGAAAGCTGAACAAGACCCCGAATTTGAAGTCGCACTCCAAGTGAAAATGGCCCTTGATAGAATCGAGAATGGGGAAGAAGCGAAAGGTTCTGTATGGAAACAAATGACGGAATCAAGAAAGTAAAAAATAAGTAAGTTTAAAGACCGAAAGAGGATAATCACAGACCGTGTAAGGACGTGTTTGTTGGTCATCCTCTTTTTTTTATAAAAAAGGGATGAAAGATTAGGTGAAAAATGGATAAAATCATCCATTTATATGAATAAATCCCTTTTCTACTATTTTAGAAAAATGTTTATGTAGAAAACTTTGAGCTAGAATGGTTACATTTGACCACATTTATGTTAGAATTTTTAGAGTATTATAAAAAGTTAATATATTCAATGTTAATTTGCTAAAATGAGGGGGCTACATAAATGTCTACAGCAAAAATGAGAAGCGACATGATTACAAAAGGGGTTGACCGTGCTCCACATAGAAGTCTATTGCGTGCAGCGGGTGTTAAAGAAGAAGATTTCGGCAAACCGTTCATTGCGGTTTGTAATTCATATATTGATATCGTTCCTGGGCACGTCCATCTTCAGGAGTTCGGTAAGATCGTGAAGGAAGCAATCAGGGAAGCTGGCGGGGTTCCATTTGAATTTAATACAATCGGAGTAGACGATGGAATCGCCATGGGACATATTGGTATGCGTTATTCTTTACCAAGTCGTGAAATCATTGCTGACTCCGTAGAAACGGTTGTTTCTGCACATTGGTTTGATGGGATGGTTTGCATTCCAAACTGTGACAAGATTACACCAGGGATGATGATGGGGGCACTTCGTGTCAATATCCCGACGATGTTCGTCAGCGGAGGACCTATGAAGGCTGGAAAAGATAAGAATGGTAAGTCTCTATCCTTAACATCGGTCTTTGAGGGTGTTGGAGCCTATCAAGCAGGTAATATTGAAGCAGAAGACTTAGAAGAAATCGAACAAGTGGCATGTCCTACGTGCGGTTCTTGTTCAGGGATGTTTACTGCCAATTCGATGAACTGTTTAGCTGAAGGATTAGGTCTTGCCCTTCCAGGTAATGGTACTATTTTAGCCGTAGCTGAAGAACGAAAGGAATTCGTAAAGAAATCAGCTAAACAACTGATGGAACTAATCAAAATGGATCGTAAACCGCGCGATATCGTTACGATGGAAGCGATTGATAATGCATTTGCTTTGGATATGGCCATGGGTGGATCGACCAATACCGTCCTTCATACCCTTGCTTTGGCCCATGAAGCAGGTTTTGAGTATCCAATGGAGAGAATAAATGAAATAGCCGGAATGGTACCACATCTTGCAAAGATTGCACCGGCATCGGATTATCATATTGAAGATGTCCATAATGCAGGTGGGGTCAGTGCTATTATTCATGAGTTACTGAAAAAGCCAGGAGCGTTCAATGGTGATTGTCTGTCTGTATCCGGTAAAACGCTACGTGAAAATGTGGAAGGCTGCGAAATCTTGAATACGGATGTCATCCATCCCCTAGATAACCCGCATTCCGAACGTGGAGGACTTGCGGTATTATTCGGGAATCTGGCTCCTCTAGGATCGATCATTAAAGTGGGTGCCGTAGACGAGTCTGTCGGCGGTTATCACCGAGGTCCCGCAATCTGCTTTGATTCCCAAGAAGATGCGTTGTCAGGAATTATTACTGGTAAAGTAAAAGAAGGGGATGTCGTGGTCATTCGATATGAAGGACCTAAAGGCGGACCGGGTATGCCGGAAATGCTGGCACCAACTTCGCAAATCGTCGGCAGGGGTCTTGGGGCCAAGGTAGGTTTAATTACCGATGGGCGTTTCTCAGGTGCTTCTAGAGGGATCAGTATCGGTCATATATCTCCTGAAGCAGCCGAAGGAGGACCAATAGCCTTTGTAGAAAATGGAGATATCATTGAGCTGGATTTGAATAACCGTATCATCCAGTTGGAAATTTCTGACGAAGAATTTGAAAAACGCAAAGCGAATTGGAAAGGATTCGAACCAAAGGTAACAAGAGGGTATCTGGGTCGTTATTCCAAGCTTGTCACCAATGCAAGCACTGGCGGCGTCATGAAGATTTAATCCACAAATGAAAGGGTGGCAGCAGATAATTCTGCTGCCTATTTTCTATGCAGGGCTTGGATGTTGGTAAACCTAAATTGTGTGGATTCAAGGTTAAGGTTCGCCTTTCGTAGAAGGTTTAAGCGTCAACTTTGCATTATGAACATAAATTATAGTATCCTTATAGTCATCTAGTTATTTCAAGGGGGAATTATTATGTCTATGGCTTATGATGAATACATGAAACAAATGGTGAAGCCAATGCGTGCTGAATTGGTGCAAGCGGGTTTTAAGGAATTGGAAACAGCTGAAAAGGTTGAGGAATTCATGGAGGCAGCCGAAGGGACTACACTTGTTGTCGTCAATTCAGTTTGTGGCTGTGCTGCAGGTTTAGCTCGTCCAGCAGCGACTCAAGCTGTACTCCAAGCAGAGAAGAAGCCAAATAATCTAGTCACTGTATTTGCAGGGCAAGATAAAGAAGCGACAGCTAAAATGCGTGAGTACTTTAATGGGATTGAACCTTCTTCTCCATCCATGGCTCTATTAAAAGGGAAAGAGGTCGTTCACTTCATTCCTCGCCATGATATTGAAGGCCAGCCTATGGAAGCTATCATGGAAAATCTCTTGGTAGCATTCGATAATGTAAAGTAAAATAAAATAAGTAAAAAAAAGAATGTCCTGTAAAAGGGCATTCTTTTTCAAATTCAGAGTATTAAAGGAGCAGGTACATGTTTGTGACTACAGCTGGACGAGCTGACCAAGATGTTATAGAGTTGGCAAAAGAGTTCGCGATGGATCAAAAGATTCCTTTTGTATCGAGGAGAAAACGTTCGATTCAGGATATCCAAAGGGAAAACGACAAGGATGATTGTCTCGTTTTCGGGAGAAATAGAATGGAAATATACCGGTACGGAGAGAGGGAGCCTTTCTTTTTTCATCCTAACTTAGCGATGATTCGATTGAAGCGATTACTGAATGGGGAGGCTGATCCATTTCTTATTGCAGGGGATATTAAAGAAGGGGACTCCGTGCTTGATTGTACATTGGGATTAGGTGCTGACTCCATTGTCGCTAGTTTTGCAGTCGGTAGTAAAGGGCGTGTGTTAGCGCTGGAGGAAAATAAATACTTGGCATTACTTGTGGACCATGGTTTAAAGACTTGGAGTGATGCAGAAGAGTGGATGTTATCAGTAATGAGGCGGATAGAAGTTATGGAGGCTAATCATAATGAGTTATTGAAAACTTTACCGGATAATCATTTCGATGTCGTCTATTTTGATCCGATGTTTGAGGAGACCATTGAAGAATCTAATGGCATTAAAGGCCTGACCCATTTTGCTGCAAATCATGATTTCACCATGGAAATAATAAATGAAGCCAAGCGGGTCGCACGAAAAAGAGTTGTGTTGAAAGATCATTTTCGCAGTACCCGCTTCCAGAGATTTGGATTTGACGTGTTGGAACGAAAAACCTCAAAATTCCATTATGGCTTCATTTCCATTTTATGAATTCATTCGGTCTGATAATCCCCTTCATCAAGACCCATTGCACAGCCTTCACGGCTGGAATCAGCAGCGCCATAATTCGAACCGTCCAATGGGTTGATTTGTATGGCCTGAACATTACCGATTGAGTGGGGGACTTCATTGAAGGCAAATCCCATTCCTTCGAGGTGTCCCTTGCTGCTCATATCAATCCCGGCTTCCCATTCAATATGTGGGCCCATCGGCGTGAAAATTCTTGGTTCTTCGATTGCCGCCTTTAAGTCCATTTTGAAATCGAGCACATTAATGATGGTTTGGACAACTGAGCTAATGATTGTCGGTCCCCCAGGGGAACCAAGTGTTAAAATGGGTTGATTGTCTTTAAAAATGATGGTCGGACTCTTACAGCTTACTGGTCGTTTATTAGGCTGTACTTCATTCATGCCCCCTGGAACGGAATCAAAGTCGGTCAATTCATTATTCAACATGAAACCATAGTCGGAAACCATGATGCCAGAACCGAAAGGGTGCTCAACAGTCGAGGTGCAAGCCGCGATGTTGCCCCATCTGTCACGCACCGTGAAGTGGGTGGTTTCACTGCGTTCTTCATCATTTGGCTGTTGAATCACTTCCCTTTGCTTCACGGAATCATACTTCCATGGATTTCCGAAATCAATGGCATTGTTCCGTGACTTGAAATTAATGAACTTCCGTCGTTCAGCTATATATTCGTCATGCATAAGACCCGTAAGCGGTAATTCGGCAAATTCGGGATCAGCCAGAAATGCCTTTTTATCTGTAAAGGCCAGACGCATCGCTTCCGCTATCAGATAATATTTCTCCCAGGAACGTACATCATATTGCTCTAGATGGAATGATTCTAATATCTTTAATATTTGAATGACGGTAAACCCTCCCGCGCTAGGAGCCATCGAAGAGACAATTTTATAATCTTTATAGGTGCCGACCATGGGTTCATCAACGGTTGCTTTGTAATCTCTTAAATCGGCCATTTCCATGAATCCGCCTTGTTCCTTGATACAGGAAATGATTCCTTCACCAATCTCGCCCTCATAAAAAGCAGATACCCCTTCGCGTTGTAAAATCCTATAAGTATTTGCCAGCTTTTCCTTAACTAATATATCTCCCACCTGGTATGGTTTTCCTTCGGGCATGAAGAAGTTTCGCGCTTCATCACCCAATCGATATTCAAAGTTTTTAAGGGCATCACAAAGTACCCAGTTGACCGGGACCCCATTTTCAGCAAATTCTATAGAGGGTTCAATGAGTTCGGCTAATGGCTTGCTACCATATTCATTGAGCGCTTCATCCATCGCCTTTAGAATTCCTGGAATGCCAACTGCCGTCCCTTTTGTCGAACGCTCTTTAAAGGGAATAACCTCCCCATTTTCATCCAGGAACAATTCAGGATATGCCGCTTTAGGTGCCCTGACATGTCCATCGAATATCTTCGTTTTTTTACTTTTTTCATTATAAACCATAAGGAATCCACTGCCGCCTATTCCTGTCATCATAGGTTCCACGATATTTAATGCAAATTGGATGGCTACTGCTGCATCAACGGCATTTCCGCCATCGCGTAAGATCTTTTCCCCGATTTTAGTCGCAACTGGATGAGCCGTGACGACCATACCAGCTTTTCCTGTTGCCGTTTCTCTTTTATAGTTTTCTTCTTTGGTTTTTTCATCGATGTTTTCCATCAAAATTCCTCCAGTATATCGTCTTAAGTTCTTTCTTGAGCTAGAGACGAACTTCATTGAAAAGAAAACCTTGTCATTTATAGAATGACAAGGACTCTTTCATAAGTATTTTAGTCTTAATCAGCAAATGATAAATATACGAAAAATGCTAATGTAACAAGACATAAAGCCACCATGGCGGTTGTAGTCAAAGCCATTTATAAGCCCTCCTTAAAAAGATACCTGAATCTATTTAAGTTCTACAAATTACCTAATAATCCTTTAATTTATATATTTATAGTGAAAAATGGTATAAAAGATGCAACACGTATGTTGCATATAGGTATTTATCCTTTTTGGCGATTTTTGAAACATGGGGTATTATATATTCGTATTACCTGGAAAATCGCAGTATACTAGAAAAAAGGAACAACAGGAGGGGGGATAATGGTTTGAAAACGGCAACATGGTTTAGGAAAAGTCTTGTCATTTTAGTTTCCGTTTTAACGTTTGGACTTGTCACACCTACAGATTTGGCATGGTTAGCTGATGCTGACTCTCTAAAAGATTCGAAAAAAGGGGTAGTGCAAGAAGACCATACACCATTTCCTTCTGCACAGGAGTCTAGTGGCTTCAATCATTTCGACCGTGATAACTTTTTATCGGATATACTTGATAAAGCAGAAGAAAGCGCTTATGTGAAATTTGGTGAAAAAATCAACCCTAAAATAGGCGATGAGTTCAAAATGATCATTTTGCCGAAAATAGAAGAGACGGTAAACGATATGGCGAACCAATTTCCTGATGAAAAACTGCAACAGCTAACTATCACGGAGCGGCCAAGTGCAGGTAGATCCGAAAAAATATTCCATATTTATGACTCGACAAGTGGAAATGATGTCATCCGATTCCATGTTAGGCAGGAAAATCCACCGTTAGAAGGATATTGGTTTAATTTTCATTATCACACGTACCACGATTCTTTTGCCACGCATTATGACATCGGGAAAATATATTGGGATAAAAACACTCCTCCCAAATGGACGAATCAAGATAGAATCTCCTAAATCTCTTCGTTCATTGATTTTATCTAAAGGGAAGAGTATGATGATAATGAACATACATAAAGGTAAGTTCATAATGTTCTTTTTGGATACGTTGTTCTGCAACGTATTTATTTTGTGTGAAATAATACATAGCAAGAAAAACTGCGCTGTGCCTCTAGAGAGCATTTGCAGTGAATTTTATAGTTTTGCAGAGGTGCTTTAATCATGTCAGTAGAATTGCTAAATAAAATCTTCCATACCTATTCCCAGTTTTTTGATTGGGATATGTGGGGGGAAGTACTAACAGACCCTGTTAGCTGGGGATTAATTGGGACACTTGTCTTAATGGAAGGCCTTTTATCGGCTGATAACGCTTTGGTATTGGCCGTTATGGTTCGGCATCTTCCGGAAAAACAAAGGAAAAAGGCGCTTTTCTATGGGTTATTGGGTGCATATGCATTCCGTTTCTTAGCCATTGGAATAGGTGTCTATCTCATCAAGATTTCTTGGGTGAAAATCCTCGGAGCTGTTTATCTTGCCTGGCTTTCATTCAAATATTTCCGAGATAAGAGAAATAAACAGGCTAACCAGGATGAAGAGTTACAGGGAATGAGTAAAAATAGTTTATTAATCCGTATGTTCGGTAATTTATGGGGAACGGTTGTCGCTGTTGAGATGATGGATATTGCTTTTTCCGTGGACAGTGTCTTGGCTGCCTTTGGGGTGAGTGAAAAGATTTGGGTCCTCCTGTTGGGCGGAATGATCGGTGTCCTGATGATGCGGGGCGTTGCCGGAGTCTTTTTGAAACTGATTGATAAGATTCCTGAATTGGAAACGGCTGCCTATGTCTTGATAGGATTCATATCGATTAAAATGCTTCTTTCGGTGGCGAAAATTGAAGTTCCACATGTCATCTTCTTTGTGACCATCCTTGTTATTTTTGGCACGACCATCTTGCTTCATTTTCAGAGAGAAAAAAAGCTTAAAGAACAAAGTAAATAATCTTACGGAAAAGAGCTGACACCAAAATGGTGTCAGCTCTTTCTTTGGGAATAAAACTCAAATAGATGAAAAAGGAGAGTGAAAAATGTAAAAAAGAGCAAAGGGTATAACAGGTTTAGCCATAATGATGTTAGGAATGGATGCAGCAAGATGCCAAAGAAAATCGAAAATAGCAATAGATCTAGAATGATGAATACTTTTAAACTGTAAATTTCCAGTACTTCCTCGGCTAGTTCATGTCGTTCTGGCAGGATGAGACTTCTGTTAACTGGTTTCATGGTATCACCTTGAACCTTTTTTGATTATATTATTTTATATGAAAATACTGGGTGATCCGTGCCTCGTGAGAAAAGAATATTCCACTTATTTTTACCAAAAATACATCAATCAATTATAGAGTAGTTTCATGTTATACTAGAATAATAAAATGGGATTGAAGTATACATATTTCTTTGAATTACCCTATTAAACCATGGAAAGGATGGAGAAGGGTGACAAATAAAAAGTGGGTTGGGTTATTCATTTTGGCAGGCTGTTTCCTTTCCATGCTTTCCATCTCTTTTGCTAAGGAAGATGGTTTAAAGTGGAGGGATTTGAAAAAAGATAGCCTACTAAGGCAGGCGGCCATTTTTCAGGATCAAGAGACATTACAGAACTTGTTTATATATCCTGTAGATGAATTTAATGAAGAGGAAGCCTTAAACATAGTTGAAACAATCAATAAACTCCCGCATTCCCTTCAAGTGAAAATTATTGATCGGGGTGTGAAAATAAAGCTTTTCAGTGGGAGCCTGACAGACAATCGTTCTGCAGCTCATTTAAAGGGGCAGGCACCAAGAGGGTATGTTAATCCCAGCACTACATGGGATGATGTTCCGGGTATGGGGGGCTCGCATATGGTCTTGGTTAAAATCGGCGCAAGCGATAAAGGTAACGGCCATAGTTCTATAAATCTCGAACTCCATGAAATTGCCCATTCCATCGATAAAATCGTTTATGGCGGCATTCGTGAGGATATAAAGTATTTAAGCGTATGGGGAAAAGAAGTAGATGCACTGTTTCCTGGTCAACCTTATTTTTCTACATATCCCGAAGAATACTTTGCGGAAGCGTTTGCGATGTTTTATGTAAATCCGGAACAAAATCAATTGCTAAGACGGAAAGCGCCAGAGACCTACCATTTTATTAAACAACTAGATTGATTGATTTAATTCATTCCTAATTCACATTGACACATTGAACTGGTAACGGTTAAAAGTTAAAATAAGAAGAATGAATGTTGAAAAGGTGGTTTACCATGAAGCAATATTTGGATTTATGTAAACATGTACTTGAAAATGGAACTCAAAAAGGCGATCGTACCGGAACAGGAACAATCAGCACCTTCGGATATCAAATGAGGTTCAATCTGCGTGAGGGATTCCCTGTTTTGACTACGAAAAAAGTCAGTTTAAAAGCAATCATCCATGAACTCTTATGGTTTCTAAAAGGCGATACAAACGTACAATACCTTCAGGAAAATAATGTGCGCATTTGGAATGAGTGGGCTGATGAAGCAGGAAATCTAGGTCCCGTCTATGGGCATCAATGGCGCTCATGGGGTGCAGCGGATGGAAGGCAAATCGATCAAATCAGTGAAGTGATCGAGCAAATCAAAACGAACCCAAATTCAAGGAGATTGATCGTAAGTGCCTGGAATGTCGGTGAACTTGAAGAGATGGCCTTACCTCCCTGTCATGCATTCTTTCAATTTTATGTGGCGGACGGTAAGCTTTCCTGCCAACTTTACCAGCGTTCTGCGGACGTATTTTTAGGTGTGCCGTTCAATATCGCTTCTTATGCACTCTTAACGATGATGATAGCCCAAGTATGTGACCTGGAGCTTGGTGAATTCGTTCACTCTTTTGGGGATGTCCATATCTATTCGAACCATATGGATCAAGTGAAATTACAGTTGACACGAGACCCTAAACCACTGCCTACGATGAAAATCAATCCTGCAGTGAAAGATATCTTTGAGTTTCGGTTTGAAGATTTCGAACTTGAAAATTACGAAGCTCATCCCCACATTAAAGGGAAGGTGAGTATATGATTTCCTTAATTGTAGCCATGGATGAAAAACGTGTGATTGGAAAAGATAACAAGCTGCCTTGGCATTTGCCAGCGGACCTTCAGTACTTTAAAAAGGTAACGATGGGTCACCCAATCGTCATGGGGCGCAAAACATTTGAATCCATCGGGCGGATTCTGCCTGGAAGGGAAAACGTCATCGTGACCAGGAATCATGAATTTAAAGCGGAAGGCTGCACCATTTTGCATGATGTTGATCAGATTAAGACGTATGCCGACAATAGCAAACAAGAGGTATTCGTTATAGGCGGAGCGGAAATCTTCAAAGAAATTCTGCCAGTAACCGATCGGTTATATATAACTGAAATACATGAAGTCTTTGAAGGGGACACGTTCTTTCCAATCATTAATGAGACGGAGTGGGAAACCGTGGAGACGACCCCTGGGGTAACAGATGATAAAAATCTTTATGCCCATGATTTTATTGTTTTACGAAAAAAATGATATTAGTAACCGATTTATGGTGAATAAGCCATAGTCGGTTTTTTTGTACAAGATCAAAGAGATAGAATTTTTAGAAAAATCAGTTACATACTTATGATAAAGTGCTATAATTATAGAATTGATTAGGAAGGAAATGAGGGATAACTATGAACCAGACAGCATCAGTGAATAGGGGGATTCAGTTGGAGGATATTCTAATTGCCTATAGAGAATTGAAGGATATTGTCTTACATACACCTTTACAAAAGAATCAGCGTTTATCCAGTAAGTATGAATGCAATGTCTATTTGAAACGTGAGGATCTTCAACATGTTCGTTCCTTTAAGTTAAGGGGAGCTTACTATAAAATGAAAAGTTTGACTCAGGAAGAAACAAAGAATGGTGTCGTGTGTGCAAGTGCCGGGAACCATGCACAGGGAGTGGCTTTTTCCTGCAGTGAGTTAGGAATCGATGGGAAAATTTACATGCCTGCTACGACGCCAAGGCAGAAGGTCGATCAAGTTCGGTTATTCGGTAGGGATAATATTGAAATTGTCTTAATTGGTGATACATTTGATGACGCATTCGCAAGTGCAATGGAATGTTGCGAGAAGGAAGGGCGTTCTTTCATCCATCCTTTCGATGATGAAAAGGTGATTGCCGGTCAAGGCACTACGGCGGTTGAAATCCTGAATGATTGTGAAGATAAGATTGATTATGTGTTCGCAGCAATCGGTGGCGGCGGATTAATGGCTGGGGTTTCAAGTTACTTCAAATCAGTGTCCCCTGTTACGAAGTGTATTGGAGTAGAACCGCTCGGAGCCGCGTCCATGAAAACTTCCTTCCAAGAAGGAAAAGTCGTTGAACTTGAGAATATCGATACGTTTGTAGATGGTGCAGCCGTGAAGTGTGTAGGGCAAATGACTTACCAAACATGTAAAGAGAATCTTGAGGATATCGTTGCAGTGCCTGAAGGCCATATCTGTACGACGATTCTCGATTTATATAATCAGCATGCCATTATTGCTGAACCAGCGGGTGCTATTTCCGTATCAGCCCTTGATTTTTACAAAGACCAAATAAAGGGGAAAACGGTCGTGTGCCTTGTAAGTGGGGGTAATAATGATATAGGCCGTATGCAGGAAATCAAGGAAAAGTCCTTATTATATGAAGGCCTGCTATATTACTTTATCGTGAATTTCCCACAACGTGCTGGAGCATTAAGGGAATTTCTTGATGAAGTGTTGGGACCCAATGATGATATTAGTCGATTTGAATATACGAAGAAAAATAATAAAGAGAGTGGCCCGGCCCTTGTTGGTATTGAGTTAAAAAACAAATTTGATTATACAGGACTTATTCAGAGAATGAATAAGAAGGGTTTCTCAAGCGTGGAAGTCAATAAAGACAGCAATTTATTCCACTTATTAATTTAAACTAGACAAAATTTTAAATTAGGTTAGAATAATATATATATTTTTACATATTATTCAACTTATCCAGCAGTCGTGTTTTGTCGATAATTGTTACCGTTGTATGACGATTTGCCAGGTTCCTTTCATTTGGCTGAAAATGGTATTATAATTAAAAGCAGAATAGGTTGAATTATAACATCGAGGGGGATGTATTCATGTCGAATATTGGAATACCTGGTCTAATCATCATCTTGGTATTGGCCTTAATCATTTTTGGTCCGAAGAAGCTTCCCGAAATCGGACGTGCTTTTGGACAAACGCTTCGAGAATTCAAGAAATCCACGAGTGAACTGACAAAAGGCGACTATGAAGAGGATAAGAAAATACAACAACCAAAAAATCATGAATGATTAAATGCAGGGCGTAAGATGGACCTTCTTACGTCTTTTGTTCTGTAGCAAAGAAACGGATTTTCAAATGAAGGCGTGATTTATTTTGGAAGATAAAGAATTAAATATCATCGATCATCTCGATGAATTGAGAAAACGGCTAATCATTACGGCTGTAGCTTTTTTCGTCTTTTTTATTGTCAGTTTTATTTATGTGGAAAAAATCTACTATTGGTTTGTTAAGGATCTTGACTTCGAATTAATGGTCTTAGGTCCAAGTGATATCATCTGGATTTACTTCATGCTTTCAGGAGTCGTTGCCATTGCTGCAACGATTCCGATTATAGCACTTCAAATTTGGTTGTTCGTTAAGCCAGCTTTAATGCCTAATGAAGTGAGGGCCACCCTTGCCTATATTCCAGCTCTTTTCATCTTGTTTATTGGAGGCCTTGCTTTTGGTTATTTTGTCATTTTTCCGACCATCCTTCAATTTTTAATTGAGCTGGGTGAAGGCATGTTCATAACCAATTTCACCGCAGATAAGTATTTTTCATTTGTCTTCAATATGACGATTCCTTTTGCCTTTTTATTCGAGCTACCAGTCGTTACGATGTTCCTGACCTCCATCGGTCTTATCAACCCTTACGTGCTTCAAAAATTAAGGAAGTATGCTTACTTTGTTCTCGTGGTCATTGCTGTTTCCATCACACCGCCAGATTTCATGTCGGATTTTTTGGTCACGGTTCCCTTACTGTTACTTTACGAAGTTAGTATTTCGCTTTCTAAAATTGTCTATCGACGAAGGGTAAAACGGGAGAGCTTGCTGGAAGAAACTCTTAATAATGAAGATGGCATATAAAAAATGGCCCAAAGGATTTATTCCTTCGGGTCATTTTTTATGGCTGAAGTTATTGAATCGGCATCATTCAGCCATAAAGTTGATTAGATCCAAATAAGATATATGCCTTTTTACAAAGTTTTCTTCTGATTTTCAACGTATATGTGTCCAAGAGAATCATTATTCTGAAAAAAATATAAGCTTTAGTTTGAAAGCGTACTTTGAATAGGTATAATACAATAGATACGTTAATTTAGGGATGTGTAAAGATGAATAAAGTGAAGATTGTAACGGATTCAACAGTGGATATGACCCCAGAAGAATTTGAGTATTATGGCATTACAATGGTCCCCTTGTCGATCTATATTGATGGAGAGACCTTTTTGGATAAAGTGGAAATTGAACAGGATGAATTTTTAAGAAGAATGAATCAGTCAAAAGAACTCCCTAAAAGCTCCCAACCGGCAGTAGGGACTTTTTTAGAAGTATATAATGAACTTGGAAAGGATGGCAGTGAGATTATTTCAATCCATATGACTGGTGGCATGAGTGGTACAGTACGTTCGGCTGAAAGTGCAGCAGGGATGTCCGATGCTAAAGTTACCGTTTATGATTCGGAATTCATCTCAAAAGCCATGTCATTCCAAGTGATAGAGGCTGCCAAGATGGCGAATGAAGGCAAAACCACCGAAGAAATAATGCAAAGGCTTGAGACCATTAGAAAACAGTCGAGTCTAATCATTGTCATTGAAACGCTGGACAATCTTGTGAAAGGCGGAAGGATTGGCAAAGTATCAGCATTCATCGGATCTCTTTTACATATTAAACCGATTGCACTTCTGGACGGAGGCGTGCTGAATCCCGTTTCAAAAGCAAGGAGCCAATCACAGGTTGTAAAATTCATTTCAAAAAAATTCAAAGAAGATACACAAGGAAAACAAGTCAAAGGCATTGGTTTCGTTCATGCAAATGGCTATGAAATGGCCGATAAAGTTCGCAAAGCGATTACTGAAATTTCAGGGGTCCAGGATATTAAGTTAGAAGCTACAACGGCTGTGGTCAGCACACATACTGGCGAAGGTGCCATGGCCATCATGTATTACTGGGATTGATGTTCGCTTTTAGTACCTCCTAAAGAGCAGGAGATGATAGCTAAGTAATGTAGTCAAATGTTCATTTTATGATAAAAATAGTGCTGTTTTCCTACTGGTGGTCTGGTAGAATGAAAGAAGTGACAGAATATTTATACATAAAAGGCGGGGTATGGATGAGGAAGCTGCATTTGTTGAAGGCAGCTATGGGCATTGGGGTATTGTTGATGCTGGCAGCATGTGGTTCAACTGGGGTGCCTGATGCGAAGAATTGGGATATCGAAGATTTTAGTTATGTGGACCAGGATGGGGAACCCTTTTCCAAAACTGATTTAAAAGGAAAAGTCTGGGTAGCCGATTTCATTTTCACAAATTGTGAGGATGTTTGTCTCCCCATGACTGCCAATATGGTGAAGTTGCAACAAAAACTGAAGGATGAGGGAATTTCAGATGTTGAGTTCGTGTCATTTTCCGTGGATCCTGAAGTGGACAAGCCTGATGTCTTGACAGCATTTGGCGACCAGTTCAACGTCGATTACAAAAATTGGCACTTTTTGACTGGTTATGGTCAAGATGAAATCGAGGCATTTGCCAAGGATAACTTTAAAACGATTGTATTGAAGCCTGACAATGAAGATCAGGTGATTCACCAGACAAGGTTTTATCTAATGGATCAAGAGGGAAAAGTCATCCGGGATTACACGGGACTTCAGGATATTCCTTTTGATGAGATGATTAAGCATATAAAAATACTACAGAACTATTGAACAGGAGAATGACCTGTTCAATAGTTTTTTAGTTTCTATAGTAATCACGGAATGACGTATGGAACAAATAGCTGTTACGAAGAATGAATTTACTCATCAGGTACATGCTAAAATTCATGGGATAAGCTTTAATTCCCAGCTTTTTTTCATACTATACAGTGATAAATACAAATAAAACCGACAAGTAAAGGTCAAATTGATTCAATTTTATATTTTCCCCATGATATAATATTTAGGTAGGGAAGGTGAGGTTATGAGACACAAAATCACCTGTCTTTTTATATGCCTAGTTTGGATTTCAGGTTGCTCTCAGAGGACTACTTCAGAACAGCCACTCGTTCAGCAGCATAATGTTGTTGAATTAAGCAAAAAGGAAACCATTCCAGCCAGCTTTTTTCCGGATCCTGTTCAAATCGTGTCAATAGGTGATTCCCTAACTCAAGGTGTCGGCGATAGTAAAGATAATGGGGGATATCTCCCTTACTTGCAGAAAAATCTTGAGAAAGAGCCATCTATTACTTCAGTTGAGATGATCAATCACGGAGTTCGGGGAAACCGGACCGACCAATTATTAAAAAGGTTGGATAAATCCCGTGTTCAAGAAGATATTGAACAAGCCGATTCCATTGTCGTCACAATTGGTGGAAATGATATCATGAGAGTATTTAAACAGAATTTCTCCAACTTGGAACTGAACCAATTCGATTCAGCTAAAATAGGGTATGAAAAAAGATTAAGACAGATATTGGATAAGGTGCGCTCTGAAAATCAACAGGCACAGATTTATTTAGTGGGCGTGTATAACCCATTTTCAAAGTGGTTTGCTGATTTTTATGAACTAGATGAAATCATGAATGATTGGAATGATAGCGGAAAAAAGATTATCACCGAATATGATTCTGCATATTTTATCGAAATAGATGATATTTTCCAAAATTCCAAAGAAGACTTGCTATATACGGAAGATTACTTCCATCCCAATGATCGGGGATATGAATTGATTGCAGAAAGAATCTATAATAACATGGAAGTTTTAACAATCGGAAAGGATACAATGGAAGCTAGCGCCAAAGGAGATGATGACCAAGAATGACAAAAGTCAAATGGAAGACTTTGTTTATTACTTTATTAGCCGTTAACATCCTGGTCATCCTTTCAATCCTGGTTTTAATTAATTTACCGGCAAAAGATTCAGATATGAAGCCAGTTGTAACTAAGGAAGAAGATATCCAGTTTCAGATTCATACAAACCGGGAAGATTTGACCCGATTAATCAACCAGTATCTTGATAAAGAAGGCTTGACTGGATTGATACATTATGAAGTGTATTTAAGGGATGAAGTGGAGTTATACGGGAAAATGCCTTTTTTCAACCGTGAAGTGGAAATGAAATTAACATTCGAACCCATTGCGCAAAAGAACGGGGATTTGGTTTTAAAACAAAAATCGATTGCGATTGGCCAGATGAACCTTCCTGTTTCATATGTGATGAACTTAATTAATGAACGGTATAAAATGCCGGATTGGGTCACCATAAATCCCAATGAGGAAAACATATATGTGTCTTTACAGGACATGAAATTAAAAAGTGACGTCAGGGTCAAGGCTAATGAATTTGATTTAAAGAATGATGATATTTCATTTTTATTAACTGTCCCCTCTTCTTTGCAATAAGTGGAAATGAAAGATGAAAAGCCAGGTCAAATGCATCCTGGCTTTTCATCTTTTTTTGTATTAAGGTGTTAAGATAAGTGTTTCTAAGCCAGGTTGACCCTGACTGGTGCCGATTATATAAATGGATAATGGGGTATTTGCCTGAATATCTGTATTGGGTAAGGAGAGGGCTACTTCTTTCGAATCGGCTTTCCTTACTTCAAAATCGACTTGCATGGGGTAGAGATTCAGGTATTCACTTGCTTTGCGATACGGAAGTCTTGAAAATACGACATCGCCATCCTTTACAGCGATATCCACCGGTGACGTATCAAAAGACAAGTGGACAAATCGAACCTTGGATTCATCTTGGGGGACATAAGGATTGTCTTCGAAAGTAAGTAGTTTTGGCATTTCATTGGATCCTGCAGCAACGACAGTATACAGTTTTTTACTTTCCAGATCGACTTTACGGCTAAGGAAGGTGGACGTGGTTTGTCCGGCAGGATATATATCAATTTGGTATTTACCCGGGGGTAAAGATAAATAGTTGCTATTGTCTTTGTAAGCGAAATTCTGAAGGATGCGCATTTCGTTTACATATACATCGACCGCAGGTGCTTTTGGAGCTGCATGTAAAATACGGACCTGTGCCGGTTTTACCGTATTGATTTGTTCACTTCTCATTGGTTGCATGGCTTTTTCCATGCTCTTTAAGTGTTTATGATAATAATAATCATGTAAATGTGGGTTAGTATATTTATAGTAGCAGGATAATGCATCATAATTCATGGCCTTTTGTAAATGTTTGTCTTTATGGTTCATGTCTATCACCTCTCATTTGAATCATTATGAAGACATCATATGGTAGCATGCTTGGGCATGTGTCTTTCGTATACTCAAATTTGATTGATTTTTTTAATCAGTCCAGTTTCATCAACAAAAGAAGTTTAGACAGCAGATGATTTTACATGACCTTATAAAAGGTTTAAAATGCATTCAATAGAACTTTTCCAAAAAAGGAGGATATTACAGTTGACCAACCATTTAGACAAAGCAACATTTGCTGGAGGATGTTTTTGGTGTATGGTAAAACCCTTCGATGAACAGCCTGGTATTGAATCTGTCATTTCCGGTTATACAGGGGGGACAACGGAGAATCCTACATACAAAGAGGTTTGCTCGGAAACGACGGGACATTATGAAGCTGTTCAGATTACCTTTGACCCTTCCATCTACCCTTATAAAGATTTAGTTGAATTATTTTGGCAACAGATTGATCCAACAGACGCTGGAGGCCAGTTCTTTGATCGTGGTAGTTCCTATCAAACGGCCATTTTCTATCACGACGAAAAGCAACGGGAAATAGCGGAAGCTTCCAGGGCAAACCTACAGGAGAGTGGCATTTTTTCTAAACCCATTGCCACACCCATTCTACCGGCCAAAACCTTTTATCCGGCAGAAACGTATCACCAGCATTATTATAAAAAGCAACCAGAGCACTACGAGAGATATTCAGTTGGCTCCGGGCGCAAGGCTTTTCAAAAACATCATTGGGGGGAAAAGAAATGAGCAGTAAAGATGATTTGAAGAAAAAATTAACACCCATTCAATATGAAGTCACACAAAATAGCGGGACAGAGCCTGCTTTTCATAATGAATATTGGAATTTGAATGAAGATGGACTGTATGTGGACATTGTTTCCGGTACACCGCTATTCACTTCCAAAGATAAATTTGACTCCGCCTGTGGCTGGCCAAGCTTTACCAAGCCACTGGATGATGGTGAAGTTGTGGAAAATTTGGATACAAGCTATGGCATGAGAAGGATCGAAGTGCGTTCAAAAACGGCCGATTCCCATCTTGGACATGTGTTTGATGATGGACCAGGACCAACCAAGTTACGATATTGCATCAATTCTGCTTCGTTAAGATTCATCCCACTCGAAGATCTTGAAAAAGAAGGATACGGTGAATATAAGAAACTGTTTCTTTAATAAACAAGTAAGCCCCTATCATCCTGTGATAGGGGCTTACTTGTTTTAGTGGTTTGAATCATTGGTGATGATGGAAGAAAGCCGCACATGTGTGGTAGGGAGGTCCTTGGAGGTTTCTCTCCCTGAAACTACAAAACGCACGGTGTGAGGACCGGGAGAAAGGCCATTGGCGATGAATAAATACCTTTCGCGGGCAAAGGGCCACCACGTATGAAGGGATGTATTCAGTTTGCCGTCAATGAATACATCAACTTCTCCGCCATCTGGGCTTCTGAGTAATTTAACTCCAAGTATATTTCCTTCGAATCGGTATTCAATATAACTCCCTGTCTCATCACTTGTGTAATAACCGCCTCTTGGTCTAAACCCCACCATTGAATCATAGTTGTCATTATCTCTTAAATTTATTTCGGAGCCTTGATGAAATTTAGGAGGAAGACTAGCGACAGGTTTTTCTTTTTGTGCATTTTCAATAAACTTTTGGTAAATCGCATTTGCATAGAATTGATAGCCAAGGCCATTTGGATGAATCAAATCTTTCGTCAATTCCTTGTCAGTGAACCCTGAAGAATTGAAAACTGGACGCATGTCAATATTGGTGGCCCCATAATAGTCAGATAACAGACCGATAGCATTCGCAAATTCCTCGTTTTCCAAACAACTTTCCGTAATCGTGAACAATTCAGCATGAGGATATAGGTGCTTTGCTTTTCTAATCAGAGCCTCGTAAGTCATTTTGAAATCGTCCACATTCATGTATTTACGATCATTTTCACCGAATACAATGAAAATCAAATCCTTATGGCTCATTCTTTTTATTTGAGAGAGCTTATAAAGACCTTCAAAAGCAGTGGAGCCGCTTTGAACAACGTAATCCCCTTTAAAGGGAACTGAATGGTGCTTGCTCATTTTATTTTCCAGTTGTTTAAACCAAGTTTGACTCGGATTTTCAGCCCCGGACCCCCTGCCTATGCTATCGCCAATAATCAGATAGTCAATCGGCTGACCATCCTGGTATTTTTGGTATACATTTAAGTTCTCATCGGAACCGTATGTTTTTGGAACTTTTTGAAGGATGTAAATGAGAAGGAGTGTGAGGACAATTCCTGCGAATGGGATGAGGGATTTCGAGACTTTTTTCAATTCATTTCCTCCGATTAACATTATTGTAGGTTGGTGTGGTAAGTATAGGCCGAAAAGCATATTTTAACCTTATTATATCGCAAATTTAAGGTAATACAATAAGGTTTGGTTTCATTTCCCGTTTTTAAAACCAATTGATTACACGTTTTATTGAGGGGGATTTATATAGAAGAATGGAGGAGTTTTTGCTTAAATAAAAAAAAATGGGCAAATACACAGACCAAGGCGGGCATATCGACATATGGTAAGGGTGTAAAGAGAAAACAGAAATCAAGAAGGAGTGAAACTTTATGTACGGATATGGTGGAGGATATGGTGGCGGCTGCGGCGGCGGTTATGGTTACGGCGGAGGATACGGTGGCGGATGCGGTGGCGGTTTTGGTTCAGGCTTCGCATTAATCGTTGTCTTATTCATTCTGTTGGTTATCATCGGCGCATCATTCTGCTGCTAAATATAACACTAAAAGACCAGCTATCAGCTGGTCTTTTCTTATGGAGGCCATTCTTTATAACAGAATTACCCAAGATTAAGTCTTGGCTAGGGACTGGCTCAAGGGTGGAGTTTTAAAAGGGATTCGATTAAGAACGTATGTTTCTTTTGTGTTATAATCAATAATGAGCCATGATTTTCTTTTGTTCTGTATATCTGCTAAAATAATTTAAGATGTAATATATTTAGGGGGAAAGAGATATGAAACCTTCTCGTTTAAAAAGCGGGGATGAAATCCGGGTTATTGCACCATCGAGAAGTCTTGCGATTGTAAAAGGTGAGCAACGCAGACTGGCAGAGGAAAGATTAGTGGGCCTCGGTTTTAAAGTTACATACGGTAAAACAGCTTTGGTACATGATGACTTTTTCTCGAATTCGATTGAGGACAGGGTTGAAGATTTGCATGATGCGTTTAGAAATCCGTCTGTAAAGGCAATCCTTGCTGGCGTAGGTGGATATAATGCCAATCAATTGCTACAATATATCGACTACGATTTAATAAAAAAGAATCCTAAAGTTTTGATGGGCTATAGTGATATTACGGCCATCGGTTTGGCCATTTATCAAAAAACTGGTTTGACTACATATTCTGGTCCTGATTTCTCTACTTTTGGGATGAAGACTGGGCTGGACTATACAATGGACTACTTTAAGAAAGCGGTTCTTATGGATGATGGCTTTGATTTAGAACAAAGTGAAACCTGGAGCGATGATTCATGGCATCTGGAGCAGGAGGACCGTTCCTTCCATCCGAATTCGGGATATATGGTCATACAGGAGGGCGAAGCAGCTGGTACCATCTTAGGTGGCAACCTTTGTACGATAAATCTTTTGCAGGGGACGGAGTATATGCCATCGTTACGGGACCGCATTCTTTTTATTGAGGATGATGAAGAAAGCCATCCTTTTAGTTTCGATCGGGATTTACAATCCTTGCTACAGTTGCCTGATGCAGATGGTATCAAGGGAGTTATCATAGGTCGATTTCAAAAGGATTCAGGGATGACACCTTACGCCCTTCAGCAAATCATTGCAACTAAGAGGGAACTGAACGGTATCCCTGTCATAGCGAATGCAAACTTTGGTCATGTCCATCCTTTTGCTACTATACCGATGGGCGAAATTGTTAAGATGACCGTGAGGAACGGTAACGCGAAAGTGACCATCCTCTCTTGAAAAATAGATGGACTTATCGTCAGACTACCTATATATAGGGCAAATTAAGAGGATGAACCGAGATTATCGGTCATTGTCTGTATCGGTCCCTGTTTTTGGGTAAAATAGGGTTTTATCCCTGTTCATTTTCCTATTTTACAAGCATTATTAGGGAATATGAGGCTAATAGTTCAAATTCTTTATTTTTCTGATATAATACTAAGAGATTTAAAATAGAAAAGGTGATTATGTGTTATTAACAATTCCCGCATCCATTCGTTTAGAAGGCGCTTTATCCGAGTATAATAAAAAAGGCCGGGTAAGCCATACCTGTTTCGTTTGTAACGAAGACACTTCTAATGGGGATGCAAGCAACTTGAATTACTATAAGTTAGGTACTAAAAAAGTCTGTCTTTCTTGCATGAAACATGTCTTGCGTCATCCATCATTAAAAGAGTATGAATACGTACATACCTCAGTCATTGACAAAGCGGCTTTTTATAAAAGTGTGCTGGCCATTTTAAAGGATGAAAGCTTCATAGATTCCATTCGTCAAGACAAACTAAATAGCTCATTATAAGAAAAAAAGTGTATCTCTCGTGGATACACTTTTTTTTGTCGTATTTCCTTACTTTCCCCACGGTGAATAGATTCCCCATCCTTCTAAAACCTTCCTATAAAAATAGTTTGAAAGAGTTGCAACAATTCCTTAGCAAGATTTCCCTAGTGGGGACATACACTTTAGCATAAGCCATAATTGGTGGTAGAAGGAGAGTGTGGGCATGGAGCAGTCTTCATTGATCAAGCCGTTCCTTGGCGTCGCCTATCCGACAATTAGTCATGGGAAAGGCGTCTATTTATACGATAAAGAAGGGAAGGACTATCTGGATGCATCTTCCGGTGCTGTAACCTCCAATATTGGTCATGGGGTGCAAGAAATTGCAGATGCCATGGTTCAACAGGCAAGCCAAGTGTCATTTGTGTATCGTTCCCAGTTCACGAGCGAGGCAGCAGAGAAGCTTGCCCGAAAAATAGCGGATTTAACCAATGGGAAGCTCCCCTATAGTTTTTTTGTTAATAGTGGTTCAGAAGCGACCGAAACTGCACTAAAGATTGCCATCCAGCATTGGCAGGAAAAAGGGAAACCCAGGAAACAAAAGATAATATCCAGATGGATGAGCTACCATGGCATTACGATCGGCGCTCTTTCAATGTCTGGTCATCCTATACGCAGAGAGCGATTTACCGCTCTACTTGAATCATACCCTTCTGTTGCTCCTCCTTATTGTTACCGCTGTCCATATCAATTAGATCACCGAACATGTGGGATGGTCTGTGCTTTGGAGTTGGAATCATCCATCCGGCGCATTGGCGCAGATAACATCGCGGCATTTATATGTGAGCCAGTTATCGGTGCAGCAGGTGGGGCAATCGTTCCGCCTAATGGTTATTTTCAGAAACTAAAGAAAATTTGTGAGGAACATGACATTCTATTCATTGCTGATGAGGTTATGACTGGATTCGGTCGGACAGGTAAGATGCTAGCCTCTGAACATTGGGGAGTAGAACCGGATATTATTACGTTTGGGAAAGGGATAAGCGGGGGGTACACGCCTATCGCTGCCGCTGCCATGACAGAAAAAGTGTTGGAACCCATCATGAATGGTTCCCGTTCAATCATGGGCGGACATACACTTAGTGCCAATCCATTGTCGTGTGCCATAGCGCTTGCCGTTTTGGAATATATGGAGGATAACGATCTCGTAGAACACTCTGCTAAAAGAGGGAAGGAGTTATTCAACGGTTTAAAAAAGCTTGCAAAGAAATACTCGTTTATCGGGGACCTCCGCGGTAGGGGTTTATTGATCGGGATGGAATTTGTCCAGGATAAAGAAACGAAGGAACCTTTTCCAAAAACTTTAGATGTGACTGCTGAAATTATAAAGGCGGGGATGAACAATGGGATTATTTTATACCCTGCATCAGCGGGGCTTGATGGCATTAACGGGGCAGCCATCATCATTTCTCCGCCCTTAATCATTACAAAGGAAGAGAGTGCTGAATTGCTAAGGAGACTGGACTCAACCCTCGGCGAATTTAAAGATAAGATCCTCCCTGGATATCTGCCGTCTTAAATAAGGAAGTGAACAGAATTGAATGATAATGCATTCCATAAAGTTTGCCGTTTTGAGGATGTCCTGCATCTCTTTGAAGACGGTCAGTCCATTCTTTTTGGCGGGTTCGGTGGAATTGGCACTCCTCCGGGCCTCATCAATCTAATCTTGGAGACGGGTATACAACACTTAACTTTAATCGGAAATGATACTGGCTTCCCTGATATCGGAATAGGTAGGCTGGTTACTCAAAGGCGGGCAAAAAAAATCATTGTTTCTCATATCGGTTCCAATCCGAATGCCGGACTATCCATGAATAATGGAGAGTTGGAAGTGGAGTTCTCTCCGCAAGGTACACTGGTTGAACGAATCCGTGCAGGGGGGATGGGTCTTGGCGGAATATTAACCGATATTGGTCTGGATAATGATATCGTCAGGAAAGGGAAACAAACCGTCAAAATCGGGGAGAAAAATTACCTAGTGGAACCTGCATTGACTGCCGATATCGCTATCGTTTATGCAGCAAAAGCAGATCCCTATGGCAATCTCATTTTCGACAAAAGTGCTCGAAATACAAACCCACTCGTGGCAACGGCAGGTCAAATCACGATTGTGGAAGTCGAGGAAATCGTTCCTCTGGGCAGCATGGATCCAGAGAAAATCATTGTACCTGGTGCTTTTGTAGATTATATCATTCCTTCAAAAGGAGTCGATTGGAAATGGGTTTGGGAGCCGAGGCGAGAAATCGATTAGCCAAAAGAGCGGCAGCTGAAATTAGGGATGGCATGCTGGTCAATTTGGGTATCGGCATTCCATCTTTAGTGCCGAATCATCTACGAGCCGATCATCAAGTGATGTTTCAAGCAGAAAATGGGATTGTTGGTATGGGAAGCTCTCCAGCCATGGGCCATGAAGACGCACATCTTTGTAATGCAGGAGGCCTCCCCATAACCATCAGGGAAGGAGCATCCTATTGCGATAGTACACTCGCCTTTGGGATGATTCGCCGTGGCCGTGTTGATGTTACGATTTTAGGCGCTCTTCAAGTAAGTGAATATGGGGATCTGGCAAATTGGATTGTTCCCGGTAAGCGAGTACCTGGAATGGGTGGGGCAATGGAACTTGCGGCAAAGGCGAAAAAAGTCATTGTCCTAATGGAGCACACCGACAA
Source organism: Peribacillus sp. NPDC097284 (assembly GCF_044761765.1). Lineage (NCBI taxonomy): Bacteria > Bacillati > Bacillota > Bacilli > Caryophanales > Bacillaceae > Peribacillus > Peribacillus sp. NPDC097284. The sequence goes on from NZ_JBIWCZ010000003.1 coordinate 85,776, forward strand.
AGACGGTATCTCCAAAATAATGAAGAACTGTACATTGCCATTAACGGCGAAACGATGTGTACATAAGGTTATCACGGAACTGGGCGTTTTTTCTGTTACTCCAAAAGGTCTCCTATTAACTGATTTATTCGCTTCCACTACAATAGAAGAAGTCAAGAAAAGAACGGAAGCCGATGTTCAAGTGTCTAGCAAGCTTTGTATAGTAAAAGAATGAGAGAGGAGTATGAGGGCATGTATGAAGAGCAAATCAGTGCATGGTTGAAAGAGCATCGAAATGATGGTATTAAATTACTTCAAAAATTAGTGCAGGAACCCAGCAAACGCGGGCAGGAAGGGAGTGCACAAGCCATCGTCGTCGAAAAGTGCCGGCAGATCGGTCTTGACATCGACCTATGGGAGATTGGGGATGGCGCACTAAGAAATCATCCTCATTTTTATTGTGACCGAAAAGATTTTAAAGGGAATCCAAACCTTGTCGCGGTTAGGAAGGGAAGTGGCGGCGGCAGGTCGCTTATATTGAACGGTCATATCGATGTCGTTCCTGAAGGTGATAGATCAGCATGGAAGGATGATCCATTCAGTGGAAAAATAGAGAATGGGAAAGTGTATGGGCGGGGGACGACGGATATGAAAGGCGGGAATGTTTCATTATTATTAGCGCTCGAATCCATCGTTGAAACAGGCATAAGGTTGAAGGGCGACGTGATATTTCAGAGTGTAATCGAAGAGGAAAGCGGTGGGGCGGGTTCACTCGCAGCTGTATTGAGAGGATATAAAGCTGATGGAGCGATCATTCCAGAACCAACGAACATGAAATTTTTCCCCCTTCAACAAGGATCGATGTGGTTTCGACTGAAAATAAAGGGCAAATCAGCACACGGGGGAACCCGGTATGAAGGACAAAGCGCGATAGATAAAGCTTATCTTGTAATCGAGGAAATCAAGAACCTTGAAAAGGAACGTAACCAAAAGATGGATCATCCACTTTATCATAATATCCCCATCCCCATTCCCATTAATATCGGGAGCATCCAAAGTGGGAATTGGCCTTCTTCTGTGCCTGATACAGCGATTCTAGAAGGTAGATTTGGAGTTGCCCCGAAGGAAACCATGGAGGCGGCACAACTCTCCATGAAAAACAGGATTGACGATTTAAATCGTACGGATAATTGGTTCAAAGAAAAACCAATTGAATTGGAATGGTTCGGAGCTAGATGGATACCGGGAATCCTGGAATTGGATCATCCGTTGATTCAGGCATTGTCCACCCACTATGAAAAAGTCATGGGAGAACAGCCGACTGTGGAAGCTTCCCCTTGGGGAACGGATGGAGGGTATTTATCTTCGGTCGGATCCATACCTGTAGTGGTTTTCGGACCAGGCGAAACAAAATTGGCCCATGATGCCAATGAATATATAGAAGTGGATAAAATGTTGGAATCGGCCGAAATCATTGCACGAACAATATTGGATTGGTGTGGAGTGGAGGGACATATATGAAGGGGTACTGGGTCTAATTCCAAAATAGGGTCAGGCCTTCTGTTACACTATTAGATAGAGAAGGAAGGAGAGAGCCGAATGGATATTGTTGAAAAAAGAATTCAATTGTCCCGTTCTACACTACATATAACGATGGATCGTTTTAATAAGCGCGTACGGATCGAAGACTATTTGGGACATTTTCAAGATTGCGTCGAAGAATCTTTGAAAGCAGCTGATAATATATCAGCGGAGAAAATCATATTTAAGGCACGAACGGAAAATATACTGGAGCTGCTGAGCAAAGGTTTTTTATATGAGGGAAGCATCGATAAGTTCTTTTTAGGAAGTGATTGCCACTTCCTTGTTAAATATACCCAAGATCAGCGAAGGACCAGTTCTCATTGGATCAAGGAGGATGAAATTCTAGAAAATGTACAGAAACTTCCAACAAAAGTAGAGCTAGAGGCCCCCCCATCCACCTATATAGGAAGGAAGGCGGAGGAAATAGATGCGGTGAAGCTTGCTGAATTGTACGGAAAAGTATTTGAAATTTACCCAACCCCGATGAATGAACCAGAATATGTGAGGAAGTGCATGAAAAGCGGGACGGTCTATTACATGTACGAACATGATGGAGTAATCGTCAGTGCGGCATCCGCTGAAATAAATTACTTCTACCGTAATGCGGAAATAACGGATTGTGCAACACTGCCCGATCATCGGCAGTATGGATTAATGAAGCACTTGATTGAGAAGCTTGAGAGTCACCTCGTCTCACATGACATTTATTGTATCTATTCTATCGCAAGGGCGCTATCATTCGGAATGAATGCAGCATTGCATCAGCAAGGCTATTATTACAGGGGTAGATTAGCCAATAACTGCTTCATTTTCGATAAATTGGAGGATATGAACTTATGGGTGAAGAATTATACATGAATGCCCATTTTCGGGCATGCATATGACAAGTTTTCGGCACTACTTCATATATATGATGGAAGGAATGTGAGAGAGGGGGAAGACATTGATCAGTGAATGTTTTAATACAAATCAGGTCTTAGAAGCGATTCTGGCAAGCATTGATGAGGGAATTCATGTAATCGATCCAAAAGGTCAAACGATCTTTTATAATGAAGTGGCGGCCAACCATGATGGAATGAAGGTAGAGGAAGTGCTTGGAAAACCACTGCTTGAAGCGTTTCCGTCCTTAAATCATAAATCTTCGACCTTGCTGCGTGTCATCCAATCCGAAAAGCCCATCTACCATCATAGACAATCTTATGTAAATGCACATGGTCGAATCATTGAGACCTTCAATACAACCCTGCCTATATATGTAGACGGTTTCATAATGGGGGCAATAGAAATTGCGAAAGATTATTCTAGCCTGAAACAATTATCGGAACGCTTAGCAGACTTGGAAAGCTCTCTTAAAACGACGACAAGTAAAGAAAAAAAAGTAGCCACGAATGGTACGTTATACACTTTTGCTGATATTCTAACCCAAGATCCACCATTTGAAAAGTTGATTGCACAAGGGAAAAAGGCTGCCCGGTCATCGTCTTCGGTTTTAGTTTATGGTGAAAGTGGTGTCGGAAAGGAACTTTTCATCCAAAGTATACATCACAACTCCAATAGGCGAAAAAAGCCCTTCATTGCACAAAATTGTGCGGCATTACCTGAAAATTTATTGGACTCGCTTTTATTTGGGACTTCGAAAGGTAGTTACACGGGAGCTGTCGAACGCCAGGGATTATTTGAGCTGGCGAATGGAGGGACTCTATTTCTTGATGAACTGCAATCGATGCCCATTGATTTACAGGCGAAGCTGCTTCGTGTACTTGAGGATGGGGCCGTTAGGAGGATAGGGGCGGCAAAAAGCATTCAGGTAGATGTCAGGATCATGACTGCGATGAATGTAAACCCGAAGACGGCTGTCACGGAGAAAAAGCTCCGTGAGGATTTATTTTATCGCTTACATGTTTTGAGCTATGAGCTACCGCCGCTAAGAGATCGTCCAGAGGATATTTTATTGCTTACGGAGCATTTTATTATAAACTTTAACGAGAAGATGAATCGCTCCGTAAAAGGAATCGATGAAGAGACCAAGGGAATCCTACATGCCTATCATTGGCCAGGTAACGTAAGGGAACTCAAGCATACGATTGAGTTCATGATGATACATGCCGAAAGTGAAGTCTTGACAGCGGGTGACTTGCCCCCATTTTTAAAAAAGAGCACAGTTCCTAAAGAGAAGGTATTGCCGCTGCGGGAAGCCATGAAGGAAATGGAAACCAAACTTATATCAGAGGCACTTTTGCAAACCGAAGGAAATGTCTTTCAAGCTTCAAAGCTATTGGACATCCCGAGGCAGACCCTCCAATATAAAATCAAGAAACATACTTGAACGCTAAAAAATCCGGTATATCGTATATAACCGGATTTTTTAGCGTTCATATTTAGTTTTTGGGCAATTTTGGCACCCTTCTTGCATTAAATACTACTATCAAGACTTAGGAGGTATGGCTATGTTATTTGATTTATATAAACCAGATCGTCATTGGAAAGATATAGAGTTATGGAAAGATGTAACTGATGAACAATGGAACAATTGGTTGTGGCAATTGACAAATACAATAAGAACTGTGGATGATTTGAAGAAAGTAATCGACCTTACTCCGGATGAAGAGGAAGGGGTGCGAATCTCCACCAAAACGATTCCCTTAAACATTACCCCCTATTATGCGTCACTTATGAATAAAGAGGACCCTAGGTGTCCAATAAGGATGCAATCCGTGCCCATATCGGAAGAAATGCATAAAACTAAGTATGATATGGAGGATCCACTACATGAAGATGAGGATTCACCCGTACCGGGATTGACTCACCGGTATCCCGACCGTGTGCTTTTCCTGGTGACGAACCAGTGCTCGATGTATTGCCGATATTGTACGAGAAGACGTTTTTCAGGTCAAATTGGCATGGGCGTTCCAAAGAAACAATTAGATGCAGCAATCGGCTATATTCGGGATACACCAGCGGTCAGGGATGTGCTTATTTCCGGTGGTGATGGATTATTGATCAACGATACCATCCTCGAATATATCCTGAAAAATTTGCGAGACATTCCCCATGTTGAAATAATCAGGATCGGTACACGGGCTCCAGTGGTTTTTCCTCAGCGTATCACTGAAAACCTGTGTAATATTCTAAAAAAATATCACCCGGTTTGGTTAAATACGCATTTCAATACGTCGATAGAAATAACGGAAGAGTCGAAGAAAGCGTGTGAGATGCTCGCGGATGCGGGTGTGCCAGTTGGAAACCAAGCTGTAATCTTAGCGGGCATTAACGATAGTGTCCCTATCATGAAGAAGCTAATGCATGACCTTGTCAAAATCCGTGTACGCCCTTACTATATTTATCAATGCGATTTGTCAGAAGGAATTGGTCATTTCCGGGCCCCGATATCTAAAGGAATCGAAATCATCGAAGGCTTACGGGGTCATACATCCGGTTATGCAGTACCTACATTCGTTGTTGATGCACCTGGAGGGGGAGGGAAAATCACTTTACAGCCAAATTACATCCTCTCTCAATCCCCAACCAAGACAGTGCTTCGGAATTTCGAAGGTGTAATCACGACCTATCCGGAACCGGAGCAGTACACACCGGGACTTGCCGATGATTATTTCAAGGGGGTTTATCCCAATGTTGAAGCAAAACAGTCAGATTCAGGGATAGCGGGTCTTATGAACGACAAACAATTTAATTTAGTACCTGAAGGCCTGAAACGGATGAACCGTCGTGAAAAATACCATACCAACCCAGAACATGCCTCTTTAAAAAACCAACGCGAAAAACGTGACCAGCTAAAAGAAAAAAAATTTCAGGCACAGCAAATAAAAAAATAGCTCCACAAAGCAAAAAGGAAGAAGGGGAGTAAAATGGAAGTATGTCCGTGGTGTGAAACAGGAAAACTCTCTTCCATAAAGGGTACAGTTTATTGGGAATTACCGGATGGAACGAAGGCTGTTGAGATTACCGAAACGCCATCATCCCATTGTGAAAATTGCAATGCCCTTTTTCAACGGGATGAAGTCGTGAAAGAAATTGAAGACCAGTTGTTTCTAATTGATACGAAACAGCTAGATAAGCAGACTACGTATGAGGAACTATTAAAGATGAAGCGAATGCTGAAACGGAATTATTTTGACTTTTCTTAGGAGGAGCGAATTCTATAAAAAATAAAAACTATGATTTTTGATAAAACATTTATCTGATCCTCGGGATTGGATAGATGTTTTTTTGAATTGAACCTAGATAAAATCGGCTAAACGGACTGATTATAAGTGCATGAATAGCTGAGGTTTTCTGCAGAAAAAGCCCCTAATATTGTCCACTATAACTCTTTCACACTAATGTCCGACGATCTCTTCTGCAGCAAGTTCCATGTAATAATTAATAGGCTTAGACTAGAATAAGCTACTTTCCTTATTTTATAGGTTTAGAAAAACTTTTCCACGTTCGTTTTTATTTTGACTTTAGTTGGTTGAGTAACGCGGAAGGGAGGGTGTACGAATGTACAAAAGGATGGATTATTATAGTTAAAGCCACCATATCTTAATCCTGGTGGCTTTAGGTATATGTTGATCTAGGTGCGTAGTTAGCCTATTTATAGTTTAGGCAAAGTGATGAAAAAACATGTTCCTTTTCCGAATTGACTTGAAACACGTATGCTGCCACGATGGAAATCCACTACCTCTTTGACAATTGCCAGTCCCAGACCAGTGCCTTCTTTTGTCCTAGAAGCGTCCGCTCGGTAAAAACGTTCGAACAAATGAGAAAGTTCTTCTTCTTTAATCCCCATACCGGTATCTCGAAATTGAATGAAAACATCATCGTTTGTTTCTTCAACTATAATTTTAATGGAACCGTTCGGTTTATTGTACTTTAAAGCATTTGTAAGTAAATTATCCCAGACAGTTTCCAATAGACCTTCATCACCATTGAAACGGATTGGTGCAATTTTATAATATAGTTCGATGCCCGAATCTTCAATGAGCCACAAATATTTTTGAATCAGCGTCTTAAGTTGTTCATCCAATGCAAATGAGGAGCGTTTTAATGCACGTGTAGGCTGATCTAAAAAGGTTAGCAGTAGTAATTGCTTAGTTAAGAGAGATAATCGCTTAGTCTCTGTCTCGATAATCGATGTGTATGTTAGGCGATCTTCTTCTGTAATGCTGGGTGACTTCAATAGTTCAGAATATCCTTGGATATTTAATAGCGGCGATTGGAAATCATGAGAAACATTGCTTATGAATTCTTTTCTTGATCGATCTGTTTCCTGTAATTGCTTCGTCATTTGATTGAAACTTGATGCAAGCTGTCCAATTTCATCGCGTCGTTTAACCTTCAGTAGAAGGTCATAATTTTCTTTTGATATTTGTTTAGTGGCTTCCGTTAATTGTGTAATGGGTCGTATTAATTGTTTCGCAACAAATAGCATTCCAATCAGGCTGATTATCGCCATGGATATGATCAAACAAGCCAATATTGTATGCACTTCAGAAAATAATAAGCCAATATTGGGCCGAAGGAAGACCCCATACTGTTCGCCATTATATATAAAGGGGACACCGACAGTATTGATAATTTTATTCGTAAAAAAACCTGTCATGAATGACTGATTTGGATAGTTCTCCATACCATGAAAGATATTTCCTTTAAATACCGTTTCTTTGGCGGAAGGGGGTAATTCTGACGTTTTAAATGCCCCTCCAAAGAACTGAGAATAACCAGATTCCCCGACAACATAAAATTGATACCCTATATCGCCAAGTGTCGATAAATAATGTTCTAAATCCAAATCAGGCGTACTCTCGATATATCGTGTAATATTTTGTGCTATGGCGACATTCTTTTCATCATTTTGTTCCTTAGTAACCAGATGATAATACGTGTTTGTTAAAAAAAAGCCGACAATTGTACTGAATAGCATAAGGCTTAACGTAGTGATAATGAACTGTTGATACAAGGTTTTCATGAATGTTGAACCTCTAATTTATATCCTAAACCACGGATTGTGTTTATTTCGATATTAGCCCCTAGACGATCCAATCGGTTTCTCAGGCGTTTGATATGTGTATTAAGGGTCAGGCCGTCACCTTCATAATCATGTCCCCATATTTGTTCCATGATGGTAAATCGCTCGATGACATAATTGGGCCGATTTGCAAGTAATGATAGCAATTCAAATTCCTTTAAGGGCATGATCAGTGTTTCTGATTCGGTTGACACTTCAAAAATTTTACGATTAATCGTCACATTACCGATCCGAATGATATTTTGGCTGTCCTTATCAAATCTTCTAAGGATGACGGCAATCCGAAATAGTAACTCTTTAGGTTCAAAGGGCTTTACTACATAATCTTCGGAACCTGCTAGAAACCCTCTCGTTTTATCTTCTAATTGATCTTTTGCCGTTAACAGTAGAACAGGAATTTTATAATCTTGGTTGAGTATTTTTGTCAACTCAATGCCATCCATCCCGGGCATCATCACATCAACTACGGCTAAGTCAGGAACTACTTCTTCTAATAAGTAAAGCGCCTCTTTCGCATCATTAGCTTTTATGACATCATATCCTTCCCGCATTAAATGAATACTTACCAGCTGTAATATATGTTTGTCGTCATCACAAACCATTATTTTCAATACAATCACCTCAAACCATTTTTTGCTTTATATGTACATGGGTTCGCTTTCATGAAATCTATACTTACATGCATGTAAACAGGTAAGAACGCAGAGACATGTGGAAGTCTCTGCGTATGGCTTGTATATTTGTTTTTTCTTTTATTTCTTATCTTTCTCAAAGAATAATATTAATGCGGGCAATAGCATTCCACGCACTAAGAATGTATCCATTAAAATACCGATGGCAACGATGAATCCAAAGACGAATAAATCGGCTATTGGCATCGTAGTCAATGCCGCAAAGGTGGCTGCCAAAATTAAACCAGCAGATGAAATCACCCCACCTGTATTCCGAATAGCGATTTCCAAAGCCTGTTTCACTTTTTTTGTTTTGCGTTCTTCTAAGAAACGGGATATTAAAATAATGTTATAGTCTATCCCGAGAGCGACTAAGAAGATAAACGCATAAACAGGTACACGTGTACTTACTGCTTCATAACCGAACAGAACATCAATGAGGAACAGACCTAATCCTAATGCCGCCAAGAATGAAAGTAAAATGGTGGCCATCATATAAACCGACATTTTTACTGACTTCGTTAACACGAATAGGAGGATTAAAATTAATAATGTTTCTAGTAGGACGATCACCCAAATATCACGATTATTGACATCACGCTCGTCAACAAGTTTCGGAGTAATTCCACCAAAATACACTTCACCGGATATATCTGCTTTACTTAGGATTTCATCATCGTTTTCAATTAACTCCTTCATCATATCGATTGCTTCGACAGAATAAGGGTTAAGGTCAAGCGTCATACTATATTTTACTACTTTCGCGTCGTCAGATACATTTGTTAGTCGAACTGATGTAACATCTTTTTCAGATTCGAGCGTTGTCCGTAATGCTTCGATCTGTTTTTCTGATAACGTTTCTTTTCCTTCGAATAAAATGGATGTTGGAGCCAATTCACCTTTGTCGTATTTCGCTTCGACGATTTCGTAGCCTTCACGTGAAGGTAAATCTTTTGGGAAAGATTTCACTGTATCAAATTCAAAATCAAGGTTAAATACATTTAACGCTGACACAACCATTAAAATGGCGATAATCCCGCCAGAAAGGCCTGGTTTATTTACAACGAATTTTGCAACGGGTCCCCAGAAGCGATGTTTCACTTCTTTCGTTTCACCAAACTTCGGTACTTTCGGCCAGAAGGCTTTACGCCCGAATAGGGTGAACAGCGCTGGGACAAGTGTAATGGATGCTAACATGATGACAAACATTGTCGTTCCAAAAATTGGCGCAAAGTTTTGATAATCACGGAAGTTTGCAAAGAATAATACTAGCATTGCGGCGAGTACTGTTCCGCCTGCTAAGAATACTGGCAATCCTGTAGCACGCATCGCATGTTTCATTGCCTCATATTTGGTCTCATGGTGGTTCAGTTCTTCTCGGAAGCGAGAGAATATGAATAATGAATAGTCAATCACGGCCGCGAACAGCAAAATACTCATTATCGATGTAGTTGAATTGTTGATTTCAAGTCCACCAGCACCCATTAATCCGAGTGTTTGATTCACTACTTGGTATACAATTACTGTTGCTAATAGTGGGATAAAAGCCAATAATGGAGAACGGTAAATAACGATGAGCAGGATTAAAATAATCACTATTGTGGTAAATAGTAACACGAAATCTGCTTGTTCGAACAACTTAAGCGTATCTCCAGCAATTCCTGCAGGACCAGTAATACGGAAGGAAGTTTCAGACATACCCTCTGTAACGTCATTTCCAACCTCAGCCATAGCATCTACGGTTTCGCCAATTTGGCGGCTATCAAGACCAGGGTCTAAAGTCATTGGAATGATGATCGTAGACTGGTCATCTGACTTGAACCCTTCGATTGCTTCTGGCGGTAATTGAGAGATATTGACGATTTCATCGACACCCTCAATTTTAGCACCGATGATTTTATTCATAATGCTTGTAACTTCTTCTAAGTTCACCTTACCATTTTCGTTATGAAAGGTAAGAATACCAGGCGTCCCTTGATCATTAGGGAAGTATTTTTCTAATTTTTCATTTGCAATAATGGATTGTGCATCGTCGGGTAAGGATTGAAAGTTTGTCACTTTGTAATCACTTACTGCCGGACCGGCACTTAACCCAATCATTAAGACCAGCCATGTGACAATTGTAATCCACATACCTTTCTTAGTTGAAACCCAATCAGTTATTGGGCGTAAAAAAGAATTCATTTAATTATTTCCCCCTTATAGTTTAGAGCTGCAATGTGAAATGCGGACATCACATTTAAGCTCGTCATCACTTTCTATTTCATTGTAATGTAACTAAATGAACTGAAAATGAACTTTTAGTTAAATTATGAAAAATTGGAGGGGTAACCAGCAAATTATCTTTTGTAAACTGGATAATAAAACATTTATCAGCGCCTGAAGATTTACTCTATATACACAAAAATCGTGGTAAAGTATCTAGATGGAATTTATAGTTGAAAGGGTAATTAACAATCAAGACTTGTATAGGTGTAGACGTAAGCGTTAGTTTCCGATATATTAAGATTTAAATCATAGTATTTTGATAAGGGGGCTCGACATGAGACCGTTTTACTTATTTTTAATGAAATATCGACAGCCAAAGGAAATTGATGAAATTACAAAATTCGCAAACCATGCATACGAAGATCACAGTTTTCCAAAGCAATCGGATGATTATCATGAAGTGAGCAGTTACTTGGAGTTAAATGGAGACTATTTAGATAGTATGACTATATTCGATCGATTATGGGATCAATATGTCCAAATAGAAGAAGGACTGCTATAGATACAGGAATAGGGGGAGCCGAAGGATGTTTAGAAGCCTTCAAGCCCGAATTTTGTTTTATTCTTTAATTATATCGAGCTTACCCGTTTTGATATTGGGAATCATTTCTTATGAATCGCAACGCTCCTTGCTAGCTAAAGAAGCGAAGAGTACATTGAATTCAGGTTCACTTAATATGGTAAATGAAATGTACAGTTATTTAAATGAACGGATTAGTGATGTTAACTTAATGAGTACGAATACGGTATTGATCAATCCTGATTCTTCTAAAGAGGAGAAGACTGATGAATTGAAAAGATTCACAGAAGCAAAAGGTGAATACTTTGGTGCCGTATATTTAGATTTGGAAGGTACGGTCATGGCTGATACCTCAAATAAAATGGTCGGAACAAGCTTAGCTAATAGAATATGGTTTCAAGAAGGGCTAAAGGGGCATGAATTCCTATCGGATGTATATAAAACGAAAGCATTTGCTGAACCTATTATAGCCTTAAGTGCACCGGTAAATGATAATAAAGGGAAAATGATCGGTGTTGTGTCCCCGGCCTTTCGGATATCAGGCCTTTGGGATATGATGGAGAAAAAGGCCAATGACATTAGTGAAAAGTACCCTGTGAATTTTTATATGATCAATCAGGATGGCATTATGATTTCCAAAAAAGACCCGAATGGCATTCATGAGAGTTCTAATACGACATTGGAAGATATGGGCCTTACAAAAGAAAAGTTATTGGAATCCGCTAATTCCAATAATTTATATAGTGCAGAAAATGGAGAAAAGATATATTCCATTCAATACGTTCAACCGATAGCCCAAACGGAAAATAAATGGTTTGTGGTAGTGGGTGCTGACAAAAAACAAGTATATCAGCCGTTAAATGATCTTTTATCACGCTATCTCTCTATATACACCATTGTATTTATGTCCATCATTCTAGGCGTCTATTTACTTACGAAATCTCTGGTGAAACCAGTACATAATCTAGTGGAAGTGACGGAAGATTTTATCCAGGGAAAAGAGTTCGTGGTCTCTGATAAAAGAAGTTTTGTAGAAATGGAGAAGTTGAATCATGCGTTTCTAAGGATGATGGATACGATTAAGGATAGGGAAAGAGAAATCGTCCGTACCGAAAAGTTAAAATATGTCGGACAGCTGGCCGCAGGGGTAGCGCATGAAATCAGGAACCCATTGACGACCATCAGGGGTTTTCTCCAACTGTTGAAGAAGCAGGATTATGAAAAAGAGTTAATTGAAAAGTACAGTGATGTCATGCTTGGGGAAGTAGATCGAGTGAACGTTTTTGTTACACAACTCCTTGATTTAGCTAAACCCCACCAGCTTGAAATGGAGAATTTGGATCTGAAGGAATTCCTTGATGAACTGGTTGTTGTCTATTCGGCTTCTACTCTATATAAAGATGTCACACTCGTTAATACATTGACAGAACCCGTACATACCTATTCCGATAAAAACCGGTTGCGTCAGGTTATCCTTAATGTCCTGAATAATTCCTGCGAATCGTTTGAGTCAAAAGGGCAGATTGAAATGACCGTCGATACTTCACCTCATTATGTACAATTGAAGATCCGAGACGATGGAAAAGGGATTAAACCTGAGAATCTAAAAAATATCGGGATGCCCTTTTATACGACAAAGTTAAAAGGAAATGGTTTGGGAGTGGCAACTTGCATCCAAATCATGGATGAACTCAAAGGGAAATTTCAAATCGAAAGTAAATATGGACAAGGTACAGAAGTGATCTTGACGATTCCGACAACAAACCGTCTCATTTAAAGAGGCGGTTTTCCTGTCTTGCCCTATTTTTTTGATAGGTTACCATAATAAAAGTTTCTCGCATAACCTATCTAAATGAGTCAAATGCCCCCTCTTTTCCATTAACCACCTTGTTTGTTCATGCATATAATTTACTATCAAACGATAAGGACCATATTGGGGGATGTCTCTTATGGGCAAGAAAAATCAGCCAAAATTCAAATTAGGCGATACAGTCGTAATTATAATGTATGGGACAGTCGGGAATATAACCGATATAAAATATCTCGATGGTTCTTATGTGTATGAAGTAAATTACAGCGAAGGCCTATATATTGAAAAGACATTACAGTCTATAACTGAATACGAAGGAGAAATCCTTTATCAACAGGAACAAATCGATATCGAATATAAATATATTATCGGTGATTTAGTCCAGGTCGATGGATATGAATATGATTATTTTAAGATAATTGGCTATCGAACGGAGATTTGGCGCTATAAAGAGAATGCCTGGGAAGATGTGATATATGAATTATCACGTATCTCCGATGGGGAATGGCTGGAAGCGCATGAAGAAGAATTGACTTTAGTAGCCGATGCCAAACGTGCAGATGCAATCATTCAAAAATTGGGGCTGCTCCTTTCTAATAAGAATAACGAGCTTACTATCATTGCTAAACAAAACAACCCTGGTAAAGGTGAGCGAGATATGACTATGACAAAAAATGAAAAAATGGAAATGATTGATGGACTGTTGGATTTATATAATGATTATTGTAAGCTTTTTCATCAATTTGGCGATGATGAATATCAACATATCATGAAAATAGCTCTTGCTAAAATTGAGAAGGCGGCGGAAGAAATTTACCCAGGTCACAAAAAAGAGCATACGAAATAAAAGGTCTTGAAAAGGGATGTATACACTTTAGCACGAGCCGATGAAGACTCATCTCTAAGAAATTGAATCAACGAATTAAAGTGTAGGATATGCGTAAGTTTTGAGAGAAAATGCCCTACTGGCATATTTATACCTATACATTCATACATCTTTAATTAAGGGGGCGATGATTTGCGAGAAATTGAGGTTTTTATTGATACTGAAGAGATAGCGGAATTCTTTTACCAAGAATTATTAAAGCGGGGCTATCTTCCAAAAGAATCTGAAGTTGAAGATCTTGCTGACATCACATTCGAATACCTTCTTGAAAAATGCATTATTGATGAGGAAGTCGATGAATGATGTATCATCAATCAATGGGCAGTTTTCTTGCCATTACTCCTTAAAATCAACCAAAAAGACGGCGGGTTTCCGCCGTTTTGCTGCGTTCCACCGATCACTTAAAGAGTGTTATATCCTACTTCCTGCAGTAGATAAAGAAGTTCTATTTTCCTAATATGGGGTTGGTATGTTATAGTAATTGGGAATGTCATTTCAACCACTTCAAGGAGGGAATTTTAAGAATGAGCGTACATATTGGTGCTAAAGAAAATGAAATTGCGGAAACGGTTTTGCTTCCTGGGGATCCGTTACGTGCAAAATATATTGCTGAGACGTTTTTAGAGGATGCTAAATTATACAATGAAGTTCGTAATATGTTTGGGTATACAGGAACTTATAAAGGAAAACGCATTTCCGTTCAAGGTACAGGAATGGGTGTCCCTTCGATTTCGATTTATGTAAATGAATTGATGAATAGCTATAATGTCCAAAAACTTATCCGGGTTGGGACAGCTGGTGCCATTCAAAAAGATGTGAAGGTCAGAGATGTAATCCTGGCTATGAGTGCCTCTACAGATTCACAAATGAACCGCATGACATTCGGTGGCGTTGATTTTGCTCCTACTGCTGATTTTGATTTATTGAAAAAAGCTTATGATGCAGGGGTGGACAAAGGGTTGCAATTGAAAGTCGGAAACGTATTTACCGCAGATCAATTCTATAATGATAATAGTGAATTGGAAAAGTGGGCCAAGTACCAAATCCTTGCTATAGAAATGGAATCAGCTGCATTATATACACTTGCTGCTAAGTTTGGTCGTAAAGCATTATCCGTTTTAACGATTTCCGACCATCTTTTAACAGGTGAGGAAACAACCTCCGAAGAGCGCCAAACAACATTCAATGAGATGATTGAGGTTTCTTTAGAGGCAGCGATTCAAGACTGACCATAAACGTTGGATTTACGGGTAGCCAGGAATGGAAGAAATTAAGATATTTAGTTTCTTCCATTCCACGGAGTCCGTATTTTTGCACGTATATAGAATATGGATAAAGAAAAGGTCTCTATAAGAAAGCTGGATTGGAGCAAGATGGTAGGCACTTACATATCATTCAAAAAATTTGATAACTAAAGTTTTCCGATTTGCTAGAAAGCTGATAAAATAGGATGTATTAGTTAATATTGTCATGAAGAATGAAAGTGGTGAGGCTTCAGTGGAAGAAGAAAATCAACAACAGCCCAAAGATGAAGGCAAAATTGTGAAAATAAAAAAGTTTACGTTTATTATGGGGATTTTCTTACTCATATTTTTGACAGCAGGGATAACTACAATCGCGTTGACCTTTGGCGATGAAAAAGTAGAGTCACTTGCACCGAGTAATCATCCTGAATTTGAAAAGTTATATTCTACATATGATACGATCAAAGATAATTATTATGAAGAAATCGATGAGAACACGCTCGTGGATGGAGCTATAAATGGAATGATAGAATCGTTGGATGATCCTTATTCCTCTTATATGGATAAGAAAGAAGCCTCCAGTTTCCATGAGAGCATCTCTTCTTCCTTTGAAGGAATAGGTGCTGAAATCCAAGAGAAGGATGGACAGATCATGGTGGTTTCCCCTATTAAAGGATCACCAGCTGAAAAAGCCGGAGTCCGGCCTAATGATATTATACTAAGTGTCAATGGCAAAAGCCTTGATGGCTTAAGTTCTTCGGAAGCTGTCTTGAAAATCAGGGGGAAAAAGGGAACAAAAGTGGAGCTTGCCATTTCAAGGGCGGGTGAAAAGGAACCGATTACTTTGTCCATTAAGCGTGATACCATTCCGATTGAAACGGTTTATTCAGAGATGCTTGATGATGGGATTGCCAAAGTGCAGGTTACAAGTTTTTCTGAGCATACGGTGGAAGAGCTGAATACGGCACTTGAAGACATGGATAAAGAAAAGATGAAAGGCCTAATATTGGACTTACGTGGAAATCCGGGTGGATTGCTTGACCAAGCGATCGCGATGGCAAACTTATTTATCCCGAATGGGGAAGTCATCCTTCAGGTCGAGGATCGAAAAGGAAAAAGAGAAGTCTATAAATCCCAGAATAATGGTGAGTTGAAGCTACCAGTGGTCGTATTAATTGATGATGGAAGTGCAAGTGCATCTGAAATCGTTGCCGCCGCTGTTAGTGAATCTGCGGGTATTCAGCTTGTAGGGGTAAAATCATTCGGAAAGGGGACCGTGCAAAAAGCCGCAGACTTTGATGATGGTTCCAACTTTAAGTATACAGCACAAAAATGGCTGACTCCGAAAGGCAATTGGATCCATAAAAAAGGGATTGAACCGGATATAAAAGTCAAGCTTCCCGAGTATGCCAATCTTCCATATATCTCTCCTGATAAAGGATTGAAAGTATCGGATTCCTCGAGTGAAGTAGAAGCAGCGGAGAAAATGCTGAAAGAAGCCGGGTATAATCCAGGAAAAGTGGATAAGTATTTCGATGAAGAAACAAAGGTAGCGGTCAAGGAATTCCAAAAGGATCATAAGATCAAAGAAACAGGTGTCATTAAAGACGATACAACCGTTAAATTGATGGAAGTCATTAGGGATAAAATCCTTAAAAATGATACTCAAGTGAAAAAAGCGGTGGAAGTATTGAAAAAGAAAATCAAATAATCTTTTATAAAAACAAGCGGCCCATCAGCAAGCATTTATTGCTGATGGGCCGTTTTTCGTGTGCTTGACTTAGGTGTGTGTGTAATCCATAAGGTGACCATGGAAGAAGTACCAATGGGTGGGGAATGGAAGGGTACCCATGATGAAGTAGAATTTGAAGAAAACGAGCGGTAAACCCTGCTTGAGGAACATGAACTTTCATACAAGGCTAAGAATAATTACTACCGAAAAGCGGCAGAAAAATCAAAGAAGGCTAGATGCCACTCTGACTAAATTCTGCGATTATATCTATCAAAAAGAACCTCGTCAGAATAAATATAACAGGAGCAACTGAATGGGTTTCCAAGGTTAATCGTGAAAAGAATGAAGGGGCTGTCTAATAAGTCCTTATTCCAGTGAATTTCGCAAAAATAAAGAGGCAGAAATGTTGTTAAATCAACGTTTCTGCCTTTTACTATTTATTCAATTTCGGTGTGTAATTACACCTTTTGGGACAGCCCCTTGATCAATCCTTTATAAATAATTTCATTTTACAAAAAGCGGGATATTACTCCTGTAATCAGGTGAAATGATGCCATTTTCGGTAATGATGCTTGTAATAAGAGAATGGGGCGTAACGTCAAAAGCAGGATTGAATGTCTTCACATTTTCTGGTGCTATCCTGACTCCTTGTATAGAAGTGATTTCATCCCCATTCCTTTCTTCGATTGGGATGGAGATACCCGACTCGAGAGATAAATCGAATGTACTTGATGGTGCTGCTACATAGAAAGGAATATCGTAATGCTTAGCTAATATCGCCAAACCCAATGTACCAATTTTATTGGCTGTATCACCGTTTGCCGCAATACGGTCTGCTCCGACTATAATGGCTTCGATTTTTTTATGATGAATGGTGTGGGCTGCCATATTATCCGAGATTAATGTAACGTCCACTCCAGCTTGCATAAGTTCCCATGCGGTGAGTCGTGCCCCTTGCAAGACAGGTCTCGTTTCACAGGCATAGACCTTTATAGGAAAGGATCTTTCCTTGGCCAGGTGGAAAGGTGCGAGGGCAGTTCCGTACCTTGCAGTGGCTATCCCCCCAGCATTACAATGGGTTAAAATAGAATCACCCTCGTTGAATAAAGACAATCCGTATTCACCAATTTTTCGGCACATCTCCACATCCTCTGAAAATAGCTTTTTTGCTTCAGCAACAAGAGCGCTTTTGGCTGAAGCTATGCTATTGGCTGCTTGTAGAGTATTCTCCATTCTTTTCAGTGCCCAAAAAAGGTTGACCGCTGTTGGTCTTGAAGAAGCGAGTGTAGTAACATGTTTCGTGACATTGTGTTTAAATTGCCATAAATCCGTGGTATTTTCCTGGATTGCACCAAGAGCAACGCCAAATGCTGCAGTTAGCCCGATAGCGGGGGCACCACGGACCTTCAAGGTCAAGATGCTGTCATATACATCTTTAACCGTAAAAAGTTCAATGAATTCTATTTTTGATGGCAAGGCCTGTTGATTCAATAAGGTAATATGGGTATCATTCCATTGGACGGAATAGGGTAGTGGCGTTGTAGTTGTCATATGTATATCTCCTTATAGGGCTGAATAGGAAGGCAATGTATATTGCTTTACGGCTTCTATCACTGCTGAAATATTCAGTTCTTTCCGATTTTTGATTATATGGGCCCCGATTTTCAAGGTAGCCGTTTTAGCTGTAATTCTAGTTTCTTTATTCTCAATGCCATTTAAATCAGCAACATGAGATAGGCCAATGGTTCTTCGAATTAGTTCACATCCTGCAAAGCCATATGCATCACCTTTAAACTTGTTGAGTACATATGGAAGATAACCTTCGATCTTACTGTAAGGACTTTTATTTTCAGAATTCCACAGGTTCGTATAGGTTTCTTCAAATGTATTCCAAAATTCCTGAAGATGAGTAAAGATTTCTTCCTTCCCAGTGGCCTCGCGTGTTACTGCCTGGAATAGGAGATTCGCCATGTATTGTCCAAGGTCAAATCCAACAGGACCATAAAAAGCGAATTCAGGGTCAATTACCTTTGTTTCTGTATCACTTGCAAATATACTTCCCGTATGTAAATCGCCATGAAGAAGGGCCTCCTGCTCGGATTCGAAGCTTTGTTTTAACTTAGCCACTTCCAGTATTAAATCAGCATCTTTCCATATAGACTTGGCAGCCTCCAGCAACTCAAGCTCAAACTCGCCTGGATGTTCCTCCAAAAAAGGATCCGTGAAAATGAAAACCTCAGTAATCTTGCAGAGTTCTGGATTCGTGAAGTTCCGGGCAACCTCTTTTTTCGCTGCCGGTTCCAAATGAAAATCAGACGTATAAAAAGCGGTCTTTGCAACAAATTCACCAATGTGTTTGGATAATAGAGGGAAATGATCTCCTTCAATTAATCCGGTCCGGGCGATTTTCAAGTGTGATAAATCTTCCATGACGGTGATTGCAAGCTGTTCATCAGAATAATAGACTTGTGGGACAAGTTCGGGACAATAGCTTCTGAATTGAATTAATGCATTCGCTTCGATAGCCGATCTTTTTAAAGTCAATGGCCAGCTTTCACCAAGAACCTTTGCGTAAGGAACTGCTTGTTTGATGATGACTCCTTTATTTGTTACGGGATTTGTAACGTGAAAAACATAATTTAAATTTCCGTCACCGATTTCATTACATAGTAATGAGTCATCTGAATGCAGTAACCCAAGTTTCTTCGTTAGGTCAATTGCCGTTTCGTTTGTCAATAGCTTGAAATTTGATGGTTGAGTCATTGTTATCCCTCCAAGTACATTAAAAAATATGAAAAGGCCCCTTTCCCATAGAAAGAGGCAGAAGCTTCACTTCGAACCTCTTATCTCCCAGAAAGAATTCTTTCTGGTGGATTTGGCACCGTGCTCTGTGGATATAATCCGGCGGAATTCCCGCCCCATTTCACAATGGTATTACAGTCGGTTGCTGGGCTTCATAGGGCCTTTATCCCTCAGCCTGCTCTTGATAAGAGTATTGTATTTATTTTCAGAAAATTAATCTCGAATGAATGATATCAATATTTCAAATAGTTTGTCAATGGTAAATTAATAAAACTCGGGCCGCCGATCTTCGAAAACGGGTATTTTATTTCTTGCTTCTCCTACTTTTTCTAAGTCAAGGGTGCCGAGTAGAAGTTCTTTTTCTTCACCAGCCTCACAAATGATTTCTCCCCACGGGTCGATGATGATGGAATGTCCGGCAAAATGATTATTTCGGTCAGAACCGGAACGATTCACAGCCACAACGAATGCTTGATTTTCGATTGCCCTGCTGATTAACAGTGCCCTCCAATGATGGAGCCTAGGCTTTGGCCACTCGGCGGTCACGAAGATAACCTCCGCACCTCGTACCGTATGGGCCCGTTGCCATTCTGGAAAACGGATATCATAGCAAATGAATCCGGCGCAAATCTTTTCATCGAGGGAGAATAAGCCATCTTTTTTGCCAGGTTGTAAGTAATGGTGTTCATCCATCAATTGAAACAGATGGAGTTTATCATATTCTTTAACCAGTTTGCCTTCTTTATCGATGATGAGCATTGTGTTATAGATGCCTTCCTTAGTTTTCTTTGCAATCGAGCCACCGATTATGTTAATGTGGTGTTTTTTTGCAAGGGCTTTTAGAAAGGTAATGGTTTGTTCTGCTTCTTCGTCTGCAATTTCATGTAATCTCGTTAAGTCATAGCCGGTTGTCCATAGTTCCGGCAGCATGACGATGTCCGGTTTAGACTGTACAGCTTTTTCAATCCATTGTTTTGCCACCTGGAAATTTATATCTGGCTGTCCAAAGGCAATGTCCATTTGTAAACAGGCGATTTTCCATTTCATCATTTAAAACCTCCATATGTAAAAAAGTACTTTACAAGATTAAGATAAACATATATCATTTGTGACTATAATTTCAAGAAATTTCAGAGAAGGTGCAAAGATGGTGCAATTCGAAAAATCCAGACTTCTTCAAGAGCTTCCAAAGCAGTTTTTTGCTTCTTTAGTCGAAAAAGTTAATAACATAACATCAGAAGGCAAGGATGTCATTAATCTTGGGCAGGGAAATCCAGACCAACCGACTCCTGAACATATCGTGAAGAGCCTGCAGACAGCAGCAGGAAATTCCATGAATCATAAATATTCTCCTTTTAGGGGGCTTCCCTATTTAAAAGAAGCTGCGGCCCTCTTTTATGAACGTGAATATGGCGTCAAGCTAGATCCTAAAACGGAAGTGGCGATTCTTTTCGGTGGAAAGGCTGGTCTAGTCGAATTACCGCAATGCTTATTGAATCCAGGCGATACAATTTTAGTGCCTGATCCGGGCTATCCAGATTACCTGTCAGGTGTAGCGTTAGCCCAAGCTAAAACGGAAATTATGCCCTTGACGGAAGAAAATGATTTTCTTCCCGATTATAAGGAAATAGATAAAGAGGTTTTTGACAAAGCGAAGATGATGTTCTTGAATTATCCCAATAATCCCACAGGAGCATCGGCGTCAGCAGAATTCTTCGAAGAAACGGTTTCCATGGCAAAAGAACACTCGATATGTGTGGTTCATGATTTCGCATATGGTGCAATTGGGTTCGATGGGAAAAAACCGGTAAGCTTCCTTCAAGCAGAAGGATCAAAAGAAGTGGGGATAGAAATTTACACCCTTTCTAAAACATATAACATGGCGGGGTGGAGGGTTGGCTTTGCGGTTGGCAACCAGAGTGTCATCGAATCGCTTGAATTATTGCAGGATCATCTTTACGTCAGCCTTTTTCCCGCAATACAAGAAGCCACGGCATGCGCTTTACTGGATTCACAAGAGTGTGTGAAGGAACTCGTGAACATGTACGAAGGACGACGAAATGTATTTATTGAAGGGTTACGATCCATTGGATGGGATGTCCAGGCTCCAGATGCTTCCTTCTTTGCTTGGCTAAAGGTCCCGGAAGGATTTACTTCAGCGAGCTTTGCAGATCATTTACTGGCACATGCCCATGTAGCAGTTGCACCAGGAAATGGTTTCGGTGAATTTGGTGAAGGATACGTCAGGGTGGGACTGCTCACTTCAGAAGACAGACTCCAAGAAGCGGTAGAAAGAATTCGTACATTGAATATATTCAAAGAAAATCAGTGAGATATTGAATAGTTTGAACATTATACCTATTGACAAAGTATGAATTGCGTGAAAGAATATAAAAAAGAATTCTAAATTTTTAGTTAAGATACATAAACGAAAATATAATAGCATTTTCTTATTTTGAGCAGGTGGAGGGACTAGCCCGATGAAGCCCAGCAACCGACTGTAATACCATTGTGAAATGGGGCGGAGATTATACCGCCGGATCATTTTATTGATTCCGTAAGGCACGGTGCTAATTCTTGCAGCTATAGAGCTGGGAGATAAGAAGATGGCTTTTTCAAAGCCTCTTCTTTAGGAAGGGGCTTTTACATTTTTAACAGAGAATTGGAGTGCAACTTTGTTCGCAGATGGTTAGAAGCTTGTTAAAGGAAAGACCAACAATGACAACTTTAAGAATGACTTTTACGTATTGGGAGTGATCAGATGAGCGAAATAATCGCTACGTATTTACTTCATGACTTCAAAGGAGAGCATGAGAAAAAAGCAGAAGGCATTGCTTTAGGATTGACTGTAGGGACATGGACTGAACTTCCTCACTTGGTGCAACAGCAACTGGAAAAACATAAAGGTAGGGTAGTTTCCGTAACACCCCTTCCCGAAGAAGAGCGAGTTAATCTCTATTTCGGTCAAAAAGTGTACCGTTCAACAATCAGGATTGCCTACCCGGCAGGTAATTTTTCTAATGATCTACCGGCTATCTTGACGACAGTATTTGGTAAATTGTCATTGGATGGGGAAATCAAATTGATGGATTTGGACTTTGTCGGCGATATTCAAAAAGCCTTTCCAGGTCCTCGATTCGGAATTAGTGGGATCAGGGAAAAAATTGATGTGTTTGACCGCCCCCTAGTGATGAGTATTTTTAAAGGTGTGTTAGGTCGAGACCTTGCCTTTCATAATGAACAATTGGAGCAACAGGCATTGGGAGGAGTCGATCTTGTCAAGGACGATGAGATTCTTTTTGACCAAGATCAGACGCCTTTCATCGATAGAGTCAAAACCGGAAAGGCCATTTTGAAAGGTATCTATGAGACAACGGGACATCGAACCTTATATGCTGTGAACCTGTCAGGAAAAACACTAGAACTATTGGATAAAGCTGAACTGGCAGCCGAAGCCGGCGCAGATGCCTTGTTATTTAATGTTCATACATATGGATTGGATGTTCTACAGGCTTTACGCGAAAATGACCGGATCAACTTACCGATCATGGCTCATCCGGCATATAGCGGAGCATTAGCTTCATCTTCATTTTATGGACTCAGCTATCCGCTTCTCCTTGGAAAACTGGTGAGGATATCAGGTGCAGATTTATCCCTCTTTCCCTCTCCATACGGAAATGTGGCACTCGATAAAGCAGAGACATTGGCGATTGCTGAAGGATTGACGAGAAATGAAACATCTTGGAAAAGGACTTTCCCGGTTCCATCGGCAGGTATCCATCCTGGCATGGTTCCAGATCTCATCAAGGATTTTGGGATAGAAAGTGTGATCAATGCTGGTGGGGGCGTCCATGGTCATCCGGATGGTGCAAAAGGCGGAGCTAAGGCCTTCCGTTCCGCAGTAGAAGCTGTCCTTTCCGGAAAATCATTGTCAATCGCGGCTGAGGAAGATGAGGAACTTCAAAAAGCACTGGCCCTATGGGGAGGGCTATAATCATGGTCAAACCGATCATTTTCTGTGATTTTGATGGAACGATCACCAACTCGGATAATATCATCTCAATCATGAAGAAGTTTGCCCCGCCCGGCTGGGAGGCATTAAAAGATGGTGTTCTTCAGCAAAAAATCAGCATTTCCCACGGTGTAGGGGAAATGTTTTCCCTGCTGGATAGCGATTTAAAGGAGGACATCATTCAATATGTGAAGGAGACAGCGGGTATTCGCCAAGGGTTCAGTGATTTTGTGGAATTTACAAAAAAATCAGATATTCCTCTCTATATTGTCAGTGGTGGAATGGACTTTTTCGTTGAACCTCTTTTGAATGACCTCTTACCTGTAGAGAATGTCTACTGTAATCATGCCGACTTCAGTCAGGAAGAAATTATGATTGAGTGGCCGCATACTTGTGATGACCAATGTAATCATGGGTGTGGTTGCTGTAAACCTACGATTATGAGAAAGCTTTCTACAAAGGATCAGTATAAATTGGTGATTGGAGATTCCGTTACCGACTTTGAAGCGGCTAAACAGGCAGATTTTGTTATTGCCCGTGACAGGCTCCTTGAAAAGTGCCGCACAGAAGCCATTCCCCATAAAGAGTTTGAAACTTTCCATGATGTGATTGATATTCTAAAAAAAATGCAGGAGGTGTAAGGGTGACAGCTTCAAAAGAGTGGCAGGAACTAGCGCAAATAAAGGGAGAACTAGCCGAGAGAGATTGGTTCATGGGGACGAGTGGAAATTTATCGATCCGTGAGGCTAATAGCCCTTCTTTTTATATAACCGCAAGTGGCAAGGATAAACGCAAGCAGACAGATTCCGATTTTATTTTGGTGGATTTGTCAGGAAAACCAGTCGAAATGACCGAGCTCAGACCTTCCGCTGAAACTCTTCTTCATACAGAGATTTATCGGAAAACGGATGCCAATTGCGTCCTCCATGTCCATACAGTAGAAAATAACGTGATTTCCGAGTTATATAGTGAAGTTGGGGAAGTGACTTTTTGTCATCATGAAATTATCAAGGCTACTGGACGATGGCAGGAAGATGCAGAATTGAAGATACCCATCATCCATAACCATGCAGATATTCCGTTGTTGGCTGAGACATTCAGTCCCTATGTCGATGCAGACTCAGGAGCGGTGCTTATCAGAAATCATGGTATAACCGTATGGGGAAAAAGCGGGTTGGAAGCAAAAAAAATCTTAGAAGCATGTGAATTCCTGTTTCAATATCAGCTGTTACTTAACCAGCAAAAGATATTGACAGGTTCGCTCAGCTAAAAATATAAAGGAGGAAAAATAATGGCTACAATTAGATTCCAAGAAACAAATGAAGTAATTGAAACAAATGAAGAGGTTCAGAGCTTTTTAGAGACTCAAGGCGTAATTTACGAACAATGGGATATTTCAAAATTGCCAGCCCATCTGGTGGAAAAATATGATCTTACGGATGAAGATAAACAAGAGATTCTTGATGCTTTCCAGTCAGAGATTAAAGAAATTTCGGAAAGAAGAGGATATAAAGCGCATGATATTATCACATTATCCGATTCCAATCCGAATTTGGACCAATTGTTGCAGAACTTCAAGCAGGAACACCATCATGAAGATGACGAGGTACGGTTCATCGCTGGGGGAACGAGTATCTTCGCCATCCAGGGTAGCGAGGGAAAATGGTTCGATGTCCGACTTAACCCTGGAGATTTGATCAGCGTACCTGAATCGACTCGTCACTACTTCACGCTAGCGGAAGATAGAAGAACAGTCGCGGTCCGTATTTTCGTTACAGCGGCCGGCTGGGTTCCGATATATGAAAAAGATGAAGTTCAGGCATAATAAAAGTGTGAAAAAACCAGCTTTCGGGCTGGTTTTTTTATGTGGCCCCGCAGGGTGCTTAAGCGGGAAAAGTATGATAAAATTTTAACGGAAATAAAAATCGTGTACATTATAGGAGAAGATACTAATGAAAACGACCGAAGTATATATATTAGGCGGCTTTCTCGGTAGCGGGAAGACGACGCTTCTTCGAAATATATTAAAGCAGGAAAGTGAAGCGGGTAGAAAAGTGGCCGTGCTTTTAAATGAACTTGGCAGTGTATCGGTGGATAGTGGTTTGATTGGCGATGACGTACCGTTAAAGGAATTGTTTGATGGTTGCATTTGTTGTACCCTTCAGGACAAGCTTGAAATTCAGCTGCAAGAATTGTTGACCGAAAATGATCTAGATGCCGTTTATATTGAAACAACAGGTGCAGCACATCCAGTAGAAGTACTCGATGGAATCATGTCACCATTTTTTGCTAATAAGTTAGAGTATAAAGGGATTATCACGGTGGTCGATTTATTGAGGTGGCGTGACCGAGAACAGCTCTCGCCACAGCTTAGACAGTTGTTGTCCGAGCAAATACACCACGCAGATTTCATCTTATTAAATAAAGCGGATTTGGTAAGTGAAATGGAAGCATCCCAACTCATCTATTCCATTCAGGGGTTGAATCCAGAAGCCGTATGTTTATTGACGGAATATGCAGCCGTATCTATAGGTTCCCTGCAACAAATGCATAGGAACCAACATAAAAACCATCAAAAGCTCGAAGTACATAGCCATCTTCATTTAAGTGCAATCGTGCATACTTTTACAGGGACCATTAATCAAACCGACTTTGAGGATTGGCTCAGGGCCCTCCCTGAAACGGTATACAGGATGAAAGGATATCTTTCCTTCACGCATTCGCAGCATCCTTACTTATTCCAATATTCTTATGGGATGCCATTGTATATGAATGAAATGATTAAAATGCCTTTGAATATCGTCATAATCGGCGAAAAACTGGATAAAGAGAAGATAATCAATGAGTTAAAAGCTTTGGAAGTGAAAGCGGCGATATAGGCGTTTACCACCAATCGAAACCGGGAAAAGAGGAGGACTAGTTATCGAGGAGGTGGTTATGGATGCCGTGGAACAAAAGCGATTATCCTAATTCAATGAAAAATCTTGATGCAGATGTCCGTGAAAAAGCCATTGAGATAGCGAACGCTTTACTTGATGAAGGATATGAGGACGGGAAAGCTATTCCAATCGCCATTGATCGAGCAAAAATGGCAGTCGGAAAAGAATAAAAAAATCAGGCCCCTTAAAGCATGGGCCTGATTTTTTTATGACTGCAGTCCAAAAGCTGCAAATGTTTTCTCATCTTCAATAAGCCCACATGCTGCGCACTGTACTCGAACTTCAGGACCATTATAGGCTAGGTGAAACGGCTGAAGGGCATCATTTGAGTACTGTTCGACAATCTCACCGGATTGCGGATCTTTCTTAACAGGGGTGGGAACCTGTTCAATGAGATTGAAACGGGATTTATTTGTCCTGCAATTCGGACAACGATATACTTGAGACAATTCACTCACTCCTTTAGAAGTAATAAAGTTAAAATATACTTATAGTCTTTACGAAGATGATTTTTAATATGTATAAATTAGTAATGGATGGAAGGGAAATGGATGAAAAATTTAATGAATGATGAGACAATATTGGAGGCTTATCTAAGCCTATGGAATAACAGGAGGGTATTGAAGGGGGAAGAAGAACCGTCAAAAGTTCTGTCAGAACTTATCCGACGTGAACTCTTGGATGAAAATGCCCATCCTCGGGCAAGGAAGCCAATTCATGATAAATTTCATTTAAGTGTCAATCGGGTGAGGGAATCCTCTCTTACCGATGCAGAAAAGACAGCAATCATTTCAGCTTACCATACGGTACAGGAACGACTGTTGGCTTCAAAGTGAAGCGGGAGTTGTTCATCATTTTTCTTTTTTGCTTCATACTTTTTTCACATTTTATTGTTAGAATATTTGAAAATAGCTTTTAAACGAATGAGGAGTCAAAGTCATGATGCGGGTCATTCCCCTTTTGCTTGCCGTTGCCCTGCTTTGTGGATGCGACAGCAATGAAACGTATACCAAAATAAACCTGGATAAATCTTTTTTGGCTACTGTCAACATTAAAAATACAAGCTTGACGTTCCTGGATGAAAACTATCAGCGCTTTGCCAGTTGGGATATTTCTGAACCCTTTACAGGAGCTTTGCTCTTAGCGGACAAAGATACGCTCCTTCTGTATGGAAAGGAGATGTCGACGATTGAAATCTTTTCCCTATCCGCTGGTAAACACATAAACAGCTGGAATTCAGGGAAGGGGATCGTCAATATGCTTATGCTAGAAGAAGACAAGGGGATTGTGGCTGTGAACCAATTGAATCATTCCATTTCCTTTTTAGATGAAGAAGGCAAGGAGCAAGACAGGGTCAGGGTTGGTCAAAGCCCCTTAACCGTACTTCAAGGGAAGCAATCACATAATTTGTTTGTCGTTAATTTTGGGGATACCATCTGTTCGGTGATTGATCTTGAAACAAAAAAAGTTGATCGGGAGTTTACGATAAAGAGTTCCTCCACAGGCGCTTTAGTAAGGGAGGAAAATGAAGAAATTTGGATAGGCGGTCATGGTGAGGGAAAAAAGGTAGAAGAAAATCTCTATATTTATTCGACAGAGACGGGAAAGTTGAAGAAAAGGATTAAGGCGGCGACTATGCCAATAAAATTCATTGAAAATGATGACGGGATTTTTATTCTGAGTCATGGTTCAAGTTCTTTATATAAATTGAATGACAAATATGAAGTGATCAAGAGCCTTGTTGTAGGTGTCAATCCTTTTGAAATGGGAAACTTCAAGGAGGATTTGATAGTGGCAGGGTATGACAGTGATGAAGTGTATATAGTGGATACTGAAACCATGGAGGTCAAGAAAACGGCAAAAGTCGGTGAAGGTCCATTTCAAATGTTGGTTAGGGAGTAGATAACATGCATCATTACACCATTTTAATCGTTGATGATGAAGAAGATATGCGTAACTTGGTAGAAATGTATTTGCTTAACTCAGGATATAAATGTCTTCAAGCGGATAATGGGAGAATGGCCATATCCCTGCTTGAAGTTCATGATGTAGACTTGATCTTAATGGATATCATGATGCCAGAAATGGACGGTTTTTCCATATGTGAAAAAATCCGCTCACAATCTGAAGTCCCTATCATTTTTGTCAGTGCAAAAGGTGAGGAATGGGATATGGTAAAAGGATTAGGGATAGGCGCCGATGATTATTTGGTGAAACCTTTTAATCCAGGTGAACTGGTGGCCAGGGTTGGAGCTGTACTACGCAGAGCAGGGAAAATGTCATTGAAACGAGAAGATACAAATAGCATTCAGCTGGGTGAAATTAACGTCAACCTTGATTCCAGAACTGTGTCTCTAGAGGGGAAGCAAGTGATATTGACATTGAAGGAGTTTGAATTGCTCGTATTCCTCATCCGTCATCAAAATCAAGCGCTGAGCCGCGAGCAGCTCCTCGAGAACATTTGGGGCGGAGAATATGGGGGTTCTTTACGTACGGTAGATACCCATATCAAAACGTTAAGGATGAAATTGAAGACTGACGACTATATTCAAACGGTATGGGGCATTGGCTATAAAATCGAGGAAAAACATGTGGAATAAGCGACCGTCCCTATCTATTAAAATATGGGTAACGATTATTGCCGCAATTATTCTATCGGTTCTATTCGCATACTCGCTATCACAATATTATTACAAAAACTTATATGTAAAAAAAATTAAAACAGATTTAGTTAATGAAGCCAGCTTGCTTGGTGTGGACTATTCCGGAGGGGAAATCACTGAAGATTTCGTGGAAAAGGTAGAATGGTTCAATAGTAAAAATGATAGTGAAGTCTTTGTTGTCAGCAACCCAAGGGAATTAAGTGCTTGCCTGCCCTTTGAAATCGATTATGACACCCTCATTTCAGAAGAAGAAAGGCAACTCCTATTGGCCGGACAAGCCGTAGAAAAAGAAGGGTATGAGAAAAGGTTCGATAAGAATATTGTAGCGGCAATTATTCCTTTAAACGATGGAGATCGCCTTGAAGGCATCATCTATACATATATTCCCGTTGATTCGATTACCGATTTACTTAGAGAGTTTGCAGCAAAATGGTTGGGGGCCGCATTTTTATTTTTAATTGTTGTGGTTTTCTTTATGACAAAATGGTTGAAAAAGTTGGTCAAGCCGATCAAGGAAATGGAACACGCTGCCAATCGCGTTTCGGATGGTGATTATAATATTAAGCTTCAAGTCAAGAGCCAAGACGAAATAGGGAGTTTGGCTCAAGCATTCAATGAGATGGCACAGTCCATTTATTTAGAAGAAGAAAGAAAAAAAGAATTCCTCGAAAATGTAGCACATGAGCTTAGAACACCATTGAGCTACGTTTTAGGATATACGCAGGCCATTAAGGATGGCATTGTGAAAGATGAAGAAGAAAAACAAAAATACCTTCAACTCATTTCAAGGGAAACGCAAAGGCTGCAAAAACTTTTAAGGGATTTAATGAATTTAGCTAAGTTGGACAGTGAACAAAGTGGTCTTCATAGTACGCCAATTGCCTTTGCCCAATTCATAGAAGAAGTGTTGGTTAAATATGAGCCTATTATGAAAGAAAGGCAAATCCGGTTGGAGGTTGAACTAGATCCTGACCCGATTATTATGGGTGACGAAGGAAGAGTAGAACAAGTTCTTCATAATATCCTGGATAACGCCATTACATATACGGAAACGGGGGGCACCATCTACTTAACATTGACCCAGCAAAAAGAAGAGTGTGAGCTAATCATCGGAGATACTGGAAGAGGAATACCGGCATCAGATATTCATCATGTGATGGAACGCTTTTATCGAGTGAACAAAGCACGAAGCCGATTTGATGGGGGCTCGGGGCTGGGGCTTTCCATCGTCAAGAAATTGGTTGAGCAGCAAAAAGGTAAAATTACTATAGAAAGTGAGGAACAGATAGGTACAAAAGTTAGCATAGTGCTACCGACTATAGTAGATGAATGGAATTAATAAAAAAGGGGAATGGCAATGAAAAAAATGATGATTGGAATGTGTGTAGCTTTAGCCATACTGGCTGGTTGTGGTAAAGAAGAAGAGATTCCAAAACTGCTGAATGTAGATCTAACGGTCGAACCTACTAAAGGTGAAAGGGACGAGCCAGTAACATTCAAGGCAAAAGTGACCTATGGTGAAGAAGAAGTGAAGGATGCAGATGATGTGAGTTTTGAAATATGGCTGGCAAATAGTGAGGATCATGAAAAAATAGCCGCCACCCATAAAGGAAATGGAATCTATGAATTGGAAAAGTCCTTTAATGAAGAAGGAACTTATTATGTATATGCCCATGTAACGGCCAGGGATATGCACAATATGCCTAAGAAGGAATTCATAATCGGAACTCCAAGCTCACCCGAGGAAAATGGTGGTTCCAAAAACATGGATGAGATGGATCATGAAGAAAGTGATCATTGAAAATGATTTTTTTGTCACAACTTCTCGTAGTGAAAAAAGGTTCGGTAAAACTCGAACCTTTTTTAAATTCAATTGAGTCTATCATTATTTTTCAAAAAAGAAAGAAAAAGGAACATTATAAACGTGTTTCATACGAAATATTTGTAATATAAAAGTAAAAAAAGTCATATCAATAAGGGTTTATACAAGTTGTCAACTAAAAGTTATTAGTATTCCATGGTAATGGTAATAAGTATCTTCCATTGACAAAAAAATCATGGAAAATATATGAATATGTAAGAAAAAGCAAAACATTGATAGAATAAGGTTTTTCTCTATGACTATGAAACTAGGATAATATTCCTTCCAATCAATTGTTGTTGGATAGGGCTCTGGAAATTGATGGTGCCTTTATTACAAAAAATGCATGATATGATATTTCCAGAGCCAAGACACATCAACGAATTAATGGGAGGAAATACAAATGAAAAAGAAAATGTTCATATCAGCAGCAGCTGCTGCAGCTATAATTTTTACAGGAGCGGGTGCTAGCCAAACTGAAGCGGCAAGCTGTGAAACTGTGAAACAAGTAACATATAAATCTATCAATCAGGAAGATATACAAAAAGTACTTGAACAATACTTAGCTAAGTATAATATTGCAATGCCAACTTCACACTTCGCATTCCAACAATTAGTACAGCAAGTACAATTAACACCGGAAGCAAAAGCTGAAACACCGGAAGAAGTAGCAGCCCCAGAAGCACAACCTGAAGCAACAGAAGAAGTAACAGCACCAGAAGCACAACCTGAAGCAACAGAAGAAGTAACAGCACCAGAAGCACAACCTGAAGCAACAGAAGAAGTAACAGCGCCAGAAGCAAAACCTGAGACAACAGAAGAAGTAACGACAGAGAAAACAAATGAGGAACAAAAAGAGACAAGCTCAGAATTAAGTGCTTTTGAACAAGAAGTAGTTACACTAACAAATGCTGAGCGAGCAAAACAAGGTCTAGCAGCTCTTGAAATTGATACAGAATTGAGCAAGGTAGCCCGTGCGAAGTCTCAAGATATGAAAGACAATAATTATTTTGATCATAATAGCCCCACGTACGGTTCTCCATTCGATATGATGAAACAATTCGGAATTAGCTATACATCAGCTGGAGAAAACATCGCACAAGGTCAACAAACACCAGAAGAAGTGGTTGAAGCTTGGATGAACAGCCAAGGCCACCGTGAAAATATCATGAATGCAAGCTTTACTCATATCGGTGTTGGATATGTAGAATCAGGTAACTACTGGACTCAACAATTCATCGGTAAATAATAAGTTTAATAGAATAAAAAGAGTGTACCTTGAAATTTGAGGTACACTCTTTTTTGCGTTAGTTCAGAAATGATTGCATGTAATCGTTCTAGAGGAATTAAAATTCTGAAACATCGATTTCGGAATACTGCGAATTAAAGCTTTTAGGCAGACGGATTTCTAATGTACCGTCTTTATATTGTGCAGCAGCACCTTTTTTCTTAACGAGAGCAGGCAATGTAATCACATGTCGATCCGATGCTTCTGGTATACCTTCAACGATTGATTGATTAGAAGTATGTTTCAGTTTCATTTGTTTGAGCCAGGCTTCATCCTCGATGGGTATTCTTATGAAGACAAATGAATGCGTTTCGAAAACTTCTGAATGTAAGGGGTGTTCTGAAGGCTTATTATCCTTTTGGAAAGGATTATTAGCTTGGTTCGTCATTCCTTGCATATTTTCTGGTATGACTTGTGTAAATACCTTTTCAATAAAGGTCTGTACATCACTTTGCTGCATATTCTTTAAGAAGTCCTTTTGATTTGAGTTTTTCTGGAAAGAAAAAAGTGAATTCCAAGGAAACATATTGAATTCCTTTCTCCTGCATTTCTGGTGACAGGGTTATTTTTGTTATTTTATGCAGGCTCAAACCCATGGGTTCATTTTCCGATATGTTAATTTTTAGGAAAATAACTCGTGCCTATGTATAATATAAAATAAAAATCATTTGGTAAAGAGGGATGCCTGTGGATGAAAAAGTAGCTGTTATTACGGGAGGAGCAAAGGGAATCGGTAGAAGGACTGCCTATTCCCTAGCAAGTATGGGGGCGTCAATAGTCATCACCTATCGGAAAAGTCAAAAGGAAGCAAAAGCATTGGTACAAGAATTGAGGGAAAATTACTCAGTAAAAGCATTGGCAATTGAAGGCGATGCTTCAGTTGAGAAAGATTGCAAGAGCCTGGTGGAAGTAGTTATGGATACTTTTGGAAGAATAGATTTCTTCATCCATAATGCAGGACCTTATTTGCATGAACGAAAATCCATGACCGAGTATAGCAGTGAAGAATGGAATTACATGATGAACGGTAATCTAAATGGTTTTTTCTTTATGACAAAGGAAATCATCCCTCATATGCGAAAGCGAAGATGGGGTAGGATCATCACGCTCGGTTTTGACCGTTGTGAGACGGCACCCGGCTGGATTTACCGCTCGGCTTTTGCTGCTGCAAAAAGCGGGTTGACCTCTTTAACAAGAACATTGGCATTAGAAGAAGCAACCAATGGAATCACGGTCAATATGGTCTGTCCAGGGGATATTGTAGGTGCATGGAAGGAAGCCGAGATTTTTATGGCCAAGGGGGAGAAGGATGAGTTGGTCCCGGTAGGAAGACCCGGAACAGGAGGAGACGTTGCACGAGTCATTACCTTTTTGTGCGAAAATCAATCTGATTTCATTACGGGAAGCGTCATTCCAATCACAGGCGGAAGTGATATTCTAGGTAAAATCAATAAGAAGTAATAGGATAGATAAAGATAAGAAAAGGTGAAGAAAGGATAAATCCTTTTTTCACCTTTTTAAGCGGTTTTATTGAATTTTATATGCTGAATGTATCGTAAACGAGCGGCCAGACCTATTGCTCCTAGTGCCAAACCTGAGATTAAACCGACCCAATATCCGAAAGCTCCCATTTCCGTAAACTTAGCAAATAGATAGCCTATAGGCAGTCCGAGTGCCCAATAGGAGACAAGTGACATAGCGAAAGTGACATTGACATCTTTGTATCCACGTAATACTCCCTGAATGGGTGCCTGCAGGGCATCGGATATCTGAAAGAAGATGGCATAGATCAAAAAATGGGAAGTTAGTGCAACTACAGCGTGATCTTTTGTGTAGAGAGCAGCTACAGGTTCCCGGAAGAAAAATAGGATAGCTGAACTGACGAGGGCCATCGACAGAGCCATGATTATTCCTATCTTGCTGTATTCACGGGCGTCATTATATCGTTTAGCACCAATTTCATATCCAATGACAATGGTTAGGGCCATAGATATACTAAGCGGCATCATATAAAGCAATGACGCGAAATTCATCGCAATTTGATGTGAAGCAATAGTGATCGTATCATATTTACTCATGAAGAGGGTAACGGCTGAGAAAATGCTTGTTTCGAAAAAGATGGCCAATCCGATAGGGACGCCTATCTTTAATAGGGACCGCCATTCAATCCAAGATACCCTGAAAAATTCATGGAAAACGAGATAGGAAGAGAACGGATTCATTTTCACCACGACTAAGATGGCAATGATAGCGATTAACCAATAGGTAATCGCGGTGGCATAACCAGAACCGACCCCTCCAAGTTTCGGAAAACCAAATTTTCCGTATATGAGAAGGTAATTGAACACAACATTTATCGGAAGTGCGATCAACGTAATAACCATCGAAATTCTTGTTTGACCCAGTGCATCAATGAAGGATCTTAAGGCATTGTATATGAATAATGGAACAATCCCGATTGATAGGGCAACCAGATAGTCATGCGCGACCCGGTGGACAGTTGAATCCAAATCCATGGCATTCAAAATAGGGTTTAAAACAAATGACCCGACGACTAAAACTATGACGGCTAAGGATATGGCCAAGTATATGGCCTGCATCACTGAAAAGGATACCAATTTTGTACGTCTTGATCCGATTAGCTGTGAGACGACCGGAGTCAAGGCAATCAAAATGCCACTCAATCCCGTATAGACTGGAGTCCAGAGCGAACTTCCTATCGAGACGCCGGCAACATCTTCAGTACTGTATTGGCCCGACATCATCACATCAAAAAAAGTCATGGCATAGAGACTGATTTGGGTGATGAGGATAGGTATCAAAATATAAAATAACAAACGGATCTTTTCTGACTTTTTATAAGTTTGATTCATCGATGTACCTCGGTGTATGAAATTTTTTCACAATGAAAGAATTATATCATAAAATCCCTTGAACATTTTGATTTTATTTAAGGCAAGATATAAAAAGGGACTGCCGGTATTTAGGCAGTCCCTTTTGTCAGTCATGCATGGATTGAAAATCGTTCATGTCTGCTGTATGCGAATCGGTTTGTAGGATGAATGCCTGAGAAGGGATGGCAATCTGGACATCTTCTTCTTCGAGGATATCCAAAATCTTAAAGTTGATATCTTCTTTGATGGCTAAATACTCCCCATAGTTGGTTTCGTTTGAGAAGAAATACAAATAGATGTTGAAACCCGTATGGCTGAACTCATCAAATTTCACCAGTATAGTTTCGGGATGGACTTCGGGATGGTCAGTAAGCATTTTTTCAACTCTCTTAATGACATTTTCCAACTTGTCCTTTGGCGTTGTGACATTCACGCCTAAATGAAAAGCAATCTGCCTTTTGCCCATCTTCGACCAGTTGATGATTGGTTCATTCGAAAGGGTGGCATTCGGAACCGTAACGAGAGCCTGCGCAAATGTACGAACCTTCGTACTACGAAACGTAATGTCCTCAATCGTCCCTTCGACACTTGGTGTTTTAATCCAGTCGCCGATAGTAAAAGGTTTTTCGGTAACGATAACGATTCCACCGAAGAAGTTACTGACAGTATCCTTTGCAGCAAGGGCAAAGGCTAGACCTCCTAGTCCAAGACCTGCAACAAATCCATTGACGTTAAATCCCCATTCTTCCGCAATGATGGATGCTCCCAGTGCCAAGATAATCAATTTAATGATTTTCGTTAAGAACGGCATCACGATTTGATCGACTTCCAGTCCGAATTTACTAACTAACTTAGGGAACAAGATGGTTAAAATCGAGCTGATATTGAAAATCGTCCAAAAGAACAAGAAGACAAAGACCGAACGGTATATCTTCGACCTCATAATTTCTGATGGGATGTCAATTGGAAAGTAGTGCATCGAAATGATGATTCCTATCAAAACGATGAGCCATCTTACTGGTTGCTCAATGGCTAGCATTAGGTTGGCGGCAAATTCAATTTTTCTTTTTTTTGCGATTTTAAGGAAAAATTTGAAAATATAAGTAGTGAATGCTTTCCTTAACAAAAGGACCAGAAGGAAAATAATGATAGAAATTCCTAGTTGTGTCCATGCATCAATTCCTTCAAATTGATTAAGAGATTCAGAAACTTCTTGCAATGTAATGTTCCTCCAATGTATTCTGTAGAATTGTAGAATACTAAGATTATAATATATTCAGAGTGAAAATGAAAAAATAATCGCTCATTGCATTTATTACGTTATTCTATATCATTGTTTGCATTTTCGAGTAAATATACCCTTGAAATGTGGTACTATGGATGGAAAGTGATTTTTTAAGTTTGGAAGGTGGAAATTTTGACTAAGAAAGTAGTGTTTACCGGTGGAGGTTCAGCCGGTCATGTGTCAGTTAATGCAGCAATCATCCCGGAATTTTTAAAACATGAGTGGGATGTTACTTATATCGGTTCTAAAAAAGGGATTGAAAAAGATATCATTGAAAAGGAATTTCCTGAAATTCGATATGAAACGATTTCAGTTGGTAAATTCCGGCGGTACCTTTCTGTAGAAAATGCAAAAGATCCTTTCCGTGTAATAAAGGGGATTTTTGACGCAAGAAAGATTTTAAAACGAACTAAGCCTGACTTCATTTTCTCAAAAGGTGGATTTGTTTCGGTTCCGGTCGTATTGGCAGCAAGGATGTTGAAAATCCCCATAGCGATTCATGAATCTGACTATACACCAGGGCTAGCCAATAAAATTGCCATGCCGCTTGCTTCTAAAATATTCACGACATTTGAAGAGACGGAAAAGGACTTGCCAAAAGATAAGGCCATGTACCTTGGGGCGGTACTACGTGATGGGATATTCACAGGTAAACCTTCAAAAGGCAAGACCATTTGTGGTTTCACGAATAGCAGGCCCGTATTATTGGTCATGGGCGGCAGCCTTGGAGCGGTTAAAATAAATAACTTGATAACGGATAACTTGGATCAATTATTAAAGGATTATCAAATTATTCATATTTGCGGAAAAGGTAATGTCAAGTCGGAACTTAAGCAAAGAGGGTATGCCCCATTTGAATACGTACATGAAGAACTATTCGATTTGCTAGCGTGTGCTGATGTTGTTGTATCAAGAGCAGGTTCGAATTCAATTTTTGAATTCCTCGGCCTACAAAAGCCAATGCTACTTATTCCGCTTAGTGCGGCCGCATCCCGTGGGGATCAGATTTTAAATGCTGCAAGCTTTGAAAAGCAAGGCTTCTGTAAGGTGATTCAGGAAGAGGAATTATCAGATCAAGTCTTTAACCAGGCACTTCTTGATCTAGTCAATAATTCCGACGCATACCAAACGAAAATGCGTCAAAAGCGTCCGTTCAAAACTGCGGCGGAAATGTATGAATTGTTGACGAATGTAATGAAAAGTAAAAAGTAGGTTATTATTTCCCTTCCTCAAGCATATCTTTTTTCGAAAAGAGGAGGGGGAAGGATGGCTCACCAATACTCGAAAGGATGGTTCATTCAGCAGTTAAAAACTGCAGGAATCAGTTATCATCCTATTGAACGAAGAAAGTTAGAATTGTATAAAACCTATGAGTTAAGACGTTTATATGAACTCAATAAAAACGAAAAAACATAAGGGAGCCGCAACGTATTACGTTGCGGCTCCCTTATGTTTTTTCTTGAAGTGTCTTTTAGAAATAGACCCTATAACTTTTCTTTTTGGATATATTCCTATTACACTGCAAATGCTATTTATTATTCCAAAACAATGAATGCTTTATAGTTATGGATAAAACTTTTCCCTTATGGAGTTTAAAATATGACAAAGATTAATTTTAATTCGTCACTACCGATAGTCATCCTTTCGGTAGGATTGCTGAACCACGTTATGATCATTCCTTTGGTATTGGATGTGGCAGGAAGAGATGCTTGGATATTTGCTGTTCTCACAGGTGTTTTATCTATTGGTTGGGCGTTCCTTCTGTATTGGATTTTAAAGAAGAAAAAAACGGAGCATCTTTTTCCCTGGTTGGCAAATCGAATGGGAAAACGGTTTACAAAGGTAATATGTTTCGTGCTTTCAGTATATTTGATCACGATCATCTTGACGACGGCTAAAGATATGGTTGACTGGGTCCGTACCACGTCCTTGCCAGAAACACCTTCAATCGCCATTATTATACCTTTTGCGTGTATATGTGCCGTGCTTGCGTATTCTAACCTTAAGACCATTGCCATTAATTCAGCGATTTTATTACCCATTGTGATTGTTTTAGGTATCTTTGTAGCTACTGGTAATATACCCGAAAAAAACTATGATTTTCTCTTTCCACTATTTGAGCAGGGTTATTTCTTTGGGATTAAATCAATGTACTTCATTGCAAATGGATATCTGGAGTTGATTATCGTTATATTATTTCAGCATCATCTTTCAAATGGAGAGGCCATTAAACTGAAAACGGTATTGGGGATGATGGGCATCATCACGGTATTAATCCTTGGCCCGCTTACCGGTGCCATTATTGAGTTCGGCCCAATTCTTTCTAGCGAAATGCGATATCCGGCTTATGAACAATGGCGCTTGTTGACTATCGGGAAGTACATTGCCCATACAGACTTTTTTTCCATATATCAATGGATTGCTGGCGCCTTTATTCGGGTATCAATGGCGATGTTTTTACTTCCGGATTTATTAAGAGTAAAAACAGCGAATATGAAGAAAGGGATCCTGTTGGTCCTGGCAATAATGATGATTATTATCAATGTAATTCCCTTAAGCGATATTCATTTTTATACATTCTTAAAGAACTATTATTTTCTGGGTACTTTCTTTTTGCTCATTATTCTTATTCTTTTATTTACAGTGGCAGCCAAGATGAAACCTAAACGAAAGGTGGTTCCTGATGAAACGATTCAAAAGCGCCCATGATAAACCATACTATTATACGGAAGAAGTTTTTCGAGAGCTTTTCAGGAATAGTTCGGATATTTTATTTAGGGTAATGGAAAGTGAACAGAATAAAAAAGCGAACATCCTCTTATTTTATTACCCCGGAATGGTAGATACAATTGAATTGAATAATAATGTATTGCAATACATTCACGTTATGCTGGAGCAAAAGGATGATCATGAAAAGCTCGAGCCTCCATTTCATCCTTCTTTGACTTTGACAGAGCTTTCTTGCAGTCCGATTGATAAAGAGGACATAAGTAGACGGGTATTCAGCGGGGAAATCCTTATTTTTTTCCAAGTTACACAGCAGCTTTTTGCATTACCTTTACCAGACATTCCAAACAGGAGTCCGGAGGAATCATCATTTGAAATTTCTCTTCGGGGCCCACGGGATGGGTTTGTGGAAGATCTTGCAACGAATGTGGCTCTCATACGTAAAAGGATGCGAACAGCTTCGCTATCCTATGAAGAGTTTACCATTGGGAAGAGCACCCAAACAAAAGTCGCCCTAATGTATATAGAGAACATAATAAATCCTGAACTTGTTAAGCTGGTAAGGAAAAGACTGAATGAAATTGATATTGATGTATTGATTAGTAATCAACAGCTTGAGGAGTTGATCTCAAAGGCAAATTTCAGGCTGTTCCCACTGACTCATTATACGAGTAGACCCGATTTTTGCGTGGGATCATTAAACCAAGGCAGGTTCATTGTACTTATGAATGGTTCACCCACCGTCATCATAGCACCGACAACATTATTGCTTCAGATTAAAGCGGCCGAAGATTCAAGCCTTCCTTTCATATTCGTTTCTTTAGAAAGGCTTCTACGAGTCTTTGGATTGGTGTGTTCTATATTGCTTCCAGGTTTTTGGGTGGCATTATCGGCGTATAACATAGACCAATTGCCTTTTCCTTTACTTGCAACAGTCAGTATCTCCAGATTGGGACTACCTGTCTCTGTTGCGCTTGAAATGTTTCTCATGCTAGGGTTATTCGAGTTGTTCCGTGAATCGGGAGTACGGTTACCACAAGCAGTTGGCCAGACTGTTGCAGTCGTTGGTGGTTTAATCGTCGGTGACGCAGCCATTCGTGCCGGATTGACATCTCCAACAATGCTTGTCATCGCTGCAGTCACGTCAGTGGCTTCCTACACCTTGGTTAATCAATCTTTGACAGGGGTCGTATCAATCATCCGTTTATTAATCTTAATACTTAGTTCTATTCTGGGTATTTATGGTTTACTTATTGGATTTATATTCGTCACTTTTTGGGTTTCCTCTCTCGAGTCGTTTGGAGTACCTTATATGAATGAACTTTCACCTCCAAGTCTTTCGAAAGTTTCAGATGCTTTTATAAAAATCCCATGGAATGTTAAGAAAAGAACTAAAGGCGCTCTAGACCAAACGGAAAAGGGGGAGTAAACAGTGACACGACGATTGTCGAAGCTTTTTCTCATCTTATCGGCCTTTACACTTT
Source organism: Peribacillus sp. NPDC097284 (assembly GCF_044761765.1). Lineage (NCBI taxonomy): Bacteria > Bacillati > Bacillota > Bacilli > Caryophanales > Bacillaceae > Peribacillus > Peribacillus sp. NPDC097284. The sequence goes on from NZ_JBIWCZ010000003.1 coordinate 126,453, forward strand.
TAACGGGATGTTGGGATTATAAGGATATTCAGGATATCCATTACGTGACTACTTTAGGAGTGGATTATCTTGATGGCAAGTATGAGGTATATGTACAGTTGGTTGACTTATCTGGTGTAGCCAAGCAAGAAAACAAGAGTACAGAACCGGGAAAGGTGTATGTCGGGAAACATTCAGGGAAATCCATTGCCGAGGCAATAAACCATTTGTATCAGTCGGCACAACAACGATTATACCTTGGTCAAGTTTCGACCTTTGTGTTGACGGATAGGGCGTTAAAGCACAATATAAATGATATAATTGATGCCGCATTCAGATATAATTTGATTCGGTATTCAAGTAATATTTTTGCGACGAACAAGCCATTGAAGGAATTGTTTGCTATTAAAGGTTTTTTCAATTTAACGCCTTTATATTCAGAGCTGCATTTTCCAAAAGCGGTTTATGAAAACATTTCCTATATTAAACCGATTTCATTGAGAACCTTTATTTCCACTTACAGGGACGTTTCGATAACTACGATCCTTCCGACGATTTCTTTTAGTGAAAAGGATTGGACCGAGGACAAGAAAAAGCGCAGGACTTTCATGATTGACGGAGCTTTTGTCCTGTATTATAAAAAATCGTTAAATTGGTATTCCATTGATGATTTAAAAGGATTGCGCTGGGTAACGGAAGATACGAATAGAACACCACTTGAATTTAAAAAAGGTGACGGCACAAATTACATCTCATTATCCCACCCTAAAGTGAAAATCAAACCGTTCATTAAAGATAATGAAGCTAAATACAACCTGGATATACATATTAATGGGAGTATCTTGGAAATGTCAAATGCAGAACCTTTAAAGAACTTTGAAAATGTAGTTCAAGACTATATAAGAAAAGAAATTGAAAAGACATATAAAATAGGCTTAAAACGGAATGGAGATCCACTGGGTCTGGGGAGAACTCTATACCGTAAAGAATTGAAATTTTGGCAAGCTAAAGGCTTTAAGGAACCAAATGATTATTTGAAGGGAAATTCAATTGACCAAATTAACATAACAGTTAACCTGACCAACGCTGGTACACTTGATTACCATCCGTTTAAAAGTTCAAAATTGCCTGGGAATGATGGGAAATAGGCTAGGTCCTCAGTCAGAATCTTTTCATAAAAAATCCACATCGGCAAATGACGATGTGGATTTTTTATCATGCTAGAGAAAATGATTAATTAGTGGAAATAAGCATGAAATGATGATGCCGGAAAGGGCCATTGCCGCACCTGCGACCGCTCCTGTAAATTCACTTTCCTGTGTTGCTTGGGCAGTCCCAAGTCCGTGTGCAATTGTGCCATAAGCAATGCCACGGGCGAAAGGCATCGTGACGTTCAGTTTATCCATCAATTTAGGTGCGATCATCGTGCCTAAAACACCGGTTAAAATGACGAAAGCTGCAGAAATATTAGGGTTTCCGCCATAAATTTTGGTGATTTCCACGGCAATAGGAACTGTAATGGACTTAACCGCCAATCCCTGAAGGATATAAAGCGGAAGTGTTAAGGCTTTGGCGATGGTTAAGGCAAGGGTTAATGTCACGGCAAGACCCAGAACCATGCCGCTGATTGCTGGTATCGCATATTTTGCGATTATGGCTCTATTTTTATAAAGAGGAACGGCCAACGCAACAGTAGCCGGTCCTAAGAAATACGTGATGATGTCTTTGCCTGGGGTATAGTCATTGAAATCCAACCCACTTATTAGCAACGCGAGAATAATAGTGACTGTTCCAAAAAAAACAGGCGTCGTAAAAGGTGAAGGATGTGTACTGTATATTTTCCTACCGATAGCATAGGCTATGATTGTAATCATTATACTATAAAGTGTGATGAATGTTGTCACGCTGTTTAACCTCTTCTCTACGGGAGAACTTTTGGACGACCAGGGATGATACGATGAACCCGATAATCAAACTGATTAGCAGTGTTAGGGCTAAGGGAAGTCCGTATTTTAGAAAGAGCCAACCCATGGTCATTAAGCTTACAGAAATCGGAATGAAGAAAAAGGCCAGATGTTTGACTAAAAAGGTTGATGTAATATCAACCCACTCCACTTTTAAAATTTTAGTTTGTAATAAAATGAATAATATAAGCATGCCAATTACGCTTCCTGGAATGGGCAAACTGAAGAAATTGGATAAATAAATCCCTAGTTCACAAATGATAACCAACAGGAAAAGCTGGATGATAAAAAGAATGATTTTTTTCATAATTAGATCCTTTCCATGACTATTTGAATGTATTTAGTAATTGGTCAATTGTATTTATTATAGAAAAAGATTGAGTAAATTAATAGGGTATATGCTTATTCGGCCCAGAAAAATTGTACTCCATATGGCTAAAAGAGGGGGAAATGTAAATAAACATAAAAAAAGCGTCCCAAATCCGGGACGCTTCCGTTTTCTGTATATAAATGATAGGGTACCTTTTCTTTCGTAAGAAAGAGTTGGCATGCCTTTATTAAGATTAAGCTTCAAGTAATTGCTGGTCTTCATCATTATCCTGTCTAAGGATATGCAAGGTGTATAAATCCTTGGGAATTTCAAATAAATCATAAATGTCTTCCTTTTGATTTATTTGATCATAGAGAGCTTTTCTGGTTTCATTTGCCTTGATCGCATAGGGAAGCTTTTCGGCTGCTTTAATGGAACGGATATTTATTTTGCGAATCCTCATAAAAACCGTTTCCATGCCGAGCTCAAAAAATAATTCCTTGAAGAAGGCGTCTTTGGCAACGGCATTATACCCTTTACCATGAAAAGGTTTTCCAAGCCATGTACCTAGGAACCCAGCTCCGTTTTCAATATCGTATAAAGAAATACAACCAACGGGATTTTCCCATTCATCTAAGATTGTTCGTGAAATGAGCTCACCTTTTTCTTCAGCCTCAATCGTTTGCTTAGTAATGAATACATATTCTTCATATGAATCTACTTTATGGCGCACGAAAGGGAAGACATCTGGATGAGTCATGTGTTCATAAAGAGAAAAACAATCTGCAAAATCTCTCTTTTTTAACATTTCCGTCCCTCCGTTTGAGGGCAGTCCTTATGCGTAGCCGCTGCCCACCCTCGAAATTTTTTAAGTCGTTCATCAAAAAAATTCGGGGTGGGAATCGAACCCACTAGAACCGGAAACCGGTGGCGCACCATTTGCCTTCCCTATTTTTATTTTCAGAAAGTATTTAAATCTAAAGAACCTTACGAAGGTATAATACTAAAAAATAAACGGTTTGGGAATAGGTTTTTTGCCTTTTTTTTCGTCAATTTCTAACTTTTTTTTGAAGGTGGAAATTGGGAAGGTTTTGGTTAGCATTCAACTTGATTTTGAGCCCGATTGTCAGCATTTTACTAAGAAAAGTTGCTATTTTATTTTGTTAAAATCGTCCAGTGAATTGCATGAATAAAATTATCGTACCGAGTGCCCAGACATACATGGAAAATACCTTCAAAGATCGTTTCTTTAAGAAATCAATCATCCAGACTACGGCTATATATCCAAAGATTGCGGCAGCGAGGGTCCCAATCAAAAGAGCCATGAAAGGGATCCTTTCAACCTCTCCCGTGAAAATGGGTTTCATCTGAAAGACGATTCCTCCGGAAATAGCAGGGATGGAAAGTAAAAAAGAAAAATAGGCGGCTGTTGCCCGGTCAAGCCTGCAAAAAAGACCAGCTGCGATGGTCAATCCGGAACGTGATAAGGCAGGCATGATTGCAGCCGCCTGAAAGGTACCGATGATAAAGGAATCTTTTATGGAGATATCATCTAGTTTCTTATTCCCTTTATTGACTCCATCGGCCCACCATAGAATCATTCCGGTTACGAGGAATTCCCAACCAATCGTCAACCCTGTTTTTGAAAGGCTGTCAAACCAATCACTTAAAAGGAGACCGGCAATAACAGCCGGAAGCGTTCCTATTACCAGAAGAAGCGTCAATTTTGAGAATGGATTTTTCAATAAGAATATGATTTCATCTTTGTAAACGACCAATAAAGCAAGTAAAGTTCCAATGTGTAGCATAGTATCTAGAAAGATGCCAGCTTCGTCAAGATGGAAAATGTGCCTCCCCAGATATAAATGGCCTGTACTTGAAATCGGTAAAAACTCAGTTAAGCCCTGGATGATTCCAAGGATGAAGGCCTGGAATTCATTTAGCAAATATATCCCTCCATTCTTACGTGGACAATCCACTATTTAATCTGTATGCGTGGGAAGGGCCAACTTATTCGGTTTTTTATCCGTTAACGTTTTAAGATGGGGGAAAAAAGACTTACTTTTTTTAAAAAAACATGTAAGAAATGAAACTAATTGCTTTTTGAATCGTATTATTTCATATAAGAAAGGAGGAACAGAACACATGCCCACTAAAGATGAAAGAGTGTTTGCTGCCCTAATATATGTAATTAGCTTTTTTACCGCTTTTGTCGGTCCTTTAGTCATATGGTTAGTTAAGAAGGATTCATCCCAATTTGTAGATTATCACGGAAGGGAATATTTGAACTTCTTTATCTCTTATACGGTATATTCCATCGTCGCTGGTCTACTTGTAATCATATTGATTGGTGCAGTACTATTACCGGTCATAGGTATAGCTTTAGTTGTATTTACAATTATAGCTGCAGTCAGAGCTTATGAAGGGGTCGACTATCGCATTCCCTTCATATTTAGGATTTTATAAGTTTTACATCGGGGGATTCTGCTTAGGCGGATCCCTTTTTTTATGATGGAACAAGGGTCATTTACTAGCCGAGTATAATAAAAAGGAGGGGTTATCAATAAAGTATCGGCCATGAACCGAAGAGGCGAACTCATTGGTTATTATGAAGAAAACGGTACAAAGTCCCTCGTGAAGATCAATAGAATGATTTATAATTATGACAAGAATGAATGGATATCCATACAAACTTCAGCAGGGTTCTTATTCTTTTGAAATTATGAGTGGCACCGGAAAGAAGGTGGCTATCAAGTATGGTGCTGTCGAAGGATTGGGAAACGATATTCAAGGCCAATACACCTCTTCTTAGTTTCCCTTTGCGTATGGAGGAGGATTGCAAACTTGCGATCTGGGGTTTGTGTAGCCGTACATCATCATCGTTCCTTTTAGCATCAGGTTAGCATTAGGCAATTTTTTTGGCTAATAGTCTAAAGATTTGATATAATCAAATAGTAATACATAATAGAATACATAGAAAAAGGGTGAAGGTATGAGTTTACTTAATGAAATTCTAGATTATAATGAGCAATTTGTTGAAAAAGAGGAATATGTTAAGTACAAAACAGACAAATTCCCTGAAAAGAAAATGGTTATCGTCAGTTGTATGGACACTCGCCTTGTTGAGCTGTTACCAAAATCAATGAATGTCAAAAATGGTGATGTGAAAATATTGAAAACGGCCGGAGCGATTGTTTCTCATCCGTTTGGTAGCGTCATGCGTAGTATCTTGATTGCTATATATGAATTGAAGGCGGATGAAGTGTTCGTCATCCCTCATCATGATTGCGGCATGGCTTCTGTTAATGCTGATGTTACGGTAGAAAAAATGGTAGAACGTGGCATTCAAAAGGAAACAATCGATACAATCGGAGCTTCAGGCATCGATATCAAGAGTTGGCTTCGTGGATTTGATGATGTTTATGAAAGTTTAAAAAATAGTGTAGAGGTTATTAAAAGCCATCCTCTGATTCCAAAGAATGTTCCTGTCCATGGACTTATCATTTCTCCGGATAAAGGCAAATTGGAACTGGTCGTTAACGGTTATGACCACATAGAAAAATAATAAAAACAATGTACCAAAAGCTGATGGAATTATCCCATCAGCTTTTTCATTTTTAAGAGTTTCTATTTATTTTTAAATGAATATTTGTTAAAATCACGAAGTGCAGTTTGTCACTTATACAAGCGGGTGGGCGAGGGACAACATAGTAAGGATACTACATGAAGAACACAAATTTAGAAACGTTTTTTCATTTTTCCCAATATGGAACAAATGGAAAACGTGAAATTCTTGCCGGTGTGGTTAGTTATTTCACAATCGTATATATTCTCGTCGTGAATTCCCTGATTTTATCTGAAGCAGGTATACCTATTAATGGAGCTGTGATTGCAACCATTATCCTTTCCGCAGTGAGTTGTATCTTGATTGGGTTGTGGGCTAATGTACCAATAATCATCGTCCCCGGTATGGGCGTCAATGCCCTGTTCGCGTACACAATGGTTCAAGGAATGGGCTTATCCTTCCAATCGGCTCTTGGAGCTGTTTTTGTTTCGGGCCTCATTTTTGTAATCGTGGCTTTTACAAAGTTCTCGAAATTGATTAATGATTCCATTCCAGGTTCAATAAAAGACGCCATTTCTGTTGGTCTTGGTTTATTTTTGCTGTTAATCGGTTTGGAAAAGGGTGGGATTATTACAAGGGGTTCTTCATCGCTTCTTGGACTTGGTCATTTGAGTGACCCATCTGTTCTAGCAACGATTTTGACATTTTTACTTGCCATTGCTTTATTTATTAAAAATGTCCCAGGAAACTTTATGATCACGATCATCATAGGTAGCTGTATAGCTTACTTTTTTGGCACGATTGAAATCTCGAATATCCACTTTTCCGGTTTGGATACAGCCTCTTATAGTGAACTCTTTTTTTCACTGACATTTATCGAGGTGGGGCGAATTGAATTTTGGATAAGTGTTTTTGCGATGACCATGGTACTAATCTTTGAAAACATTGGTCTTGTACACGGACATGTGAACAGCATCGAACGTCCGGAGGCTTATAAGAAGTCTCTACAGGCAACGAGTGTCTCCGTTCTTCTTTCTGGCCCTATCGGTTCCAGTCCGACGGTAGCCACTGTTGAGACCGCTGCAGGCATCGCCTCAGGGGGCAGGACCGGTTTAACATCAGTCATCACGGGGTTCTTGTTTCTTCTGTCACTTTTATTTATTCCGGTAATTAAGGTGATTCCGGATAGTGCCATTGCGCCAATTTTAATCATTATCGGCATGCTCATGCTTGAAAATCTTAAGAAAATGGACTTTAGCGATTATACAGAAAGCATCCCCGCACTTTTTATCATTACCTTCATTCCATTTACCTACAGTATTGCAGATGGAATGGCTTTCGGGTTTATTCTATACCCATTCCTGAAAGTGGTCACAGGTAAGGCGAAAGAAGTTTCAGGTCCAATGTATGTTAGCGCTATACTGTTTATTATCTATTTCATAATAGGTTAATATGAATTGAAGAGTCTGTGGAGTGGGTAGCATTGCCTCCACAGGCTTTTTATTGTATGGCAACTCGGCTTTCTTGATGGAATATTCGCTTAATTGGAATTTTCCCGATGACATGTTCGAACTTATAATGCTATGATAAAGAATATTTAAAATAAAAGAACAGCATTGAGGATGTGACAGGATGTTAATTGAAGGTTTTAAAATTCATGGATCGGGCAATGATTTTTTAATTATTGATGAATTAACAACAACTCTGACCTTTACAGAGGAAGAACGCGAAAAATTAGCGAAGGTCCTTTGCAATAGAGAAAAGCTTGGAGCGGATGGCATTCTATTTGTCATGAAAAGTGAGCATGCAGATGCCAGAATGCGGGTATTTAATGCAGATGGATCAGAAGCATCCATGTGTGGTAATGGACTTCGGTGTGTGGCCAGGTATACGAATGACGTTTTAGGGCTTGATAAAATGACTGTTGAGACGATGAAAGTGAATTTACTCGTCGAAAAAACGGATGATATTTATGCGGGAATTCCAACATTCAAAGTGGAAATTTCTCCGGTCAGCTTTAAGGTCAAGGATCTTCCGCTTGCAATAGAAAAGGATCAGTTGTTAAATGAATTGCTCCCTGAGTTGCATGATTCCCTCCTATTTTCGGCATTGGCTGTCCCAAATCCACACTTGATCACCTTAGTGGATAGCGATGTATTGCAAAGTAATTTACAGGAAGAGCTTGCCACGAAAGTGAACCAACCGAATGACCTGTTTCCGGATGGGGTCAATGTCAGTTTTGTAAAAGAACTGACACCTGGGAGCATTTATGTTCGTACCTTCGAAAGAGGTGTAGGCTTCACGAATGCTTGTGGAACTGCGATGTCGGCTTCAAGTCTGGTTACTTGCTCGATTGGACTTAATTCGCTTGAACAGGAAATTTCCGTTTATAACAACGGTGGAAAAGTGAAATGTATCGTTCACCATGATGAAGAGAGTAATGCGTATTCCATTGACCTGATTGGAAATGCAACCTATGAGTTCAAAGCGTTGCTTGAAATAGACATCGATCAGCCAGAGGTTTTCACAGTGCTTGAAAAACATGAATATGAAGAGGAAACAAAATTATATGCAAAGATGCAGGATGAAGTACAAAGCTTTTTGAAAACGAAATGGTAAGGGACAAAAGGCTGTCAAATCAGTAAATTATTATAAAAAAAGAAAAACAGGTGAAGAAAAACGATTCGTTTTTCTTCACCTGTTTTATTTTTTGGACTTATAAGGCCCCTTTTGTTGTTTAAGGAAGGATAAAACCTCTAGAAATGCTGGGCCGTTATCAATCTGCCTGTAATTCTTGAAGGGGCAGCCCAACCTTTTGATCCTGTTAGGTACAGTTTCCACTGTATAATCTTCCAGTCTAAGGTTTTCATTCACTTCTTCCCATGATAAGGGAGTGGCTACCCCGGCGAAATGATTTCCACGAGGGGAATAAGGGACGATAATGGTTTTCCCTTCACTATGTTGGACAAAATCGAGATAAAGTCGATTTTGTCGATTTTTCTTCATTCTCTCTAAGGTAAAGTCATTTGGAAAGGAGCTTATTAAGTATTGACCAAGAAAATCAGTGAAAATATGTGTCTCTTTATAAGTAAAAGTATCTTCCGGTAGTGGAATATGAATCTGTAATCCCTTATTTCCTGAAGTTTTTACGAATGCTTCTATATGTAATGGAAGCAAGACTTTCTTTATTTCAAGAGCGGCATGAATCGCCAAGTTAAAATACTCAATCGAGGGAGGGTCAAGATCCAATACAATTTCATCTGGTTTAGTAGAGCCAGCTTTCTGAAATGGTGCATGGAACTCCAAGGCAAGTTGGTTGCCAAACCAAAGCAATGTTTCCAGTTCATTACATAGCATATACTCGATGTCTTCATTCAGGAACGTTTGAATCGATGCGGGCGCATACTCTGGCTTATTTTTTTGAAAAAAACGTTCAGGGTTCATTGCGCCATGAGGGTAACGAATTGTTGTCAGAAGTTTGTCGGCTAGAAAAGGCAAGAAATGAGATGACACCTCCCGTAAATATTGGAGGTATTCAACTTTTATCACCTTTCTATCCTTAAATGCCCAAATCGGTTTATCTGGTGATGTTATATGGACCGACTCCGGAAAAGTAAATTGACTGATAAGGAACCTCTCCCAAGTACATTCACTTGGTATCGTTTGCAACAGCCACTGGGAAAACTGAGGCTCCCGTAATTCATTTTCTTCATGAACATGCAGAAATTGCACTTCGATACAAATGGAAGGATGGAGGTAAAAGAACTTCGCATTCTCTTCGACGGCATTTTTTTTAATCAATTCGTGTAAAATGGTTTTATCCTGGGCACTCATGCCATTTTTGACGCTCCCAATCGGGGTAATTACACCGTCTTTATAAACGGAAATTGAAATATATCCGTTTTCTTTATGAAGAGCGGTGATAAAGCAGGGGAATACCCTCCAATTTTTCACCTTGATCCAGGAGGTTGACCGTTTTTCGTGCCATATGCTGTTGATGTTCTTGGCTACAATCCCTTCCCCATCCATGAGAATGACCTTGTTCATCGATTCATTTGCAGTATCATAGTTTCCAATCAGTTGGATTGGGCTTTCTTCATGGGGGCTAGGATTTTCTGGGAAATGAAGTTTCTTTCCTAAGCACTTCAACAAAGCTTTCCGTTCCGACAAGTTTTGTTTGGTAATGTCTTTTCCATTTAAGGTTAGTAAGTCAAACACTATGAATCGGCATGGGGAGAGGGTGGAAGCCTCGGATATCAATGTTTGGTTTCTCAAACGTCCACGCCACTGTATCTCGGAAAAGTCTGCCTTGGCTTCATTGGTTAGCCAAACTAGTTCTCCATCTAGTTGAAGGGGAAGTATACCTTCGAGGTTCAAGGTTTCTAGGAATTCACCGATTTCCGGAAAAAGAGGCAGCAACTCTTTTCCGTTCCGGCTCGTCAGCTTTGCCACTTTACTTTCTTCAATCGTTAAAATGGCCCGAAAGCCATCATATTTGACTTCATATATCCATTCCTTAGAACAAGGAGCTTCTGGATGATAGGTGGGCAACATTGGTTTTATCACATTTTTCCCTCCGTTCATTGCGTTTATTAGTATTTTCCCCATAAAATCTTAATTTTAAGAGTTGAGATATAATTTTTTTGAAAGAAATGGGAATGATAATAACAGTGAATCAATTAATCAACGATGAGGTGAGGAATTTGCATACAATATGGAAAGGCAGCATTTCTTTTGGTTTGGTGAATATCCCGATAAAGCTTCATGCGGCAACGGAAGATAAGGATATATCCTTACGAACTTTGCATAAGGAATGCCATTCACCGATAAAATACGAAAAGGTTTGTCCAGTTTGCCAGAAAGAAGTAGGCAAGGATGATATTGTTCGTGCGTTTGAGTATACAAAAGGAAAGTTTGTTGTCCTAGAAGACAATGAACTTGAGCAATTAAAAAAACAAAATGAAGATAAGGCAGTGGAAATCATTGATTTTGTTAAAATAGAGGAAATTGATCCAATCTATTTCAACCGAAGCTATTATATGTCTCCAAACGATGGCGGTACAAAAGCCTATTCTCTTTTGAGGGAAGCACTCTTGGAGTCAGGCAAGGTTGGTCTCGCTAAAATCATCATTCGTTCCAAAGAACAAATGGCTATCCTTCGGGTCGTGGATAACACATTGTTGATGGAAACCATTCATTACCCTGATGAGGTTCGTTCTGCAACCGACGTTCCTAATATTCCTGCTAATGATGCCATTGCAAAAAAAGAAATCGATACGGCCATATTATTAATTGATCAGTTGACATCGACGTTTGATCCGACTAAATACAAAGATGATTATAGAACAGCTTTGCTTGAATTGATTGAATCAAAGAAAACTGGCGAGAAAACCATTACAGCAAAATCTAAAGAACCCGTGGCCAATAATGTGACGGATTTAATGGCAGCTTTACAAGCGTCCATTGACAGGACGAAGCCGGAGAAAATGGTTGTAAAGAAAAAGACGACACGCAAAAGAGCGGAGCCTAAAAAGAAACAAGCGTAAAAAAAGCCTGAGCGAAATCTATCGCTTAGGCTTTTTTTGTTTTATCCTAGAGGTAGCGTGATAAATGAGGGAAAAGGTGGTGTCCGAGAATGCATAACTTTTTTAGCATACATATTTCAAAAAAACTTCTTTATATTGCCATGATGGCTGGTTTAATCCTAGTTTATTTTTTCATTTTTATTGAAATTGTGGAAGAACTGAAGGAAGGGGAGTTAATCGAATTTGATAAAGTCCTTATCAATTTCATCCAAGTGCCCTTTAGTGAACAATTTATCAGCTTTGTGACTACGCTCACATTTTTTGGGTCGGTGACATGGATAGTCGTACTAATTGGTATATTTGCCTTGATTTTGGCCTTATACAGAAGAAAACAGCTTGCTTTATACTTAATAATCACTTCAGCAATGGGTGGGGTATTTAATTGGGGGCTAAAATATCTTTTTCAAAGGGAAAGACCCGATATCGCTCCATTATTATCCGTTTCCGGATATAGTTTTCCTAGTGGTCACTCTATGGCTTCGGTTATCGTTTACGGAAGCATTGCAGTTGTATGTTTACGAATCGTCAAAAGTAAATATATGAACGGCATTATATGGTTTTTGGCTTTTTTGGCTTCATTGGTCATTGGATGGAGCCGCATTTATCTAGGGGTGCATTACCCGAGCGATGTTGTGGCAGGTTTTGTTGCCGGAGCTGCTTGGCTAACGATATCGGCATGGCTGTTACGATACCTGGAATATAAGGGGCGAAAAAATAGAAGCTAAGGGGAAAATGAAGGCATAAGAAAATCACCAAAATTATCAAAAAAGTGGTGTACTGTGAGGAAAGTAATGATCGCACCTATAAATTTTCATTAAAAGAAGGTCGCCTGTTCAATTTGGTAGTTACTTGTTAGGTATAAATAATTAGTAAGGATCTACAGTTTTCCACCCTTTTTAAAAGGAGACAAAAAAATTCGCCCCCTAAAGAGCGACAATGAGGAAATTAATCGTGAATCAACATATAGGCGACGGATTGTCTTTTTCGACTATATATTGTGTTCATATTCTATCATAATTAATTTGGAAATAGCAACTAAATTACTAAAACAAAGGGATTATTTTTATATCATTCTCTTTTCACATCATATTTTATACCTAGTAAAGAGGTTATTGCTTTTTTTTGGTATAATCAAATAATTGAATAGATTGAATATAAAGAATGTTTCTTTATTGCAATCTGGAAATTTAAAAGAAATGGAAGATGTCCAATGGAAAATCGTAAAATCATGTCTCTTCAAATTGGGATGCCAAAAGAGGAGGAGCTTTCGGGGGTAAAGATCAAAACGGCAATGGATAAGAAGGCCATCGACTATATCACCGTAACAAAATCAGGGATTGATAGGGATGGAGTGGGTAACAGAAAGTTCCATGGAGGGCCTGACCGTGCTCTATGTTTTTATCCCTTTGAGCATTATGATTTATGGAATCGAACATTCAATAAGCAGCTTTCCATCCCTGCATTTGGGGAGAATTTGACGATTGCTGGAATGACTGAACGTCAAACGTTTATAGGCGATATCTATCGCATTGGCGGGACCGTTATTCAGATTACACAGGGGCGTATTCCTTGCTCGACCATCTCCCACTTTAACAAAGAGCCAGAGTTTTTGAAATTGGTGATGGACACTAATCTAACTGGCTATTTTGCTAGGGTTATACAAGAAGGGGTAATTGGCCAACAAGATGATATCGTGTTATTGGATCGGCTTCAAGATAAGGTTACGGTACTTTATGCAACGGATGTCATCCTTCATAAGCGTGATGGGGAGGAGGGGGCAATGTCCTTGCTTTCCATTGAATCCTTGTCGGAAGAATGGGGAGCCTTGCTTTCTAAAAGGATGTATCGTTAAAAAGTCTGAAGAAAATGAAAAAATGATAAATATACTCTTGAAATTATCAGATGATTCATGTAAATTAAATATAAATAAATTTTGAAATGTTTAGAAAATTAAACTTAATAAATCTTATCGAGAGAGGTGAAGGGACTGGCCCGATGAAACCTCAGCAACCAGCCTAGGCAAAGGTGCTAAATCCAGCAAGCAGAGCTTGATAGATGAGGAGAATGTTTCGAAAAAAGCCTTCTTCTTTGAGAAGGTTTTTTTTCTTTACTCTCACACTCATAGAAACCGACAAAAACCATAGTGTTTTTAAGAGAGGGTGTACTAATTGGATTTTCGTAGTGAATTGAAGGAAAGAATGCTAGTTGGAGACGGCGCGATGGGTACGTTGTTGTACTCCTATGGAATCGATCAATGTTATGAGGAAATAAATTGCACCAATCCTGATAAAATTGAGTCTATACATAGGGCCTATTTAGAAGCGGGTGCAGATATTCTGCAAACCAATACATATGGTGCCAATTTCAATAAATTGAAACGGTATGGGCTGGAGGAAGAAGTCAGTCGGATCAATCGCCAAGGAGTCAGCCTTGCTAAACAAGTAGCGAAAGGGAAGGCTTATGTTTTTGGTACAATTGGGGCCCAGCGTAGTATACGTAAATCGGATTTAAGTATAGAAGAAATAAAACGGGGTTTTCGAGAACAATTATACAGTTTGCTCCTGGAAGATCCCGATGGAATTCTTCTTGAAACATTCTATGATTTTGAAGAGCTTGAAACGGTGCTTCAAATTGCTAAAAAGGAAACGGACCTGCCGATTATTGCAAATGTATCGATGCATGAACTTGGAAATCTTCAAAATGGATTTCATTTGAATGAAGCTTTTCAAAAGCTAGAGTACCTAGGTGCAGATGTCGTTGGGGTGAATTGCCGTCTGGGCCCCCATCATATGATAAGGGCACTGGAAGAAGTGAAATTGCCTATGCAGGCGTCGATTGCCATCTATCCTAATGCAAGTCTTCCAGATTATGTGGATGGGAGACTGGTCTATAAAGCGGAACCAGAATATTTCGGTTCAAGTGCACTCGAATTACGAAAACAAGGAGCAACCATTATAGGGGGTTGCTGTGGTACGACACCACTACATATACAAGCTGTGAACGAAATGATTGGCACTTTAGCGCCAGTCAAGGAAAAAATTACGAAAGCTCGACATATAGAAATTATTGAAGTGAATAACCAAAAACAAGAATTAGCTCTTCATGAAAAGGCAAAAACGGATAGAACGATCCTAGTTGAGCTTGATCCACCGAAAAAGTTAGGAATCGAAACGTTTATGGCAGGAGCTGAAGCCTTGAAAAAAGCTGGGGTGGATTCCATTACTTTAGCTGATAATTCACTTGCTTCACCAAGGATATCGAATTCGACCTTAGCCAATTTATTAAAGGCTGAATTAGGGGTGAATCCGATGGTCCATATTACGTGCAGGGACCGAAATCTTATTGGGTTACAATCCCATTTAATGGGATTGCATACGGTCGGGCTGGATGAAGTTTTAGTTATCACTGGGGATCCTTCTAAGATTGGTGATTTCCCGGGGGCAACGTCTGTCTATGATTTATCTTCATTCGATTTGATAAGTCTGGTTAAGCAATTCAATGAGGGCTACTCCTATTCCGGACAAAGTCTAGGGAAACGGGCTAATTTCAAGATTTCCGCAGCTTTTAATCCAAATGTGAAATATCTCGATAAGGCTGTTCAGAGAATGGAAAAGAAAATCGCTTGCGGTGCTCATTCGTTTTTGACACAGCCAGTTTATTCAGTAGAACAAATAGAAGAAGTCTATCAGGCGACAAAACATTTGGAAACACCGATTTTCATGGGGATAATGCCCCTTACCAGTACGAGGAATGCCGAATTCATCCATAATGAAATACCGGGGATTAAATTACCTGACAGTGTACGGAAAGCAATGGCCTCAGCGGGAGCTGATCCAGTAAAATCAAGGATTGAAGCTATAAATATAGCAAGGGAATTGGTAGACGCAGCCCAAGAGAGGTTCAAGGGAATTTACTTAATAACGCCTTTCTTACGCTATGAAATGACAGCGGAACTTACTACATATATTAAGGATCATGATCGTAAACAAACATCTGAGGTGGCAGGACATGAGTAAAAGAGAAATTAACGTGCAATTACAATCAAAGATTCTTCTTCTTGATGGAGCAATGGGCACCATGATTCAAGCTGAAGATTTAACGGCCGAGGATTTCGGTGGAGAACAATACGAAGGGTGTAATGAGTATTTATCGTTAACCCGTCCTGAAATCATTCAAACTATCCATGAAAAATATTTAGCGGCAGGTGCCGATATTATAGAGACTAATACCTTTGGTGCCACAAGCTTAGTGCTGGAAGAATATCAATTAAGCACGCTTGCATATGAACTTAATAAAGTATCGGCAGAGCTTGCCGTAAAAGCATGTGAAAAATATTCAAGTGATAATTGGCCCAGGTATGTAGCGGGTTCCATGGGACCAACGACAAAAACTTTATCTGTTACAGGTGGAACGACTTTCGATATATTGACCGATTCATATGAGGAACAGGCACTTGGCCTTATAGACGGTGGGGTAGACTTATTACTCGTGGAAACCTGTCAAGATATGCTCAATGTAAAGGCGGCCTTTTCTGGAATTAGATCGGCCATCGCTAAAACTGGCAAGGAAGTACCGATAATGATTTCAGGAACAATCGAGCCGATGGGAACGACGTTAGCCGGTCAGTCCATAGAGGCATTTTATTTATCGGTAGAGCATATGAACCCTCTGGCTGTCGGTTTGAACTGTGCGACAGGCCCAGAGTTTATGATTGACCATATCCGTACTCTAGCAGATCTATCCGACAATGCGATTAGCTGTTATCCAAATGCAGGATTGCCTGATGAAGAGGGGCATTACCATGAATCTCCCACTTCCCTAGCCGAGAAAATGAAACAATTTGCAGAAAAAGGCTGGGTCAATATCATTGGTGGCTGTTGTGGTACTACTCCTGAACACATTAAAGAGCTCTCAAGAGTTCTTAAAGATATTCAACCACGGAAATTACCTGAGGTTGCACATGGTCATGCCGTATCTGGCATCGAGCCGCTTATTTATGACGACTCAATGCGACCCCTGTTTGTCGGAGAGCGAACGAATGTCATTGGATCTCGTAAATTCAAGGAATTGATTCGTGCTAAGAAATACGAACCAGCAGCGGAGATTGCCCGGGCACAAGTTAAGAAAGGTGCGCATGTCATTGATATCTGTCTGGCAGACCCTGATGGAGATGAGTTCGGTGACATGAAAGAATTCATTGAAGAGGTCGTCAAAAAGGTAAAGGTCCCTTTAGTCATCGATACAACTGATGAAGCCGTTCTTGAACAAGCCTTGAAACATTCCCAAGGGAAATCCATCATAAACTCAATCAATCTCGAAGATGGTGAAGAGAGGTTTGAAAAAATCGTTCCACTTATTCATCAATACGGTGCGGCTGTCGTAGTAGGAACGATTGATGAAATTGGTATGGCGGTAGACGCCGAACGAAAAATAGAAGTAGCTACTCGCTCAGTGGATTTACTTGTAAACAAATACGGCCTAAAGAAAAGTGACTTGATTTTTGATCCCCTTGTATTTCCAGTCGGTACAGGAGATGAACAATATATTGGCTCCGCATTGGAAACAGTAAAAGGAATTAAAGCAATCAAGGAAAAATTCCCTGAATGTTTGACGATTCTTGGGATTTCAAATGTTTCGTTTGGCTTGCCTTCACGTGGAAGGGAAATATTGAATGCTGTTTTTCTTTATCATTGTACGAAAGCTGGACTAGATTACGCGATTGTGAATACGGAAAAACTCGAACGGTTTGCTTTAATACCAGAAGTGGAAGTGAAGCTTGCTGAAGCACTTTTATTTGATACCTCAACAGAAACACTGGCAACCTTCACTGAATTTTATCGTGGTAAAAAAGCTGAAAAGAAAGATGATGGAATTATTCTTCCATTAGATGAAAGGTTAGGTAACTACATAATCGAGGGTACAAAAGAAGGATTGATCGAGGACTTGAATGAAGCCATAGAGCGTGGTGATGCTCCACTGGAAATCATTAATGGACCATTGATGGATGGAATGAGCGAAGTGGGGCGGTTATTCAATGATAACCAACTTATTGTGGCAGAAGTGCTTCAAAGTGCCGAGGCAATGAAAGCCGCTGTTTCACATCTTGAACCGCTTATGGAAAATTCAGAGGATCATGCTAAAAAAGGGAAAATCCTTTTGGCCACTGTCAAAGGGGATGTCCATGATATCGGTAAAAACCTTGTCGATATCATTCTTTCCAATAATGGCTATGAAGTCGTGGACCTTGGAATTAAGGTTGCACCACAGCAAATCATTGAGGAAGTACGAAAGCATGAACCTACCATTATCGGTTTATCGGGACTGCTTGTAAAGTCAGCACAGCAAATGATCTTAACAGCACAGGATTTGAAACAGGCTGGGATTGACACCCCAATTTTGGTGGGTGGTGCCGCATTATCCCGTAAGTTCACCGATTTTAAAATCTCACCCGAATACGATGGGCCTGTTCTATATTCTAAGGATGCGATGGATGGTTTGGCCGTTACGAATATCCTACATGATACGAACAGAAAAATGGTATACCTAGAGGAACTGAAAAATAAACGTGAAAAGGCAAAAGCCAATGCTGCCATCGCCGCATTAATTGAAAAACCGGAACGTAAGCCAGTAAGTGCGGTTCCACTAAGGAATGTACCGGTCCAAAAACCTCATGATGTCAAAAGGCATATACTAAAAAAATATCCACTCGAAGTCATTCAGCCCTATATCAATAGACAGATGTTGATTGGACATCATCTGGGTCTAAAAGGGAAGGTGGCCGAATTACTGAAGGAGGGTAACGATAAAGCTATACAATTGAATGATTTGGTTGACGAGCTGATTGAATTCCTGAAATCCGAACCTGAATATGGATTAAATGCAGTATATCAATTTTTCCCCGCCCAAAGTGATGGTGACAAATTAGTGGTATACAATCCCGAGGATCATCAGGAAGTATTGGAAACTTTTGATTTTCCAAGGCAAGATACAAGTCCAAACCTTTGTCTGGCTGATTTTGCGAAGCCTATTTCTTCTGGCGAAATGGACTATGTTGGTTTCTTCCTGGTTACAGCAGGAAGAGGCATTAGAAAGTGGGCTGAAAAGTTCAAGAAAGAGGGAGATTTCTTAAAAAATCATGCCCTACAATCCCTTGCTCTCGAAACGGCTGAAGGATTTGCTGAAAGAATCCATCAAATGATGCGTGACGATTTGGGAATTAGCGATTCTATCGAAATGACCATGAAAGAGAGATTTGCTGCCAAGTATATTGGTCAAAGATTTTCTTTCGGGTATCCAGCCTGCCCGAATCTGGAAGACCAGGAAAAACTCTTCCGCTTATTACAGCCTCAGGATATTGGGGTAGAATTGACTGAAGGTTTCATGATGGAACCGGAGGCATCTGTTTCCGCCATAGTGTTTGCACACCCTGAAGCTAGATATTTTAATGTCGATAGATAAGTAAGGCAGCGGTTAAATCCGCTGTCTTATTGATTATGGCGAGTTAATTTCGAGAGCACATTAAGAATAGTATGGTGATAAATTCCTGATACAGAAAGTGAAGTTGTTAAAGACCATAATTCCATGCCTATATTCTAAAAAAATTTGATGCATGAAACCCCTGGAATAGTACACCTTAATGGTAAAAAGCAAGGGGGAGAATTATGAAGAAATTATTGCACTTATATACGATAGTATTCTGTTTTTCAATGATCCTAAGTGAAACACTTGCCGGACCCGTACATGCAATAATTCCGGAAGAAATAACTCCACTCGTCAAAAGTAAAGAAAACCAAAAGACAGTTTATTTAACTTTTGACGACGGGCCTTCTACGAATACAATGGATATCCTGGACATCTTAGACCGGTATCAAGTAAAGGCAACATTTTTTGTTAAAGGTAATGAAGAGCCATATGCAAAAAAATGCTATGAAGAAATGATAGGAAGAGGCCACAAAATTGCCTTACATTCCTATACACATGACTATTCAATCGTGTATCGTTCCACGAATAGTTTTTTTGAGGATTTAAATCGTCTTGAAACGATGTTAGAAAAAGATTATGGAATAAAAAGCCGAATCGTTCGTCTTCCCGGTGGATCACGAAATCGTCTGAGACAACAAGCAAGCACAAAACCAATCATTAATGGAATACTTCAGCAGCTAACGGATAAAGGGTATATATATACAGATTGGAATATAGATTCAACGGATGGAATCAGTCCTACTATAAGCGAACATCAAATCATCACATCCGTGCAAAGAGGCTTGAAAAATCAAAAACAGGCTAATATCCTGCTGCATGATATCAACAGTATGAAAAATACCGTTAAAGCGCTGCCGAAGATAATAGAAATCCTAAAAAAAGAAGGCTATATCTTTGATACGATAGATGAGACAACCCCAAAGGTTCAATTTAATTAGTGAAAGCCAAGCTCAACTATAGTAAATTAAAGGTAATTGGATTTTAATTTAAAGATCATAGTTTGGAAAGGATTTAAAGTTTTTATGATGCCATCGTTGTTTTTATCACATGGAACGCCATTATTAGCCTTGGAAGAGAATAGCTACACCGAGTTTTTAAAAGCTTATACAAAAGAAATTGAGAAGCCAACTGCAATAGTCATTCTGTCAGCCCATTGGGAAAGTGATGAACAGTTGGTTTCAGCTGTCAAGAAGCATGAAATCCTTTATGATTATATCGATTTTCCGGAAGAAATTTACCAGGTATCCTATCCCGCTTCAGGAAATTTGGAGCTTTCCGATAAGATTTTAACCCTGTTGTCACGAGTTGGCATATGGGGGGAGCTTGATGAAAGGCGTCCTCTCGATCATGGGGCATGGGGGCTGTTGCATCTCATGTATCCTAAAGTTGATATACCGATCGTTTCATTATCGATCAGTTCCGACCTACCGTTTGAAAAACAGTATGAAATCGGGAAAATGCTGGGGGCTCTCAAACGGAATAACGTCCTTATAATTGGTAGCGGTGGGATTGTGCATAATTTTAACCAGATTCAGCCAGACCTGCATGTTGCGGAGGGGTGGGCAATCCGTTTTGAAAACTGGGTGGAAGAACAGGTAGAGAAGTGGGATTTGGAATCCTTGTTTGATTATGAAAGAATAGGGCCATATAGTTCCGAGGCGGTGCCATTTAAAGGTCACTTCATTCCCTTGATCATTGCGATGGGAGCAGGAGATTCCAATAAAAAGGCAAAAATGTTGCATCGTAGTTTTCAGTATGGAAACTTAAGTTTGACAGCTTGGGAGTTTGCTTGAGTTGAAAGGGTTTTCAATCGTGCGAAATCTAGCTTGTTTGAATTAATATACGAAAATAGAAAAATCTTTTTTTAGAAAAAATAGACTTAAAAAAGATAAAAGGTCTATTTAAGACGAAATAAGGCGAATTAAACAGAATAATAGTTTGAAAAAGGGTGTATAAAGAGGTGAAACCCTTGGATATTTCGACAAAAACATGTTAATATAGCATCTGAAAACGTTTTATCCTTTAAAATTTTATTATTCAATGACCAAGTTATTTATTATAAATTATCTATTTGGGGAAATGTTAGAAGAAGGAATTTGGGGATGGATAAAACGAAATTATGAGAAAAATTTGGGGGTTTACAAAAATGACCATCAAGGATGCTAAGGCTTACGACCCATGGAAATCTTTTTCTGGTCCAAACCTTGGGTATGTCATGGAGCAATACGATTTATTTCAAGTTAATCCGGAAGAAGTAGATCCGGAACTGAAAAACTTTTTTGAGGTTGCTGGTCCTCCTTCATTTGAAGTAGAGGCAGGCACTGTAATGGAAAGTGCACCACAGACTGGTGAAGTCCTTTCAATGAAGAAAATTATGTCTGCAGTAAAATTGGCAGAAAATATTCGTGCATATGGACATCTTGCTTCAAGCATTTATCCATTGATTGAAGACAAGCCAGATACAGAGCAAATCCACTTTGAAAAATACGATTTGACGGTTGAGGATTTACGGAAAATACCGGCTGATCTTATTTGCGCGCAATCACCTGAAAACGTAAAAGACGGATACGAAGCTTTCCAATATCTTAAACAACTTTATACAAAAACAATAGCCTTTGGATTTCACCATGTAAATGACTTGGATGAAAAGCAATGGCTTACTGATATGGTCGAATCTGGTAAAATGTTCCCTGAAGTTTCAAAAGAGAAAAAAGCATTAATGCTAAAACGTCTGAATGAAGTTGAAGGATTTGAAAAGTTCCTACATCGTACATTTGTAGGGCAAAAGCGTTTCTCTATTGAGGGTCTAGATGCATTGGTTCCAGTGTTAGACGAGATGATTTCACAGACTGTCCAAAATGGAACTGGCAATGTGAATATTGCCATGGCTCACCGCGGACGTCTTAATGTCCTGGCACATGTCCTTGGAAAACCATATGAAGTGATTTTCTCTGAATTCCAACACTCACCTAATAAGGATTTAGTCCCATCAGAAGGCTCAACCGGCATTAATTATGGTTGGACTGGCGATGTTAAATACCACCTAGGTTTGGATAAACAAATTACAAAAGAAAGCGTACAGAAAGCAAGAATTACGCTTGCCAATAACCCAAGTCACTTGGAAGTAGTTGGCCCAATCGTTGAAGGTTACTCTCGTGCGGCTCAAGAAGACAGGACAGCAAAAGGCTTCCCAGTGCAAGATATTGATAAGTCGCTAGCAATCCTTATTCATGGTGATGCTGCGTTCCCAGGTGAAGGTATCGTACCTGAAACGTTTAACTTAAGCCGTCTACGCGGTTACCAAGTTGGTGGGGCAATCCACATCATCGCTAATAACACGATTGGTTTCACTACCGAAAGTGAAGATTCACGTTCAACTAGATATGCGAGTGATCTTGCAAAAGGTTTTGAAGTACCTATCGTCCACGTTAATGCTGATGATCCCGAAGCATGTATGGCTGCAGTTAATCTTGCCATCCAATATCGTGAAAAATACAAAAAAGATTTCTTGATTGACTTAATCGGTTACAGACGTTTCGGCCATAATGAAATGGATGAGCCATTGGTCACACAACCTGAAATGTATGCTTTGATTCATAAGCATCCAACAGTTAAAGAAATTTACGGTAAACAACTGATTGAATCTGGAGAGTTTACAGAAAATGAAGTGAAAGAAATGGCAAAACAAGTGAATACTAAACTTGCAGAAGCCTATGCCAAAATTTCTGGAAACAAACCGGAAGCTTCCAAAGAAGTAAATCCTCCGGGAATAATTGAAAAAGGCATTCCTACGATTGATACAGCTGTATCTAAGGAAGAACTTATTTCAATCAATGAACAACTTGTGAAATGGCCAGAAGGATTTACGCCTAATAAAAAATTAGGTAAAATCTTGTCCCGTCGTCTGGATTCGTTTGGTGAAAACGGTAAAATTGACTGGGCACATGCTGAAACGCTTGCATTTGCAACGATTTTAAATGATGCCACACCAATCCGTTTAACTGGTCAAGATTCAGAACGTGGAACATTCGCACAACGTAACATCATGCTGCATGATAGCGTGAACGGCAAAACATATTCACCGCTTCATACTCTTGAATCTGCCAAAGCATCTTTCGCTGTCCATAACAGTCCGCTTACTGAAACGGCAGTACTTGCTTATGAATATGGATATAATGTTTTTGCTCCAGAAACACTTGTACTTTGGGAAGGCCAATTCGGTGATTTCGCCAATACGGCACAAGTAATCTTTGACCAATTCATTGCGGCAGGCCGTGCAAAATGGGGTCAAAAATCTGGACTTGTTATGCTACTTCCACACGGATACGAAGGACAAGGACCAGAACATTCAAGTGCTCGCCTGGAACGTTTCCTTCAATTAGCAGCTGAAAATAACTGGACCGTTGCTAACTTAAGTTCTGCAGCTCAGTATTTCCATGTCCTTAGAAGACAAGCTAAAATACTTGATCAGGAACAAGTGCGTCCGCTTGTTATCATGACACCGAAGAGTATGCTTCGTAACCAAGTGATGGCATCTACTCCAGAAGAGTTCAGCACAGGAAGTTTTGAATCATTCATTGAAACGAAAACGCTAGGCAAAAAACCTAAAGCTGTTGAGCGCATTGTATTTGCAAGCGGTAAATTAGCTGTAGAACTACGTGATAAAGTAGCTACTGAACAAAATACCGATTGGTTGCAAATCATCAGTATCGAGGAGATTTATCCATTCCCGTTCACTGGCGTTCAAGAAGCATTGAAAAAATATACGAACCTTAAAGAAATCTACTGGGCTCAAGAAGAACCGAAAAACATGGGAGCTTGGACATTTGTTGAACCTCGCTTAAATGCGGCTGCTCCTGGAAATCTTTCTGTAACGTATATCGGTAGAAAACGTAGATCAAGCCCGGCTGAGGGAGATCCACTTGTCCATAAAAATGAACAACAACGGATTATGAGTCAAGCAATTACACGCAATAATGAGGGGGATAAATAAAATGGCTGAAGTAAAAGTGCCTGAATTAGCAGAATCAATTTCTGAAGGATCTATTGCGCAATGGTTAAAGCAACCTGGTGACCATGTTGAAAAGGGAGATTATGTCCTTGAACTGGAAACAGATAAAGTAAACGTGGAAATCATTTCTGATTACACTGGGACCCTTACTGAACTTTTAGCTGAAGAAGGCGACACTGTTCAAGTTGGACAAGCTATTGCCATCGTGGATGAAAATGGATCGGCAGCAGCACCTGCTAAGGAAGCTCCAAAAGCTGAAGAAGTGAAACAAGAACCAGCTAAAGTGGAACAAGCAGCACCTGCCAAAGAAGCTCCAAAGGCTGAAACGAAAGAAGCATCTTCCACTCAACAAGTTATTGCATCACCAGCTGCTAGAAAATTAGCTCGTGAAAAAGGAATTGACTTAACTCAAGTACCTGTTGTTGATCCACTAGGCCGTGTACGTGTACAAGACGTGGAAGCAGCAAGTAAAGCACCTGCAGCAGCTCCAAAAGCACCTGCAGCTACTAAACAAGCGGCAGCTCCTATAGAAGCCAACGATGACCGTATAGAAGTAGTGAAAATGACACGCCGTCGTCAAACCATTGCTAAACGTTTAGTTCAAGTCCAATCTGAAGCGGCAATGCTTACAACTTTCAACGAAGTCGATCTTTCTGCAGTTATGGAATTACGTAGCCGTCATAAAGAATCATTCGTTAAAGCTAATGACGTTAAACTTGGTTTCATGTCATTCTTTACAAAAGCAGTCATTGGGGCATTGAAAAAGTATCCTTTATTGAATGCTGAAATCAAAGGGGATCATATCCTTAAAAAGAACTTCTATGATATCGGTGTAGCCGTATCGACTGAAGAAGGCTTAGTTGTTCCAGTTGTAAGAGATGCTGATCGTAAAAGTTTCGCTGAAATCGAGCAAAACATTGCGGACCTAGCTGTTAAAGCACGTAACAACAAATTAGCGCTTTCAGATTTATCTGGTGGTACCTTTACCATCACAAATGGTGGTACATTCGGTTCCCTATTATCGACACCTATCTTGAATGCGCCACAAGTTGGTATTCTAGGTATGCATACTATCAAGACTCGTCCTGTTGCTGTTGGCGATCAAATCGAAAACAGACCAATGATGTACCTTGCATTATCTTATGATCACCGTATCGTTGATGGAAAAGAAGCAGTTGGTTTCCTAGTGGCAATCAAAGAAATGCTTGAAGATCCTGAACAACTTTTATTACAAAATTAATAAATCCTATAAAATGAAAAGCCCCTGTCATGGTGATGGGGGCTTTTTTTTGTAGAAAAGTTCATAGATAAAGAGATAATCATATCATCACTTGCAGGAATATGATTGGTTTTTTAATATAAATGAATGTTTTTGGATAAAAGTGAACGATAATGATTGATTAATCTGAAAAATGAAGTTATTATGGAAATATATTGGGGGTGAGGTAATTGTTGACAACCGAGAGGCATGACGTAATCCTTAAGTTGATTAAGAAAAAAGGCATTATAAAGATGCAAGAACTTGTCGATTATTTGCAAGCTTCAGAATCTACCATTCGGCGTGATTTAGTCCAACTTGAGGAACTAAAGCTTTTAAAACGTGTTCATGGTGGAGCTGCCTTGCTTCAAAGAAAAGGCATGGAACCGACAACCTTGGAGAAGCAAAACAAAGCGTTATCCGAAAAAAAGCTCCTAGCAGAGCTGGGGTCAACTTTTATCGAGAATGATGACTGTATTTATCTTGATGCAGGTACGACCATCTCTGAACTGATCCCTTATTTAAAAGATAAAAATGTAACCGTTTTAACCAACGGTCTCATGCATATACAAAAGTTGATGGAATTGGAAATAAAAACGGTTATCGTTGGTGGAACCATCAAGGCTTCCACCAATGCGGTTGTAGGTAGTACAGCTGTCGATTTTTTAAGTGATTACCGATTCGATAAATGTTTTCTAGGGATCAATGGCATTCATCCTGAATTAGGTTTGACCACACCAGATCCTGAAGAAGCGCTATTGAAAAAGACGGCAATAAGGCTTTCCAATCAAAGTTATGTGCTTGCAGATAGTTCAAAATTAAATGAAGTCACCTTCGCAAAAGTGGCAGATGTAAGTGAAGTCATTTTGCTGACGGATAGCAATAATGAAGCTGCTGTCGAACAGCTCTTGAAAAATCCCAAGATAAAGGTCGTGACGATTTAATGATTTATACCGTAACGCTCAATCCCTCAATAGATTACCTGGTCGAGGTGGAAAACTTCCAAATGGGCTTGGTGAACAGAACAAGCATGGATAAGAAATATCCGGGGGGCAAGGGAATTAATGTATCACGAGTATTGAAAGGGCTAGGAAATGATACGACTGCTTTAGGCTTTTTAGGAGGCCAAACTGGAGAATTTGTAAAAGCCTGTTTAGAAAAAGATCATATTAGGACAAATTTTACGGAAATAACTGGTGATACGAGAATCAATATAAAATTAAAAACAGGAGTGGAGACTGAAATTAATAGTCATGGTCCTGAAATATCCATGGAGAATTACCATCATTTACTTAGTTTAATTGGTGAACTCAAGCTAAATGATTGGCTCGTTTTATCTGGTAGTATTCCAACAAGCCTCCCACGTGATGTGTACGAAACGATGATGAAAGTATGTTTGGGGAGGAAAGTAAAAATGGTGGTTGATACTAGCGGGAAAGAATTATTGAATGTCGTTCAATATGAGCCTTTTCTCTTGAAGCCTAATCATCACGAATTAGCGAGTCTTTACTCGACTGAAATCAGAACTGTGAAGGATGCAAATAAGTATGGGCGGAAGTTGTTGGAAGCAGGTGCTCAAAATGTAATCGTTTCGATGGCAGGAGATGGGGCTGTACTTATCACAAGAGATAAATCTTATGCTGCAAATATACCGAAAGGAAAGGTCATCAATTCAGTGGGGGCCGGTGATTCTATGGTGGCCGGATTTATCGGGATGTATGAAAAAACGGAAGATGTTATAACCGCTTTCCAATATAGTGTCGCCGCGGGAAGTGCGACAGCTTTTTCATCGGACCTTTGCACGTTGGAATTAATGGAAAAAGTATTGCCGCAAATTAGTATCAGTGAGATAAAAGGGGGGTAACTCTATGAAAATTACAGACTTGTTAAAATTGGATACCATTCTTATAGATTTGCAAAGCGAGACAAAGCTTGGGGTGATAGAAGAATTATCCGCCAAGTTAGCACAAGCTGGACGTTTACATGATGAAGGTGGATTCAAGGCCGCCATTTTGAAACGTGAAGAGCAAAGCACGACAGGGATAGGTGAGGGAATCGCCATCCCGCATGCAAAAACGAGTGCTGTGAAAACGCCGGCCATTTGCTTTGGAAAATCAGTTTCAGGTATTCAATATGAATCGCTTGATGGGCAGCCAGCTCATTTATTTTTCATGATTGCGGCAAGTGAAGCAGCTAATCAGGTTCACTTAGAGACCCTATCTCGATTGTCTTCACTATTAATGGACGCTCAATTCAGGTCTCAATTGGTTTCTGCCACATCAGCTGAAGAAGTGTTGGAAATTATCAATAAAAAAGAACACGAAGCAGATCAAGACGAAAACGAAAATGAAGAACAGAAAGCAAGTACGACTATAGGGGCTGCAAAAATCCTGGCCGTCACTGCGTGCCCGACAGGAATTGCCCACACCTATATGGCAGCGGATGCTTTAAAGGCTAAGGCGAAAGAAATGGGTCTTGATTTCAAAGTTGAAACCAATGGATCGACAGGTGTAAAAAATAGGTTGAATCCAGCAGAAATTGCAAAGGCGGATGTCATTATTGTTGCAGCGGATAAACAAGTGGAGATGGACCGTTTTGACGGTAAGCGGGTTATCATCGTTCCCGTTGCTCAGGGGCTTAGGAAGCCGGAGGAGTTACTTAAAAGGGCTGTTAACCAGGATGCACCCATTTACAAAGGGACTAAAAAGGATAGTCGAGAAGATGAAACTTCAACAAAAGGAAAGATCGAAATTTATAAGCATCTGATGAATGGCGTAAGTAATATGCTTCCTTTTGTTGTAGGTGGAGGGATCTTAATTGCACTATCCTTCTTTTTTGGAATAGATGCATCCGATCCGACAAAACCGGAATATAATCCAATAGCCAAAGCATTAAGTGACATCGGGGGAGGTACAAGCGGGGCCTTTTTCTTTCTAGTACCAGTCCTGGCAGGCTTCATTGCCTCAAGTATCGCCGATCGCCCGGGCTTTGCCCCTGGTATGGTCGGAGGCTTGTTGGCAGCCCAGGCCAATGCTGGTTTCATAGGTGGCCTAATTGCAGGTTTTCTTGCCGGGTATGTTGTTTTAGGATTGAAGAAATTATTCTCTAATTTGCCACAGGCTTTCGAAGGGATTAAACCGGTTTTGCTTTATCCGGTGTTCGGAATGCTAATAACAGGTTTAATCATGCTATTCGTTATTAATGAACCAGTGACTGCTCTCAACCAAGGTTTGTCGAATTGGCTTCAGGGCTTATCAGGGACAAACGCCGTTCTCTTAGGGATGATTCTTGCGGGCATGATGGCTGTAGATATGGGGGGCCCTATCAATAAAGCTGCCTTTACCTTTGGTATTGCGGCTATTGAAGCACAAAGCTTCGGCCCTCATGCAGCAGTTATGGCGGGTGGGATGGTACCTCCGCTTGCCATTGCCTTTGCGACCACCTTTTTCAAAAGTAAATTTAA
Source organism: Peribacillus sp. NPDC097284 (assembly GCF_044761765.1). Taxonomy (NCBI): domain Bacteria; kingdom Bacillati; phylum Bacillota; class Bacilli; order Caryophanales; family Bacillaceae; genus Peribacillus; species Peribacillus sp. NPDC097284. Next base: position 155,070 of record NZ_JBIWCZ010000003.1, read on the forward strand.
CGATACAGAAAGAAAATCCGGATTGACAAATTACTTTATGGGGGCCTTTTTCATTACAGAGGGAGCGATTCCCTTTGCGGCCGCCGATCCGTTTAGGGTCATTATCAGTAGTGTGATTGGAGCAGCAACGGCGGGTGCTCTAACGATGGCATTCAATGTCACATTGCCGGCACCTCATGGGGGCGTGTTTGTAATACCATTAGTTAACCATCCATTTCTATATTTGTTGGCCATTTTAATAGGCTCACTCATCTCTGGACTTATCTTGGGATTCTGGAAAAGAAAACAGAACTGAAGATTGGCGGATTCAAGAATCTTGAATCCGTCTTTTCAGTTTTCCAGACTTTTTAATCGTACAAAGATTCCATATGATTCACTTTTGGGGAAGGTTGTTCCTCGGCCATATTATAGATTGGTTAAAAAGTCTTTATATGAAGAATAATAAGCCATTGATAGAGACATAAAAAAGCATGTTTCCCCTAGTTTTTGGGTAGAGAATATAAATAACATAAAAAGGAGAAGGATGACCTTGTTGAAGAAAAACACACTAAAAACCATCAAAAGAGATGATATGATAGATGTTACGACAGAAGTGCAGGCATTTGTAACGGAAAGGGGAATACAAGAAGGTATAGCGCTTGTATATTGTCCACATACTACTGCAGGCATTACAATTAATGAGAATGCGGATCCAGATGTTAAAAAAGATATGCTTAGGAGATGGGATGAGCTTTATCCATGGAATCATACGTTGGATTTACATATGGAAGGGAACACTGCTGCTCATTTAAAGTCCAGCACTGTAGGGTCGTCACAACAAGTTATTATCCATAAAGGTAGTCTGGTCCTTGGTAGATGGCAGGGTATATATTTCTGTGAATTTGATGGTCCTAGAGATCGTCATTACTTCATCAAACTGATTGAGTAAGACAAGGATATGCAGGGGGAAGCAATTTTGATAGATGTTTTGATTACAGGAAAAAAAGTACGGTTGAGGAATGTCCAACAGGACGATTTGAAAACCTTATGGAGTTTAAGGTATGGAGAAGAAAATCCTATGTGGAAAAAATGGGATACACCTTACTCAGCTAATGAAATTATGGATTATCCTACGTACATTAACAATGAGATGAAACTACGGAGATACGATCAAAAATTAGGTGTTTTCTCTGAATTATTAATAGAAAGGGAACACCAAATAATCGGGTCGGTTGTTTATTATTGGGAGAATGAACCAGCAAGATGGCTAGAAATCGGAATTACCATATATGAACCAAGATATTGGAATGGCGGTTATGGAACGGAAGCCATTAGCCTATTCATTCCTTATTTATTTCAAAATTTAACCATTGAAAGGATAGGATTGACGACGTGGTCTGGAAATGAACGAATGATGACGGTCGCTGAAAAAGTAGGAATGCAACTTGAGGGTAGAATAAGGAAATGCATTTATCACGATGGGATTTACTACGATTCCATCAAGATGGGGATGTTACGTGAAGAATGGCAAGCGAGAAACGAATGAACGATAATCACTTTTTTTAAAAAATGTAAAAAAACACCTGGATTACCTTGGGAATAATTTGACGCTGTTTTCTCTTTTTTATTCTGTTATTCTAGGGAGGTGCTTAACGAGGAGGTTAAAGGATGAAATTATCAGTTGTATTACCGATGATCATAACTCTTAGTGTCATCATACTTGGACTAGCATTCCCTTGGGAAACCACAAGCAAGGCTTCGAATGGTGCTAAAAAACATGTTATTAAACAAGGTGAATCGATATGGGATATCGCTAAGCAGCATGGAGTTCCAATTCAAACGTTAAAAGAAGTCAATAATAACAAGAATAATGTTGCTGAACCAGGCAAAACATTGATTATTCCGCATTTCATGAATGAAACCGATAAAGAATTATTAGCTAGATTGGTTCATGCTGAGGCAAAAGGTGAGCCATATAGAGGCAAGGTAGAAGTAGCAGGAGTCGTGTTAAATCGTCTTGATAGTGACGAATTCCCTGAAACAGTAAGAGAAGTGATTTATCAAAAAAATCAATTCTCTCCTGTTGATGATGGTAGCATTAACAAACCTGCTGGAGAAGATGCAGTACGGGCAGTAAATGAAGCAATAGCCATTCACGGCTATACGAATGATGCATTATATTTTTGGAATCCAAGTATATCCGACAGTGTGTGGATGGAAAAATTAGAAGTGGTTAAAATTATCGGTGGCCACCATTTTGCCATTTGATCATGAAGCCTGACCGTCTACGGTCAGGCCTTTTTCAATAAAAGAGTATTTCCTCAAAAACGTTATAGTCGAAAAGGGCTGATGAATGGAATTACTTACTTTAATGCATTCTGGAAGTAGGATATAATTGAAAAGGAAATTGAAAAAGTGGTTCAATGAATAAGGAGTTGTAAGATGGCTAATACGCACGTTTATACAAAAAAAGAGGAAGTATTCAATGCAATCACCCATGGAATTGGTGTCTTATTAAGCATTGCCGCTCTTGTTTTATTAATAATTTTCTCTGCTCATCAAGGATCGGCTTCACTCATTGTGATTTCGATCATTTATGGAGTTTCTATGCTCCTTTTATATGTAGCTTCTACTTTAGTGCATAGCTTTCCTGAGGGGAAATTGAAAGACCTTTTTGAGATTTTTGATCACTCGGCCATTTATATATTTATTGCGGGCACGTATACACCAATCATGCTGCTCGTCATTCAAGGGGCTTTAGGATGGACGCTACTGGGAGTTGTATGGGGTGTGGCAGTGGTAGGAGTCATCTTCAAGGCTTTCTTTGTTAAGAAGTTTCTTTATCTATCCACGATTTTATATATCGCAATGGGGTGGATGATTGTACTGGCATGGGGCCCGCTAACCAACACCATGCCAGCAGCAGGCATACAATTACTTATAGCCGGAGGATTACTTTATACTTTCGGTGCCATCTTTTATGTATGGCGTGGTTTTCCTTTTCACCATGCTGTATGGCATCTCTTCGTGCTTGCAGGATCTGTGGCACACTTCTTTGTAGTTTTATTTTATATTATCCCTCTATAACTAGAGGGATTATCTTTATATAAATAAATTCGTGTTTTAAATTCTACTATTTAGGTAATAGATAAGAAAAGAGACTTAGGAGGAAACCATATGAAGAAATCTTTAAAAGTACTTTCGGTCCCATTTGCTGCTATGCTTGTATTAGCAGGATGTGGAGAAGATGACGAGGTAAAGAATCCGCCGGTACAAGAAAATGAAAACCAAGCGGAAACAAATCCTGAAAAGGGAACAGAAACCAATGAAAAGCTTCCATTTACTTTCAAAGCCTTTAACCTAGAAGTTGATTATAAAGGGAATAACAATGACTATGAAGCGGAATATGATACCATGGGTGCTCAAACGGAAGCTTCTATCGATGATGAATCTAATAAACATGAAGTTCATGGTGATGAAGCGATGGAAGAATTGACGCCAATTTTAGAAAAGTTGACGTTCACCCAGGACTCTACGGATGATGAGGTCATACAAGAGGTGACTAAAGCCTTTAACTTAAAAGAGGATTACCAAGAGTTCGAATTGGAAGTTACGTATAGCGATGGAAAAACAAAGGTATATAAAGTCGTTAATAAATAAAAACAATCGTGATAGAATATATTCAAGAGTTGTCAAATCTTAATTGTTATAGTAAAATGGTGTAGGTAAACAAAGGGGTTTATCATACTTTTACTATGCTATTTAATTCGGGCTTATGGGGATAGGACCGTAGTAAATACATATAAAAAAAGAGTCTTTTTTCTAAAAAGAGTCTTTTTTTATTTTTCTGAAAAATAAAGCCCGACTTTAAACGATATAGACAGGGGGTACCAAATCCATGGTATCTACCTGTCTTTATTTTGTCTATTAGGAAATAGAGATATTTTTTTTCGGAAGCATTTTAGCTGAAGCAAGTCTAGCGCGAATGGAAACACCTAACCAGGATGCTAGGAGGGCTTTCAGGATACCTACGATTAAGAATGGTGCGAATCCACTAGCAATGGCAGCTGTCCAAGTTAATGCAGCTGCATATTTCAACCATATTGTTCCAATGGTTAATGTTATCATCATGCCAATGATATTAGCTATGAGTGCAATGGGAAATGTAAAACGGGTTTTTTCCAAAATCCAGCCGGTAATGAAAACAGTAGGGATATAAGACAATAAATAGCCACCAGTAGGACCGAAAATCTTTGCCAGTCCTCCAGACATTTCTGCAAAGACAGGCACACCAGCTGCACCAATGAATAAGTACAAAACTACCGAATAAGTACCATAACGAGCACCCAGGATCGTAGCGGCAAGTCCAACGGCCAGAGTTTGTCCTGTAATAGGCACGAGCGGGAGTGGAATGGTTAGTTGGGAAAGGATTCCGATAATAGCTGCAAATAAGGCTGTGATTATCATCATTCTTAATTTTTCATGACTCGTATTCATAGCGTTTCCTCCTAATGTAAACTAATTTATTATTTGGTTAACAAATAAAATTTTATTATAGGATGTAAATACTGTCAATATCTTTTGTTTTTTCTGAAGTTTGAAGGAAGAAAATTGGATTGCATATAAGGGGGAGTGTAAAGAATATAGGGATCTATAAGCCTGATATTTAGCTCAACTCGAACATTTATCAATATTACAGGTATAGCTGTATGTTCACCACTTTGTAAATGAGGGTGGAATCATGAAAGAGCAGACAAAATGGATTTCATCATTTGACTGCCTTCACATAGGAATAATCGGGGCCCATGTGAAGATAGTCATTCATTTACACCAGACTAGATTTATTTTTCATCTAGCTTTTTTACAGTTTCCCCTTCAATTAAGACTGGTTGGTAATGATTTTCATTGGGTAAGCCCTTCTTTCCTTGTAATTTCTTGATCAACCAATCAGCTGCATCATGACCCATTTGTTCTTGTGGGTGTGTTAAAGTCGTTAATTTGATATTAGCATTTTTCGCAATATAAGAATTGTCCTGGCCAATAATTGATAATTGTTCCGGAATGGAAATATCAAGTTGTCTGCATACATTTACTACTTCTAACCCTACCTCGTCGTTATAGCAAACAATGGCAGTCAACATGTCTCTATTTTCGTTTAAGAACCGCTTCAAGTTCTTGTGCAAGTCTAGCTTCGTTTCTGTAGTATATGAAAGCAATTGTTCGGGTTGAAAGCGTAATTTTGCTTCTCCAAGTGCTTTTATATATCCCTTCATTCGATATTTTCCTTGTAAATCATCCATTTTTGATATGAACCCAATTTGGGTGTGTCCATTGGAAATTAATTCTTTTGTCGCGAGATAGCTCGACTGCACATCATCTAGGCAAAAGAAAGGAACTTCTAATTCTTCATAATAAGCGTTAATCATGATGAATGGTACCTCTTGTTCCTTAAATGTTAGGTAGTAAGCAATGTTGGGATTGTATAGATTGCTTTTTGTAGGTTCAACAATCAAACCATCTACGCCAAAGGATAACATCATTTCCAAAGCTTTTTTTTCTTGTTCGACGTCATTATTTGTACTGGCCAATAGTAAGGAATAATTATTTTCATTTAATCTTTTTTCGATTCCCCGGATAATAGAAGGGAAAATGTAATCCGATATGTAGGTCGTGATGACACCAATCGTTTTATATTTGAAATTCCCACCAGACTTTAATTGATATTGATTACTAACATATGTCCCAGAACCTTTTTCACTTCTTAAGAATCCCTCGTTTGCTAATTCTAAAATGGACTTTCTTACAGTGTGTCGGCTAACGTTGTACATATCCTGCATAACGGACTCAGTAGGAATTTGTTCTCCTATACTATACTCACCTGTAAGGATTTTATTTTTTAAATCATCGACGATTACCTGATACTTTGGTTTCATTAAACCTCACCTCGTTTCGGTTGTTTGCATTCTTATTTATTTTCCTTTTAGATTTGTACGTACACATTTTAACATAAGCCTGAGTGGATTAAAACAAATTACCTCAGTTTGTGTATATGTTTTGGACAAAGCTATTAATACCTGATTTTTTACCATATCCTTTACTCCCTATCCCTATTCACTTAATATCCTAGATTCACTGCCTTTGAAGTGAGGATGAGGTTCAACTTAAAAGCTGTGAGTATAATTAATATTGTTTATTGACAAATGTACGTACAAAAAATATAATGGATTCATAAATGAATTCAAGCGCCTCCTGTATATTGAAAGCGCTATCGAAAGGGGGATTAACATGCAATCGAATCGATTAGAAATTATACAAGCGATTAACGAGGGTGATACTTCACTTGGAATCGAATTTGGCTCAACACGTATAAAAGCGGTGTTGATAGATAAACGTTATGAAACAATCGCATCTGGAAGTTATGAGTGGGAAAACCTTCTGGAAGATGGATTTTGGACATACAATTTAGTGGATATAATCACCGGTCTGCAAACAGCTTATAGTGAAATGAAGCAAGAAGTTGAACGAAATTACGGCATAACAATTCGGAAAATTGGATCTATTGGATTCTCTGCAATGATGCATGGTTATATGGCTTTTGACCATACAGGGGAGCTACTTGTTCCGTTTCGAACTTGGCGTAACTCAACAACTGGTGTTGCAGCAAAAGAATTAACTGATCAATTACAATTCAATATTCCTGAACGATGGAGTATTGCCCACCTTTATCAAGCAATATTAAATGAAGAGAAGCATTTGCCTCGTATTGATTGTATTACGACTTTGGCTGGATACATTCACTGGTTATTGACTGGTAATAAAGCAATTGGCATTGGGGATGCTTCAGGGATGTTCCCAATTGATGAATCAACGCATGATTACAATGAATTAATGATCAAGCGTTTTGATGAATTGATTGCTACGAAAGGTTATCCTTGGATGCTTAAAGAGATCCTTCCTAAAGTCTACGTTTCAGGCGAACAAGCGGGTGAATTAACCGAAGTGGGAGCGAAAATCCTGGATAGGTCCGGGAACTTACAACCCGGCATTCCGATTTGCCCACCAGAAGGCGATGCTGGAACGGGAATGGTTGCTACGAATAGTGTACGGAAACGTACCGGCAACGTCTCAGTGGGAACTTCCGTTTTTGCCATGATTGTACTAGAGAAAGAACTTTCAAAAGTATATCCGGAAATTGATATGGTAACTACACCAAATGGAAGTCCAGTTGGGATGGTCCATGCGAATAACTGTTCAAGTGACCTTAATGCATGGTTGGGATTGTTCCGTGAATTTTCTGATGCAATGGGACAAAAGGTTGAGACAAATAAATTATTTGAAGTAATGTTGAACAAAGCTCTGGAAGCGGATCCAGATGGTGGTGGTTTGCTTAGCTACGGTTATTTCTCAGGTGAAAATATTACAGGATTTGAAAAAGGACGACCACTATTTGTACGCTCGCCTGAGAGTCGTTTCAATTTAGCGAACTTCATGCGGACTCACCTTTTTACTGCTTTCGGTGCTTTAAATATCGGAATGGGTATTTTGACAAAGGAAGAAAATGTTGCGATTGATCGTATTTTGGCTCACGGTGGTTTATTTAAAACCCCACTTGTTGTACAAAAAATCGTTGCCGCTGCAATGAATACGCCAGTATCGGTAATGTCAACAGCAGGTGAAGGTGGACCGTGGGGAATGGCGATTCTTGCCTCATACATGTTGAATAAAAATCAAAAAGAAAGTTTAGAAGACTTCCTCGACCAAAAAGTATTCAAAGATATGGATGGGCAGGAAATTTATCCTGACCAAGTAGATATTGAAGGATATGAAACATTTATTGAAAGATACAGGAAGGGCTTAGTAATTGAGCAGGCAGCTGTTGACAATTTGATGTTATGAGTTGGAAAACTGGAGGGGTTGACGTGTTAGAACAACTGAAAGAAGAGGTATATCAAGCAAATTTGGACTTGCCTAAATATGGTCTCGTGAAATATACATGGGGAAATGCAAGTGCCATTGACCGTGAAAGTGGTTTATTTGTTATCAAACCTAGTGGTGTTGATTACGAAACAATGAAAGCCAGCGATATGGTAGTTGTCGATTTAGATGGCAATGTTGTTGAAGGAGAGCTGAGGCCTTCATCAGATACAGCGACTCACGCAGTACTTTATAAATATTACCAAGAAATCGGCGGCATTGTTCATACTCATTCAACTTGGGCGACAATCTGGGCTCAAGCAGGCCTTGATGTTCCAGCGATGGGGACTACTCACGCAGATACATTTTACGGATCGGTCCCTTGTGCGCGCTATCTAACACAAGAGGAAATTGATCGTGGGTACGAAGTGGAGACTGGGAAGGTAATCATCGAAACATTTGAAGAGCGTGGGTTGGATATTTTAGCCGTTCCTGGCGTATTACTTCATGGTCATGGACCGTTTACATGGGGTAAAGATGCAAAATCCGCTGTCATGAACAGTGTGGTCTTGGATGAAGTTTCGAAAATGAATTTATTCACAAGGGAATTAAATCATTTTGCGAAAGAATTACCACAAAATATTTTGGATAAACATTATTTACGAAAACATGGAAAAAACGCTTATTATGGTCAAAAGTAAGAGGAACTCTACCAAGTTATCAAACCAGTAGATTAAGAAAAGAGGGTTATTATGTTAACAACAGACACTAAGGAATTTTGGTTTGTCGTAGGATCACAACATCTGTATGGAGAAGATGCGTTAGCACAGGTCAAGGCTCATGCACAAACGATAACCGATGCATTAAATGAATGTGGCATGTTGCCATACCCAATTGTTTTGCAAGATCTAGCTGTTAGTGCGGATAGAATAACAAACATCATGAAAGAAGCCAATTATCGTGATGAAGTTGCCGGCGTCATTACTTGGATGCATACTTTTTCACCTGCGAAAATGTGGATTCGTGGAACAAAACTATTACAAAAACCATTGCTGCATTTAGCCACTCAATTCAATGAAAGCATTCCTTGGGCTACAATAGATATGGACTTTATGAACTTAAACCAATCCGCTCATGGTGACCGTGAATATGGTTTTATCAATGCCCGTTTGAACAAACAAAATAAAGTGGTTGTAGGTTATTGGGAACGCCCTGAAGTGCGCCGACAAATTGCACAATGGATGGACGTAGCGGTTGCTTATAACGAAAGCTTCAATATTAAGGTCGCTCGCTTCGGAGACAACATGCGAAACGTTGGGGTAACTGAAGGGGATAAAATTGAAGCACAAATCCAATTTGGATGGACAGTCGACTATTTTGGAATAGGGGACCTTGTTAAATATGTAAATGCAGTTACAGATGAAGAAATTGACGCATTATTTGCAGAATATGAAGGACTCTATGAATTTGAATATGGTACATACAGCAGGGAAGCTTGGGAAAAAAGCGTAAAGGTACAGGCAAGCTATGAAATTGCAATTAAACGTTTCCTTGATGACGGTGGTTATACGGCATTCACAACGAATTTCGAAGATTTATATGGAATGAAACAGCTTCCTGGTCTTGCCGTCCAACGTTTGATGGCGCAGGGATATGGCTTTGCGGGTGAAGGAGATTGGAAGACGGCAGCACTTGATCGCTTACTGAAAGTGATGAGCCATAACCAATCAACTGGCTTTATGGAGGATTACACATATGAATTAGCTGCCGGACAAGAATCAATCCTACAGTCACATATGCTTGAAGTCGATCCAACTTTAGCAAGCAATAAACCGAAAATGGTCGTATCTCCATTAGGTATAGGCGATCGTGAAGACCCGGCACGTTTAGTATTCGATGGTAAAGCGGGAGACGGTGTCGTTGTTTCCATGGCTGACTTTGGAACAAACTATAAACTTTTAATTAATGAAGTTTCTGCTTTTGAACCATCTGTTCCAGCACCAAACCTTCCAGTGGCCCGTGTACTTTGGGAAGTTAAGCCAAACTTCCAAGATGGAGTGAAAGCTTGGCTAGAGAATGGTGGGGGGCACCATACAGTTGTGTCATTGAATTTAACAACAGACCAAATCATAACCTATGCAAAATTAGTTGGTTTGGATTACGTAGTTATTAAGTAATGTTTTTCCCTCCTCGGGAGATTGGCTTCCGAGGAGGGAAAAATTAGATTCGTAAATCCTGAAATTATTTTGTAGGCGTGCTTTATTTTTTAGGGTAAGATGAAAGCGTTTTATTGACTGAATAATGACACAGAATTCATCCTTATAAGCAATAGTTGTAAACTATTAGGGTTTCTTAGAAAGAAATTAATACTTTTATAGTATAGGGATTTTTTGAATGTAATTTTATAACCTTTGGGAGGAAACATTAATGGTTAATGAAAAGAAAATCTCAAGTGGATTCATTTATTTTTTTGGGGCATTTGGAGGCATTCTCTTCGGTTATGATATCGGCGTTATGACGGGTGCTTTGCCTTTTTTGCAACATGATTGGAATCTTCAAAACAACCCTAGTGCTATAGGTTGGATCACCTCTTCCTTGATGTTTGGAGCTATTTTTGGTGGTGCTCTGGCTGGACAACTTTCAGATCGTTTAGGACGGCGCAAAATGATTTTAATATCTTCTATCATTTTTGCTTTTGGGTCTATTTTAGCAGGTGTATCCCCTCATAAAGGGATTCTATTTATGATTGTTGCTCGTATTTTATTAGGGATAGCTGTTGGTGCTGCCTCTGCGTTAGTCCCAGCCTATATGTCTGAAATGGCACCTGCCCGTTTACGTGGACGGTTGTCCGGAATTAATCAAACAATGATTGTTTCCGGAATGTTACTTTCGTACATTATTGCTTATCTATTGAAAGACTTACCAGGTACCATGGCATGGCGTTTGATGCTAAGTTTGGCTGCCGTACCTGCTTTGATTTTGTTTATCGGGGTGTTAAGGTTACCGGAATCACCACGCTTTTTGATTAAGAATAATAAGATTAGTGAAGCACGTAAAGTGTTGAGCTATATTCGCTCTAACAAAGAACAAATTGATTCTGAAATAAAACAAATTCAAGACACTGCCAAAGAGGAAACGAAAGTAAATCAAAAAGCGTCATGGGGAACCCTTTTAAGCAGTAAATACCGTTATCTAGTAATTGCTGGGGTCGGGGTAGCTGCGTTTCAACAATTCCAGGGAGCAAACGCAATTTTTTATTATATTCCTATGATTGTAGAAAAAGCAACAGGGCATGAAGCCAGCTCAGTATTGATGTGGCCAATTATTCAAGGGGTTATACTTGTATTAGGTTCATTATTATTCTTAATGATTGCTGATAAATTCAATCGCCGTACTTTATTAACGATAGGCGGAACTATTATGGGGCTATCCTTTATTTTGCCCGCAATATTGAATGTATTAATTCCTGATGCAAATCCGATGATGATGGTTGTTTTTTTAAGTATTTATGTTGCGCTATATTCATTCACGTGGGCGCCTTTAACATGGGTTATCGTTGGAGAAATTTTCCCACTGGCGATTCGCGGGCGTGCATCCGGGTTAGCTTCATCATTTAACTGGATTGGATCTTTCTTGGTTGGATTGCTATTCCCTATCATGACAGCAACGATTTCTCAAGAAGCCGTTTTTGCAATATTCGGTGTTATATGTTTGCTTGGTGTTCTATTTATCCGGACATGTGTTCCTGAAACTCGAGGTCATTCTTTAGAGGAAATTGAAAAAAACGGATCAATAAAACCAGCCAAGGGAGAAAGTGCTTAAATTACAACTATGAGATTTTGAGCAAGTTAAATCAGGTAGGGTAATCTGGTTATTATATTCTACAGGCACATCATAAACTCTTATGATTCCTAACTTAAGGCCGAAGTGAATACTTCGGGCTTTTGTCTTTTTACTATAAAAAAAGATATGGTGTTTTAGCTTTTAATTAAAGAAGAATTTAATAGGGTAGGAGCCGAAATAATGAAAGTATCACATAGCTCATTTGGAAAAAATATATTGCTGTTTACTATGGAAAATAATCATGGAGTAAGAATGGAAGTTACAAACTTTGGAGCAAGAATCGTCAATCTTTTTGTTCCAACGGAATCAGGTCCCAATAATATCGTATTGGGATTTGACACGATTGAAGATTACCAAAAAGAAACATATTATGGAGCTACAATCGGTAGAGTGGCAGGAAGAATAAGAAATGGTGAATTTTCAATTGGTGAATCCCGGTACAAAACATCTGTAAATCAATTGGGGAATACATTACACGGTGGCAATCCCGGGTTCGATGAAAAAATATGGGATTATGAAGTGAAGGAGAATGATGAAAGTGCGTCAATCACTTTTTCAACTCACTCACCTGATGGAGAAAATGGCTTTCCGGGGAATTTGAATGTAAGTGTGACGTATACATTGGATAACTTAAATACTTGGTCAGTGAACTATCAAGCAAAAAGTGATAAAGACACAATTTTTAATCCGACCAATCACGTCTATTTTAACTTAACAGGGCACCCTAGCAATCCAATCGATAATCATTTCTTACAAATTTTTTCTGAAGAGTTTGCGCCAGTAAATGAAGATACCACGGTAACTGGGGAAAAGCGAAGCACAATTGGCACGCCTTATGACTTTCGTACGCCAAAGGAATTACGTTCAACCTTTGATGCTATTGACGCAGAGGTTGAAAAGGTTCAAGGAATCGATCATCCATTTTTCCTTACCTCTTCAGGAATTCATCAAATTGCAGCCAAATTAATTAGTCCTGACGGGAAAATAACAGTCGAGGTATACACAGATGAACCTGCAGTTGTCATTTACACGGCAAACTTTGTGAAAGGTGTTCCACTGATGCACGGAGAAAAATTAAGTCAACATGGTGGAATAACGTTTGAAACCCAAGCTGCTCCAGGAGCGGAGGAATTTGAAGGTTTTGGAGATATTCTGCTTTTGGCAGGCGAAAGTTATACGTCCCAAACAAAGTTTAAAATCGAGGTTAGCCCCCGTTAAGTTGAAGTTTCTACCATACGTGAGGATCCGGTCCAGCAGTCGGGACTTAGGGCAATTGAGCATATAGAGGTAAAAATAATAAAGTTCACAAGAGAATATTAAACACGTGCACCTCCTGAGGACAATTAATCATAGGAGGTGCTTTATTTATGCCACGATAAAATAAAACAATTTCCCCGTACATTATTTCTATAGTATCCTCAAAATGAATATTGAAAAAAATGACGAACACTTTATATTCCTATCGAAATTGAGCAATTGTAGTAAGTAGGTCCGAATTAAGGGGTATTTATTATAAATGTGAAACCTTTCCTGCTTTCATTCGTATTAATGGTAATTAAAGTATAATATGGGTTTAAACCCTAATATATAAATGGTATCAAATGAAAAGAAAGAGGAGGTAGCGGCTAAATTAAATGATGCTCATTTTTTGTGGGGAATAAAACCTTATGTAAGGGATGAAAATATGGAGTTGTATGGAGTACCACTAGAAACCGTCTATCTATATGGATTAATTTTATCTGGAGGACTGACATTTTTAATCATTTTGTTTAATGATGTATTTTCTGGATTAGAACTTCCGGATATTTTTAATCCTACTTTGATTTTTAGTTTTTTGACGATTTTTTTTGCAAGTGGCTTTCTGTTTGAATCAGTTACAGATCTCCATGCCGGTGTGATTGTAAGCCTTTCTTTTTTACTGGCATTAACAACCGTCACATTATTGAATGTGTTTGTTTTGATTCCCGTTTCAAGGGCGGAGTCAAGCTTAACCTTTCATGATCATGATTTGAGGGGAAGGGTGGGACTTGTCTTAACGACAGTTCCGGTAGACGGGTTTGGCGAAGTGTTAATACAGAGTAATAGCGGCAGTATTTCTAAGACTGCGGCAAGTTTCAAAAATGAACAAATCGCTTCAGAAACTAAAGTCTTGATCATTGAGGTGAAAAATGGGGTTGTCTATGTCATGCCCCATTATAATTAAAGAGGGTTGAGGAGGGAATGTTTATGACAAGTTTAATATGGATCGTTATTGCTATTGTTGCTTTTTTACTTATTGCACTTATTGCTGTCTTTGTTACGAAGTACCGTACGGCTGGTCCTGATGAAGCATTAATTATTACTGGAAGTTATTTGGGGAATAAAAACGTACATGCCGATGAATCAGGAAATAAAATAAAAATTGTCCGGGGTGGAGGAGCCTTTGTCCTTCCGGTTTTCCAGCAAGCAGAACCGTTAAGCCTGCTATCGAGTAAACTGGAGGTTTCTACGCCTGAAGTATATACGGAACAAGGTGTACCAGTTATGGCAGATGGTGTATCCATCATTAAAATCGGTAGTTCCATAACGGACATAGCCACGGCTGCTGAACAATTTCTAGGAAAGACCAAGGACGATCGTGAACAGGAAGCCCGTGAAGTGCTAGAAGGACATTTAAGATCTATTCTTGGCTCCATGACCGTTGAAGAAATTTATAAAAATCGTGAAAAATTTTCACAGGAAGTTCAGCGGGTCGCTTCTCAAGATTTAGCAAAAATGGGGCTAATCATTGTGTCTTTTACAATAAAAGATGTGCGTGATAAAAACGGTTATCTTGATTCACTAGGGAAGCCAAGAATTGCCCAAGTAAAAAGGGATGCGGATATTGCAACGGCTGATGCTGAAAAAGAAACCAGGATTAAACGGGCGGAAGCTTCAAAAGAGGCCCAACGTGCTGAACTTGAGAGGGCAACGGAAATAGCGGAAGCCGAAAAAATCAATAAGTTAAAGGTTGCAGAGTTTCGCCGGGAGCAGGACATTGCTAAAGCACGTGCAGACCAAGCATATGATCTTGAAACAGCCCGTTCAAAGCAAGATGTAATGGAACACGAAATGCAAATCAGGATTATTGAACGGCAAAAGCAAATTGAGCTTGAAGAAAAAGAAATTCTTCGCCGAGAAAAGCAATATGATTCCGAAGTGAAGAAAAAAGCGGATGCTGACCGTTATTCGGTGGAGCAAGCGGCTTCGGCAAATAAGATGAAACAAATAACTGAAGCTGATGCAGATAAGTACAAAATTGAAGCAATGGCAAAAGCGGAAGCGGAACGTATCCGGTTGGATGGACTTGCCAAAGCCGATGCACAAAGGGCCCAGGGGACAACAGATGCCGATATCATCCGTTTAAAAGGGGTGGCAGAGGCCGAAGCAAAACAGAAGATTGCTGAAGCATTTGAACAGTTTGGTCAAGCGGCCGTGATGGATATGATCCTGAAAATGCTCCCGGAGTATGCAAAACAAATAGCTTCTCCACTGGGTAACATTGATAAAATAACGGTAGTGGATACGGGTGGGAATGGTGTAAATGGGGGTGCTAACAAAGTGACCTCTTACGCGACGAACCTCATGTCCACACTACAAGAGTCCTTAAAGGAATCTTCAGGCATTGATGTGAAAGACTTACTGGATAACTTTTCAGGTAAGCGAAATATATACCCGCCCACGGTGAATCAAGAAAATGTAGACATGAATGCGACGATCGGTGCAGGGAAAGAAGAATTGGAGAAGACTATTTTATAAAATAGGGTAAGCAGAAAAGGATAGGAAACACTCGGTGGGGATAATTGTGAAATTTCAATGTAAAGAAAAATTTGAATTTAAACTAAAATTTATTGGTTCATCCTACTATTTGATGGTAAATTCCTGGTATACACAGTATTAGAGTTAGCCATTTAATATGTAGTAAAATAAGGGTTCCATTTAAATGTTAAATAGTAGCACCTCCTGGGTACGATGATTAAAGGAGGTGCTTTATCTATTCCAAAAAATACATGGAGAAGTTTGAATGACATAACCAATTTATAATCAGATCACCATTCATACGAAGGAAATCATGGATGATTTTCTCCTTGAATTACTTTTTTTGAAAATAAAATGGTAACCCCCTTAATAGGTCCTTTGTGATAGGTACGAATCAAGATTTATTTGTGAAAATTGTGAAACGGAGAAACAGGAAGTACCAGCAGAATTTTTAAAATAACACTAATTTTTTGTGGAAGGTTTAAGGGATGAAAGTATGAATATATATATTGGGAGTGGTTTGTATGGGAGCATGAGCTATTATAGTGAAAAAATATTAGTATACTATTCCTTGTGTTTTTGAAATAGTAAGGGGAAATGAGATTAATGCACTTGCTTGAGTGATTTTTGGGAGCTCTAGAAGAGCCCCTTTATACAATTACCCAAGTAATTGTTAAAATCATTATCTCGCAGTATAGCCTCCATCAACGATTAGCGAAGTTCCTGTTACAAAATCATTTTCACATAAGAAAATAATGGCATGAGCAATTTCCTCCGGTTTTCCAAGTCTTCCAATCGGGTGTTTAGCGATAAGCTCCTTATAGGAAAGATTATTAGCTTCCCTATTTACGGTTCCGGACTCGAGGAAACCGGGACTTATGGCATTGACCCTAATATTTTTATCAGCGTATTCGAGTGCAAGAGTCTTGGTTAAATTTAATACTGCTCCTTTACTAGCTGTGTAAGCAAACGTTTCAGGAAGGCCGACAGTACTTAAGATAGAAGCAGTATTTACTATGCAACCACCCCCAGTTTTTAGCATTTCACGAATGACATGTTTTGCCGCAAAAAATACACCGTGTTGGTTCACTGATATAATTTTATTATATTGCTCAAAAGTGAGTGTATGCGTTGGATTTAACCCGCCAATCCCAGCATTATTTATTAAGATATCGACTTTTCCATATCTATTTACCGTTTCTGTTACTAGATTTTCAACGGATTTTTCTTCAGCAACATTAACCTTTATAAATAGAACTTCTGCTCCATTCTTTTTCAACTCTTGTTCGGCAAATACTCCCGGGGGCTCATTTAAATCAGAGATTACTACTGTGACCCCTTGTTCTATCAATGCTTTTACAGTTGCAAGTCCAATTCCTGAAGCTCCCCCCGTTACGATAGCTACTTTTTTGTCCAGTTTCCCCATACTACCATCTCCTAATATTTGTTATATTAAAAGTATCATAACGTCAAAAAAAATAACAGAAAATTAAAAAGATTCTAATTTTACTTGATTTATAGTTTTTAATATTCTAAGTTAGTCAGTAGAAAGAATCTTTTAAAGAGGGGGAAGTTGATATGGTTCATAATTATTCAACTACAGCCATTGTTACAGGTGCTGCTGGAGGAATTGGAAAGGCTTTAATCAAACGGCTGGCAAAACGAGAATTAAATTTAGTGCTTGTGGACTTGGCAGAAGAAATGCTTCAAGAAATTGTGTTTGAGACTGGATTAGAGAAAGCAAACGTTCTAGTTGTAAAAGCAGATGTATCTAGAGAACAAGATGTTAAAATGTTTGTTCAAAAAACAGTTGAGAAATTTGGAAGGATAGACTACTTTGCAAATAATGCTGGGATTGAAGGACCAAGAGGGGTAATTGAAAACCTAGCAGTAGAGGATTTAGATTTAGTATATAAAGTAAATGTAAGAGGGGTATTTCTTGGACTACAATATGTCATTCCCGTAATGAAAAAACAGGAATCAGGTGCAATCCTCAATACTTCTTCACTTGCAGGTCTAATGGGGGTACCTGGAAGTTCAGCGTATAATATGTCTAAGCATGCAGTTATAGGGTTAACGCGCTCCGTGGCTAAAGAATCAGCACCATATGGAATTCGAGTAAACGCTGTATGTCCTGGTACGATAAATACACAGATGATGAGGAGGATTGAGGAGATTTCCGGTAATGTAAGGAAACAAAAAACGTTTAATGAGATGGCCACACCTTTAGGAAGGTATGGGGAACCAGAAGAAGTAGCAGCTGTAATGAATTTTCTTTTATCGGAGGAATCATCTTTCGTAACAGGATCATTATATACCGTTGATGGCGGGATGTTAGACCAGTAAAAACAGTCGTTTGAAATTAGAAGGGTAAAAGTATTTAGAACGTTATAATGTTTCATGTTTAAGAAATGTAGCCGAGTCAAGGAATACTTCAACAGGAAGCCTCAAGATATAATATTTATTTGTAAAAATATTCTAAATATATTGACTAATCAAAAGTCGGTCTATTACAATTGATGTTGAAAGGTGATTCATGTATTGGTAAATTATTATTTTTAAGGCACTCGTTTTTTGAATTCCTAATTTTTTGAGAGGATGTTAAACGATGACGAAGCACCAACATTTATTTTCTCCTTTTACTCTTGGACGTATTACCTTGAGGAATAGAATTGTTGGGACTGCTCATGGTACAGCAATGATTACAGACGGTGTTCCGATGGAAGAGGACATCAAGTATTGGGAGGAACGAGCACGAGGCGGTGCAGGACTCCTAATTACGGGAGGAACCATTGTTCATCCAAGTTCTCGACTTCGGAGACGAATGCTAAATGAGGCATATTTGGAAGAAGCTGTTCCGATGTTTCGACGCAGGGCTGAGGCGATTCATGCCAACGGAGCTAAGGTGATTGGTCAATTGGTTCACTTAGGCAGAGAGATGATTGGAGGAGAATCCGATTATCCTTTAAGAGCACCATCTGCCATTCAATCACCTCGTGCTCTTTACCGGCCGATTGAGCTAACACATATAGAAATTAACGAGATCATCGATGCCTTTGTACTATCGGCATTAAATTTAAAAAAGGCTGGGTATGACGGGGTTGAAATTCATGCTGCGCATGGCTATTTGGTCGCTCAATTTCTTTCATCTGGAACCAATAAACGTAATGACGAATATGGCGGCTCCCTAAAAGGAAGAATGCGGTTCTTACTTCAATTACTGGAAGCCATTCGCAAGGAAACGGGAAGTGATTTTGTTATAGGTGTTCGGTTGAGTGCGGAGGAAGAGGTAAGCGGCGGCATGCAGTTAGCTGACACACTTCAAATTGTCAAAGTGCTGTCTGGAATTAGTCCTGTCGATTATTTGAACATTACGAAGGGGATTAGAGGAGGATATGTAAAGGATTTGACCATTCCTCAAGGAGTCACGGTAGACGCAGCAAGGGAAATTCGCTCAGCTACTAATATACCCATTCTTGTTAGTCAACGTATTAAAGACCCAAATATGGCAGAGAAGATTTTGGCAGAAGGAGCAGCAGATTTAGTCGGGATTACCCGAGCCCTCATTGCCGATCCAGAGTGGCCACTCAAAGCAGAAACAGGTCGCAGTTATGAAATTATTCCTTGTATCGGCTGTAACCAGGATTGCCGATCATTTGATCCGTTTTTATATTGTGCTGTTAATCCGACTACAGGCCGCGAAAATGAGTTAGATAGAATAATACCTAAGAGCAATAACATAAAAAAGGTTGCCGTTGTCGGAGGAGGGCCAGCGGGTTTAGAAGCAGCAAGGGTAGCAGCTTTACGAGGGCATTCAGTCGAACTATTTGAAAAAGAAGCGACCTTAGGCGGACAGGTGAGAATAGCAGCAAGGGAACCAAACCGCCGGGAGCTGATCGACGTCATTCATTACTTAGAATCAGAGGTTCGAAGACTTGAGGTTACTGTAAATTTAAATCAAGCCGTAGATGTTAATGACTTAAACAGTTTTGATACGGTTATCCTCGCAACTGGAGCGGTGCCAGAACAACCTAAGGTTCATGATTCTATTAAAGGTAAGGTATTGACGGTTTATGATGTGCTAAAGTCTGACGATTTGTCAAAAGGCGTAGGTGAAACTGCGGTTGTCGTAGATGATGGGACAGGATTTTGGCCATCATTAAGTACGGCAGGATGTCTTGCTGCGAAGGGTTATAAGGTGATATATGTGACACCGTCACGAACAATTGGAGCAAGCATTCCGCATGAAAGCATTCAACTGCTTCTTAATCGACTGAGTACAGCTGGGGTACAATTTATGATTTTACACCAAATCGCAGAAGCTAATGGAAATAATATTAAAGTTCGTAATGTTTTAAGTGGGGAAGAAACACTCATAGAATCAAACTTACTTGTCATAGATGCGGGAAGACGTCAAGAAAACACTCTTGCCAAGCAACTTAGGGATGTAGCTATTCCGGCTCACTTAGTTGGCGATGCCATCTCACCTCGGCGGATAAGTCATGCAATATTAGAGGGTCATCGAATTGCCCGTAAGATTTAATTGATAAAAAGTTAATAAATGTATCAATTTAACAGGAAAGAAAGGCAGTTTAGGAGGTAAATATCTTAATAATAAGGGAGATGTATTAGGATGAATTTCGAGTTCTCAGATAAAGTAAAGGATCTGCAACATCAGGTAACGGAGTTTATGGAACAATATGTTTATCCAAATGAGACCGTATATGAGCAACAGTTAAATGAAGGCACATCGAGGTGGGAAATCCCTCCAATCATTGAGGAAATGAAAATTAAAGCAAAGGAAAAGGGCCTATGGAATCTATTTCTTCCAGAAAGTGAGTACGGAGCAGGACTAACTAATTCGGAGTTTGCTCCTTTATGTGAAATAATGGGCCGCTCTCCCTTCATTGGTCCGGAAGCTTTTAATTGTAGTGCACCTGACACAGGGAATATGGAAGTGTTGGTACGATACGGTACGGAGCAACAGAAAAAGGATTGGCTGATTCCTTTATTGGAGGGGAAAATCAGATCTGCCTTTGCGATGACAGAACCTGCAGTGGCCTCTTCTGATGCGAGAAACGTTGAATCAAGTATTGAAAGAGATGGAGACCATTACGTTATTAATGGGCGCAAATGGTGGACATCGGGCGCCCCGGATCCACGCTGTAAAATTCTTATTTTTATGGGGAAATCCAACCCCAATGCCCCAACCTATGAGCAACAATCCATGATTTTGGTCCCGATTGATACTCCAGGAGTAAAAGTTCTTCGAAGCCTCAACGTGTATGGATACGACGATGCACCTCATGGGCATGGAGAAGTATTATTTGAAAATGTAAGGGTACCTGCTTCAAATATGATATTGGGAGAAGGAAAAGGTTTTGCGATTGCTCAGGGAAGACTTGGGCCTGGTCGAATTCACCATTGTATGCGCCTAATTGGTTTGGCAGAAAGAGCATTGGAATCAATGATTGAGAGAGCACAAACTCGGGTCGCTTTTGGAAGCGCTATCTCCGATAAAGGGGTTATCCGGCAATGGATAGCGGATTCAAGGATTGAACTTGACCAAGCACGTCTACTAACTCTAAAAACAGCATATATGATGGATAAATTAGGGAATAAAGAAGCGAAGAAAGAAATAGCGATGATAAAGATCATTGCACCAGAAGTGACAACGAAAATAATCGACCGAGCCATTCAGGTTCACGGAGGAGGCGGAGTTAGCCAAGACTTTTCTCTTGCTAGAAACTGGGCATATGCACGTATTGTTCGACTGGCGGATGGACCCAATGAGGTACACAGGGAAGCTGTGGCAAAACAAGAATTAAAACAGTTTAATCAAAAAGAGACTAAGTATACTTTAAATCATTAGAATGATTAATAAAGTCGTAAGGTGCACCTATCATAAACGTTTTCAAGTAATGGAAATAAACTAGTGAATTGGCGGAAAGGCGGTAATAAGATGAAATCCCATGAAAGCGATGTGATATCAGTCGTTCGTGAAGGGGAAGATTTTAATCGGGAAGCTTTTCACTCCTATATGCTTAAACATTTAAATTGGTGGCCAAATGAACCGCTTGAAGTGACTCAATTTTCAGCCGGGTATTCCAATTTAACTTATTTAATTCGATGTGGGGAGGCAGAAGTTGTTATGCGGCGTCCCCCTATAGGACCTCTTCCTCCTAAAGCACACGACATGAAACGGGAGTTCTCTTTATTAGAGAAATTATATCCAGCTTTCCCTTATGTACCAAAAACCTACCTTTTATGTGAAGAAGAGTCGATAATAGGAGTCCCATTTTATATTATGGAACGGAAAGAGGGTTATGTATTCGATGCGAAATTCCCGACAGATTTTACAGCTACAGACGAAAAATCCAAACAAATTTCCTATGCGGCGGTTGATACGCTGGCACAGCTTCACCAAATCGATTACAAGGCTATAGGATTAGAAAACTTTGGACGCCCTGAAGGCTTTGTTGAGAGACAAGTTAACAATTGGTTAACTCGGTTTGAGCGAAGTAAAACGCATGATATACCCTATTTTGATAAAATAGGAAAATGGTTCACTGAGAACATTCCTCATTCACTAGGAGCAACAGTTATTCACAATGATTATAAACTAAATAATATGATGTTCTCCAAACAAAATGTCGGGGAAGTAGTTGGAGTTTTTGATTGGGAATTGGCTGCGATTGCTGATCCTTTATTCGACTTAGCTGCCGCCTTGGGTTATTGGACCCAAACGAATGATTGGGAATCTGTTAAACAGAGTTTACCATCCTTGACGACCTCACCTGGATTTATCACTCGCGATGAATATATACACCGATACTCTTTAAAGACCGGGCAAGATATCCCTCCACTGCATTTCTATATGGCGTTTACTTATTTTAAAATTGCGGTTGTGATGCAGCAAATTTATTATAGATGGTCTCTTGGCCAGACAAAGGACAAACGGTTTGCAACATTGGATCAGTCTATATATAGTTTGATGCAATATGCCAATGAAATTATCGAGACAAAGAAATTTTAATAAGTACATTGCTGGATAGATAGTCACATCCATCTCAGTGGGGGCAATCCCATAAGAGTTTTATCAAAAAGGGAAAACTGCTATTTTTTAAGGAGGTAAAGAGATTGGACTCTCTCTTTGATTTGAATGAAAAAGTGGCCCTTATTACAGGAGGGAGTAGGGGGATTGGAAAGCAAATAGTGAAAGCGTTTTCAAACCAAGGGGCAATCGTTGTCATTGCGAGCCGAAACATTCAACATTGTAACGAAGTGGCAGAAGATGTGATCCGGGAGGGAGGGCAAGCACTGGCCATTGGCTGCGATATAGCGAATTTAGACGAAATTCAAAATATGTTCCAAATGGTAGCGGATACATTTGGAAGGCTAGATATATTAGTAAATAACGCAGGTATCAGTATTACCAAACCTTCCATTGAAGTTACAAGCGAAGATTGGGATGCGATGTTTAATATTAATATTAAGGGCTTATTCTTTGCCTGTCAGGAAGCAGCAAAAATCATGATAGAACAAGGGAGCGGGAAAATCATTAATATATCTTCCATTGGGGGAATCAAAACTTTTAAACGGATTGCTCCGTATGGGGCCAGCAAGGCGGCGGTCATTCAGCTGACAAAGTCGCTTGCTTCAGAATGGGCTCGTCATGGAATATTAGTAAACGGAATTGCACCAGGGCTCATCAGTACGGATATCAATACAGGAGAAATAGCAGATGAAAGACTCTTAAAGAAGATGCTGAATTTGATTCCACTTAGAAGGCTAGGTCAGCCCTCAGATATTGCCATGATGTCAGTATTCCTAGCATCCAATGCTTCCAACTTCATGACAGGTCAAACGATAAGTATTGATGGAGGGGTAACCTCTGAGTAGTGACTAGTTCACTCTTTTATGAATAAGAAGGTCTTTTGACCAACAGAATATTCTTCTGTTTAAGAAATTAGAAAGGAAGGCTAAGATGTATAAACGTTTTGAAAAAAAGGTAGTGTTAATTACGGGTGCAGGGTCTGGCTTAGGCCGTGCAACAGCCATTCATTTAGCATCTGAAGGGGCTATGCTTTCCCTTGTTGACAAAAACATCGAGGCACTTGAGGAAACAAGAAGCCTCATTACCGAAAAGACGCAGCAATCCCCGGTACTCCTTTTAACAGCAGATGTTTCCGATGAAGAGTTAGTGAAGAAATACGTTGATCATACTATTCGTCGTTTTGAGAGAATTGATGGTTTCTTTAATAATGCAGGGATTGTCGACACAAGTGCGCCATTCGAGGAGTATGATAGCGATCTGTTTTCCAAGCTAATTGATATTAACTTATCTGGCGTGTTCTATGGTCTAAAGCATGTTCTTGCTGTGATGAAAAAGCAGAAAGAAGGATTTGTGGTGAATACTGCGTCGGTTGCAGGCCTTCGGGGACTTTACCATAAGCCAGGGTACGTAGCATCAAAACATGGAGTGGTAGGTCTAACAAAAGCAGCTGCAATCGAATATGCTGAATTCGGCATTAGTGTCAATGGAATAGCACCAGGTCCAATTGCAACGAATATGTTGATCAATAATTTTAAAAATATTAATCCGGAAAATTGGGAAGTTGCAGCTGCTCAACATGCAGATGGAATTCCAGCTAAACGGTTAGGGAGGCCGAAAGAAGTGGCACTCCTTGTTGCATTCCTCCTTTCTGGAGAAGCAGCGTTCATTAATGGTGTTACGATTCCAATTGATGGTGGCCAAGGTGCAAGTCAATATTCCCGTAAAAATTAATCGGAGTGGATGGGGGAATCTGAGAATTATCGGATGTATATAATTTAAATTTTCAAAATATTGACAAAAATGTTAAATTATTATAAAGTTAATTTAAATACTGAATCAGTTTTCACTAAAATAAAACATACAAGGAAATATAATACTGATAAATTCCTCTAACAGTATTAGCTTGACCAAAACAATCGGTTATAATGATAATTGAAACATGATTCACTTTATATGTACTAAGGAGGAATTGCAATGCCCCAAGAGAATCAGAACCTTATTCCAAAAACTAACAGAGGAATTCAAACTAGAAATAAGCTTTTACGATCGGCAGAATATGTTTTTGGGAAGAATGGATATCACGAGAGCAGTGTAACAGAGATTACCCAAAGGGCAGGAGTTTCATTAGGTAATTTTTATACTTATTTTGAATCTAAGTACCAAATATTTGAATCACTACTTTGGGAAATGCAAAGTGAGTTAACAAAAGTCCTACGAAAAAAAACAGCAGGGATAGACAATAGGATTGAGATGGAAAGAGAAGGTTTTAAGGCAATGTTAGATTTTTTAAAAGAAAGACCCTACTGGTATAGCTTATTTCCACAAGCTGAATTTGTCGATAAAGAGCTTCATCGGAAAATAATGGAGGTTTTCGCTGAACCTTATATCAAGCGGATTGAGGAATCAATGGAAATAGGGGATATTCGAAAACTAAACCCAGAAATAATTGTCTATTCTTTTATGGGCATTATGAATTATATTGGTATGAAATGGGTTTTGTGGGATGGAAAAGAAGTTGACGACAAATTATTAGATGAGCTTATGGAATTTGTGAAATTTGGAATTTCTAAGTAAATAAAGATAAGGTACTTTTTTAATAGACTATCATAAATCCTCTTATATTATTTGTATAGCGGATTTATGAGCTAAATAGTTAATGTAAGCGCTTCCTATAAGGGGCCATGCTTATAATTCTGAGTATCTCAATGTTAATTAGAATGGACGCTCTTCAAAAGGAGTTGAATGGGATTTGAAAAGACTAGCCTTAGGTTTAATTATAATCACTTCTTTGTTAGCTGCTTGTAGTAATGGAACGGATGTAACTACATCTCAAGGAGAAAAAGCAACAGGGGTCACGGATACTTCTATCAAAATTGGTGCTTGGCTCCCTCTTACAGGTGGTGTTGCTGCACATGGAATACTTCAGCAAACTGGGATGAACGCTTACTTCGAGATGATCAATGATAATGGTGGTGTAAATGGAAAGAAGATTGAGTGGATAGTGGAAGATAATGCTTTCGACCCACAGAAAACTGTGGCTGCCGCTCGTAAACTTGTGGAGCGGGATAAAGTTTTTGCAGTCGTGGGCTCCAACGGCACGGCACAGAGCGCGGCAACATTTCCCTATTTGCTAGATCAGGCGAAAGTACCTTTCCTGCCGGGACAGGGTGGAGCGAACGATTGGTGGAATCCTGTTAAACCAAATCTTTTTGGGGTTCAGGTGGTATATGAAAACCAGGCACAAGCTTTAGGCCACTGGGCAGCTAAGGAAGGGGCGAAGAATATCGTTGTCGTTCACAGTGACCCCGCAGCGTTTATTAATGTAGCTAAAGCTGTTGAGCCAGGAGTCAATACAATTTCCAAGGAAGCATCTGTTAATCTGCTCCCGGTAAAGTTTGGGACTTCTGACTACGCTCCGATTGGACTCGAGATAGCAAACAAAAAGCCCGATGCTGTTGTCGCTATTTTAGCGGTAGAGGAACTCATTGCTTTTTCAAAGGCATTGAATCGACAGAATCTGGATCTTCCTATTTACACCTACGCACCTAATGTATCAAATGATACGTTAGAACTTGGTGGCAAAGCAATTGAAGGACTAAGGGCGATGTCTTATACGGTGCCGCCAACCATCGACACTCCAGAGGTGGAAGAATATAGGGAAGCTTTGAAAAAGTACGAACCGTCTGCACATCCTGATTTTCAATCCCTATATATGTGGGGAGTCGCTAAAGTCTTTGTAGAGGCAATAAACCAGGTAGATGGGCCTCTTACACGTGAATCTTTTGTTCAGTCACTAAAATCGATGGAGAATTTTGAAAACGGTATTATTCCTCCAGTAAACTTCTCAGAAGGTGACCATATGGGTGTAAAAGAATTACAGCCAGTCATGGTGGAAAATGGAGAATGGAATACTGTAGGGGATTTCATTGATCCTGATAAGGAATGGTAAAGGATAGTCCTTTGAAAATGGCAACAAAGTGATTTTGACCTTTAGCGATCAACCGAAAGATTCTGAACAGCCAGCCTCCAACCTTTTATCCGAAAATAACAGATATCTTTTGGGAGATAATTTCTGAATATTTACATTATTAAAAATAGTGGGGGTATGGCGATTGAAAAAGGTGCTATTAGGGATTGCGATGCTGCTATTATTTATAGCTGGGTGTAGCGGTGGAAATGCGGAGAAGACACTAGGTATAACAGAAGAATCCATCAAAATTGGGGCATGGTTGCCGATGACAGGACCTGCAGCTGTTTATGGTAGTACCCAGCGCCAAGGGATTGAGGCTTATTTTGAAATGATCAATGAAGATGGAGGAGTAAACGGAAGGAAGATTGAATACATCACAGAAGATAGTGGCCGGGACCCACAGCAAACGGTTGCTGCTGCCCGGAAACTAATTGAACGAGACGAGGTCTTCGCTATTGTAGCTCCTTTTGGAACTGCACAAACAGAAGCAACTTTCTCATTCGTATTAGATGAAAAAAAGGTACCTTTGTTAAATGTCTATGGAGGACTAGAAAACTGGTATGATCCATCCCGTGAAAATCTTTATGGGGTGATGATTCCATACGAAGATCAAGCTCGTGCTCTTGGAAGATGGGCTGCTAAGGAAGGAGCTAAGAATATTCTTGTTATTCATAACGATCCGGCGGTATACGAAATAGTGGCTAATAATGTGGAACCAGGTGTAAAAACCGTCGAATCGAGTTTATCGGTAGATCTATTGCCGGTAAAATATGGTACGGCAGACTATGCTCCAATTGCCCTCGAAGTTATTAACCGGAAACCTGATGCTATTGTTATGATTCAACCGATTGAGGAATTAATTGCGTTGGCAAAGGCGTTGGATAACAAAAATTTCGAAGTTCCATTATACACATATTCACCTAATGCTTCACTAGATACATTGGAGTTAGGAGGAGGAGCCGTAGAGGGACTTCATGCTATGTCTTGGACTGTGCCGCCTACAACTAATTCACCTGCTGTTAAGGAGTATAGAGAGGTTCTGAAAAAGCATGATCCTGATACAACACCAGATTTCCAATCTCTATTTACGTGGGCTGAGTCAAAAATCTTTGTTGAGGCTCTGAAAAAGATTGATGGAGCACCGACACGTGAAAAGTTAATTAGTGCTTTGGAATCTATTGAAAATTATGAGACAAATATTCTTCCTCCAGTATCCTTTACATCTGACAATCATTTGGGTGTTAAAGAAATTCAACCTGTTAAGGTTGAAAATGGAGAATGGAAAACGGTAGGGGGCTTTATAGATCCGGCGACAGATTGGTAGATAAACTAGAAAAGGGGTGAAGAAATACGATGCATGATTTACTCTCCGTAATTTTTTCAGGACTGGTAAGTGGATCTCTTTATGCACTACTTGGCCTTTCAATCGTTATCATTTTTAGGGCAACAGATGTTGTAAACTTTGCAATTGGAGATATAGCAACTATTGGAGTTTACGTTGCTTTATCCGTGATGGCGTTGGGAGTTCCTGTAATATTGGCACTGCCTGTTACATTCATCGTAGCTGGCATGATTGGAATCGGGGTAGAACGATTTATCATCCGCCCGCTTGGGCCCGGCAGCATGTTTTCAGCATTGGTCATAACAATGGGGTTTGGGTTAGTACTTCAGGCGTTAATTGGGACTGTTTGGGGGTTTACCCCCCGGGCAATCCCTCCAATTATAGATGGTAGCTTTACGTTTTTAGGGGTGGCAATTACTTATCAAAAACTATTGGCTACTGGTCTAGCAATAGTTGCTATGTTGCTCGTTGCAACCTTATTTAACTGGACGCGTATAGGATTAGCAATGAGGGCTTCTGCTGAAGATCACTTTGCTGCCAAAATGGTAGGCATAAAAAGTAGTCGAGTAGCAAGTCTTGCATGGTTTTTAGGATGTGGCTTAGCTGGGTTAACAGCTTTCATTATGGCCGCTGAGACTTCCGTTAGTGTTACCTTGATGGCAATGGTTCTTTTCCGGGCCTTTGCAGGAGTTTTCTTGGGTGGCCTGAACAATATGATGGGTGCAGCAGCTGGCGGTATGATGATTGGGATTATGGATAATTTAGCTGGAAGTTATGTTTCAGCAAGTTTTCGGGACACGATGGTATTTGCCGTAATCGTCGCCATTCTATTTATTCGACCGAGCGGTATACTGGGGGCTAAGGGGGGAGCTAGGGTATGAACAGTCATAACATCTCCGCTCTAGGGCAAAATAGAAAACAAAAAAACACTCAGCTTAGTTTGATTGTTATTGTGGGGATAGCTTTAATAGTTATTCTTGGGCCGGCGGGTCTAGTGGGTTCTTATGTTAGCTACGTGATCAACCTTACACTCATATATGCTATTGGGACTATTTCAATCAGTATGTTGGCGAGTTACTCTGGGATTTGGTCCATTGGACATACGGCATTTTTAGCGATCGGTGCTTACCTAGCAGCAAATTTGAGTGTACGTGGTTTCTCGGTTGAATTAATTATTCTGATTAGTTTTGTGATTACGCTAATAATAGGGTTGATAATTGGTCTCAGCGCGGGACGATTTTCCATCCTTTACATGGCCATTTTAACTTTGGCACTTGGGTTGGTATCAAATGAGGTAATCGGACGATGGCACTCAGTAACCGGTGGGGATCAGGGTATCACGGTTGGTCCTGCTCGCTTGTTATTTTCTGAGGATCCGATTAGTGCTAATAATTACGTAGTGTTAACGACCGTATTGTTCACCTTGGTTTTCCTGCTAGTTACCATTATTACTAAAGGAACACTTGGACGCCGTTGGTTAGCTGTAAAAAGTCAGCGAATGGCATCCATGTCGATTGGATTAAAACCTTCTCTTGAAAACGCGTTAGCTTTTGGGTTAAGTGGTGCCATTACTTCTGTAGCTGGAGTGTCTCTTGCTTACTCCACAATGTATATCAGTCCCGAAGCCTTTACAATAGCGATTGCTACAAACCTTATGCTCTGTACAGTAGTTGGAGGGGTGGGAAGTATTGGCGGTGCTATGTTAGGTGCAATGTTCCTGGTACTAGTACCTGAAGTAGCTCGAGAGGTACAGGGGATTTCTGGGTATGTATTTGGCTTTGCAACCATTCTTGTATTGTTATTTTTGCCGGAAGGAATTGTACCAGGTATTTTAAAACGCCTAAAAAAGAGAAGTAAGATGATTGTGAAAAAAGAAGAACTTGTTGCTGCTACTTCGGAAAATGCTCTAATAGAATTTCACGAAAGTGAACATCTTCATTCATTAGTGGAAGGATTCTTAAACCCAGCAACATCCAATTTGACGGTTTCAGATCTTAGCGTATCTTTTGGAGGTGTTCGTGCTCTAAATCATGTTAGTCTCGATGTTCCAGCTGGGAGTGTAGTAGGTCTGATTGGCCCAAATGGTGCAGGGAAAACTACTCTGTTAAATGTTTTGAGTGGGTATGTTAAACCTTCAAGTTTTGAAGGCCTGCGCTTTGGAAAAATCAATTTAGCACAGTTAGCGCCTTACCAGCGAGTACAGCATGGATTTGGCCGTACCTTTCAACATGCTGAACTATTTACAGAACTCACTATCGAAGAAAATATTATTCTAGCAGCCCAACAAAGCCATAAAGTACTAAATGGCAAAGGAAATAATAAAGAACCACTTAAGATTGCTGAAAAGTTAATTGATCAGCTTCGATTACGGCCATATGCAAATTCCTATCCAGCGGAGGTACCTTTTGGTGTCCAAAAGGTTACCGATATTGTTCGAGCTTTGGCTACTGGTGCACAAATCATTGTGATGGATGAACCATTTTCAGGACTAGATGCAGATGAACGCAAGGAGGTACGGTTAATCCTACAAGTAATGAAACAAGCTGGAGTCTCGATTTTAATTATTGACCATGTGGTACAGGAGGTACTGAGTATTGCCGATCAGATGGTGGTACTGGACTTTGGAAGTGTACTTGCAACAGGAACCCCTGATGAAATTAAAAACAATCCAAAAGTGCTGGAAGCTTATCTTGGTTCTGTACTACAAGATGGTAAGGAGGACTTAACCGATGATCACTAATATAGTAGCAAAGGAATTGTGCCTTGAAAATGTAACACACCGGTATGACGGAGTACTTGCTCTTCAAGATATTTCCCTAGAAATTGAAAGGGGTAGTTTTACAGCTATCCTAGGGCCAAATGGTGCAGGTAAATCTACACTTGCTCTCATCTTAGGTGGAATGCTTCGCCCAACGTCTGGTTCGGTCACTGTGAAACAACATAAGGGTAAACAATCAGGTGATGGATTCATCGGACTTGGAGTTGTTCTGGTTCCTGAAGGACGCCGATTATTTAATTCGATGACAGTGAAAGAAAACTTGCTTATTGGAGCCTATGGCTCCGGTCAATCCAAAGTCGAGATGATGAGAAGCTATGAGGATATACTAGAGTTTCTGCCAGAACTGAAACGCCATCTAAATAAACCTACTGGACTTTTAAGTGGTGGCGAGCAACAGATGGTTGCGGTTGCCCGGGCAATAATGGCCCGACCCGATACCATTATTTTGGATGAGCCATCTTTGGGATTGGCACCTAAAATGATTGAGAGAATATATGAAATTATCTCTGAGCTAAATAAACGGGCATTGACGGTAATCGTCATTGAGCAGATGGCTACCTATGCACTGCGGAATGCAAAAAACATGGTTGTACTTGAAGGTGGAAGTATTCGATATCATGGTTCTGTCACTATGACAGCTGCAAGTGAGGTCTTACAAGAGGGATACTTTGGAACAAAGTAACATCAAATGGGGGTGGGAGTGTGACAAAAATTGCTATTGTTACCGGTGCTGCCCGGGGAATGGGGAACGGGATAGCTATCCGGCTAATAGAAGAGGGGTACACTGTAGTTGCCGCAGATGTGGATAAAGTAGGCTTGGATCTTCTTGATGAGAAGGTCACAAGGAATGCTTTAATTAAAAAAGTAGGGGATATCGGAGATCCTCAATTTATTAAACAAATGGTAAGTGAGTTAGATTCATCTCAAATCGAACTACTAGTGAATAATGCTGGTGTCCGCTGGCCAACTACCGTTTTAGATGCTACCGATGAGGAATGGGAAACCACGATGAGGGTGAACCTAACGGCTCCATTTTATCTCACTAGGGAAGTCGGAAATGCATGGAAAGCTGCTGGTCGCGGGGGTTTAATTATTAATATTGCTTCTATTGCGGGTTTAATGGGCTTAAATAATCGAGCAAGTTATTGTGCTTCAAAAGGGGGGCTTATTGCTTTAACAAAAGCGGCAGCAATGGATCTTGCGCCAGCAGGGATCAGAGTGATTGCGATTTGTCCAGGTTTTGTTAACACTTCCATGACTGTTGAGAATGCTCAAGATTATGTAAGGGACTACGTTCCAATTGGGAAAAGTGGCAAGCCTAATGACATTGCCCAGGCAGTCGTGGATTTAATGCGTTGGGAAATCGCAACAGGAACCATCATTCCGTTAGATGGGGGATTAACTGCTGGGTTCCGCTGGTAATGCGCTAGAAACAGAGGAAAGGGGTTAGTGAATTTGACAGATGAACAAATGTTTCTTGAATATGATCTGATTGTCATCGGAGCAGGCATGGCAGGACTTTCTGCAGCCGGCCGTGCGGCAGATGCAGGCGCAAAAGTATTAGTGGTAGAAAAAGCGTCAGAGATTGGTGGTTCTGGACAACATGCAGGATTCCTTTGGACAGTTCCTGATGAACGGGTACTTAGAGGATGGGATGATGGAGACCCACATTTGGCTCGTGTTGTGTTGGAAAATTTTCCAGAAGGAACAGAATGGATGCGCAGCCGCGGAATGTTTCAGTCGGGACCGACACCTGTTCTTCATGGACTCGGTTATGCGTTGAATGTAACTGGGCATCTTCAGGATTGTACAAAAATGATTCGGAAGGCGGGTGGTCAAATTATCTTAGGTGCATTTGTTGAAGAGCTAATTTTAAGTCCTGAAGGGAGGGTAGAGGGAGCACGGATTCTCGATGATAACGAATTAATTGAGGTAAAAGCAGAATGGACTCTAATAGCTACAGGTGGTTTTCAGGCAAATCCTGCTCTCAGGGCAGAAAAAATCCACCCAAACGCGGCAGGTATTGCCCTGAGGTCTAATCCTAACAGTACTGGTGATGGAATCCGCTTAGGACTTCAGGCAGGATCAACATGGGCTGGTGAGAACCCAGGTTTTTATGGACATTTGATAAGTTCACCAGCCTGTCTTAATAACCCATCACTATTTACCCGACTCTCCCAATATCATAGTGACTATTCGCTCCTATTTAATGAGGAAGGAGTCCGGTTTACCGACGAGAGTCAAGGGGATTTCCGCAGTTCAAATGAGTTGGTGTTTCAGCCAAATGCACGTGGATTGCTTGTCTGGGACGAACATATCCAACAGGAACATGTCTTAAAGTCATTTGTCCATGGCGTTGAAGCGGAGGATAGGTTGCAGGTGGCTCTTCAACATGGGGCACTTGGGATAAAGGTAAAGGAGATTACAGAATTAAGTGACATTGCTGCTCAATGGGGATTTGATGGGAAGACAGTTGTGCAAAGCATCAAAGAATACAATGAAAAAGTTGTTTCATCCCCTGAAAAAATCAACCCTTCACGTGCTTATGATCTTCGGCCGTTGGACAAGGCACCCTATTATACACTTGTTGTGGAACCAGCCATTACATTTACTCATGCTGGTCTTCGAATTGACGATCAGGCTAGAGCACTGAATTCAGAAGGGAAGCCGATTCCAGGACTTCTCGTTGCTGGAGCGGATACTGGAAATGTTTATAAACGTGGGTATGGCGGTGGGTTGGCAATGGCCCTCGGATTTGCCTTGCAAGCTGTAAAGACAGCAGGATGGATTGTACCAAAAGTAAGTAATGTGTAAAAGAAATTCATAAGCTTTTAATAGACTTCTATAGTTGTATAGTTAGTAAAAAAATTTATATAGAGGAGAGTGCAATATGTATAAGTTTATTGAATATCAAAAGGAAAATAACGTGGCGACACTTTGGTTGAATCGTCCAGAGAAAAAGAATTGCATCAACTGGGAGATGTTGAACGAAATGGCGGATGCCAT